>NZ_JBBYHR010000010.1:0-190534 GCF_038289855.1 Flavobacterium arundinis
AAAAGGAAATTAAAATGAGGACTTATAAAACAAAAAACAGAAGTAACCAAGAAGCTACTTCTGTCTAAAAAATTGTACTTTTATTATTATTAATCCTGTATCGTTATTTTAGGACTAGTCAATCTCTTCTTCTATCCTCATCTTCTCATTCCCTTAACAAAATTCTCCCCTAAAACCCGTATCTTTGGCTATTCAATTTTTGCCATGATAAAGACCGATTTTTCGACATTAGAACCTAAGAAGAATATACTTATAAAAGGCGCGCAGCTACACAACCTCAAGAACCTTGATGTGGCTATCCCGCGCAACAAGCTGGTGGTGGTTACCGGGCTTTCGGGCTCCGGGAAGTCGAGCCTTGCCTTTGATACCCTTTACGCCGAAGGCCAGCGCCGCTATGTGGAGAGCCTTTCGTCCTATGCGCGCCAGTTCCTCGGCCGCCTTGACAAGCCCAAAGTGGAATATATTAAGGGAATTGCCCCGGCTATCGCTATCGAGCAGAAGGTGAACACCACCAACGCCCGCTCTACCGTGGGCACCAGCACCGAGATATACGATTACCTCAAGCTGCTTTATGCACGCGTGGGCCACACCTACTCCCCTGTTTCGGGCCGTGAGGTGAAAAAGCATACCGTGACCGATGTGATGAATGAGGTGAAACAGCTCGAGGCCGAAAGCCGTTGGCTTCTCCTTGCCCCGGTGCATACCGAGAAAGGCCGCACCATCGAAGAAAAACTGGGAGTACTGCTGCAACAGGGCTTTGCGCGTATTTTGGTTGATAACAAAACGCTGCGCCTGGACGAACTCGAAGGCGTTGATTTTGCAAATAAAGAAGTACTCTTGGTAGTCGACCGTATCGTGGTAAAGGACGAGGAGGAATTCTATAACCGCCTTGCCGATGCTGTGCAAACTGCTTTTTACGAAGGCAAGGGTGCTGCATTTTTACAGGACGTGGCGACCGGCAACCGCATGGTGTTCAGCAATAATTTTGAATTGGACGGCATGACCTTTCCCGAGCCGAACGTACACCTGTTCAGTTTCAATAACCCCTATGGCGCGTGCCCTGCCTGCGAAGGTTATGGCAGCATCATTGGTATTGATGAGGAACTTGTAGTGCCAAATACAGCCTTATCGGTGTTCGAGAACGCCATTTATCCGTGGCGCGGCGAGAGCATGGGCTGGTACCGCGACCAGTTGGTGAACAACGGGCACAAGTTTGATTTCCCTGTGCATAAGCCCTATTTCCAGCTTTCGGAAAGTGACAGGCAACTGATATGGAACGGCAATAAATATTTTACCGGGCTCAACGATTTCTTTACCGAGCTCGAAGAGAAGAATTACAAGATACAGAACCGCGTGATGCTGTCGCGCTACCGCGGCAAGACCAAATGCCCGACGTGCAAAGGCAAACGCCTGAGGCACGAGAGCAGCTATATAAAAATAGCCGACCGCACCATTAGCGACCTGGTAGACCTGCCGATAAAAAACCTCGCTGAGTTTTTCAACGGGCTGGAACTTAATGAATACGATACTATAGTAGCCAAACGCCTCTTGACCGAGATCAACAGCCGCCTGAGCTTTTTGCAGGAGGTCGGCCTTAGCTACCTTACGCTCAACCGCCGTTCGAACACGCTTTCAGGTGGGGAGTCGCAGCGCATTAACCTCGCGACATCGCTGGGCAGCAGCCTTGTGGGCTCGATGTACATACTGGATGAGCCGAGCATCGGCCTGCATCCCAAGGACACCGAAAGGCTCATTACCGTACTCGAAGGCCTGCGCAACCTGGGCAACACCGTTATCGTGGTGGAGCACGACGAGGATATTATGAAAGCCGCTGATATGATCATCGATATTGGCCCTGAAGCAGGTACCCTTGGCGGTGAGCTTGTAGCGCAGGGCACCTATGAAGAAATATTAAAATCCGATTCGCTTACCGCGAAATACCTCAACGGCGACCTCGAAATTTCCGTGCCGAAAAAACGCCGCAAGTTCAAGAACCATATCGACATAATTGGTGCGCGGGAGAACAACCTGCAAAACATCGACGTGACATTCCCGCTGGACTGCCTTACCGTAATCACAGGTGTTTCGGGCAGCGGCAAAAGTACGCTGGTGAAAAAAATATTGTTCCCCGCCCTACAAAAAAAACTGGAAGGTGTGGGCGAAAAGGCTGGCCAGTTCACCGAAATGCAGGGCAGTTATAGCCATATAAAACATATTGAGTACGTTGATCAAAACCCGATAGGGCGCAGCTCGCGTTCCAACCCGGTGACGTATATCAAGGCGTATGACGATATCCGCGACTTGTTCTCGAAACAGAAACTGTCACAGCACAGGGGCTACCAAAGCAAGCACTTTTCCTTCAATGTGGATGGCGGACGCTGCGACACGTGTAAGGGCGAAGGCGAAGTGACCATCGAGATGCAGTTCATGGCCGATGTGCACCTGGAATGCGAAACCTGCAATGGCAAGCGTTTCAAGAAAGAGGTACTCGAAATAACTTTTGAAGGCAAAAATATAGACGACGTACTTACCATGACCGTGGATGATGCCGTAGCGTTCTTCAGTGAGCACAAGCAGGCCAAGATTATGACCAAGCTACAGCCGCTACAGGATGTCGGCTTAGGCTATGTACAGCTGGGGCAGTCCTCCTCTACCCTTTCGGGCGGTGAGGCGCAGCGCATCAAGCTGGCGTCATTCCTTGTAAAAGGCGCGACCAAAGATAAGGTACTATTTGTTTTCGACGAACCTACAACGGGGCTGCATTTCCATGATATCAGGAAGTTATTAGCCTCATTTGAAGCATTGCTTGACAAAGGGCATTCCATTATTGTGATCGAGCACAACCTCGACCTCATCAAATGCGCCGACTACATTATCGACATCGGCCCCGAAGGCGGCGAGAATGGTGGGCATTTAGTAGCGTTCGGAACACCGGAGGAAGTTGCGAAGAATGTGAAGAGTGTGACGGGGGAGTATTTGAGGGGGAAGTTATAGGTTCAGGTAAATTACGAGTTCGTTGCAACGCGACTTCTAACTCATATCGTTCAGTTTGGACTATTGCGGCCTACACAAGTTAGAAGCTCGCGCTAGCGGGGCTCACGTTCGTAAGGAGCGTTAGTTTACTCATATCGACACGAATTTCAAATTCACTATCGATTTAGTAATTTTTACCATCCTCAAAACCTCTTAAATAATCATCAGATTCTCCTGTGCCAAATTTTACAACCTTTTCATCTTTTTCGTCACTAAAAGCAGCAACGATTAAAGCCCCCAATATACCTCCAAAAATCCAAAATGCTTTCATAATAATAAATTTGTTTGCCAAATATAATATATATCTCTTAAATAATTACAATTTTTTATGTCTCCTCCGCTGGCGCGAGCGTCATGCTCTTGCAGATGTCATGATATGTAAGATTGTAATAGCTATCTTTACTCCAGCCAAATATTTTAAAAGCTATGATATACGAAGATGTAAAACATTTTTTAAAGACAAATAAGTTTTTAGAAGAAGATGATTTGCCAATCGTTGAAATATCGTTTAATAAAAACGATTTAAATATCGACTACCTGATTGACATTTATAAAACAAAAAGAATTGTAGCTATACACAATGACAGAATTGATAAAAGAGTTTTGGATTTTATGGAAGATTTAATAGAAAATCTTTCTACTGAGGAAAAAGACGTAAAAATCAGATTAGTAACTGTTAAAGGTTCTAAAGCTTTTAATATTTTTACGAACAATCAGCTATCAAAAACATATGGCGTTTTGTATTTGTAAATTGTAAATTAAAAGTCCACACAATTGCCCAAAGCTATCAATCAATGAACCAACTACTTATCCTTCTCTCCTTAATAGTTTTAACCTCCTGCAACCGCATCACTCCCGGTTCTACCCTATCTGAAAAAGACATAAAACGCATCGGAGAGATCGGCCTTCTCGATAAGAACGAAAAGATAATACGCTTCTATTCGGAAATGGATAACGAGACCGCAGGGAATTTCTTTACCAATAAACGCCTTGCTAAATATTGGCTGGATAAAGATGATCCTGCAAAGACAAAGGTATCTTCAGCCTATTACAAGGACATCAAAACTATCGATACGGTCTACTATGCCGGAGCAACTTACTGCCCTTATATGAAAGTGACCACAAAAGACGGATATACATTCAAGGTTTGTGCCGATGGTGAAAAAGAAGAGATAAAAGCGTTTTTTGAAGAAGCCATGGCGAAGTGGAAATCCAAATCATAAAACTGCTAATATCACCTACAAGCGCAAACTTCCATCACCTACAGGCAACAATAACCCAAAATTTAACGGCACGAGCTGGGACCAACTGGATGAGATATTCCACAGGTATGAAATAATATGCGCAAATATGGATAAGAGCTTTCAGCAAATCCGTTCTTCGAGGGATGAATAAATAATTATCTATTTTGAATTACCATATTGTATTTCAGTCAGCGACAAACTCCTCTATGCCTATGTCATTATTCTTTCCTATTTTTGAAAAATGCATGCACGAATTTTTTTCATAAAAGCAAGGGAAGCCAATAAAGCTATTATATTCCGGCATGGGCCTACAAAATGGATCCGGATGATTATCTGGAACCTTGATGACGACAGCTTTGAGACCGGGCAATGGATCAGTAAGAAAGTACAGGTGAGGCGTAGCGATATTTCCCCTTCCGGCAATTACCTGATCTACCTTATAGATAATGATGATTACCTCCCCAACCGCACTATCAGCCGCACTATTATTAGCCGCCCACCTTACTGGACGGCGCTGGCAGCATGGGAGCATGACAGTACATTATTCGGAACCGGCGGCGGATTGTTTGATAATGAAAATAATGTTGTGCTCAACTTTTACAATCCTGTTGACCCACTCCCCAACTTGCCAATTCCGGCATCTGTAAATATAGCAGCAGCAAAAGTTGGGAATGACTATAATGTTTGGAAAGGGCAGATAAATACATTGCTTGACCATCGCCTGCAAAGGGAAGGGTGGACAGAAATAGCTGATGATGAGTTTGTGGCTGCAGAAACGTTTCGAATAACCCAAAGGACTCCTGATCCCTTCTGGGCTGAACGACAACCTGCAAGCCTTGAACCAATAGTACCGAAGCTTTGGAAAAAAGCAATTACAAACAGCACATCACTATTGAAGATAAGCTTTTACCACAGTGAACATCGTAAAAATTTTGACTTGTTTTATATAGCTAAAAAGTACAAAAAAACGAAACTGGAAGGCATCAAATGGGCTGACACAGATGATAATAAAAGAATTATTGCCACGAAAGAAGGGCGACTTTATGCATCGAAGGTATTAGGTGACGGTTCGGTTGATTATGCCAATCTTGAATTGGTTCTCGACCTGAACTCGCAAGAACCGAAACGTATCCTTACACCTGAAAACATGAAGCGTTGGGATTAAAACTGTTATGCACCGAAGGCTTCCTTGCTTATTACGCTGACATCCAAAACATTGACACTAACGCAGAATTAAAAGCGTTTTTTGAAGAAGCCATCGCGAAGTGGAAAGCGAACAGGTAGTTTCAGTCGCAGTCACAGTTTTCAGTTAGCAAATTACACCAATACAATACAGAGGCAAAAAATCAGTTTATATAGGTAACCTATCACCCTACCTATGAAACAACTTTTACTTGCGCTGTTTGCCACTATTATCCTTATGGCGTGCCAATGGGATAAGACCGCACCTAACGCTTCCATTACTAAGGATCCCGCCAATTACGAAGCCTTTAAAATCTCCATAACCAAACATAAAGCGGAACTTTCGGGCAAACCCTACAGCGAAGTTTCCAGCTATTTCTTCCATCTTGTGAATGACAGTCTTCCCGCCTACTGGAACGGCACTCCCTGGGACTTTTACGGCATGACACGCACCCCACAGCAAGGAGAGATCGCGTGCGGCTATTTTGTTACCAATACACTCGCTGACCTTGGCCTTAAGATCGAACGTGTAAAGCTGGCGCAATGCGCATCGGGCGAGATGATAAAAAAGCTGTGTACCGACATTCATACTTTTTCAGGCATTAAGAATTTTGAAGCCTATATGGATAAACAGCCGGAGAATTCGGTTTTCATTGTCGGGCTGGATTTCCATACGGGTTATATCGTAAAAGATGCAACAGGCAGCTATTTCCTGCACTCTAATTATATCAAAAGGAAAGGTGTAATGAAGGAAAAGATAGGTGAATCAGCGGCATTAGCGAAAAATAAGTTCTTTATGATTGGGAGCCTTACGGCAAATAAAAAACGGCTGGAGGAATGGGTCGGTAAATAGTTCTCAGTCGCGGTCGCAGTTCCCAGTAGTGTCAGTAACTTATAATTGATTTTGCGATATCACGGCTTTGCATTACTTTCGTACTTCGAAAAGCTTTCCTGATGAAAGATTATTATCAAATACTCGGTGTTGCCCCGGCCTCGTCCACTGATGAGATAAAGAAAGCCTACCGTATACTGGCTCTACAGTATCATCCCGACAGGAATGATGGGAATACTGCCAGTGAGGAACGTTTTAAGGAAATAGCTGAATCTTACGAAATACTGGGCGACCTTACCCGCAGGCAGGATTACGACTATCTGGTAGCTAACCCCGGGAAAGTGTTGCGGGCAGCAGACCCAAAAGCTAAAAAAACGGCTGCAACTTTCCTGATCATTTTTAAGGATATCAAAAACAGGGTTTTCAATGCGGGCGGGTACATCAACAAATACGCGTTGTATAAAGTAATGGACGATGTACTTTCAGAGGCGAATATTGCTTTTTTGATACGCACAGGCGATGTGTGTACCATCAACCTGATCATCGATGAAATACTTGTTGCCGGCGTGTTCCTTACTGACGCGTCGAAATCGGCGATACATGACAAACTGCTCAAACTGGCAGATGGAGACCTCAGGACAATAGAAAAAATAGCCGTAATGAACGAAAAAAGCAGCAATCCTTATGAAGCCCCGCAACCTTTAAATTCTAAAGAAACCAAGGGCACAGCCTATTTTTTTATCCTGCTCATCGTGATAATCATTTTGGCACTGGCGGTGTGATTGGGAAATTTTACTATTTTTAACCAATTGTCTGACATCTAAGTAAAAATCGTATGAAAGCATTAGTATTTATAGCAATTATATTTTTGGTGGGTTGTGCTCCAAAAATAGTCAGTACACCATCAGGGCTACAGTACCGTATAGTGCAAAAAGGCTCCGGTGCAGCAGCTAAGGCAGGCGATGAAGTGTTTATATATGAAACCACCAGTTATCGTAATGGGACTGTGCTTTATTCCAACTACGACTCAACATCGCCAGTAAGGGTACTAATAGGCGGCAACCAGGCCACACAGGCTGTAGACGAAGGGCTGCGCGGGATGAGGGAAGGTGAAATACGTGAGCTTACCTGCCCACCTTACCTGGTAAAGCGGAAAGGCTACCCCCCTAATGTATCTCCCGATTCAACACTTGTAATAAAAATCAGGCTGGACAGGATAGTGGCTAAATAATAGTATTGCCGTGATATTATGTACGTTGA
Organism: Flavobacterium arundinis; assembly: GCF_038289855.1. NCBI lineage: Bacteria > Pseudomonadati > Bacteroidota > Flavobacteriia > Flavobacteriales > Flavobacteriaceae > Flavobacterium > Flavobacterium arundinis. The sequence continues at coordinate 7,552 of NZ_JBBYHR010000010.1, forward strand.
TTTTGCGTTATAAAAATAGTGTTGAACAATTCCCGAATGAAAGACCATTACAAAATACTTGGCATTACACCCGGTTCTACTCAGGATGAGGTGAAAAAAGCGTACAGGGTTTTGGCCCTCCGCCATCATCCGGACCGGAATAATGGCAGCCGTCAAAGCGAGGAAATATTCAAGGAGATAGCTGAATCGTATATCATCCTGGGAGATCTGTCGAGCAGGAAGGTATACGATGACTGGCGGCACGAGCAAAGCAAACCGGCGGCAGAAAGGCCTGAATCGGGGAATGCAATGGCGGTATCGTTCCTTATGGTTTTCAGGAATATCCGTGAAAGGGTTTTTAATACAGGCGGTACTATAGACGGCACCACTTTATTTGAAATAATCAATGAAGTGCTTAGTACAGAGAACCTCAATTATCTGGTCAGCATAGACGATATTACAACCAACGGACTGATTATCGATGAGTTGGTAATTGCTTCAAAATTTCTTGATGATTCGTCAAAAATAATTCTTTACAGGAAACTGATAAGGCTTGCCCACGGTGACTCCGGGCTGCGCGAAAAAGTATCCGTACTCAGCAACATACGATATAACCCTGTAAAAACGCCCGCGGGCAATGACTATTCTGAAGACTACGCCTACTTGTTTGTCGTGTTTCTTATCGTACTTATATTATTTGGTGTTATAATGGGATAATTGCTACTTTTACTTTAACCAATCAAAAATAAGCAATGCAGCACAAAGGCAAATCAATCCGCCCGTTCATCGGGGCAAAAGACTTCGAAATATCACGCCAATTTTACCGCGACCTCGGTTTCGAGGAAAATGTTATATTCCATAATATGTCGGTCTTCCACAGCGGCGCACTGTCGTTCTACCTGCAGGCCTACTATGTAAAGGACTGGGTAGACAATACCATGGTTTTTATGGAAGTGGAGGATACCGAGCGTTTTTACAACGAGCTCAAAGTGCTGAACCTGCCCGAAAAATATGATGGTGTAAAAGTTGTCCCGGTACGTACGCTGGACTGGGGCAAAGAATGTTTTGTGCACGACCCTTCTGGGGTATTGTGGCACTTTGGGGAATTTTTTTAACTGAGTATTTGACACATAACATTGATGGGCAGGAATAACTGGACTGATGAAAAACTTTTTTCGCGGCTTATGAACAATAAATCGCAGAGGACTTATTGGGATAATATCGCCGCGCTACGGAAAAGGCCAAACAGGGAAGTATTTGATAAAAGCATTTTGCTAATGCAATCAGAAAATGCAAGGTTTAGGGAAATAGGAATAAATGTTTCGGCTCAATTAGGTATTCCTCCGCGGCCTTTTTATAATGAGACTTTAAAATTATATTTTGACCTCTTATCTGGTGAAAATGAACCTGCAGTACTTAGCACTTTGCTATATGCCATCGGCCATAATAATGACAAGCTAACCCACTCACAAATACAAACCTTAGTCTCATTTAAAGACTTCCGAGATAGTTTTGTTAGGGAGGCACTTGTAAATGCCTTGCTGGGTGTTGAGGATGCAATTGCAATTTACACACTACTATATCTTTCTGAAGACACAGCCGCTAGCGTTAGAAATTGGGCTACATTTGGTATTGGGACACTAGTAGATAGCGATAATGAAATGATACGGGCGGCTCTATGGAAAAGAGTAAGCGACCGTAACATAGATACAAAATTTGAAGCGATAGCCGGGCTCGCTAAACGTAAAGATATCAGGATTAAGGATATAATTGAGAAAGAACTGTTAAGCGGAGACTATCAGTCATTACTATTTGACGCTATCACAGATTTGGGTGACATCCATTTTCTGCCAATATTAAAAAGTCAATTAGTTAGCAATGAACAAAATAAAAACGTTAATAATGAATGGCTCAAAAGTTTGAAAAATTGCATTACATCACTTGAAAATAGGACGCCAAACTCCAAATAATTCATATGAAAATTATATTATCAGCACTTTCTACAAAGCTTCTTGATGCCTGGACCGTATTCTTCAATTCTGAAGAGAATGTTGAGATAATACAGGAAGATATCACCACGCTAAAGTGCGATGCTGTGGTAAGCCCGGCCAATTCTTTTGGTTTTATGGATGGTGGGCTTGATCTTGCCTTATCCGAAAGATTTGGGTGGGGAGTTCAGGAAAGGCTACAGCAGCAAATTAAAGGATTGCCGGAAGGTGAGCTTTTAGTTGGTAAAGCTATTGCGATAGAGACCGGCGACAGCGATATACCCTTTTTAATTTCAGCTCCTACCATGCGCATCCCTACGAGCCGGGATATAGATACATCCGTCAATGCCTACCTGGCAATGAAAGCCATTCTGATCACGGCTGTAAATGATCCGCGGATAGCCTCTGTTGCCATACCGGGACTGTGCACAGGAACGGGTAATATGGAGCCACTTATCGCCGCAAGGCAAATGTTTCAGGCCTACAGGGAAATTATCCTTGCCCATCCTATGGATTTCATATCGTTCACTCAGGCTCAGGAATACCATTGGAATATGACCTCTAAAAAATAACAAATGAAAATTGTCTGTTTTTCACTATTGACAATAATACTTCTTTCCTGTAATAAATCGAAAGAAAAAGATCTGTCTGCAAAACAAAATGACACTATTGTAGTTTATAATTCGGTTAATTATGCTATGCAGAGTGGTAACAAAAAGAATAATAAAAAAATATTTAAAATAATTGATACCGCATGTATTAATGGAAACAATCGTGCCGCAAAAGAAATAAGAAAAGGGCATTATATATATTATTTTGGCGCTGGTTTTGGTTATTCGAACGATAAGATGGAATATGTAAAAAAGGCTTTTACAAAAAAAGGTATTCTCGTAAATTATTATATTGTTGGATGTTCCGGCCCAATCCAGGATGGAGAATTTAAATTTCAATGTTATGAAAAAGCAATGAATGCTGCATTTGAGAAGAAATATGGAACGAAATTCTTAAATTCTGTAAAAAAAGATCATGATTTATTTTACCAGGAATATGTCGATAAAAAATATAATGAAAATTAAGACTATGAAAACAATACACCTCCTCCTCTTAACCCTTCTCTCCTTCACCGCATTCGCACAGGAGCAAAATAAGGATTCCATTTACATGCGCCAAAACTACGAGAAGTTCGAATACCGTATCCCAATGCGTGACGGTGCCCAGCTCTTTACGGTGGTATATGTGCCAAAGGATAAGTCGAAGACTTACCCGATACTGATGAACCGCACCTGCTACAATGCCTCCGGCTATGCAGACTACAAAACCCATGGACATCCGTCCAGCTACCTTGTAAAGGACAAATACATCCTCGTTTTCCAGGACGTTCGCGGCCGCTATATGTCGGATGGCATGTTCGATAACATGACACCTAACATTACCGGCAATGACCGTAAGAACAAGAAAGCCATTGATGAAAGTTCCGATACCTGGGACTCGATAGAATGGATGCTAAAAAATATTAAAGGCAATAATGGAAAAGTCGGAATATATGGTATCTCCTATCCCGGGTTTTACAGCGCTGCTGCCCTGCCCGATGCCCACCCTGCATTGAAAGCCGTATCGCCACAGGCACCGGTTTCTGATTTCTTCTTTGACGATTTCCACCACATGGGGGCTTATCTCGAAAGCTATACGCCGGCGTTTGCAGTGTTCGGATACCAAAAAAACGGTAATACAAAAGACAACTGGTTTGAAAGTGCACTAATGCGTATGTATGGGAACCCATCTAAAGATGCCTATGATTTTTACCTGCGCCTTGGGCCATTGAAAAACATTACCGAAAAGTACCATTATGATAACTTCTTTTGGAACCAGATCATAAACCATCCAAACTACGATGAGTTCTGGCAAAAGAGGAGCATCCTCCCCCACCTGAAGAATATAACGCCTGCTGTAATGACCGTTGGCGGATGGTTTGATGCCGAAGACCTTTCCGGCCCGCTGAACATTTACAAAGCAATTGAGAAATCTACGCCTACTGCAAAGAACACGATCGTGATGGGCCCGTGGTCGCATGGCGCATGGGCACGTGAGGGAGGCAAGTCTACACACAACCATATTTATTTTGGCGACAGCATTTCCACTTTTTACCAAAGGGATATTGAGCGCAAGTTCTTCGCCTATTACTTAAAAGATGGTGTAAACCCCAACCTGCCCGAAGCCTATATGTTTGACACGGGCGTAAAGAAATGGAAAACCTTTGATGTATGGCCTCCGAAAGCCACTGCCAATACAAAGCTTTATTTTGGCGAAAAAGGAAAACTGGGTATCAACAAAGTGCTTAATGACAAAGCAGTCTTTGAATACATTAGTGACCCTGCCAAGCCGGTGCCGTACACTTCACAGATCGAGGGGCTGACCTTCACGCCGCGCAACTTTATGTCGGATGACCAGCGGAATGCAGCCCGCAGGCCGGATGTGCTGACATTTGAGTCGGAAGTGCTGACAGATGACATGGAGCTTTCCGGAGAGATCATGGCAAAACTGGACGTTTCGATGACAGGTACCGATGCCGACTTTATAGTAAAGCTTATCGATGTGTATCCTGATGACGAACCCAACTATGAAGATAACCCAAAAAATATCGTGATGGGAGATTACCAGCAATTGGTACGTTCGGAAGTATTCAGGGGGCGTTTCAGGAACAGCTTTGAGAAGCCTGAGCCTTTTGTCCCTAACCAAATAACGAAAGTAAATATTCCATTACAGGATATATTGCACACCTTCAAAAAAGGCCACCGCATTATGATACAGGTACACAGCACATGGTTCCCTTATATCGACCGCAACCCGCAGAAATATGTGGATAACATCTACAAAGCTAATGAGGAGGATTTTATAAAGTCTACTATAAGGATTTACGGAAGCTCGGTTATTGAGATAGGGAAAAGGTAGAAGTGATTATTTTTTATTTTCTATTTATTATCGACCGACAGTATATAAGGTGTGGGTTAATTTTATAAGGATGTTAAAAATCCGACAACCGTCAACCATCAACCGACAACCATTTCGTAACTTAGAGTTATGAAATTAGCTACTTATAACGTTAACGGTGTCAATGGCCGCCTTAACGTCCTCCTGAAATGGCTTGAAGAAGCAAAACCTGATGTGGCCTGCCTTCAGGAACTCAAAGCGCCGCAGGAGAAATTCCCGATAGATGCTATTGAAGCAGCAGGCTACCAGGCAATCTGGCACGGGCAGAAGCAATGGAACGGCGTTGCCATACTCGTAAAGGATGGCATTGAGATGAAGGAAGTCGGGCGCGGTTTGCCGGGCGACCCGGAGGACCTGCAAAGCCGCTATATCGAGGCGCTTGTAAATGGCGTACTCGTGTGCTGCCTCTACCTGCCGAATGGCAATCCTGCACCGGGGCCAAAATTTGATTATAAGCTCAAATGGTTCGACCGCCTTGCTATTCGTGCCAAACAGCTTTTGGAATTCAAAATTCCGGTAGTGCTGATGGGTGATTTCAATGTAATGCCAACCGAACTGGATGTATACAAGCCGGAACGCTGGGTAGATGATGCGCTCTTCCGCCCCGAGATCCGCGAGGCATTCCACAACCTTTTGGCACAGGGCTGGACTGATGCCATACGTACCCTCTACCCTGACGAGAAAATTTATACCTTTTGGGATTATTTCCGCAATGCTTATGGGCGAGACGCGGGCCTTCGCATCGACCATTTCCTGCTGAGCAGCGAGCTGAAAGGAAAACTGAAAGCGGGTGGTGTAGATAAGCACGTACGTGGTTGGGAAAAGACCAGCGACCATGCGCCTGTATGGATAGAACTCAATGTTTAGGAGTTTCGGGTTCCTTAATCTTATGGAATCAGATATAGAGAATTATCTTTGAAGGATTAGAGAGATTTTTGTTACATTTGACAGCTTCACGCTAAATTTTAAAATGAAAAAACGATACATACTATTAATCCATTTCGGGATTTTTATCATATTGTTCCTGCTTTGCTTTTTTTCATCCGAAGCATTGCTGAATTGGCTGATGCCCGGTTTCTACGATGTTAGTAACTGGATTATGTTGGTATCCTTCGAAACGGTTGTACTGTTCATCGCAATAACTGTTTCCTGTACCATTTTTATCAGAAAACAATTGAAATGATTAATAAGCCAATTAAGATATTACTATTCCATTATTTTATTGTACGAATTTAGGTTGTTTAAATAATAATCCTATTTTTGTTTGAAAACCAATCTAACCTGCCACATTATCATTTGAGGCACTAAAAACCACATTTATGAATTACGTTTACATTGGAGGAGGAATTGTAGTCCTCTTCATTATTTATTCCCTTTTTGCTGCGAAAAAGAGCCTGAAAAAAGCACCTGAAAAATTGATAGAGGCCCGTACAAAATTTAATGCAGGCGAAACCAATGCTGCCCTGAGGACACTTGGGGAAGCTTTTGTGATACCGCTTAACGACCATGTGGATGCCGTGCACAAAGCACATTTGCTTGCAGTATTGGACCTGTTAAAGCAAATATTTGCAGAAATGAACATTTCAGGAGCAAAGCTTATTGATCCACTTTATGACAAGCTGAGCAATTCTGTTAATGCTACCGTGGTACTAAATGAAGGGAATTATAAGCCACTTCAGGATTTCTTCGATGAGACCGATTCTGATGCAAAATTAGTTAAGTACCTGAAAGAATCCGTTTTTGGCGGGGAGATAGGCGTTACATCTTCGGCTTCGGAAAGCTCGTCGTTTCCTGAAACCAGCAGCAGGACTACACCTTTTATTAATACTGCCGGAAAGCTTATCATGGGACGCAAATACCAGGACGCTGTCAATGTTTATAAAGATGCGCTTACGCAGGAATGGGACGATACCGACAAAGCGTTCCTACACGACCAGCTCGCTACGTGCTACCTTATGAATAAAGACCTCACCAATGCCGAAGCCAATTATAAGGAAAGCATTGCCATCAAATCGTATTTCCTTAATAACTGGAACTATTGCGACTTCCTGGTGTACCACAAGCGCAAGGCAGATGCCGAGGTACAGCTTCCAAAAGTAGAGGCACAAATTGGTACGCCTTCTGACAGGAAAGAATACAACAAACTACTGAAAAACTATGAGGCTCTGAAATAGGCCATGGTCAAATTATATAAAAAGGGCTGTCTCACATTTGAGACAGCCCTTTTTGTTAGTAAGATCCGTGATCAATATTTCACATCCTTCACATTTGCGCCTTTGAATGTCGCATCGGTGGTATTAGCCCCAGTAAAGTCGGCACCGGTACAGTTGGTGATCTCAAAATCGGCACCGGTAAGGTCTGTATCCCTGAAGTTGGCTCCTGTAAGATCCGAACCTGTAAAATCAACATTGGTAAGGTTCGCATCCTCAAAATTGGCACCACGGAAGAAACCATTGGTAAACAGCGAGCCTGTAAGGTCGGCACCGTTAAAGTCCACGCCATCCGCCATACAACCCGTGAATTCAGATGCACGGAGATCCTCATCCGCAAAACTAAAATTTTTAGGTAATGTTCTCATGCCCGTCTTAAACTGTTTTCCCGCCTTTGTCTGTGTCATATAAATATTAAGCGGTACCCCGGCAGTGTGCAATTGTTCAAAACGGCCATCGTCGCCACCGGCCTCAAGGAATTCTGCGTGTGCCTCAAGCATCCCGAGGATAGCTTCTTCAGTGAGTGTTTGATGTTTTGTCATGCTCTCGATAAGCTGCATATCAATCTCATCTTCCCTTGGCTCCACATCGGATAAAGGGAAAAGCTCTCCCAGTGTATTATCCGCATTTTCGTCAACATACGTCAAAGGAATTTTATTGCCTTCGCCGGTTGCTTCAAAATGAGCCATCATGTCGATACGCACCTGTTTTTTCACCTCTTCATCTTCACTCCTCAATTTGTAAGATGTAAGCCATTCATTGCTAAAAGGCTTTACGTTGACAAGCAATATCTCTTCAAGATTTAGTTTCAATTTTGCAGGGACATTTTTCGAAGGCATATTCAGTAAAGTACCAAAATCATCAGGCGCATATTGCCCGTGCCTGAAGAACGTGCTGATATCTTTAGAGGCTGCCATCATCCCTTTAATGCACCACAGCTCCACATTGTCTTCCCTGAATTCGATAGTAGCATGCTCATTCCTTTCGATAAGGGCCTTAAAATCGCCATGCTCTATCGCTATCTGTGTAACGCTGTTGAGTAATGCCGTGCAGAAATGGTCTTTTATATCTTCGTAGGTTACGTGGCCTTCAAACTCGATGTACATTTCCATACCGGTACCGTTGTATTCCAGGTTGGCATCCGAACGTTCCGAAGAATAGACATCGCTTAGACCATCAGTGATCACTATAGTTGAATCTTTGGTATAAATAACCCGTAACACCTCCGAAGTGTGGTAGTGGCTTCCTTCCGGCCAGCTGTGGCTGCGAAAACCGCCTACGCTAAGATAGATAGGCACCGGAAGCACTGTACCCAGGGTTTTGTAAAATTCAGTCCTAATCCGAATTGCCTCAGCCTGCGCGTCCATGCGCTTTTTATATTCGGCCTCCAATGCTATGTTCTCATTCGCTGCCTCTAACTTCGCTATTCCGTATTGTTCAAACGCCGGTTGCGACTGTATCGTAAAAGTATCGCCTTCAAGCTTATAATATAACTTTTCCACGTTACCGCCCAACGCTTTGTACAGGCACTTAATAAGGTCGGCATCAGCAGGTGATGAACCCGATGTTGTCCTGGTTGAAAGTACCACAGTCTCATCGGTATAAATACCTAGTTCGTCAGCCTGCTTTTCAAACCTCATGATGGCCTCGCTTTTTATAAATTCAGGATTATCATTAGCATATTTTACCGCATTCTCCCTGATTTCTTTTTTAAGGTCGGCCAACAGGTGCTCTACATCCATTATCAGCATTTCCATCGGTTGCCCCTTGGTATAGGTAAGGCGGATTTTAGTATTGGCTGGCAACCCTCGGTAAAGGTCGCTTATAGAAAGGTCGCCCCTCATATTATCCATTACATCTTCGAGCGCTTCAAGCCCTTCTGTAATGGGGTCGGGATTCTGTTTAGCACGCCATGAATTATAGCTCTTGCCTTCATACATCATGAACACACCGCCGCCACTGCTGCCGTATTGCGATTTGTAAAATTCCTGATGGTAGGTACGCCCTTCTTTCAAATGAGGGTCAAGGTGTGCGCTGATGCGCTCCATAAGTTCCAATTTTTCAGTTGAAATATTCATTATATAGTTTTAAGGTTATAGTCCCGAAATATATAAATTTTGATTTTAAGTTATCTTTAAGAAGTGAAATATTACAGAATAAATGAACATTCGCTGGGGTTTTGTGGATAAGCGTTTTAGAATGAAAATAATTTTTATAATTATACTATTGATTATAAACACATAATATTATAAGATTATACTTTCAACTATAACGTTTGCGAAGTTTGGCACGGCATTTGGATTACGGTAACCAGGAACACAATTTAAATGTTTCTGCGGAAGCCGAAAAGCACAGAGTAGGCGCCATATTAAATTTTAAATGTCATGAAAAAAATTACCTTTTTAGTTGCCGGATTACTCCTCAGCGGTAGCCTGGCCTTAGCGTCAGAATCAACAATTTTTTCTGGCAACCCAACACATTACGCAATTGATTACAGGGAAGCCGAACCAATCGTGTTCATGGAACGCGGCATTGAGTTCCTCGTTTTCCCGAACGGCGAAATGGATTTCAACACTGAGCCTTCAACAGGTGGTGGGACTTACTATCGCAGAAGCGACCGCAACCAGTCTAATGCTACTTATGGCGCACCAAACACCTACAGCAACGGGCGCGGCGTAAGGGTAGAACACGATTACAATGGCCGTGTTCGACGTGTAGGCAACGTGTTTATCAACTACGATGCACGAGGCCGTGTAAAACGTATCGGTACCATATATATGAGCTATAACAGCTTTGCACTGGCACAAATAGGGAACCTTCGCCTGATATACAACCGTTCAGGTCAGATCATAGATGCTATCGGCTTTATCAACGCGAACAACCGCAGCTACGCTTATCAAGCCTGTACTACCGGAAACTACAATGATGGTAGTTATAATGGAGGTGGCTACAACGGCGGCGCAAGCGATTATGACGACAACGATGTTTACTACCGCAAGCCTGCCACAGGTACAAGAGGATAAACTATTATTTATAACTGAAAGCCGCTTTTTTTTGCGGCTTTTTCTATTTTAAAAATTTGTAAGATAATTTTTAGCATTGACCCGCGTTGATACAGTACCAACACCTATCGTACCTATGCTCACCTTCAAAAGAAACTATTTCATCCTTACCGTACTGCTTTTCATTACCGAAGTGCTTATTGCGCTATATGTTCACGACAGGATTATCAGGCCCTATATAGGCGATGTGCTTGTGGTAATCCTCATTTATTGCTTTGTAAAATCGTTTTTCAGACTGCCGGATGTTCCGGTGGCAATTGGCGTATTGCTTTTTGCCTTTTTGGTAGAAACATTGCAGTACCTTAAAATTGTCGAAGTAATCGGCCTGCAGGATTCCAAATTCTTCAGCACGATAATGGGGACTTCTTTCGCATGGATGGATATGCTGACGTATGTTATCGGGATCGGAATCGTGCTTATTGTTGAAAAAAAAAGGAAGAAATAAATTACAAAAAAAAGATTTGGTCGATCGCTTTATTTACATTTACATTCTGTAAGTGATCCTTTACCTAACGAATGAAATTAACAAAGTACTGCCTTATTATTTTGTTGTTGGCATTTTTCTCCTGTAACAATGACGACCACCATACAACTATTGCTGAAACAAGCTATGAACCCGGGGTTGTGCTCACTTTTGATGATGATTATGTTGATGACTGGACCGCCGTCCACGCTATTTTAAAGGAATATGACTGGCGGACCACTTTCTTTGTGACAAAATTCGCAGAGTTGGATGCGTCCGAAATTGAGCAATTGCACGCGTTAAAAAATTACGGACATGAAATCGCGGCTCACGGCCTGAACCATATTGATGCAAGGAATTATATAGCCCAACATGGAGCGGATGCCTATCTGGAACATGAAATATATCCTATGGTTTCATTGATGGATGCAAACGGGCTGCATACCCGATCGTTTGCTTATCCGTTTGGATCTCGAAATCCCACGACCGATGGCGTACTCTTCGATGAATTTACGATGCTGCGCGGCACAACCTATGGCCAGCTTCCAGTTGCTTCGCATAATTGCTATTATACCGGCAACCGGCTTGTGTATGGACTGGGGCTTGATAACAGTTATGCCCATTTCAGCCTCAACTACGTCCTGTCGCTTTTGGAATATGCAAAAAGCCATAATAAAATCGTGATCTTTTATGCGCACAGGCCTGTCAATACAGTCAATGGCGAGTACCAGACAGAATACCAAACGCTCAGTGCTATCTGCGATTACGTAAAAACGAACAATATGAGGTTTTACACGATATCGGAGCTTGATGATCTGTAATTTTCAGGTATTTGCCGATAGAATATTACATACCGCTAACCATAGCTATGCCCATTGTTTTGGAAGCTGAAGCATACAAATGGTAATAGATCGTTGCCATGACCATGACCGGTGCAACAGTTTCGTCAAGTATGGTTACCGTAACTTTAGGCGTAAAGCCCTGACTGGAAACTACTACAACAAGGTCGGTTTTATCTTTATCCACAAGTCGGGTGCCGGGCTTAAACCACTTTCCGGTTATCCTGTATCCCATATCGTCATTGCCTGATTGCAATGTGGCGCTCCCCCAAATCTTGTCATATTTGAACCTGAACAGCGTTACCCCATTCTGCTTCAGCACCTTATTAGCGCTTTTCGGGTTTTCCTGCTCTACCCTGTATTCTGTCCCATCAACGGTGAGCGTTGCGCCAAACCCTTTAGCATCAAAAAGGATTTGTCCGTAAATTGCGTCACCATTATAAATTGTATATTTTTTGTTATCCCGTTTCGCGGTAAGTTGTATCATTCGATAAAATTAAAGAAATTGAGCTAAACTCCAAACGATGCAGGCAGGTTATTGAAGTTTCTGCCGGTTTGACTATATTCGTCTTGAATATCATCCAAATGAACACAACAACACATCAGCAAATAACTACTTCTTCACGCCTCAGATCCATAATTAGCGGTTCTGCCGGCAACCTGGTCGAATGGTACGACTGGTATGCCTACTCCGCTTTTTCCATTTACTTCGCACCGGTTTTCTTTCCAAAAAGCGACAGTACCGCACAGCTACTCAATACCGCAGGAATCTTTGCTGTGGGCTTCCTGATGCGGCCTATAGGCGGATGGCTTTTTGGCAGTCTGGCTGACAGGGTGGGCCGCAAGTTCTCCATGACATTATCGGTACTGCTTATGTCATTCGGGTCGCTGCTCATTGCACTGACGCCTTCGTATGCAACGATCGGGGTACTGGCACCGATACTATTACTGCTCGCCAGATTATTGCAGGGTTTGAGCGTAGGCGGCGAATATGGCATTTCGGCAACCTATTTAAGCGAAATGGCAACGGCAAAGAACAGGGGTTTTTATTCGAGTTTCCAGTATGTCACCCTTATCGGCGGGCAACTGATCGCTTTGGGGATCCAGCTTGCCCTGCAAAAGCTTTTCCTTACCGAAGCACAACTGGGAGAATGGGGCTGGCGGATACCGTTTGCTATAGGAGCGGTGTTGTCGCTGATTGCCCTCTACCTACGCTCCCACATGGAAGAAACGCCTGAATTTGAAAAAACAGAACACGATACATCATCCGCAGTAAAAAAGAAAAGCGGATCGCTAAGGGAACTCTTCCGTCATCCAAAGGCACTGATAACGGTCGTAGGACTTACCATGGGGGGCACATTGGCCTTTTATACCTACAGCACCTACATGCAGAAATTCCTTGTGAACACTGTGCAATTGACGAAGGGAGAATCGACACTTATTACTTTTCTATCACTGCTGCTTTTTGCAGGGATACAACCACTTTTTGGCGCGTTGTCCGATAAAATAGGACGCAAGCCGCTGCTGGTTGGATTTGGGATATTGGGTACACTGGCCACCTATCCCCTGCTTTCTGGCATCAGCATGGCAACCGGAAAGTGGGAAGCATTCGGGCTCATTATGATAGCGCTTATCATTGTGAGTGGCTATACTTCCATCAATGCTGTCGTAAAGGCAGAACTATTCCCTACAGAGATACGGGCGCTTGGTGTTGGTTTCCCCTACTCTGTCTCGGTAGCTATCTTTGGCGGTACAGCCGAATATGTTGCACTGTCATTCAAAGAGTCAGGACATGAATCGTATTTCTACTGGTACGTGACAGGATGTATATTCCTGTCGCTATTGGTGTACATCACTATGAAAGACACAGCAAAATCAGGAACCTTCAACAAAAAATAAATATGTAATAAAAAAAATTACATTACTATGAGGTTTTGGCACGCAACTTGCAATATACATTATACATGGATCTCATTTCATGAGGTTTGTAATAATTGGTTGGTTGGTTTGTTAAGTCCCGTTATCTCACGCAGATAGCGGGATTTTTTTTTGAGACTGTTAGATTTTTAGATTTTAGGACACTTGGTTAGAAGTCGCTTAGGTCAAACTTTGAAACTCTGCCACTTTGCTACTTTGTAACTCCTTCTAAAACCTTAGCCAATTCCCCCGTCAAGTTTTTTCGCGAATATTGCTGTAGTCCAACAGCATGAGACTGTAAAGTGCCATTTTGATAGTACTCAAAATAGCTTAGGATCGCCTGCTTAAGTTTTGCCTTTTCATCATAAGTGACGAAAATACCCGTATTTGTAGACTGCATTATTGCGGCAAAGTCAGCGTCCTTTGGGCCAATCGCCAATACAGGCCTTTCGGAAACCATGTATTCGAAGAGCTTTCCCGGGATAATGCACTTGGTGTCGTCACTATCAATTTCGACCAGTAAAAGTACCTGCGATTTACGCTGTTCGATTATGGCTTTTTCGTGAGAAACATAACCTAAATTATTTACATAGCTATTGAGGTTCGCTTCTGCAATAGAATGCAGTACTTCCATACTAACCGCACCAATGAGTTTCAATTCAAATTTAGATTGGAAATCTTTATTTTCCGAAATCAGCTCTGCTAATGCGTCCCACAATATCTTAGGATTGCGCTCCGAGAGGAATGACCCGATGTGCGCCAGCGTGAACTTCTCATCCAAAGGCTGTTTCGTTATTTTTTCAACATCGTAGCCATTGGTGATCACATGTATGGGTCTGTTCGTCAATGCCTCAAATTCTTTTTTAGTGGTCGGGCTGGTGACAAGTACAATATCCGCTGTATTTAACACCTGCTTTTCAAGGGCTTTATGCTTTTTTTCTGCGGAAGCGGAAAGCTTCAGCTCTTTATGATAACCAATGGTCGTCCAGGGATCGCGAAAGTCGGCGACCCATTTTATATCCAGCTTCTCTTTTAATTTTAAACCGATAAGGTGCAGGCTGTGCGGCGGCCCGGTGGTTATTACGGTGTCAATGCTATTCTCCTGAATGTATTTAGAAAGATAGGCGACAGAAGGCTTTACCCACAACACACGCGCATCGGGAATGAAAAGGTTGCCCCTCACCCACAACATAATTCTCTGGGTTAAGGACTGCTTTTTTTTATTAGGGATAATCCCCGAGCTTATTTTTTTAGTGCTGCCTTTCGAGAACATCGATGCCCAGGCATACGGCTCGGTAATCCGTTGCTTTAGGATAGTGAGATTGGGGTTGACATCGCTCAATAACCCTTCGTCAAGTAGCGGATATGTTGGGTTCTCAGGAATATAAACTACAGGTTCAAGACCATAGTCCGGCAGGTACTTCACAAACTTAAGCCAACGCTGTACGCCGGGACCTCCCGCAGGCGGCCAGTAGTAGGTAATGATGAGGACTTTACGCCCCTTAACCCCCAAAGGGGGAATTCCTGCCGTACCCATTACACGTTATTTTTTACTCCCCCTTTGGGGATTAGGGGGCTTTTAGGGGCCGGAGGGCTGGTTTTTTTCCTTTCAAAATAAATCCCCGCTACCAGCAACACCAGCATTACTATAAAGCTGAACAGTGCTATCCTGCTACCTGTCTTCACTACCTGCGGCTCAAATTTAAATTCGATGGTATGTTTACCCGCGGGAACGTTCATAGCACGGAGTACATAATCGGCCCTGAAATGCGGAACTGCTTTACCATCAACATAAGCATTCCAGCCATTAGCATAGTACGTTTCCGAGAATACGGCCAGGCCTGCATTATTATTGTTGGTTGCGTATTTTAGGTAGTTTGGCTTGTGCGTAACAACCTTTATTGTTGCTGTACTGTCAGCCTCATAGGTTGATGCAGTCGGTGTAGCAAGATCTTTTTTATTGATAATCGCCGTTGTCTTTGTATCTGTAATTTTCAGTGATTGTATTTCCTCATCGGGAGTTGCAACCATTTTAGCCTTGCTGACAAACCATGCCGGGCCATTGGCAAACGGATTTGTTACCGGGATATCTTCACCTTCATTCGATTGCAACAGTACATATTTTATATTTAGCATATCCAATACAGGGACCGGTTTGGTTAATGCTATTGTTTTCTGGTCGATAGAACCCAATATATTGCTTATGCCCGGCTCTACAATATAATTGAACAACTGCTCGAACCTGCGCGGCCTTACCGCACTATAGCCTCCTACCGCATTATGAAAATTAGATGTACGTCCCGTGAGCCTGCCCTGGAAATCATACACCCTGTAGTAGGTGGTATCCTGTAATATAAATTCGTCGGCTGGTGTAGGCTCGAAAGGCCTGTCAACTTTGCTGGTGGCAACAAAATTTTCGCTGTTCACATAATTCCTGTCAATAAAGAACAGGTCGCCCACAACCAGCAATCCAACTATAATTATCGTAACTGTACCTGAAAGTTTGCTTTTAATGAAAGCCCATAAAGTCGCAGCTGCCAAAAGGATAAGTACAAAAGAACGAATCAGGTCAGACGAGTACATATCTTTCCGTTGCTGTACAAGTGCATCTACGAATGCCTGGCCCATCTCGCCATACATTTCCTTATACCTCATATCGTTCATGCCAACAAAACTGAAGCTGCCCTTGAATACGAATAAGAGGATAAGCACTCCAAACACAACCGCACCCGATTGCCAAAGTGATTTCCATTGCTGCTCTTTGTCGGATTTAAAGAACGACTGGAGCCCCATGAATGCCAGTAAAGGCATGCACAGCTCGAGTATAACCTGGATGGAAGATACTGCCCTGAACTTGTCGTAAAGTGGCACATAATTTATAAAGAAGTCAGTAAGCGCCGGGAAATTCTTGCCCCATGATAAAAATAAGGACAGCAATGCGCCTGCCAAAAATGCATATTTAATTTTCCTGTTATCATTAAACAGTGCCAATACAGCGAGGAAAAATATAATTGCGCCAATATAAGCCGGGGCTTCAACAATAGGCTGGTCGCCCCAGTAAGTAGGGACATTGGCAGCAAACTGGTCGGCTTCGGCAGGAGATGCGCCCTGTTCCAGGATAAAATTATACATGTGGGAATCTTTGCCCACATTTTCACCATTGCCGCCGCCAAAAAGCCTTGGGGCGATAAGGTTAAAACTCTCCGCTACACCATAACTGTATTCGGTGATATAGTCGTGCTCCATAGACGACTCGGTGGTATTTTTAGTACCGTCTGGGTTCATGGTCAGTTCGCTTTTGCCCCTTATACTGGCATCGGCATATTCGGAAGTTGCCATCAGGTTGGCAGCATTTACCCCAATTGCCAGGAGCCCTGCTATGGCAAATACACCGGCAGAAATTGCTATGTGCCTATATTCTTTGATTTTGATTACATGCACCGGGTAATACATATAAATTACCAGTAGCAGCAACAACAGGTAATACGTCATCTGAAAGTGGTTGGCATTGATCTCCAGGGCGGCGGCAACCATCGTCAGCAATCCTCCCACTATATACCGCTGCCTGAATACCATAAGCACACCCGCTACAACCAGTGGCATATAGGCAATAGCGTGCGCCTTAGCGTTGTGCCCTACACCCAATATTATAACCAGATAAGTGGAAAGCCCAAAGGCCAGAGCCCCGAAAAACGCCTTGAGCGGATCTATTTTCAGCGTGCATAATAGTACATAGAAGCTTGCAAAATAAAGGAACATATAATCGGCCGGGCGCGGAAGGAAACGGATAGCCGCGTCAATCTGTTTGATATAGTTATGCGGATAGTTGGCCCCCATCTGGTAGGTTGGCATACCGCCGAAAGCCGTGTTTGTCCAATAAGGCTCCTGCCCTGTTTCCTTACGGAAATCATTCTGTTCCTTAGCCATTCCTGTGTACTGGGCAATATCCGACTGGTAGATTTTTTTGCCCTGCAGCACCGGATAAAAATAAATGAGGGAAACAAGTATAAAACCTATAACTGCCAGGAAATGCGGGTAAAGCTTATTGATATTCTTCATAAAGTGTATTTGTAAAAAAACGCCGTGAAGATACTTATTTTCCTGAAAACTCCTGACATTAAGGGGTAATTAATATGGAGCTACTGCTTAGGCACAGTTAGTAAAAGTTTTAAATGAAACACCCCTCAATCAGAGGGGTGCAAGTTATTCAATTTCTTCAAAGTCAATATATTCGCCTACTTTTTTCTTTTCCTTTGGCCTGTCGGATGTATTGGCGTAAGCCTGCTGCTGCGGCTGTTGTGCGTTTTGCTGCTGTTCATAGAAAGACTGCTCTGCTTTTTTTACTACCTGCTGGATAATTACCGGTGCAAAAACCTTCAATAGGTATTTCACTGCATAGTATACCAATATCAATATCGCAATAGTCTTTAAAAATCCTGTAAAAGATGCCGTAACCATGTATCTTAAATTTTATCAAAATTAATTAATCTCTTCCTTAAAATTAAATTCCGGCTCTTAAAATAATAATAAATATACTACTTTTGGAATACCATAACCAACTACGTCCAATAAACGCGCCAAACATGACTACTACCAGAAAAATTTTTTCCCTCGTTTTAGCACTTAGTTCAGCGATCGCTTCAGCACAATATACTGATGAGATCAACACCAACAGGCCTGGGCAGTCGATGTCGGCTTTTGCCGTTGGGCAGAGCGTTTTCCAGATGGAGACGGGGGTTTATGGCATTAAAGAAGACCACGATGTCCTTAATTATAAGGCACGGGGTTTAGGTCTCGACTTTACCGTACGCTATGGGGTTTTTATGGAAGAGTTGGAAATAATCGTAAACACGCAATACCAGTTTGACCAGTACACCAATGCACTGGAAACCTATAACCGAAACGCATTCAGGCAAATGGTAATAGGCGGTAAATATATGTTTTATGACCCTGACAAAAATTATGCACCCAAACAAAACCTGCTAAGTTGGAAAGCTAACCGTAAATTCAATTGGCACAGCATCATACCGGCGCTAGCTGTATATGCCGGAGTTAATGTAGTTGGGAAAAATAACCCTTACACATTCCCTACCGATGGCATTAGCCCGAAAGTAATGCTTATTACCCACAATCATTTCGGCAAATGGGTATGGGTAAATAATATAATAGCTGACAAAGTTACCACTGACTACCCAAGCTATGGCTTCATTACTACGATGACAAGAGGATTTAATGCCAAATGGTCAGGTTTTGCGGAATTCCAGGGCTACAAAAGCGATTATTATGCCGATGGTATCTTCAGGCTTGGGGCAGCACACCTGTTAAATGAAACGATGCAGCTGGATGCTTCTATCAGCAGCAATTTTAAAAATACCCCATCCATACTGTATGGCGGCATCGGTTTTTCCTGGCGGTTTGATGCGGATTATAAGGACATCCTGATGCCGGGCAAAGGCGACCGTGAAGACGAGCTGAACAAAGAGAACGCCAAGAAAAAAGCGGACAAGGAAAAACGCAAAAAAGAAAAGAATAAACGAATTGACGAAGTTGCACCTGTAGAAGGAAATTAACAGCCATGATAACCATTAAAGAAGCTAAGACAAAAAAGGAGCTCAAAGATTTTATAAAATTCTCCTTTGACCTGTATAAAGGGAATCCATACTGGATACCGCCCATCATCGCCGAAGAGCTTGAAGGCTTTGATAAAGATAAGAACCCTGCCTTTGAGCATGCCGAAGCCCGTTTTTATCTCGCCTATCGCGACAATAAGATCGTTGGGAAAGTGGCTGCCATCATCAATTGGCAAGAGGTGAACAACCAGCAAAAAAAGAAAGTCCGTTTTGGCTGGTTCGATGTTATTGATGATATTGAAGTGACGAAAGCCCTGCTTGAAAAAGTATATGAATACGGGCGGGAGCACCACCTCGAATATGTTGAAGGCCCTATTGGATTCTCTAATATGGATAAAGTTGGAGCGCTCACCGAAGGGTTTGACCAGATAGGCACCATGATAACCTGGTACAATTACCCCTATTATAAAGACCATTTTGAACAACTGGGATATGTAAAGGAAAAGGAATACCTGGAAAGCATATTTTCTTTTGACAATGTTTCCCCTGAGATGTACATAAAAGCCAGTGCGCTCGTAAAAAAACGCTACGGCCTGAAAGAGCTTACATTCACTTCAACAAAAGACGTCATGCCTTATGTCGACAAGATGTTTGACCTGTTTAATTCATCTTATGAAAAGCTGTCTTCTTTTGTTGCCATATCTGATGTGCAGAAGGAATATTTCAAGAAAAAGTATATAAGCTTTATCAATCCGGAGTATATAATATTCGTAGAGGATAAAGACCATAAGTTAGTCGCTTTCAGTATTGTAATGCCCTCCTTTTCGGAAGCGCTAAAGAAAGCGAACGGCAAGCTGTTCCCTTTTGGGTTCCTGCACCTGCTGAAGGCGAGGAAAAAGAGCAAAGACGTGGTATTCTACCTGATAGGCATTGACCCTGAATACCAGAATAAAGGGGTTACAGCAATAATATTTGACGAATATTACAAAGTATTCAAGCGGAACAAGATAGAGACCTGCATCCGTACGCCGGAACTCGAAGAGAACCACGCGATACACAACTTGTGGAAGAACTTTAACCCGGTTATCCATAAAAGAAGGAGGACTTACCGGAAGGACTTATAAAGAAAACGCCCCTGATTATCGGGGCGTTTTTGCTACTATCATATAAGCTTATTCAGCATCAACGTCCACTGTTGTTGCGGCAGCTATTTGTTTGTAAGTGCCGTTTTCAAGTTTTTCGCGGATAGCTTCATAAGCAGCCAGCGTCTGGTTAATATCTTCCAGGGTGTGAGTTGCTGTAGGGATCATCCTCAAAAGGATAATGCCTTTAGGTATAACAGGGTACACTACTATCGAAAGGAATATACTATAGTTTTCCCTAAGGTCGTTTACCATCACCATTGCTTCGGGTATGCTTCCTTCAAGGTACACGGGCGTAACGCACGTATTGGTATCACCAATATTAAAGCCTTTTTCCTTAAGACCATTTTGCAAAGCATCTACATTTTCCCAAAGCTTCGCTTTCAGTTCGGGCATTGTCCTTAGCATATCAAGGCGTTTCAATGCACCTTTTACCAACAGCATCGGCAATGATTTGGCGAACATCTGAGAACGAAGGTTGTATTTCAGGAAGTCGATCACATCTTTATCAGCGGCTACGAAAGCGCCTATACTCGCCATTGATTTGGCAAAAGTTGAAAAGTAAACGTCAATTCCATCCTGGCAACCCTGCTCCTCGCCTGCCCCGGCACCTGTTTTACCAAGTGTACCAAAGCCGTGCGCATCGTCTACCAAGAGCCTGAAGTTGTATTTTTCTTTCAGTGCAACTATTTCTTTTATTTTACCCTGCTGCCCGCGCATCCCGAAAACACCTTCGGTAATCACAAGGATACCGCCGCCTGTAGTTTCGGCCATATTAGTAGCGCGCTCAAGGTTTTTCTCAAGGCTTTCCACATCATTATGCATATAGGTAAAACGCTTGCCCATGTGAAGGCGTACACCATCTATAATACAGGCATGGGAATCAACATCATAAACAATAACGTCATTCTTGGAAACCAGCGCGTCGATGGTAGATACCATTCCCTGGTAACCGAAATTCAACAAATATGCTGATTCTTTCTGAACAAAGGAAGCAAGCTCCTGCTCAAGCTGTTCATGAAATGTAGTATGGCCGCTCATCATCCTTGCGCCCATAGGGTATGCCGCACCATATTCGGCCGCCGCTTCTGCATCTACTTTACGTACTTCGGGATGATTGGCAAGGCCAAGATAATCGTTGATGCTCCAGTTAAGGACTTCCTTACCGTGAAACATCATCCTGCTTGATAACGGGCCTTCAAGCTTAGGGAAAACATAGTAGCCTTCGGCCTGTGAAGCCCATTTTCCTAAAGGGCCTTTATTTTTCTGTATCCTTTCAAAAAGATCTTTTACCATAATTCAAGTTTTGTGTGCTTTAAAAACGCTCCAAAAGTAATTATTAAATCTGTTTTGTCATAATAATTTTGAAACATTAGGCTAATAAATCTACTACTTTTCTTTCAGTATTTTTTTACAGGAAACGATATTACATTATTATTTTTGTTAAATTTTAAGAAAAGATTAACCAATAAAAATATTTTTATAGTTTTACAGCATTAATAACCAAAAACACCAATTAAAAATGGACGCACAAAAAGTAGACATGTTCTTAATGACTAATTCGAAATTTTTCCAGGCGCAGCACCTGAACTATATCCGTGAGAGGCTAATGGCAGCTGACGATTCAAAATGGTCGATGATACAATCAATTGAATATAAAGACCCTACAACTATCATCATTGTTTCACTTCTTGCAGGAGGTTTCGGGATCGACCGTTTCCTTATCGGCGATACCGGCCTTGGAGTTGGTAAATTGCTTACATGCGGCGGACTTGGTATATGGTCTATAGTTGACTGGTTCCTTATCATGGATGCCACACGCCAGAAAAACATGGAAAAGCTACAGCCATTCCTATAGTAAAATGACAAGAAACAGGTTATACCTGCTGACTGGTTTAATAATTGCAGCCGGATATGGCTGGCTGGCTTATGCATGGGACCATGCACTGCACAGCAGCTTTACCCCCTGCCTTTTTAAAAACGCAACAGGTGTAGCCTGCCCTTCTTGTGGCACTACCCGCTCTGTAATGGCAGTAGCCAAAGGGCATATTACCGAAGCTTTTCTTATCAATCCTATAGGGTTGCTGATGGCATCGCTGATGGTGGTATTACCAATATGGCTGGTATATGATGTCATTACAAAAAAAGATACTTTGTACAGGGGTTACCTTAAATTTGAAAGTATTGTAAGAATAAAATGGGTTGCCATACTTTTGGCTATCCTCATAATTTTAAACTGGGCATGGAATATACAGAAGGAGCTATAAAGAACGAACAAATAATTTACCCGCAGGAATATGAGAGGGCTGCCAATGCCTATCTTATGACGGTAGTTGCTATAATAGCAGGCCTCCCGTTGCCTATTATCAATGTATTGGCTTCGTTTGGATATTACCTCGCGAACAGGAGGGCTATATATTTTATCCGGTGGCACTGTATACAATCGATACTGGCACAACTGGTCATGCTCCCTTTCAACAGCTTTCTTTTCTGGTGGACGATATCTATCGTTTTTAACAATGATTCCATCGACCTCCGCACTATCGAAAAGCATAGCTACTATGAGCACCACACTACCCTTATCGATCTTTTCTCCTCGGCAACACTGTATTATTGGCTGTACCTTTCATTAGTGCTGTTTTTTAACCTTGTAGAGTTTTTCAGCGTAATCTATACCGCGACACAGGTAAAAAAAGGCTACAACGTACGCTGGTTCCTTATTGCCAATATTACCGATGCATTATGTGCCAAAGAAAACCGCGACCCTTATAAATTATAAGCGGAATGAAACTGGTATTTGCCTCCAACAACAAGAATAAGATACTCGAGATAAGGCACCAACTGCCTAAGGATATTGAGTTGCTAAGCCTGGAAGACATTGGATGCCATGACGATATTCCCGAGACAGCCGACACGATTGAAGGCAACGCAATCCTGAAAGCCAACTACGTGACCCAAAACTACGGCTATGATTGCTTTGCAGATGATACCGGCCTTGAAGTTGATGCGCTTAACGGCCAGCCCGGCGTATATTCGGCACGGTATGCAGGCGAACAGAAGAATGCCGATGACAACATGCACCGGCTTTTACTGGAACTTGGTAACAACCCTAATCGCAGTGCACGTTTTAAAACGGTTATTGCACTTAGACTAAATGGCGGCCAGCACCTGTTCACCGGACTGGTAAGCGGCCATATTACCTATGAAAAAGCAGGTGAAGGTGGATTTGGCTACGACCCTCTTTTTATTCCTGAAGGCACGGATAAAACTTTTGCACAGATATCCCTTGATGAAAAAGCACAGATGAGCCACCGCGGCAGGGCTGTAGCGCAGTTAATTGCATTTTTAGAAGGCTTATAGCTTTTAAAAATCAAATCTGTACAAACCGGATATATGGCTTTTCATCTGGTAGTTCTTTAGAATTTTTCCAACGGGTGGGCACATCCACATCAAACTCCGGGAAATTCCACAGCATTTCTATGCTTTCTTCCATACGGCCGGAACTTTTTGAAATAAAATAATTTGACATTTTTGCCGGATCAACGATGGCCTCAAAAAACTTCACCTAATTTTTGTATCTGTATTGCTGCCTTATTTTCAAGTATTTCGGGTTTCATAGCATAGTAGCTTTAAAGCTGGATCATATCTGTTTGGTTACACCAATATATAAAATCAACATATAAAATATTATATTTGGACATGAAAAAATTTACAGCCGCCCTGGCCTTTCTGGCAATCCTATCCTGTAAAAATGATTCGGTAAAACCTATAAACGGGACCGAAGTAGCAGAAGTTGAGCAGGCAGGTGATTCAACCATTACAGGACGATCTGAAGGGTTAAAGAAAGAACGGGATATTGAGAAAGTAATTGCAGATTTACAAGTGGCAATTGCGAATTCCACACCTTCCAATCGCAAAGAACTGCTTACTAAATATTTGCAATACGGACCCGAAATGGATGGCGCAGTGGCAGAAAGCTATGCTAATTTTGCATTTGAATATGAGCAGGACCATACGTCAGATTTTTATTCTGTTCTTACTGCAACTGATGAGCCGTTACTACAGCAATGGGCTGAAGAAGCGGCATCGGAAGTTGCAATCCAAATAGAAACCGAAGCGGAGGCCGAAGCATTTTTCCAGGACCTGAAAGATATCAGCGAAGCGAAAGCAGCCAACCTGGACGCTACACAAAAACATCTTTTTGCTTTATACCATACCCAATTAGAAAAAGCAGCTTACACCTTATTGAGAAACTGATGAAGAGAAAAATACTATTCCTTACTGCAATTGCAGGAATGCTCTGCACCTCCTGTATGTCGTTTGCCCTGAACATGATAGGGGCTTATGACAGGGAAAGCAGCGTTTCCTATTATTCCAATGCCGACAAGACAGTGGCTTACATACCAATGAAACACATTGGCCCGAAGGAATTTTACGCAAATGTGAAAAGTAAAGTCGATTCGCTGCAGCGGGAGGGTTACATCGTTTTTATGGAAAGCGTAAGGGTAACTGACTCGCTCACCCCACAGCAAAAAGATACCCTTAAGTGGAAAATAAGAAAGTTGACGGGGGTAACGCTAAGCCAGTCAGGTTACATCGACACAATTAATGGCAGGCTGATGGGGCGTAAATTCAAAAACAGGAAAGGCCTTATAAACCAGCCGCGGTACTATATCATGGGTGTCGATACGCTTACAGGCCGCGTTGTGGATGTGCCGATGAATAAACTTATTAAAGCTTATGAAAAAGAGTACGGTACAATAATTCTCAACGATTGCGATTATGTGCTGGCACTCGATAAAAAATACGAATGCGGCAAACTTAGCAGTAAACAGGCCAATGCCATGATACTGGACTACCGCAACAAGCACCTCGCTGAAGCCATTGCAGCAGAACCGGCTAAAAAAATAGCCGTGATGTATGGCGCACTCCATGAAAACGGACTGTTCAAAGAACTGAAAACAATAGATTCCACCTGGGTTCCTAAAATAAAAATATGAGCCTTTACCGCCATTTCATTATATTTAAGCCCTATGGCTACCTGAGCCAGTTCATCTATAACCTGAAACGCAACAAAAAACTTTTGGGCGAACTGTACGACTTCCCCGAATTTACGATGGCCATCGGGCGGCTCGATGAAGATTCCGAAGGGATGCTCCTGCTCACTACCGATGGGATGATGAGTGAGGCTGTGCGAAGCAGGAAAGTTGAAAAAGAATATTACGTGCAGGTCGACGGCCGTATTACCGAAGAGGCTATTGAACAACTTAAAAAAGGTGTAGAGATTGGCTTCAAGGGTACACGCTACACTACCCTGCCCTGTAAAGCGCACATACTACAGGATGAACCGGACTTTCCGTTACGCGGAAGGAAGATACGCGATGAGCGCCATGGGCCAACTTCCTGGATTTCGGTAACCGTAACCGAAGGCAAGTTCCGCCAGGTACGGAAAATGACCGCTGCTGTTGGCTTTCCTACACTTCGCCTTGTGAGGGTACGCATTGGCAATGTGCATTTGGGCACATTGCAGCCGGGAGAGGTGATGGAGGTAGACGGATTTGATGTTTAAGTGCATTTATAATACATAGCCTGCGATAGACCTTTATAAGTAAAAATCTTATAAAAATTAGTAAAACTTTAAAATAGCCGCCTGTATATTATAAGTAGTTTTAGGTAAATTCCAAAGCTATGCTATACAACCGATTTATGCCGGCCCTGTTCTTTTGTTTTTTTGCACCGGATATCAATGCCCAGGAGGAGATAGAAACCGACAGGCCCGACCATACCGAAACAGCATCGATAGTACCTGCAGGGCGGTTTCAGGCGGAAAGCGGATTTGAATACACAAAGGCTGAGAAAGGGTCGAAAGAATTTTTCCTTCCGGAAACCTTATGGAAATTCGGGCTCAATGATCGTACCGAGTTGCGCCTGATCACGCAGCTATCGTATAATAAATATTATGACACTATCTATTCAGGCCTTTCACCTGTAACAGTAGGCTTTAAAGTGAACCTTTTTAAAGAAAAAGGCGTGTTGCCCGAAACTTCGTTTATAGCGCACCTTGTATTGCCCAAAGTAGCTTCAAAGGATTTTAAGGCAAGCCTGCTGGCGCCGGAATTACTGTTCCTTTTCGACAATGAACTATCAGATAAAGCAAGCCTTGGCTATAATATAGGTGTAAAATGGGATGGAGAATCACCCGATGCTATGTATGCCTACACCTTTTCGCCTGACTTTAAGCTGACCGATACATTTAAAGCATTTGTGGAATCGTTTGGCTACCTGCCCGAACACCACCATCCTCAGCACTGGGTAGATGGCGGCTTTATATGGCTGCTCAACAGCAACCTGCAGCTGGACATTGCGGCAGGCTATGAACTGACATCAAACCAGCATTTCCATAGTTATTTTGAAACGGTAGGTGTATCATTCAGGATTTAAGTTGTAAGATTTTTTAGCAAAACTTTAAAATATCCCTGTCCTTATTATGTCTATTTTTAACGACTAATGAATGTAAAGCTTAAAAAATACGCACGGAAGACTTTAAAGATTTTCCTTTGGATAGCTGGTTCAATCATCGGATTGTTCCTGCTGGTCGTTTTATTGATACAGATCCCTTACTTCCAAAATTTAGCTAAAGACAAGGCTGTCAGTTACCTGGAGGGTAAGATTGGTACAAAAGTAACGCTTAACCGCATTGAGATAGGCCTGCCTAAAAAAGTAATCCTGGAAGGTTTTTATTTCGAAAGCCAACAGGGCGATACCTTGCTCGCCGGCGAAAAACTCGCGATAGATATCAGCCTTTTTAAACTGTTGAGCAATGAAGTTGAGATAAATTCGATCGCCCTTGAAGGAATTACGGCCAATGTAAAACGAAATAAAGACTCCGTTTTCAATTTTGATTATATTATCGATGCGTTCGCCTCAAAAGAACCGAAAGACACAACGTCGGCCCCGATGAAGTTTTCGATTGATAAAGTAAATCTCCACAGGATCAATGTAAAGTATGATGATGCCATCACTAAAAATAACCTTAGCGCAAGGCTGACGCATTTTGATACCAGGATAAAAACATTCGATCTGGACAGGATGGAATTTGAAGTACCGAAAATAAAACTTGACGGCCTTAAATTAAAGCTTAAGCAGGGCATGGTAGCGCAGGTGGCACAAACGACACAAAAGGCAGCCGAGGAAGCGTCTAAAAAGCCCGACCTGAAACTGAAGCTGGGCGATATAGAACTGACCAATATAGATGTTGGGTACGATAATGAAGGTAGCCGCCTGGATACCGGTATAAAGCTGAAAAGGCTGGCGATGGAGGTTAATGACATCAACCTGAAAACCCAGCTGATCGACCTTGAAAGCATTGAACTGAACGGACTGAAAGGCCAGCTGGCTTTTGGTAAGTTTGAAAAGCAGGTACAGAAAGCACTTCCGGAAAAAAGCACCGCAGTGGCGCAGGCACAATGGAAATTCAAATTGGGTAATACTAATATAAAAGATGTCGCTTTTAAATTCGACAATCAAAATGCCGCACCTGTTACTAAAGGCATTGATTACAACCATCTTGATATTTCTAACCTCACGCTTGTGGCGAAAGATTTTTCGTATGGCCCGGATGCCATCTCGGGAGATATTGATCAACTCACCGTTAGCGATAAAAGCGGCGTGGATATCAAGGAACTTCGCACGAACTTCTTTTATGGGCCGAAAGGCGCTGAATTGAAAAACCTGTATCTTGAAACACCTAATACATTACTGAAAGACCAGATCATCGTCTCCTACCCTTCCCTCGAAGCCGTTTCAAAAAACATTGGCGACCTGGCGGTAGATGCCAACCTCGAAGGAAGTAAGGTAGGCTTTAAAGATGTATTGCTGTTTGCCCCTGCATTGGCTGACACACCACCGTTTAAAGGTAACCCAAATGGCAGCCTGAACATTAGCAGCCGGGTTGAAGGAAAAGTCAGCGATCTATCCATTGCAAGGCTTGAAGTGAGCGGTATCGGCGCAACATCTATAGCGGCAAGTGGAAGGATTAAGGGTTTACCTGATGTGAAAACAGCTTACTTCGACCTGAATGTAACCGCTTTCCGCTCGACGTCTAAAGACATCAGCAGTTACATTCCGCCGGGTACTATTCCTGCAAACATACAACTCCCCGCAAACCTTTCGGCGAAAGCCAAATTTAAAGGCACAATCCAAAATTTCAATACCAACGTGAACCTGGTAAGTAGTTATGGCAATGCCAATATCAAAGCCGCTTTTGACCAGCGCCGTAAAAATTATGAACGTTATGATGCCGATGTGGATCTTGCCAATTTTGATATCGGCAAGCTGATTAAGAATGATTCATTAGGTAAAGTTACGCTTAGGGCAAAAGTTAAGGGCACAGGCCTCAACCCGCAGACGGCAAATGCAGTCGTGGCAGGGAAGCTTGTTAAAGCCGACTTCAATGGCTATACGTACCGCGACCTTGCTATTAACGGAAAAATAAACAATGGCAGCTTTGATGTGAAAGCCGCTATGGACGATCCTAATCTTGATTTCCAACTTGTTGCAAACGGAGGGTTTAAAGGCAAATATCCAAATGGAAAAATCCGCCTGAATGTGGATATCGCCGATCTTGACAAACTCAACCTGCATGCCGGCCCGCTAAAACTTCGTGGCAATGTAGATGCCGATATCACAGATGCCAACCCCGATAACCTGAATGGCACTATCAGCCTCCACAACTTTATGTTTGCCAATGAAAAAGAAGAATTTGCGCTGGATTCCATCAATATAATAGCAGTTACTAAGCCTGATACTACTTCGATTGAATTAAAATCATCCCTTGCAAGAGCAAGCGTGAAAGGAAAATACAAGTTAACCGAAGTGGGTACAGCCTTAGGGAATACCTTTTCAAAATACTACAACACAAATCCGGGCGCTCCCAAAAAAGCGACGGGACCGCAGCAATTTGATATCGAGCTTGTTATTGACAATGATCCTGTATTGTATAAGCTTGTACCGCAAATTACAAGGCTGGAACCAATCAGCATTAAAGGAAGCTACAACAGCGTAAATGACAGTATTGTACTGAACGGAAACATTCCGCGCATTGTTTACGGCAATTATACGCTGTCGGGAGCACAGCTAAATATTAAAAATGAAGATGACGCGCTGGCTTATAGCGTTGTTATCGACCAGGTAGAGAGTCCACAATTTGTATTGCCGCACACCAGCCTGACTGGAAATATGAAAGACAATGTTATAGCCTATAAGCTGCAGATACAGGATACTAAGGAAAAAGAGCAATATATGTTGGCGGGTGAGTTGAAAGCTGCCAATGGCAATACAGAGCTACAACTTAATCCTGATGGATTGACACTGAATTATGAGCCCTGGAATATCGCCGTTGATAACCTGCTGCGTTTTGGCAAGGACGGTATATACGCCAATAACTTCGAGATAAGCAATGACGGTGGCTCGATAAAACTACAATCGCAATCGGAAGCGCCAAATGCGCCGCTGGATGTAGCGCTTGATAACTTTAAGATCGAGACGCTTACCAACATGATCCAGAAGGATGAGCAAAAATTCAGGGGAACTATAAATGGTACAGCCGAAGTGCGGAACCTTACTACAAGCCCGGTATTTGTATCTGACCTTGATATTACGAATTTTGCTGTGGCTAAAGATACTGTGGGTGATATTAAGATTCGTGTGAACAACCAGGTTGCCAACACTTATGCCGCCGAAGTATCGATAACCGGGCATGATAACCAGGTAAACCTTGATGGTACTTATAACGTAGCAGGGCAGAATTTCGACCTTGACCTCAATATACAAAGACTAAATATTGCCAGTGTGCAGGCCTTCAGTTTTGGCCAGGTAAAAGACGGCAAAGGCTATATTTCAGGGAAATTCGATATTACAGGAACTGTTTCCGACCCGAATGTAAATGGAAACCTAAAATTCAATGATGTAGGATTGCGCGTAACCCAGTTGAATTCCTTCTTTAAAGGCATGAATGACAACATTACTTTTACCGATGCCGGAATTCGCTTTGACAACTTTAATATTGAAGATGAAAAGAGCAACCAGCTAACCATAAATGGCACGATAGCTACGACAGATTACAGGGATTTCGGGTTTAACCTTAAAGTCGATGCCGATAATTTCAGGGCAGTAAATTCGAAAGCTGCGGATAACGACTTCTATTATGGTAACCTTTTCATTGATACCCACCTTTCGGTAAAAGGTACGCTGGCAAGCCCGGTTGTAGATGGCGACCTCAGGGTAAATGAAGATACCGAATTTACTGTGGTGTTGCCGCAGCAGGATCCGGGAATTGCCGACAGGGAAGGCATTGTTGAATTTATCGACCAGGACAACATGGAGATAAAACAACGCCTGCAAATAGAAGAAGCAGTTAATACGGCGAAAATGAAAGGTATTGATGTTTCGGTAAATATAGAGATCGTAAAAGAAGCCGAACTGAACCTTATCATCGATAAAGGCAACGGCGACTTCCTGCAGCTTAAAGGTGAGGCGCAACTTACCGGGGGCATAGACCAGTCCGGAAAAACCACGCTTGCAGGCCGCTATGAATTTACCGAAGGTGCTTACCAAATGACCTTCAACCTCATCAAGCGGAAATTTGATATCCAGAAAGGCAGTTATATACTCTGGACGGGAGAGCCTACAAAAGCCGACGTAAATATTACCGCTGTATACAAAACCGAAGCGCCGCCTATAGATTTGGTAGACGACCAATTAGGCTCACGATCCGCAGGGGACCGGAATACTTTTAAACAAAAAATACCTTTTAACACACTGTTGAAAATAAACGGGGAACTGCTGAAACCGGAACTTACGTTTGACATCGTAATTCCTGAAGGCAATTACAATGTATCTGCTACCGTGATTGATGTGACAAATAATAAACTGACACAACTGCGCCAACAACCGTCTGAATTGAATAAACAGGTATTTGCCTTATTGCTGCTGAACCGTTTTATTGGCGAGAACCCGTTTGCAAGCGAAGCAGGCGGCACAAGCGGGGAATCTATGGCAAGGCAGAGTGTGAGCAAGTTGCTTTCGCAACAGCTGAACAACCTTGCTGCCGACCTTGTAAATGGTGTTGAGCTCAATTTTGATCTGGAATCGACTGACGATTACACGACAGGGCAGCAGGAAAACCGTACCGACCTGAATGTGGCGGTATCCAAACAGCTGCTGAATGACAGGCTGAAAGTTACCATTGGCAGCAGCTTTGGGCTTGAAGGCCCGCAGCAGGCTAATGAGGAAACAACCAATATTGCCGGTGACGTTTCGGTAGATTACCAACTTACCAAAGACGGCAGGTATATGGTAAGGGCATACCGCAAGAACGAATACCAGGTGGCTTTACAAGGCCAGGTGATTGAGACCGGCGTAGCTTTCGTCATCACTATGGACTACGATAAGTTCAGGGAATTATTCCACCGCACGGAAGAAGAAAAAGCCGAACAAAAACGCGAAAAAGAGCGGAAACAAAGGGAAAGGGCTGAACGCAAAAAAGAAAAGGAAAAAACCGAGGCTGAGAAAAAAGAAGACACAAAAAACGATTTACCGCCAAACAGCACTAATGACGATGATAAAAAATAAGTTTACATACTACCTTATTTTAGCGCTGCTGTTCGCTTATGGCTGCAGCAATACCAAATACCTGCCCGAAGGCGACATGCTCTACGTGGGCGGAGAGGTGGAAGTGAAAGATACCCTCATGACCCGCAAAGAGCGAAAAGCTATGGAAAAAATAATGAAAGGACTGCTTAGGCCAAAACCTAACAGCGGCTTTCTTGGCTTAAGGCCGAAGCTTTACATTTATAACATTGCCGGCGAGCCAAAAAAAAACAGCGGGTTCCGCCACTGGCTTCGTACCAAAGTTGGGGAACCGCCCGTACTCTTTAGTCAGGTAGACCTCGACTATAATGCTGATATTTTGCAGAATTATGCTGAAAATAAAGGCTACTTTAAAGTGCGGACGGCAGCCGATTCTACTTCTCGCAACAAAAGGGCAAAAGCATTATATACGGTAACGCCAAAACAGCAGTATACGATAAGGGAAGTGAAATTCCCCGGCGATTCGGCAGCAACGGAAATTGACAGCACCGTCGCGAATATACGACGCAGGAGCCGCCTGAAAAAAGGCCAGCCTTATGACCTGGATGTAATTAAGGAGGAACGTGAAAGGATAGACCAACGCCTTAAGAACAGAGGATATTTTTACTTCAGCCCTGATTATATACTGGTACAGGTAGACAGCACTGTTGGCAAACACCAGGTAGACCTCATTGTAAAAGTGAAGGATGAAACACCGGAACGCGCCAAACGGGTTTACAAAATGGGGGATATTTATATTTATCCTAATTACTCGATAAGCAGTGCCAAAGACACGCTGCTTGCAACTACCGACTCTGTACAAAAATACAAGGATTTCACGATCATAGATCCTGAGCAGACATTCCGGCCTATCATTTATGACCGTACTATGTTTTTCCACAAAGGGGACATCTATAGCCGCAGGGACCATAACCTATCGCTGAACAGACTGGTGAACCTGGGTAATTTTAAATTTGTAAAAAATGAATTCCGCCCTTCGGATTCTATTGACGGCATACTCGACACTTATTATTACCTCACTCCCCTGCCCCGCAAGTCGATACGATTTGAAGTATTGGGTAAAACCAATTCGGCCAACTATAACGGTACGGAAGCCAGCATAAACTGGAGTAACAGGAATGCCTTCAGGGCAGCAGAACTGCTTACATTATCTGTTTTCGGCGGCGCTGAGATACAGGCTTCGGGGCAAAATAAAGGCTATAATGTGTATCGTGTGGGTGGAGAAGCCAGTATTATATGGCCAAGATTCATCACACCAATAAAAATACAGGACTCCAGCGCTTTTGTTCCGAGGACTCGCGCGCTTGTGAGTTACGAATACCAGAACAGGGCACGGCTGTACTCGCTCAACTCCTTCAGGGCACAGTTCGGTTATTTGTGGAAAGATAATGTAAGAACAGAACATAACCTGAACCCTTTTGATTTAAATTATGTAAGCCCCGCAACAGTTACCGAAGAATACTGGGGCCAGATAAGTGCAGCGGATAGTCTTAACGATGGCAGTGGCGATGCATTGCGCAAAGTAATCGACAAGCAGCTTATTTTCGGACCCACCTATTCATATACCTATACCAACACCGCACAAAAAAGAAAGAAACACACGTTTTATTATAAAGGTTCACTTGATGTAGCCGGTACGATCGCAGGACTTGCTACCGGCGCTGATGCGAAAACAAAAGAACCGGAAGAAATACTGGGTGTTGCGTTTAGCCAGTTTGTGAAGACCGAGCAGGATTTCAGGTATTACCTCAAGCTAAGCGACAACTCGCAGCTTGCCAACCGAATTATTATCGGTGTTGGCGTGCCTTATGGGAACTCTACGGAATTGCCATTTATACGGCAATTCTTCATTGGGGGCACTAATAGCCTAAGAGCTTTCAGGGCGCGATCCATCGGGCCGGGAACCTATAGGCCGGATACAGATGCCAGCAGCTTTCTCCCTGATCAAAGTGGTGATATAAAGCTCGAGATGAATACAGAATACCGCGCAAAGTTGTTCAGTGTGGTGCATGGAGCGCTTTTTGTTGATGCAGGCAATATATGGCTCTGGAACAAAAACGAGGATAAGGAGGGATCGCAGTTTACAAGCAAGTTTTATGAGCAGTTGGCGGTGGGCACCGGTGCGGGATTACGGTTCGACCTGTCATTCCTGGTTCTGCGGCTTGACCTTGCCTTCCCGCTCCGCAAGCCGTGGCTGCCTGAAGGTGAGCGATGGGTAATAGACGACATCGACTTTGGAAGCAAATACTGGCGCAGGGAAAACCTTGTTTTCAATTTGGCGATAGGGTATCCTTTTTAATTTTATATTCTCATTTACTATTCATTATTTGGGTATAAGCCCATTTCATAAAATGTGGTTTAAATGATCACGGTCATATTTTAGAATAGCTTCTCAATGTAGTTTTGCGGAAAAACAATATGCTTTTTTGGAAAAAAAGAACCGCCCCAAGCCAGCAACAGTATATTCAGCAAGCGCTTAAAGACAACGTTAATTTCTCTACAGACAGCTCATTAGGATATCCGGCATCAAAGCTGGACCCTAAAGTATTTTCGACAGAAGCCCCCTTTTTAAAAGATGCACCATTGTTGCAGGTATTTGTGAGCAACCCCAATAATATTGGCTGCCATACCTGCGGAACTTCGGAAAAAGCATTTAAAGGTACGCAGGAAATTGAGGTCGATGTCCTGAATATGATAGCCGTTGATATTTTTAAAGCAACGCCGAACGATTTTGATGGCTACATTGCTCCCGGGGGAACTGAAGCCAATATACAGGCATTGTGGATGTACCGCAATTATTTTATCAATGAACATGGCGCCCACCCGCATGAGATCGCTATTGTAGCTTCCGAAGACACCCATTATTCTATTGCGAAAGGGGCCAACCTTCTGATGCTGGAATGGCTGAAAATCCCTGTAGATGAGGATCACCGCAACATCAAAGAAAATGAACTTGAAGACATTATCCTAAGAGCCCGTTCCTATGGTAAAAAATATTTTATTACAGTCGCCAATTTAGGTACTACAATGTTCGGATCTGTCGATGATCCAACTACCTACAGCACACTATACGACAAGCATAGGATTACCTACAAACTGCATATTGATGGCGCTTATGGCGGATTTGTATATCCTTTCAGCAATCCGGGCAGTACGATAAACTTTAGTGATCCCAATATAAGTTCTGTAACTATTGATGCACACAAAATGCTCCAGGCCCCTTATGGCACCGGGATTTTTATTTGCAGAAAGGGACTCATTGAAAATACGCTGACAAAAGAGGCTGAATATGTGGAGGGTATGGACCTTACATTGTGCGGAAGCAGGTCGGGTGCAAATGCTGTGGCGGTGTGGATGATATTGTCTACCTATGGGCCACACGGTTGGTTTGAGAAAATCAGTGTGCTGCAAATGCGTACGTTGTGGCTATGCAAAGCCCTTGAGAAAAAAGGCATCACTTTTTTCCGTGAGCCTTACATGAATATTGTAACCATCAGTGCAGCATATGTTTCGGAAGAAACTGCCGCACGGTTTGATTTGGTACCGCAAAAACATGACCCAACTAATTTGTGGTATAAAGTTGTGGTAATGGATCATGTGGAGATCGATCAATTAACTCTTCTGGTCGATGCGCTGGATGTAACTATGGTAATGCCATTGTAAGCCGTTAGCTTTTTGCCCTCTTATCCGGCCTGATGATCATTCGTAGCGATTGATCCTTAGAGAAATAGGCAGTCATCCAGTTGTAGAATGTAGTTACCCTGTTGCGGTAGCTTATTAGTGACATCAGGTGGATGAACAGCCACATCAGCCAGGCAATAAAGCCTTTAAAATGCATTTTTGGCTTCGGCAGGTCGACTACGGCCTTGTTCTTGCCTATAATCGCCATAGAGCCTTTATCATTATACTTAAAGGCGTTCAATGGTTTGCCTTTCTGTTCATTCTTAAAGTTTTTAGCCAGGTTTTTTCCCTGCTGGATAGCAACCTGTGCTACCTGGGGGTGTCCGTCAGGAAAAGCGGCATCGGTAAGTTGAATGCAGGTATCGCCAATAGAATAGATATTCTCTGTATGCGCTACTTTGTTGTAAGCATCTACATTCATCCTTCGGCCGCGGCCATAACTTTCCGCCGGCATGCCTTCGAATATTTTTGCAGATACGCCCGCAGCCCATATAAGGTTCTTAGAAGGGATGGTTTCTCCCGTATTCAGATGTACTGTATCATCTATGAAGTCAGTAACCCGGCAATTCAGCTTTACGATGACCCCCATCTTGGTCAGTGCCTGCAGCGTGTCTTCCTGGGACTGCCTGCTCATTGGCGACAACAAAGCGTCACCACCATCCACAAGGTAAATGTTGCTTACGCTCGTAGAAAGCTCAGGATATTCCCTTTTTAATACACCGTTGCGCATTTCGGCAAACATGCCTGATACTTCTACACCTGTAGGTCCGCCGCCTGCAATAACAAGGTTAAGGTATTTGCGGCGTTCCCTGCTGTTTTTGCAGATCGATGCCCTTTCCATGCGCTGTAACAGTTTGTTACGCATTTCTATAGCATCGTTCAGCGTTTTCATTGGGATCGAGTTTTTTCGGACGTTTTCCATACCAAAGTAATTGGTTTCGGCACCCGTTGCAAATATAAGACGGTCATATTCAAGTTCGCCGTTATGGAGCACGACCTTGTTCTCAGCCATATTAACCGAAAGCACCTCCCCCAGCCTGAAGCGTACATTTTCAGTACGTGAAAAAAGCTTCCTGAATGGGTAGCTGATACTGGATGGCTCGAGGTATGCTGTGGCAACCTGATAGATAAGCGGGGGGAAAAAATTATAATTGTTCTTGTCTATAAGCGTTACTTCAAAATTTTTATTCCCGGCAAGGTCTTTCGCAAGATTAATACCGGCAAACCCTCCTCCTACTATAACTATTTTCATCGTGATTTTTTTTGGCAGGTTAAAGCTACTTCTGTTTTAACCACAATAAAGTTAAGGATTTTACCGTAAACGCACAATGATTTCCGGATTACGGTTTGAAATTTATGAAATTATTGGCTTTTTTAATTTGTAAGTTAATTCTTCAGCAGCGGAGATATTAGTCCTTATGATATTATTTTATAGTTATGTTAATATTGTAGTATTAGCCTGATGCTATGCTTATTTTTATGATAAAGATTTGCGAGATGAAAAACGTTTTTACCAAACACACCTTCAAGAATATTAAATGCATCCTGAAGGATACATTCAACGGATTTACAAATGACAAAGGATTAAAGCTAAGCGCTTCCTTATCATATTACACAGTATTTTCTATGGCCCCGCTGCTGCTGCTTATTATATCGCTTGCCGGTGCTTTTTTTGGTCGTGAAGCCAGCGAAGGAAAAATATTTGAAGAAATAAACGGCCTGATAGGCAGTGAGGCAGCCTTGCAGGTGCAACAGATCATCCAAAACCTTGAGCTTTCCGGCAAGACTACATTATCAGTAATTATCGGTACAATAACGCTGATTATTGGTGCCACTACCGTTTTTGGTGAAATACAGGATTCTATAAACATCATCTGGAAGGTTAAAGCCAAGCCAAAACGAGGATGGGTGAAACTTCTGAAAGACAGGTTGCTTTCGGGTTCCCTCATTGTTGGACTGGGATTTTTACTAATAGTTACGCTGATGGTAAACGGAGTATTGCTTACTTTGAGCGATATGCTTAGAGCACGTTTTCCTGACCTTACCTTGATTCTATTAAATGCGGTGAATATAGTAATCAGCTTCGGGGTTATTACCGTCCTCTTCGGTGTAATATTCAAGGTGCTTCCCGATGCCAAGATCGCATGGAAACACGTTCGCGCAGGCGCTTTCTTTACAGCATGCCTTTTTCTTTTGGGTCGTTACATTATAGGATTGTATATCGAAACT
Source organism: Flavobacterium arundinis (assembly GCF_038289855.1). Lineage (NCBI taxonomy): Bacteria > Pseudomonadati > Bacteroidota > Flavobacteriia > Flavobacteriales > Flavobacteriaceae > Flavobacterium > Flavobacterium arundinis. The sequence goes on from NZ_JBBYHR010000010.1 coordinate 45,269, forward strand.
ACCGCTGCGGGTTCGCCTTATGGCGCTGCTGGGTCTATAATCGTCATTTTGATCTGGGTGTACTATACGGCTGCGATACTGTATTTTGGAGCTGAATTTACCCGTGCCTATACAAGCTTTAAAGGGGCGCGAATTGAACCCGCCGAATATGCAGTATATGTGGAGCAAAAAGAAATGGAGAGGGATGTAAGATTTATACCGCCAATGCCATCGTCGCTGGATGCCGAAAAAAAAAAGCAGCCCGGCCAGGACAAAACGGAGACTTTATAATTACCGGTTGACCTGATTCAGGCTGTATCATTTACGATTCCGGAATTCGTATTTTTCAAAATTCATAACCTTAAACCGGCTATAGAAATCTGCTATTCCCTACATTTGCAGAAAATTTTTATACCATGATACGCTTGTTTAAGATCATAGCCATACTCGAGGGAATATCGGCGCTTGTTTTATTTTTTATCGCGATGCCGCTAAAATATATTTGGGATAGCCCTGAGTATATCCGCCCTACAGGTATGGCGCACGGGGTATTGTTTACAATTTATATCGTCCTTGCCACAATGCTGAAGTTTGAGATGAACTGGCCGTGGAAAAAATACATCATCATCTGCCTTGCTTCCATCCCACCGTTCGGCACATTTATAATGGAACGTAAATATTTCGGCACACCTTCAAACTCCTAAATGAATTACTTCAACTGGGCATATAAAGCGATCAAAGGACTTCACTTTGGGCATACCACGGCGCTGTATGGCAACCTTGTGGTAAACCTTGTTGTTATCACAATTATTGCCCTTATCCTTGATTTCATTTTTAAAAAGATCCTCGTATTCACACTTGGGGTTTTTGCGCACCGTACCAAAACCTCGTTTGATGATTTTTTGGTCGAAAACAAGACCGCGAAATACGTTGCACATCTTATTCCCCTGTATTTCATTTACAAATCACTCCCTGTTGTCCTGAAAGATTTTATCTATTGGGAGAATATGATTTCCAAAGGCACTACGATATCCATTATAATGCTCAGCCTTTGGATTATCAGGAGTATTTTCAACGCATTACGCGATTACCTCAAGCAACAGCCTGACTACAACGACAAGCCCATCGACAGTTATATACAGGTGGTAATGCTTGTGCTGTGGGTCTTTGGGATTACTGGTATTGTACTGGTGCTTTTTAATACTACGATCGGTTTCCTGATCGGGACTTTTGGAACCATTTCGGCGATCATTATAGTGGTCTTTAAAGATACCATCCTTGGGTTTGTAGCGAGCATACAGGTTACGGTAAACGACATCGTGCGCATTGGCGACTGGATTACCATTGAGAAATTCGGTGCCGATGGCTATGTTATCGAAATAAACCTGGCTACCGTAAAGGTGCAGAACTTTGACCACACCACGACTACTGTTCCTACCTATAGCCTGATATCCGACTCGTTCAAGAACTGGCGCGGCATGATGGATTCGGGAGGCAGGCGTATCAAAAGGCATATTCTTATAAAAGCCAATACTGTAAGGTTTGTCCACCGCGACGAGATCGATGACCTGAGCAAGATACAGCTGATCTCGGATTACCTGCGGCACCGCCAGGCAGAGATTGACAGTTGGAACAAGCAGCATAACATTGATAAATCATTGTCGATAAACGGTCGCAATCTTACGAATCTTGGGCTTTTCCGCAAATATATCAATAGTTATATTGAAACGCATCCGGGGGTGAATAAAGACCTGACTATTATGTGCCGCCACCTGCAGCCTACCGAAAAAGGTATCCCTATCGAGATATACCTTTTCACTTCCGACAAACGCTGGCTGAATTATGAATACATTATGGCGGATATCTTTGACCATATCATTGCCTCTGTAGCCTATTTTGGGTTGGAGATATTTGAGCTGCCTACGGGTAAAGGGTATATGGAGGAATAGTTTTCAGTCGCAGTCACAGTCGCAGTTTGTCATTTCGAACGGAGCTTGCGGAGTGAGAAATCTCTATTAAACGTCTATATTCCTTTAGAGATTCTTCCTTCGTCAGAATGACACACCCAACTGCCATCCGAGTGAAGCTGCGTGAGGGATAGAGCCGGTATCCTGCCGTAGGAGCGGAGGCAGATATAGGCGAAAGCCCGACGCTGTAGCTTGCGGAAGTGGCACGCCCCAAAAAAGATTTTTAGACCGTTAGACTTTTAGATGGTTGGAGCTAAGGTTTGTAATTTGTTTTTGTCATTTGGAATTTCAAAAAATTACGGCTTCAATATCCTGTCCTTCACATATTCTATTTTAGTCTTTCCATGTGCAGACGGGCGGCCAAAACTGTCGAGGTTGACCATGGTAATGTTATCTACCGTGATGATCTTCTCCTGCGTCATTTTGTTGCGGACTTCCGACTTCAGGACTATAGAGGTCCTGCCGAAATGCACCACATCAATGCCTATCTCAATGATGTCGCCCTGCTTGGCTGAGCTCATAAAGTTGATCTCGGACATGTGCTTGGTCACTATCCTTTGGTTCTCTAATTGTATGATGGAATACAGCGCGGCTTCCTCATCGATCCAGGCGAGCAGCTTGCCGCCGAACAATGTTCCGTTGGGGTTCAGGTCTTCGGGTTTTACCCATTTTCGTGTATGGAATCTCATGGCAGGTATTTTTGTAAGGCTAAAGTTACGATATCTGCGTGGTCAAATGCTAATTCCGGCAGGACTTTAACCGAAAACCATTTCGCTTCAGCGGCATCGTCGGCAGCGACGGCTACTGCATTCTCTTCTGCAAAACCTACATAGGCCACAGAAACGGTATGCTGCCTTGGGTCGCGGCCCGGCTTACCGAACGCGCCCAGCTGTTCTAACTCCCTTACTTCCAGTCCTGTTTCTTCGCGGAGTTCGCGGCGGGCAGCATCGGGAAGGTCTTCACCTTCATCTACAAAGCCTCCGGGGATAGCCCACTGGCCTTTAAAGGGTTCGTTCTTACGTTTAATAAAAAGTATCTCGTGGCCGGTGCCTGCTTTACGGAAGATTATAGCGTCTGTTGTGACGAATATTTTTGAAGTTCTCATTTAATTCCAAGTTTTACAGTTGCAAAGTTACAAAGTTGCAAAGTTCTGTATGGCCTTAAAATAGAAAAGTTCCAAAGCAGCAAAAAACTCTGCCACTTTGGAACTTTGAAACTTTGCTACTTTCTTAATAAGCTAACAATTCAAGCAACGCCCCTTCAAACCTGCCTTTTGACAGATACTGGTCTTCCAGCGCCTTGGTGAATGGTATAGCGCTTTCCAGGCTGCCTACGCGTTTCACGGGGCCGTCGAGGTATTCGAAGCACTGCTCCATGATCATGGCGGAGATGTCGCTGGCCATACCGCCGAACAATGAGTCTTCCTGAAGTATGATAACTTTTCCGGTCTTTTTTACTGACTTGAATATCGTTTCCGTATCAAGCGGCTGTAATGACCTGAGGTCGATAAGGTCGGCTTTGATGTCGGAGTTCTTGTCCAGTGTTTCCAATGCCCAGTGCACGCCTGCGCCAAAGGTGATCACCGTCACGTCCTCCCCTTCCCTTAGCATTGCTGCTTTTCCGAAAGGTATCGTGTAGTAATCCTTAGGTACGTCCTGGTAAGAGCTGCGGTACAACGCTTTGTGTTCGAAAAACATTACCGGGTTCGGGTCGTTGATGGCTGTAGCCAAAAGGCCCTTGGCATCATACGGGAATGCCGGGTACACCACTTTGAGCCCCGGGGTCTTGGTAAACCACGCCTCGTTGGTCTGTGAGTGGAATGGTCCCGCCTGAACGCCCGCGCCGCAAGGCATACGCACTACCACGTCGGCATTTTCCTGCCAGCGGTAATGCACCTTGGCAAGGTAGTTCACGATCGGGTTGAAACCCGTGGACACGAAGTCGGCGAACTGCATCTCGATAACCGACTTCACGCCGTTGATCGAAAGTCCCATACCTGCCGACACGATAGCCGACTCACATATAGGTGTGTTGCGCACGCGGTCTTTGCCGAACTGCGCTACAAAGCCATCGGTGATCTTGAACGCACCGCCATATTCGGCAATGTCCTGCCCCATGATCACGAGGTTGTCGTGGCGCTCCATCGACTGCCTTAATCCCTGCTGGATAGCATCGATCATGCGTATATTTTCCGTTTCTGATGAGTGGTTAACTTCTTCATGCTGATACGGTTTGTAAACATCATTTAATTCTTCGCTCAAACTGGCTTCGATGGCCGGTTCGGCAGAAGCCTGCTGGTAATTCTCGTCGATCTCCTTCTTCAGCTCAGCGCGGATGGCATCATCGTTATCGTCGGTAAGCACGCCTTCGGCTTTCAGGAATTTGCGGTAATTTTCCACCGGGTCTTTTACGGCCCAGGCATCCATCAGCTCCTGCGGAACATACTTGGTACCGCTCGCCTCCTCGTGGCCGCGCATCCTGAAGGTCTTGAATTCCAACAGCACCGGGCGCGGGTTTTCGCGCATCGATACGGCCAGTTCTTCCAGCTTGGTATATACCTCTAATATATTGTTCCCGTCAAGGATGTGCGCCTCCATGCCGTAGCCAATGCCTTTGTCGGCCAGGTTCTCGCAGCGGTATTGCTCATTGGTCGGGGTCGATAGGCCGTAGCCGTTGTTCTCGATAATGAACATCACGGGAAGCTCCCACACGGCAGCAATATTGAGCGCCTCGTGGAAATCGCCCTCGCTGGTAGCGCCCTCGCCGGTAAACACAGCGGTCACCTTGCCCTCCTTGCGGAGCTTGTGCGCCAGCGCGATACCATCGGCAACGCCAAGCTGCGGGCCCAGGTGCGATATCATCCCTATGATCTTGTACTCCTGCGTACCGAAGTGGAACGAGCGGTCGCGGCCCTTGGTAAAGCCGTTGGCCTTGCCCTGCCACTGCGAGAACAGGCGGTACAGCGGGATGTCGCGGCCCGTGAACACGCCCAGGTTGCGGTGCATGGGGAGGATGTACTCGTCCTTGCCCAACACGGCGGTAATGCCCACCGAGATAGCCTCCTGCCCGATGCCGGAGAACCATTTGGACACTTTGCCCTGGCGGATGAGGATAAGCATCTTCTCCTCTATGAGCCTTGGCTTTAGCAATTTCTTATATAAATCGAGTAATTGTTCGTTGGTCAGTTGTTTTCTGTCGAAATTCATAGTGATTTTTGAATAATCTTTAAGATGGCTCAAAAGTAAGAAAATAACAGGAGGTGGTGAAAAATGTTATGGGAATTTATTTTTGTTAAAATTGTTAAGGAATTTTTTGTAGGTTTATATTTCAATTTTAGAAAATGGCAATAAGTGCAAATACGATAGTTCATTATACCGAAGAATTTAAGTCCATTTTGGAAATCTTAGAAAGTTCAAGTTTTAAATTAAGTTATTGTTCGGAAAGAATTAAGACACGAGGAAGTCAAAGTTTTTCTTTTGCAGTAGCAATGGTTTCATTTTGCGATATCCCATTTACTGATTATAAAAAACATTTTGCTTCTACAAAAGGAAAAAAACTCGGTTATTATGGTGATTATGGAATAGGCCTAACAAAAAAATGGGCAAAGAAAAATGGTTTAAATCCAGTTTTTTATATTGACACAAATTCCTATGCTGGAACTGCTTTAAGAAAATCTGTTGAAAGTTATTATACAAATGGGTCGATAAACCAATTGGAGGCTTTTTTTAACGAGGAAACGACAAAATTTGCTTGCTTCACAAAAAATTATGAAGGGGAATTATACAGAAAAGGTCTTTTAAAAGATTCTAAGTATAAATTCTATGATGAGCGAGAGTGGAGATATGTTCCGCAAGGAAAAGACCTTGCTAAGCATGGGGATTATTGTATGCTTGACAATAAAGAGTATCTTTCTGACAAGCAAAATTTCACGGGAAAGATAAACAGATATGAATTAAAATTTTCGATTGATGACATATCATATATAATTGTAAAAGATGAAAACGAGATTCCAATTTTGATAAACACTCTATCAAAATATTTTACAGAAAATGATAAACTGAAAATACTTTTTACTAAAATAATTACTTCTGAACAGATAATTAATGACTTCTAAAATAACAAATATGAAAACACTTTTTACATCTTGCCTTCTTTTATTTTTACAAATCGGCTTTTGTCAAAATATTAAAGCGACAACGGAAAATGGTAAGAAAGTTTTATTGAAGGATGATAAGACTTGGGAATATGACACATCGCAAACCTTAGAATCGTGTTCGACACCCGCAAACTTTAAAGAACCTCAAGGAGATAAATCAAATAAACAGTTTCTTGAAATGACAAATGCTACAGTAAAGGATATGAAGAAACATGTGGCGGTTGATTTAGGGGTTAATGAAAAAGATATTGTTCTATTAGAGCTTTCTGAACAAAAAGGTAATGCTATATATATTCTATGTATTAAAGGTACAAAATATAAATATAGAAGAACAGGCTCAGTGTTTCATAAGGATGGTGAGAAGCCTTGATTTCCAGAACTATTGTGAGCTTCAGTTCGTATACTAAATGAGTTATTTCGTTAATCGGAATATTTAAAATAAAATTAGCATTTATGATTTATAACATAATCGGACTACTATTAGATTTCATCGGTGTAATCTTACTTTTTAGATTTGGCATTCTACCTGATAATCTATGGGAACATATTTTGATGGACAATGAAATGAGCGACACGGATATAAAGAAACATAAAATTTGGTCAAAAATTGCATTGATAACGATAATAATTGGCTTTGGATTTCAAATAATTGGAACTTTTAGCCAAAATACTCCCTTTAGCAGCATACCTGCTAAATCAAATGATTTAGGATTTTATTTTAATCAAACAACGCAAATCAAAGGACATTTGAGTATTAAGTTTGAAGACGAAAAGCTACATTACCAATTGGAATTAAAAGGCCCATTAAATAATTATAAAGATTTAGAAGGATTTAAAATTCAATTAGAGGATAAAGATGGTTTTAGAATTTTACAAATTGCAGTTCCATACAATTCCAATAACGAAAATATAAGCAGTTTAATATCGAATAACAGTTTAACATTAATTGTAAAAGGAAATCTATCCTTAAAACCCGATGAGTACTTAAAAATAAAAAAATGGAATTTTACTGCGGGGTAATCATAGGTTAATTAATGTGCTAACACGAGTTTCCAACTCGTCAAATAAACATAGTTATGGAATACGAAGATTGGCAAAACATTTACGACAATTTATATGCTGATAATAATCGGCTTACAAAGTTATATTATGACATTTATGAAAATGACGATATTTCAAAAAAGGTTGCCCAAAAATTGAAAATAGAAATGCAGTCCTTAATGACAGCTATTTATTATAGAATAACTTTGAATCAAGATGCATTAAAGTTATTTAAATATGGCTTTGGCAATAACGATGAGTTAAAGAGAAATTCACAAGATCTAAAACAGCCAAGTCATGCTGACTCTATTCTATCTGAATATCTCTACGATTTGAAACTATATATTGAGAATTTACGAGCTAATACATGACCACCACCGAACAGATCCAATCCCACCTCTCCACCCTACACGAGCCCAAACGCACTGAAATGCAACAACTGCACGAGCGCATACTGCACATAGCGCCGGAAGCTACCCTATCGTTCCTGGATGGCAGGAACGAAGAAGGTAAAGTTGTTACTAATCCTAATATAGGTTATGGCGCCTACACCATGAAATATACTGACGGCTCGACCAGGGAGTTCTACCGGGTTGGGCTGAGTGCTACTTCAACGGGGATCTCGGTATATATCATGGGCCTTGAGGATAAGAAATACTTAGCCGAGACGTATGGGGCAACCATTGGCAAGGCAAAAGTAACAGGCTATTGCATAGCGTTTAAAAAGCTGGCGGATATTAATGTGGAGGTGTTGATGGAGGCAGTAAAGCGCCCCCTAACCCCCGAAGGGGGGACTCCAATCGTAACGGAATTGTAGTACTGATAGTTATAGCAAAATTCGATACATTTGATCAAAATTTTTAGTTATGTCAAAGGAACCGGTAGTTATTCAACTCAGCAAAGGCAAGCTCGCCTTACTTCTTATAGGGTCCATTATTTTTGTGATCATTGGAGTCTGGATTCTAGTATCCGGGCCTGTTAGTAGTAATGTCCTTCTTGATAACCCTATCGTAAAATATGGCGCCGGAATTGCAAGTATCCTATTCTTTGGTTTTATTGCAGTAGCTTATATTGTTAAGCTTTTCGACACAAGGCCGGGGTTAATTATTGATGAAAAAGGAATAACCGATAACGCAAGCGGCGTGAGCGCAGGGTTTATTCCGTGGGGAGATGTCAGGCATATTTATACTACGCAGGTAATGAACCAGAAGTTCATCATGATAGGGGTTAATAATCCGGAAGATTATATCAACAGGCAGGCAAAATTCTTAAAAAAGAAAGCTATGAACTATAACTTTAAAAATTATGGCTCGCCTATTTCAATTACTCCTAATGGGCTGAAAATGGACTTTGAGAATTTGCTTTCGGCACTGAATACGAAATGGGAGGAAAATAAAAACAATGCTTAATCTGTAAAGATCGCTTCATGCCTTGCTATGACGGTACGTGGTAGCTCACTTAACCCTCCAAACACACAACCACCTCTCCTTCCCAGCCCTGATGGAAGCCCCCTAATCCGCCACGGCGGAGGAACTCCACTCCTGCCTTAAAATGACTTACAGACCAGGCCATTCGCTCCTGCAATCTTAAAATGGCATAAATTTTGTAAGAACAGCCGTACTAACCGTAACCAATTAAGATGAAACACAAGCTACTCTCCCTGCTCCTGCTTTTTGTATTGGCCTCCTGCTCTTCCGATGATGATAAAGCCAATGCAACTGGTGATGGATCTTACTTTGAGATCAATGTAAACGGTGAAACAGTGTCGCTGCCATGGTCTACGTTTAGCGCCAATGAAAACTGCGAATACATTTATGCCGGGGTTATGGATGTACCCGAAAGTTTCGGCACGCAATTCAGGATGGAGTTCGAACTGAGTAAATCGGGCCATATCAAAAAAGTGCGTTTTTACGATTTTTCAGATGATAACAGGCACTATGAAACGGTTGACTTTGCCCCTGCCGAAACCTTCAGCATTACCAACTTTAATTATAACGCCGCGAACAGGCAGCTGTACTTTGAGTTTGAAGGCGACCTTTTTGAAATGGGCATACCTGGAAACAAGAAGTATATTTCGGGAAAAATGCAGTATAATGACACCAACTCCATCACGTGCGGTTTTTTTCCGCACCAGCTCACCGTAGACAATGGTGCGATGCACTTTACCAATACGGTTACTTCAACATCGGCAGATGGTGTTATCTATAGTTTTTATTCAGACCACGGGTATGTAATGCGCATTCAGTCGGATACAGCTATTGAGAATAGGGAGACCGGCAGCTATGCGTTTACTGCCGGCAGTAATTTCCGCATACTTTTGTACAAATACATCGGTGCGTTAAAGCTGACCCCCACTGCCAACATTAACCCCTCCGACTGGCAGGCGTACAACTGCACCGGCACCATTACCGTCGATTCCCATAACCTGCAGCCCTTTCCACATACTACCGGTACGTTCACACTGCGGGCCACGGATGCAGGGGGGAACGTTGTTTTTGACAACCTGACGGGTTCTTTCGAAATGTGACGGCAACAAAGCCCGCTAATCCCCAAACTGGCGAACGCTACACCTTCTCTAAAATGACTTACATTCCAGGGCATTCGATCCTTTCGTAACGTTTCCTTAACTATTGCTGAAAATTAATTTTTATCTTTGTATCTGCCCATATTTTGGGCGATATTAAAAACCATTTTTATGCAAAACATCCCAAGTGTGGACCTGCGTGATTTCCTTTCGGGTGACCCGGAACGCAAACAAAAATTTGTAAATGAAATCGGTAAAGCCTATGAAGACATAGGATTTGTAGCATTAAAAGGGCATTTCCTTGACGACCGCCTCGTGGACGAACTGTATGCCGAAGTTAAAAACTTCTTCAGCCTTCCGCTGGAGACCAAGGAGAAGTACGAGATACCGGGCATTGGCGGCCAGCGCGGCTATGTGTCGTTCGGTAAAGAGCATGCCAAAGGTAAAAAAGAGGGCGACCTTAAAGAGTTCTGGCATTTTGGCCAATACTTGGAAGAGGACTCAAAACGCGCCGGTGAATATCCTGATAACGTTGAAGTGACAGAGCTTCCGAAATTCAATGAAGTCGGTAAAGAGGCCTATCAAATGCTTGAGAAAACAGGTATTTATGTGCTTCGCGCACTGGCTATTTATTTGGGCCTTGATGAGTTTTATTTTGACAAGTACGCTGAAGAAGGCAACAGCATCCTGCGGCCTATCCACTACCCTCCTATCACGTCTGAGCCGGAGAATGCGGTACGCGCGGCTGCGCATGGCGATATCAACCTTATTACGCTATTGATGGGCGCACAGGGCCGTGGCCTGCAGGTGCAAAACCACAACGGCGAGTGGATCGATGCCATTGCTGAACCGGACGAGCTGGTTATCAACGTAGGCGATATGCTTTCGCGCCATACCAATAACCGGCTGAAAAGCACCATCCACCAGGTGGTGAACCCGCCAAGGGAATTGTGGGGCACTTCGCGCTACTCTATCCCGTTCTTTATGCACCCTGTCAGCGAAATGAAGCTGGACTGCCTGGAGAACTGCATCGACGAGCAGCATCCTAAATTGTATGATGATATCACGGCTGGCGAATTCCTTCACGAACGTTTGGTTGATTTGGGATTAATCAAAAAATAATCATTATTTTTATACCGTTAAAAGGCATTGGGTGTAAAAGCCTGATGCTTTTTTGTTTACTATTCGCCATGTTTTAGAACGCGGATGACGCGGATCGGGCGGATTTTCGCAGATTTTCATCAATTGAACTAAATAGGCATGCTCCATAAAGAATTGACCGGTGAGATTTTGAAAGCGTTTTATGACGTTTACAATGAGCTTGGTTATGGCTTTCTGGAACGCGTTTATCAAAATGCGTTATTCTTTGAGCTCCAAACAAGAGGTTTTAAAGTTGAGGCACAGAAAAGGATTTCGGTATATTATAAAGAAATACTGGTTGGCGATTACATCGCCGATATAGTTGTGAATGATAAAGTAATATTAGAATTAAAAGCATGTGAATGCATGACTGAAGAATTCGAGTATCAGCTCATAAATTATTTAAAGAGTACAAAGTGTGAAGTAGGATTAGTTTTAAACTTTGGCAAGGAGCCTGAATTCATCAGGAAAGTTTTTACTAATTCAAAAAAGGGAATAAAATCTGCGTAGATCCGCCTAATCCGCGTCATCCGCGTTCCATTATAAATAATATGGGAAAGAAAATAAGCAGTCTGGAAGACCTCGGAGGATTCGTGTTCTCCACCAATAAAGAATTTGAGTTCGATAATAATGACGAACAAAAGGAAACCATTGCCAATGGCGAGCAGCGCCTCGAAGCTCATCTTGATAAAAAGAACCGGGGCGGGAAAGTAGCGACCGTAATAAAAGGCTTTGAAGGCAGCGATGACGACCTGAAAGCGTTAGCGAAACAGCTGAAAACACTTTGCGGGGTTGGCGGCTCGGCGAAGGACGGCGAGATCATCATACAGGGGAATTTCAGGGAAAAGATAATGGACTTCCTTGTTAAGGAAGGATATAAAGTGAAGAGAGTTGGTGGGTAAAATTCCAAAAGACAAATCACAAATTACAAACGTAGCTTCCAATACCGAAATTAGCAAAACACAAATTGAAAAACGGCATCGGACTTCCGACATCAGACTTCTGACAAAAAATAAATCAAATCACAAATACGGGCTTCGGCATCCGACTTCGGACCTCCGATCTCCGACATACATAAAACCAATGAAAATTAAAGAATCAGAACTTATATTAAACCCTGACGGGAGCGTATACCACCTTAACCTAAGGCCGGAAGATATTGCAAGAGACATCATATTCGTGGGCGACCAGGACCGTGTCGAAAAGATCACCGCGCATTTTGACAGCATTGAATTCACTAAGCAGAAAAGGGAATTCAAGACACAGACCGGTATGTACAAAGGCAGGCGGATGACCGTTATGTCCACCGGGATCGGGCCGGACAATATCGACATCGTGATCAACGAACTGGATGCATTGGTGAATATCGACCTTGAAACAAGACTTATCAAAGAGCAGCATACTTCATTGAATATCATCCGCATTGGTACTTCAGGTGCTTTACAGCCGGATATCCCTGTGAATGGCTTTGTGTTATCGGAATACGGGTTGGGACTAGACAACATGATGCGCTCTTATGCCGTTGATACCGTGAGCGACCAGCACCTTGAAGAGGCGTTTATGAAGCACACCAACTGGGACGTCCGTAAAGGGCATCCGTATGTGATCAAGTGCAGCAAAAAGCTACAGGACATAATATTCAGCCATGAGATGCATAAAGGTATCACGGCTACTTCGGGAGGGTTTTATGGTCCTCAGGGACGTGTACTTAGGCTTGCTTTACAGGATAGTGAGCTGAATGCCAAAATGGATAACTTCGTCTATAACGGTGATAGGATAACCAACCTTGAAATGGAAACGGCTGCGATCTATGGGATTTCGGCATTGCTGGGCCACGAGGCGCTTTCGCTGAATGCCATTATTGCGAACCGTGCAAATGGTACGTTCAGCACCGACCCGTATGCTGCGGTGAACAGCCTAATTGAATATACGCTTAACAAAATAGCCAACAGCTAAGACAATGACAACACTAAAAATAGCCGGGGTACCGGAACATTTCAATCTTCCGTGGCATTTATGCATCGAAGGCAGTGAATTTGAAAATGCCGGCATAAACGCAGAATGGATCGATGTTCCTGAAGGTACAGGAAATCTGTGCCAGATGCTCCGTGACGGCAGCACTGATATTGCCGTAATACTTACCGAGGGTATCATAAAAGACATTGCCGCCGGGAACGAAAGCAAAATAGTGCAGATCTATGTGGAGTCGCCATTGATATGGGGGATCCACGTGGCAGCAGGATCACCTTACAAGACTTTAGACGATATTAAGAACGGTAAGGTTGCCATAAGCCGATATGGCTCAGGATCGCACCTAATGGCAATAGTGAATGCAAAGCAGCAGGGATGGGATACGGAGAACATGCAGTATGAATTAGTCAATACGCTTGACGGGGCCGTGGAAGCGTTGACTGAAAGCAAAGCTGATTATTTTATGTGGGAGCGCTTTATGACGAAGCCTATTGTGGACAAAGGGATATTCAGGAGGGTTGATGACTGCCTTACGCCATGGCCTTCCTTTGTGATCGCGGTGAGAAATGAAGTGCTGGAAAATAACGGGGATGTTATCGGCAAGCTTCTTGATATCATTAACCAGACAACAGAAGATTTTAAAGAAATTCCGAGTATTGACAGGATGCTTTCGGAGCGTTACGGGCAGAAAATAGAAGACATTAACGAATGGCTCAAATTAACCCGCTGGTCGCAACAGAAACTGGACAAAAAAACGTTTGAACAAGTACAGGATCAATTGTCGGAACTAAATATTATTGAAAAAAAGGCTGCATTTGAAACTGCAGCAGGATAAAACAGAATTGTTTTATTTTTATGCAAAATGACAAAGCCCTACCTCGCTAAAATAGAAAAAATCAAAGCAAAGCTTCAGGTAAAGAAGCCGTGGGATTCCGTTATCATTTTTGCGCTGAACATCCTTATCGCAATTCCGCTTTTTATCATCATCCACCAAAATCTGGCAGACCCCGAATGGCCTTTCCAGCTTGACAGGATATTAATATTTGCCGGTCTGGTCGCTCTTATCCAATTTGTTCTTTATAAATTAAGGACGATACTCATAGTATGTATCGCGCTATACCTTGTAGCCCTTGTTTTTGGGTCTGTGTCGGGAACATACGGTTTTATGGCTGTATATGAAGATTACAGAGCTATGTTATTTACCATGGCCGAAGATGCGCACCCTCAGGATGTCATCATTTCAAAACTGCTCCCTTTTCCAAATAAATCCCGGGTAATCGACGCAGTGGATTATAGCAACCCAAAGGTTCGGAATTTTGCCCTAATGGCAACCACCAAATATTTTAAGGATGTAAAGGGATATAAACAGCACCGCCGTATGATACAATGTTTTGCGGTATTTAAGGAGATAAGGAATAACTGGAATTATGTAAATGACCCAAAAAACAGGGAGTATATTGCCTATGCCAGTGAGTCGCTTCAGCATTTTTCCGGCGATTGTGATGACCATGCCATACTTATGGCGGCTTGCATCAGGGCTATCGGCGGTACACCGAGGATTATCCACACAGGCGACCACATGTACCCCGAAATGCTGGTGGGAAGTGAAGCCGACCTTGAAACAGCCAATTACCTAATTAAAGAGTTACTTTTCGTAGAAGAAAGCCGCGGTAAGGAAATCCATTATCATATCGACGAGCGCGGCCAGGTATGGCTCAACCTTGACTATACAGCCAATTTCCCCGGTGGGCCTTTTATGAGCGAAGAGATACTGGGGGCGCTGACTTTTAATTGATTTTTTTAGATGTCAGATGTCCGATATTTGTTTGCTTCGGACTTCGGATAATTTTACCACTCAATCTGTTTCTTTCCTTTTTCTGCTAAGAATTCATTGGTTTTGCTGAAATGCTTATTGCCGAACCAGTGCCCTTTATTAGCGCTTAATGGCGAAGGGTGGCCGGATTCGAGTACCAAATGTTTTTCCCTGTTAACACGGGCCCCTTTCTTTTTGGCAGGGCCACCCCAAAGGAGGAAGACCACATCCTTCTTTTCATCGGATATTTTTTGGATCACAGCATCAGTAAATAATTCCCAACCTTTTCCCTGATGACTGTTGGCTTCGCCTTTTCGAACAGTGAGTACAGCATTGAGGAGCAGCACACCCTGGTCTGCCCAGCGTTCCAGGTTTCCTGTTGGCGGAAATGACTTGCCCAGATCGGCCTGTATTTCACGGAAAATATTCTGTAAAGAAGGCGGCATAGGGATAGTATCGTTTACAGAAAAACACAAGCCATTCGCTTGCCCGGGGCCATGGTAAGGATCCTGGCCTAATATCACTACTTCGACCTTATCGAAATGGCAATGGTCAAAAGCCGAAAATAGCTGCTTACCGGGGGGATAACAGGTGTGTTCAGAATATTCTGTTTTCACAAAACTGATAAGGCTTTCAAAATAAGGCTTTTCAAATTCGTCTGCGAGTACTTTTTTCCACGATTCGTGTATGGCTACGTTCATTGTTTTTCAATTATACACAAATATAATAAATGGTCACTATTGCCTGTATATAAAGCCATCTTAAACTTTACTGCCAAATGTGCAGTTAGCAGGATTATGTAGTATTTTTGCATAGAATTTGCTTTACAAAAAGAATGATCACTATAACAGAAAAAACCCTTAGAGACTTAGAATTCTACACCGTACTCGAATCCGTTTCGGCGAGCTGTACTACAGAGCCGGGACAGGAAAAAGCGCTCCTTATTACTCCTTTTAAAAACAAGGAAGAATTAATGGAATCGCTGCTACAGACATCGGAGTATGTTTCGTCTTTTGACAATAATAATGCCCTGCCTAACCACGGCTTTGAGCCGATAACGAACGAGGTTAAGTTCCTGGCCATTGAAGACAGCTACCTTGAGGCTTCGGCTTTCAGGAAAATTGCAAATGTTTCCGAAACGGTAAATACGCTTGTCAAATTCCTTGAGAAATTCAACGACTATTACCCTAACCTTAATATAAGGGCTGAGAAGGTTGAATATACAAAGGAGATTTTCAAAAATATCGACAAAATAGTTGATAAATACGGAGAGATAAAGGACGATGCCTCGCCTGAACTGGCAAACATACGTCGTGAAATGGCCGTTGTAAAAGGTAAGATAAACCAAAGCTTTGCTATGGCGCTCACCCAGTATAATGGTTTGGGCTACCTTGATGATATTAAAGAAAGTGTTGTAGAAAATCGCAGGGTACTGGCTGTTTTGGCCATGTACCGTCGAAAAGTGAAAGGGTCGATACTTGGCAGTTCTAAAACCGGAAGCATTGCTTATATTGAGCCGGAAGCCACATTGCGTTTTTCGCGAGAGCTAAGTAATTACGAATACGAGGAAAAAGAGGAAATTAAAAGGATATTGATGCAGTTAAGCTATACCATCAGGCCTTTTGTACCGTTGCTATACGATTATCAGGAATTCCTTACAGATATTGATGTCATTTCCGGAAAGGCGAAATATGCCCGTCGTATTAACGGGTTGCTGCCACATATTACTGAAGAGAAACGTTTGTATTTCAGGGATGCCTTCCACCCTATTTTATATTCCAATAATAAAAGGAAAGGTGAAGTTACCTATCCGCAGACCATTGAGCTGACGCAGGAAAACAGGATTATTGTTATATCCGGGCCTAATGCAGGCGGAAAAAGCATTACCCTTAAAACCATAGGGTTGCTTCAACTAATGCTGCAATGCGGCCTGCTGATACCGGTACATGAGCGCAGCGAAACATTTTTGTTCGACAGGATAATGACCGACATTGGCGATAACCAGTCGATTGAAAACCACTTGAGTACCTATAGCTACCGTTTAAAGAACATGAACTACTTCCTGAAGAAGTGTAACGATAAAACACTGTTCCTTATTGATGAGTTCGGTACGGGTTCCGATCCTGAACTTGGCGGCGCATTGGCAGAGATATTCCTTGAGGAATTTTATCACAGGGAAGCATTCGGGATTATTACAACACACTACACCAACCTGAAGATATTGGCCAACGAACTACCCTTTGCTACCAATGCCAACATGCTTTTTGACGAAAAGTCGCTGGAACCTATGTACAAACTGATACTTGGCCAGGCAGGAAGTTCGTTCACGTTTGAAGTGGCACAGAAGAATGGCATTCCGTATGGCCTCATAAACCGCGCTAAAAAGAAGATCGAGGGTAGTAAGGTTCGTTTTGATAAAACCATTGCAACGCTTCAAAAAGAACGCTCCAAGCTTGAAAAGACTTCGCAGAACCTGAAGGAAGAAGAAACCAAAGCCAGGGAAGAAGGCAAAAAGATGGAGAATATCAATGTGAAGATCCAGCAGAAGCTTGAAAGCTACCAGGAGTTGTATGATGCTAACCAGCGCCTTATTTATATGGGGCAAAAGCTGGACGATATCAGCGAGAAATATTTCAACAATAAGAACAAGAAGGACCTGATTGGTGAATTCCTGAAGATGGTTGAAATCGAAAATTCGAAACGAAAAAAAGCCACTCCTAAAGAAAAAAAGGAGAAGGAAGTTGTGCAGAAGCAGGTGATCGCTGAAGTTCAGGTGAAGGTGGAAGAGATCCGTAAAGAGAAAAAAGAAAATAAAATAAAGGAAAAAGCAATTGAAAAACCAAAAGCAATCCTGAAAATTGGCGACCGGGTGCGGATGATAGACGGAAAATCGGTAGGTACGCTTGACGGTATTGAGAAAAATAAAGCTACTGTGAATTACGGTATATTTACTTCTAAAGTGGACCTGGAGTCACTGGAACTGGTTGAGGCTAAAAAGAAATAAAATGGATAATCTTCCTAAAGATAAAAAGATAATACTGTTTGATGGTGTGTGCAACCTTTGCGATGCCACAGTGCAGTTTATTATCAAACGGGATAAGAAAGATATTTTCAGGTTTGTACCGATACAGTCCGGATTGGGGCAACAGATTATCGGCGATATAGGGATCGACACTACAAAAACCGATTCTATCATACTTTATGAACCGGGTAATGCCTATTATTACAAAGCTGAAGCTGCTTTAAAAATAGCTAAGAGACTTGGTGGTATTTACACTTTATTAGGAGCATTCTCTATTTTGCCAAAATGGCTTTCTAATAAAGTATACGATTATATAGCGCGCAACCGGTACAAATGGTACGGCAAAAAGAACGAGTGCATGATACCTACACCGGAGATGAGGGCAAAGTTTTTATAAATCTATTTCTTTAAAACCCTTGCTATTAAAAACAAAGAAGCCCCGATAAATCGGGGGCTTCTGTTTTATCTGAAAACTATAATTAGTTTTTCACTATCTTTTGAGTTTTTGTTCCTTTATCAGAAGAAACAGTCATCATATACATACCGTTAGCAAGGTCTGATATGTTGATTTGAGCCTCAGTTACACCGTCGTATTTAACCGATTTAACTGTACGTCCGTTTAGGTCAATGATCTGAACACCGTTTACAAGGATGTTAGCATTGTTCACAACGTTGATAACGTTTGTAGCAGGGTTAGGGAATACAGACAGTTGAGACAGTTGGTTATCGTCAGTACCAGCAGTTTGGCCAGTAACGTTAAAACCATCAAGTAAAATACCTCCAACTGTAACATTTGTTTGTACACCAGTTATAGCGTGGAAACCAATATAGTAAACACCTGAAGCCGGTACATAGTACGTTTGTGTCTGTTGTACGTAAGTATCGTCAGTTATATTGTTATGTGTAGCTAAAGTAGTTGCCTGAGCAGCTGCAGTCCTGTCGGTACCGATACTAACAGTCATACTGTTGTTAGCGCTTACGCCAGTTCCAAGGTCTGCTTTCCTCAACCAATATGTAAGTGTAATATTGGTGTCTCCAACAAGATTAAGTCCGCGTGAAAATAACCATGCATTTGTTACTGCATTACTTCCGATAGCACCTGCGAAAAACTCACCTTCGTATACAAATTCTGCATCTCCATAAAGACCCCATCTACCACCAGTAGCTGCAGCTGAACTTGCCCATCCAGCAGTAGGAAGAGTAGCTGATTCGAAACCATAGCTGTAAGGAAGATTTGCAGGAGCAGAAAGAGTAGTATAAATGTTGTAAGGGCCTTCCCAAACTCCGTTAGTTAGCAATCCACAAGTAGAACGGATGTAAAAAGAGTATCCTGTACCAGCAGTAAGTTCAGTAAGTTCTCCTGTTGTAGTAGTGAAGTTTACTACAGTACCTGTTCCCTGCTCGAAGCCAATATCACCATATTCTATAGAATAGCCGCTAGCTGTACCATCCCATGTAAACGTAGCGCTACCATCTGTAAGTGCGGTAAGTGTAAGATTTGAGATTGGAGGACATGCTGTAACGCTAATATCGTCAAGAACAACTGTATCAGCATCCTGACCAGTGTATTCGAATTTAACTTTCACGTTGCTATTACCTGCATACGCACTAATTTCAAGCCTTTTAAACAATGGATCGTAATCTGTGTATACGCCTTCATCCTCTTCAACCCAGATTTGATCCCATGTTGTACCGCCGTCACCTGAAACATAAACAATAAAATCGCCTGCTGCCTGTGCACCAGCCATATATTCATATCCTAATACTGCTGTGAAGTTTAGATAAGCGCTAGTATATCCTGCAAGGCTAAAGCTTGGAGAAATAAGACTTTCGTCAGAAGCATCAGCAGCATTATAGTTTACAGCGGCTGAACCTGTACCAGCTACCGGTACCGGATATGTTGATGTCTCATCAACCCTAAACCAGTTTTCTGTTGGGTTTGAATCTATCGTTGTCCATCCCGCAGGAGGAAAAGTAGTTCCCTCAAAGTCTTCCGTAAGGGCAACCTGTGCTAAAGAAATTTGGGAAAAACCTAGTAGTCCCAAACAAAGTAAAAATTTTTTCATTGTGATAATTTTAATTTTTTTCAAAAATAGGAAAAAAATAATCAGCCGCAACTTTATTAACTGGAAATTAATCAAAAATAGGCTGTTAAAACCTGTATTTTTACAACTATTGAGTTAAAACATCCCCTTTATCGAAGAATTATCAGCTGTTTAGCGTTTACATATCATCATTTTCAGGATAAGAAAAAATCTACTGTTAAAGGTAAATTGCTGATTTACAGTAAGCACATTTTAATACGTTTTATTGTGTAACAAAAAATCGGCAAGCACAAGCCCTGCCATTGCTTCGACTATAGGTACAGCCCTGGGAACTACACAGGGGTCATGTCTGCCCTTTCCCTGCATAGCGACTTCATTTCCGTTGCTGTCAATAGTCTGCTGTTTCTGCATTAATGTTGCTACCGGCTTGAATGCCACCCGGAAGTAAATATCCATACCATTGCTTATTCCGCCCTGAATCCCGCCTGAAAGATTCGACTTCGTACTTCCGTCTGGATTGAAAAGGTCGTTATGCTCGCTTCCTTTCATTTTTGCACCGCAAAAACCACTTCCGTATTCGAAGCCCTTTACAGCATTTATAGAGAGCATAGCCTTGCCAAGTTCGGCGTGCAGCTTATCAAATACAGGTTCGCCAAGTCCGGCGGGGACGTTTTGTAAAACACAGGTTATTGTTCCGCCTACCGTATCTCCTTCTTTACGTATCTCCTTAATATAAGCCTCCATTTTTTCGGCAGTAGCGAGATCAGGACACCGTACGGCATTACTTTCGGTTAATGAAAAGTCAAGTACCTGGTAGGGTTTATCAATAAATATCTCTCCAACCGATGAAACAAATGCATTGATTTTTACCTCAGGCATAAGCTGCTTTGCTATAGCACCCCCTACTACCCTGCTTATCGTTTCACGCGCAGAACTCCTGCCGCCACCGCGATAATCCCGTATGCCATACTTTTTATCATAGGTATAATCGGCATGCGAAGGCCTGTAAATATCTTTAATATGCGAATAATCCTCAGGCTTCTGGTTGGTATTCTTCACAATAAAGCCTATAGGGGCACCAGTCGTTTTCCCTTCAAAAATACCGGAAAGAAATTCGACTTCATCATCTTCCTTCCGTTGGGATACAATCGCCGACTGGCCGGGCTTCCTACGGTCCAGGTCCCTCTGTACAGCATCCATATCAAGGGTTATCCCCGGAGGGCAGCCATCTATAACGCCGCCTATTGCAGCACCATGTGACTCCCCGAATGTTGTAAGCCTGAATAATTTCCCGAATGTATTTCCCGCCATAATATATATGTGTTTCAACAAAAGTAAGCCTTAGTTTTTATAAATTAAAAATTATGGCGCGTAAAACCATTTGCTTACTTTCTATATAAGTTCCTGTACAGCGCATTGCTACTAAAAAATAGTTATATTCGCAGGAACTTAATGACTAACTAACCTATGAAAAAAATCGGATTTTTATTACTTAGCCTTGGCTTCTTTTCTGCTTCATGCTCCAGCGATGACAGCAATGGAAATACTACCGTAAACAGTACTACCTTTTTGCCGCTTGCAGACGGAAATTACTGGGTGTATAATGTAGATAACGAAACCCTTCAGGACGGACGGGATTCGCTATATGTAGCCAATGATACTATAATAGGTGTAAGTGCCTATAAAAAACTAAAAACAAAATTTGTTGCCAACGGTTTCTTTTCCGGCGCGTTGAGCAATAATAGCGCAAGGATAGCAGGCGATGAGCTTTTGGTTTCGGGTGAGGCGGCAATACCTTTCTCGGCAGATTTCCCCGTAAGTATACCTATTTTTGAATTTACTATATTTAAAGAAAGCGCGACAGTAAACACCATGCTTGACCAGGCAACAGGTACATTGAACCAGAGTTACCAGGGATACCCACTGGCATTTGACTATACACTGACCACTACCGCAAAAGAAGATCTTGCCACCTACACTGTAGAAGGACAAAGTTATAATAATGTAAAGAGGGTAGAAACCGTGTTGAAACTGAAGATATCAACCTCTATAACCTCCGGAGGCATAACTATTCCTATAACTATATTACAGGAACAAAATGTAGTAGTATCCAGCCAGTATTACGCTGACGGCATAGGTGTTGTACATGTTGTAACCGACCTTGATTACCAGCTCGATCCACTGTTCAGCGGCCAGTTGCCGGTTCCACAATCAGCATCAGAACACCAGGAGGAAGTGTTAGATGATTATAATGTAGATTAATCGTATCCTTAGATAATAACAAGAGCCCCAAAGATGTTAAAATCTTCGGGGCTTTTTCTTTTTTATAATCGTTTACACACAAACACCTAATAATCAATAATCAAAATATACAAATTGAAGTTTAACAAAATGATAACTGTTAAAAGATTAACATTAGGATATTCTTACAAAAATGGCGGATTAAATTTGTCGCATAAACAACTAATAGATCAAATTATGAAAAAACTATTGTTATCTGCTTTCATGCTAATAGGATTAGCATTTAGCTCAAATGCACAGGACAGAAACGCACTTGGTTTGCGCCTTGGTGACAACGATGGGTTTGGTGGTGAAATTTCATACCAAAGGACTCTGGCTTCAAGCAACAGGGTAGAACTTGACCTTGGATGGCGTAATTCTGATTATTATGATGCGCTGAAACTGGCCGCTTTGTACCAGTGGGTATGGAATATTGACGGCGGTTTTAACTGGTATGCCGGTGTTGGTGGTGGTGTAGGTACATGGGAAATTGATAATAATCGCCTTCCTCCTTACTACAAAGGTAACGACGACAGCGGTACATTCCTTTTTGCAGCGGGTGACATAGGTATCGAATACAACTTTGATATCCCCTTGCAGCTTTCGCTGGACTTCAGGCCGGAGCTTTATTTTGGGAACGATGATTTCCGTGATAACAACTTTGGGCCGGACATCGCACTTGGTGTAAGGTTTAAATTCTAATACCGGAAAATTATAAAGTATAACCCATGCATTGCTTCGATGCATGGGTTTCTTATTTTTACTACATTTGGGTTATGGCAACTACAATCCAAAAGACAAGCTTTTTCGAAAGCATTTCCCCTTTTGTAAAGCTAAGCCCCGAAAGCAGGCAGGCATTGCTTTCGCTGATGAGAAAAGAAAGCCTCCCGAAGGGACATGTGCTTGTACCATGCGGCGAAATTTGCAGGAATGTATATTATATCGAAAAAGGACTGGCACGTACTTTTTACCTGAGAGACGGCAAAGAAGTAACGGAACGCTTTAAAGCCGAAAATTCATTTACCTGCTCCATGAGCGGCCATGTTACCAATACTCCGGATGGCCGACAGATCGAATTGCTGGAGCAATCTGTGATCTGGTCGCTGCCCTATACCGAACTCGAAAAACTATACGACCGTTTCCATGAGATCGAACGACTGGGGCGCTACCTTATTACACAGGAAATGATCGAGCTGCACCAACGCCTCAGTGAAATCCAGTTCATTTCAGCACACGAACGTTACAACACATTACTTACCTCCAACCCTTCCCTGCTACAACGTGTACCACTCGGATTGATCTCTTCTTATCTCGGTATCACCCAGGAAACATTAAGCAGGATACGGGCAAAAATATAGTACCAGCTCCGCCCCGGCATACCTGAATCCTCAACTTTTCAACTTATTTGATAAATGTCAAAGGAAAAATATTTCCCATGAGCCAACTTTGCTTTATCAAAATAAGCAACAATGGAACTAAAGACATTTTACAAGATCCGGTTCAGCGACTGCGATCCCTTTAAGCACCTTAACAATTCCGGCTACATAGATTACATGCTCAACGCCCGCGAAGACCATCTGAAGGAATTTCACGACATTGATATGACCGAACTCTACAAAAAAGGCTCCGGATGGATGGTAAGCAAACACGAGATCGTGTACCTGTCCCCTGCCCTGTATAGCGAGATGGTTTGCATTGAATCGGCCCTGATAAAATTGTCAGATGATACATTGCTCGTAGAAATGGTAATGTGGGACGTGCAGCGGCAACAGCTGAAGGCAGTACTTTGGACGAAATTCATCCATATTAACCTGCAGACCGGCAAGCGCGACAGGCACCCTGAGTGGTTCCTTGAAATAGCCCGCCAATTTGAGAATACTGCATTACAGCAATATACTACTATGGCCGACAGGCTGTCCTCGCTAAGGAGATAGTGTTAATCTCCCGTTTTTTTTAATCTGTACTTCCGGTTTTCTCGCCGGAAGTTTTTTTGTGGTATCTGCCTGCGGGCGTGGCTCTCCGCTATATTTTCCTCATTATTAATAGGAATACGGGTTGCGTACCCTCACAAACCCATTTCAAATATCGCTGTAGCCTGATGGATATAATAAAAAACGAATGGTAACGTTATTCCTGAAAAACCGGGCTGCGACTGAAAAACTATGACTTTCGCTAAATTTCCCTATATTCGCTTTTCCAAAAAAATCTATTTAAAATAATGAAAAAACATTTTTACAAAGCCGTTGCGTTTTGCGCTGTGGTTATTGCCTTTGCAGGTTGTAGCAGCAATGATGGTGGCAGCGGAACCCCTGCAGATCCCAACCAGGAGCTTATCAACAAGCTTTCGGGCGGTTCATCACGCACATGGTACTGGGCAGCCGGCGAAACCGGCCACCTCGCTTTTGGCGATAATTCCACGAACAATGGCATCAACTTTTATGGCAACATAGACCAGGCTGCGCCTTTTGAATATGTTGACAATCCGCAAACCGGATGCCTTTATGATAACACGCTGACCTTTAATTTTCAGGGTGGCGAGCTAAAGCTTACTGTTAACAATAGCGGCAGTACATTATTTAATGGTGGTTATGTAACTTCAAACGGGGGTACCGGCACAACCGACAGCTGCCTGCCTTACGCTGCAACAGGCGCCAAAACCGTTACTTTTAGCGATTCAGATTCTTATGTTGCGCAAAGTGGGGTTACCGGCCGTACTACCGGCAAAGCGCTTACTATTGCCAATGGCGGTTTTATGGGTTATTTTGCAGGGCAAAGTACATACGAGATTTTATCGCTGACCAATACCCGCATGACGGTAAGGGCAATTATAGGGAATGATCCTTCGAAAGCTGTTTACCATACTTTTACTACAACACAGCCTACCCCACCGGCGAGTGAAAACTTCACTAACCTGGTATGGTCTGACGAGTTTAATACCCCAGGCGCACCCGATCCTGCGAAATGGTCGTACAATACCGGTGCGGGCGGATGGGGCAACAACGAGCAGCAATATTATACAAACAGTGCTGAAAATGTTGTGGTTGCTGACGGAAAACTTGTTATTACCGCAAAAAAACAAACATTGAATGGCTCGCCTTATACTTCGGCAAGGCTTGTAAGTGATGGTAAGTACAGCTTTAAATATGGCCGCGCGGTAATACGTGCCAAACTCCCAACCGGCGCCGGTACATGGCCCGCAATATGGATGCTGGGACAAAATTATACTACCGCGGCATGGCCTTCATGCGGGGAAATTGATATTATGGAGCATGTGGGCAACCAGCAGAACAGGATATTCGGAACGCTTCATTACCCCGGGCATTTTGGCGGAAGCGCTAACGGAAACAGTGCAATAATACCAAACGTGTCTACCGACTTCCATGAATATTCTGTAATATGGAATACGGATGTTATTAAGATGTATGCCGGTGATGTATTGATACACTCTGTCACCAATGACCCTTCACTGCCTTTTGACCATAACTTCTTCTTTATCCTGAATATTGCTATGGGTGGTAATTTCGGAGGTAATATCGACCCGAATTTTACACAATCATCATTGGAAATTGATTACATAAGGGTTTACCAATAATACTCTTACCAAATTATATAAACAAAAGAGCGAAGCCTGTTGACTTCGCTCTTTTTGTATAAACTATTTCTTCTTCCCTTTAGATTTTGATTTCTTTTTGGCTTTGGCTTTTTGTTTCTCTTTCTTCTTTGCCTTAGCCTTATCTTTCGCTTTTTGCTTTTTAGCTTTAGCTTTTTTCTTAGCCTTTGCCTTTTTCTTCTTTTTCTTGTCTTTGTCGTTATCTTTTTTAGACTTCGATTTGTCCTCTTTATCAGCTTTTTTTGCTTTCTTAACCTTTACCGGGGCTTGCGAATTCACTTCAGTATTACTTTCCGCAGTTTCGTCTGTAGTTACAGGTTCAGTTGCAGGTGCTTCTTCCGGGCTCACTTCAGCAGGAATTTCTGTAACTTCCGGCGCTTTTGCAGCAGGCGCTGGCCTTTTGCGTACCGGCTTTGGTTTTTCTTCAGTCGGGGCCGCAACTGGTGTTTCAGTTACAGCTTCAGCCGATGCCTCTGTTCCGGGAATTGCATTGCTATTTTCAGTCTCATTCATTTTTTCTGTCGCCTCGGGGCTTTTCTTAACAGGCTGTCTCATTTTTTATTTTATTTAGTTAAATCAGGTGCTCTATTAACCACACTAGAAAACAATCAAAACCTGATTGTTAACTAATAGTAAATTAATCGTTATCAAAAGTAATTAATAAAACAATTGCCCAATGTTAAGTTTTTCCCCTGTAAAAAAGCAACTACCTGTTTGATTATCAAACAAAAAAGCACCGCCTTCGCAGTGCTTTTTTATTGTTTCAAAAGTCATTTACCAAATATAGGTAGCAACAGCGCCACCTTCGAGGCTGGTTTTTACCCACTGCCCGTTATGTTTTATATTGAAATATTCAGTACCTGTACTGTCATTTTCTACAATAAGCACGATTTTCCCGGCCGGGGTCTTAAAAGCAACATTGTTCAGGTTCCCGGAAATATTGCTGGCGATACGCACCGAGCCCGCAGGCACGAATTTGGAGGCATGGGCTATGATATAGTAAGATACATTTTTCACATAACTATCACTGCTGGTAATGGTTATAGCGCCTTTACAATCAGAACAGCCGCCATCGGTGTGTGGGCCCCAGGAGCCATTGGTAGCGAGATTCCATTCCAGGGTATTCTTGCTCCAGTTGCGCATTGACCCTATAAGCACATTTTTTAGGTGCCATTTCAGGTCGCCCCCAAAATTACCGTTTGATCCGGTATATTGCTCTGTAAAATATACATTCTTATTAGGATAGGCATTGTGTACTGCTGTCAGCGCAGAAATATCCCCTGCATAGAGGTGGAATGCCGAACCGTCCACAAATGGATTTGCAACAGCATCATTCAATATCGTTAAAGGATACGAAGGCACATCACAGTTATGGTCGTAGGCAATGATCTTGGTTGTAATACCAGCTGACTGGAATGCCGGGCCTAAATTATTCTTTATAAAGCTGGCCTGCTCCCCCGCCTGCATCACCATACTTGGATTGTTATTTGGGTTCAACGGTTCGTTTTGCGGCGTTATTGCGGTTATAGCTATGCCCTGCGCCTGCATGCCCTGTATGTATTTTACAAAATACTGCGCGTATTCGTCATAATATTGTGCCTGAAGGCTGCCGCCAACAAAACTGTTATTATTTTTCATCCATAGCGGAGCGCTCCATGGTGTGGCAACGATCTTAATATTCGGGTTGATTGCGAGTATCTCCTGCAACATAGCTATGAGGGCGCTGTCATTATTCAGGGTGAAATTGGAAAGAGAAGGATCGGTCTGCCCGGTTGGCATATCGTCATACGTAAATGGCGATGCACTCAAATCTGATGCGCCTATGCTGATACGAAGGTAGCTCACCCCAATACCTGTGGTAGTATTGAACAGGTCCTGCAGCAACTCCTGCTTGCGGGCAGCGCCAAGCCCATTGATCACCTGCACGCTGCCGCCGGTAAGGGTGTATCCATAACCGTCAATAGACTGATAGGTTGTAGCATCATTTACTTCTATTGATGGAAGGAGATTGGCCACCGTGCCAAAATCAAGGATCGTTGTTTGCTTTGTTAGCCTTACTGTACCGGCATTATTGGTCAGCCAGAAATCTACTTCATTGGTTCCCGGGCCTACAGGGTCAGGATTGTTATTGGAAGGAGCACCGTCGCTGGATGAAGACGAACAGCCAAATTGTAATAATGTAAGTGCAGATAAACCGAGTACGGCAATTAGCTTTTTCATTTGAGTCAATTATTTAAGATCTCAAAAATAGGATATTTAGATGGCAGCTATTGCGATGCAGCAGACTTTAACAGGCTGCTGTTGTAATTTTTGATATCATCGCATTACAACAGGCCAATTACCTTTATTTTGGCAATAAAAATTAAAAAGCCCTGCTGCGGACAGGGCTTTAGCCACTTAAAAAAAGAAACACATATTACTTCCTGTGAAGTATATCAAGCCAGTTTTTTATCTCCATATGGGTACGGGTACCATACGGCAGCCTTGTTTTTATCAATATTTCGATATTGTTGAAAGAAACCTTTGTTGCCCATCCCAAATGATCCATATATTGATTCAAAAAATAGAGTACCTCATATCCCTGTGTGCAATTTAAAATTACATTTGGGGGAAAGCCGGTAATTTCTTTGACAGAATCCTCCTGGGTTTCCCAGTAGTATTCGAGTTTTAGGTCGTTGATTGTAAAATTCGCCATATCCACCTGCTACTTCCTGAAACTCGTATCGAGCCAGTCCTTTACCTCTTTGTGGGTTCGCACCGTAAATGGCAGGCGCGTTTTTATAACCGATTCGATATTCTGGAATGTAATTTCGGAATGCCATCCCCTATACGACATATAGCCGGAAACAAAATGCAGCACCTCATAACCTTCATTAACATTGAGCACTACATTATCGGGAAAACCGCTAATCTTAGTGCAGGCCTCTTCGGATGTTGTCCACGAGGCGGAGTGCCTGAGTACATTGGTTGAAAAGTGAATCATAGTATCAGTTTTTTAATTTTAGTATGACGTAAAATTCAAAAAACGGATTCACCCGGCATAGGTAGAAATTACCTGATTTTACAAATACGTGGTTTTACGTAATGCAAAGCAGGCTGATTGTTATGGGTGTAATTATAAATGCTGGTTGATAAACGGGTCAAACCATCTTGGGTCGCTCATTATCGTTGGGTCTGTAAGGGTATTGAGGAATCGTAGTAAAGCCAGTTTATCGGCATCGCTTAAATTCAGCTGCCTTGGCATGCCATCAGGCCCTTTGAGTACTGGAGACAGGCTTGCATGGTTTTGCACGCCGCTGTTATAATGCTCAATCACCTGTACAAGGCTGGTAAAGCGGGCATCGTGCATATAGGGCCCGGTAAGGGCTATATTGCGCAGCGTAGGGATTTTAAAAGCACCGGCAAGTTCAGGAGCCGATGTATAAAATCCATAAGCGCCAGAATCGGTTGTGGTAACAGCATCAAGCCCATTGTTTGACGGCCCGGAATTGTGGCTTACAAAAGCTTCCGTAGTGTGGCAGGCATAGCAATTAACACCGCCATCTGCAAACGATTTTAAGAACAGGTCCTTACCCCTGTTTTCCTCTGCGGTGAAGTTAGAAAAAGGATCACGCATATTGGCTACTTGTGCCCGGCCTGTATCATATCTAGCGCTATAGCTTACCATACTCCGAATAAACTGTGAAAGCGCCTGCTCAATCCGCTCGTTCGTCACAACATCTGAGCCAAATGCTGCAATAAAAAGCTTACTGTAATAGGGCTGTGCCGAAATGCGCGGTATTATATCGTTAAGTGTAAGCGCCATTTCAGTATGGTCGAGGATAGGCATCATAACCTGCTTTTCCAGCGTTGCAGCCCGTTCATCATAAAAAAAACGCCCGCGCTTATAAAAGCGTGTATTGATAAGCGTCATGGAATTTCTTTTGGTTGCCCCGCCAAATAAACCATGGCTGAAAGGGCTTGAATCGGCAAAGGATTTTTCGGCACGGTGGCAGGAGCCGCAGGCCGTTGTACGGTTCTGGCTCAGGTTTTTGTCATAAAAAAGCACCCGCCCCAAAGTAGCGCCGTCATTAGTAATCAGGTTATCCTGTGGCGTATTGTCTATTCCGTTTACAGCGCTGGGAACAGGGCCGTTATCGTTTACATAAAAGTAAGCGGGAAGTTGCTCGTTATAGTTATAGGGGACATCAGGGAGGTTCAGCACACCCTGCAAAGGCTCAGACCTTATAGGCACATAGTCTTTTTCATCCGTACAGGATAAAATAAGGAACGGCAGCAAAAATAGTATAAGGTAACTTTTTTTCATGGATGATGCACCACAAAGATACCTTACTGATACCTATACAAGTATTATGATAATGTTAAACTGTTACTTATTACAGTCACATACTTCATCGTCATTTCCGTTGTGCTCATACATGGCTGCAACGCTAATCTACCGTCTCTATCTGCCACGGCCTTTGCCTGCCGCCAAAATTCCTGGCCTCGATATATATTTTCTTTACACTAGGGAAAGCCTTTTTTATCTGGTCTTCCAGTTGGTTTATAGCATCGAACAATTCCTCAACAGTCATTTCTTTACGAAATTCCACATCCATGGCCAGCAATATTTCATTCGGAGCAAGGTGCATCGTAAGCGGGAAGTAAAGCGTTTCGACACGCGGCTCTTTATTCACCAGGTCATAAATACCCTTCACGATATCTGCGCTGGCGCTCTCACCTACCAGCAGCCCTTTGCTTTCCCTTACCATGATTATTGCAACGGTTATCAGCACTGCCCCAATAAGCATTGATGCAATGGCATCAAACATCGGGTTATCGAAATAATGCCCCAGGAATACACCGCCCAATGCTATCAGCAATCCGGTTATGGCGGCACTTTCTTCGTAAATTACTGCAAACAGCGATGGGTCTTTACTCATGTGCAGCTCCTGGAAAAAACTGAATTTCCCCCTTGTCTTATTGAATTCGCGAACGGCGTAAACCAGCGATGCTCCTTCAAAAATCATGGAAGCAAAGAGTACCACATAATTCCAGAATGGGTCGCGAAGCGCTACCGGATGGCGCAGGTGGCTCACCCCTTCATATAGAGACATACCGCCGCCCAATGAAAAAACAAGTATTGCGACGATGAGCGACCAGAAATAAATTTCTTTGCCATGCCCAAACGGGTGGCCTCTGTCGGGCGGGCGCTGGCTGCGCTTCATACCCAGCAGGAGCAGCAGGGAATTACCACTGTCTACAGCGCTGTGTATTCCCTCGCTGATCATAGCCGAACTCCCCGTAACCGAAGCCGCGACAAATTTTACTGTGGCAATACCCACATTGGCTGCCAGTGCTCCATATATCGCTAATTTTGAGTTGCCTGTCATATTTATTTAAGAAAAATCCCCAATACCTACAAGATACCGGGGATGGATATATAATTTAGTGAATGCCTAATTGGTATACCGTTCGTTGCTTTCCTCAAAATCTTCGTCATCGCTGGATATCGACTGGTTCTGGTCTTCATCAAGGTCCACGTTATCATTCAGTATGTAATCGTCCTGGTTGAAAGCATCGGAGTTTTTGCTGTTGCCGCCCTCCTCATTCCATTCATTCTTCATGCTTTCACTGCCAAAATCAATTTGGTCAGAATTCACGGTAGGGTCTCTATCTTCGGTAAACTGCACTCCCGGCTGCTCCATCGCGAGATACTTGTCGGTATCGTCAATGTCATTATTTTCCGGGTCACGGTTGTCACCTGTATTTTTTCTCCCGGCATTAAGGTTGTCGCTGCCGGAATTATCGTTACGCTGGCTCTCACGCCCTGAGCCATTATCCTGGCCAAGCAGATTGCCTAACTCTTCGTTTTTGGTATTTTTTTTCGGTTGATTGTCCATAGCAATTTAGATTTTTAATTAGAATAATAAGACACTGCTTATTTCATTCAGTTTCAGGAGCCTTAAGTTGGTAAGCAAAAGGTTCTTAAGCAAAAGGCTGCAGGAAAGCTCCTCTGCCTGGGCCTCCTTTTCAAATTCGGCGGCAGCGTTTTCATAAGATACAGCATTCAGTGCATTCATGCTGCTGCCCTGTGTAATCATACGTTCCATGGCTTTTTAAATTATAAGTTAATAGGCGTTTTATGTTCTCCTAAATTACTCACTTAAATTGAAAATAAGGCATAATTTAGTATTAAATAAAAGCCAAATCTTTAATAATAAAGATGCAGCCTGAAGGACAGAAGATTAAGTTTCGCAGGCCATTTCATTCAAAAATGTATACGGGAAGGGAGTGATAAAACCTGACCCAACAGTTAGCTTTGATGACTTTTTTCTTATCTTTGAAGAAAAAATTACACACCCTAATAGTATTCCAAAATGAAACGATCCGGATCGGCCGACCTTCCGCTGCATGGCGGGCACGTACCTCCCTGGCTGTCTGAAAGGATGGCAAAGCTGGGCCTTGCGATCGTGGAAACTATCGCGATGGAATTTTCAACTTCGGCAGTGATAAGCAAGTTGGGCAACCCGTTCTGGTTCCAGAGTTTTGGAGCTGTGATGGGTATGGACTGGCACTCCTCCGGCATTACAACTTCAGTGCTGGGGGCATTAAAGCGGTCGGTAAACCCACATTCAAAAGAACTTGGCATTTATATTTGCGGCGGCAAGGGCAAGCATTCGATGAAAACTCCCGATGAGCTTTTGGGTGTAGGCAACCGCACCGGCCTTAACGGCATCGAGCTGGCAGGCCTCAGCAGGCTTACCGCCAAGGTAGACAATACCGCAATACAGGATGGCTTCCAGCTATACCAGCATAATTTCATTGTCAATACCCAAGGTGAGTGGTGTGTCATCCAGCAGGGCATGAACAACAACACAAGTACCGCACGCCGGTACCATTGGCATAGCGAAAACCTGCAATCGTTCATTAATGAGCCACATACCTTTATCTATGGCGAAAACCAGGGAAAGATACTTAACCTTACTGCTTCGGACGCGGCGACAACTCGGGAAAAGTCGCTGCTGATCGTGAATGAGCATCCGGATAAAATTATTAAAGAACTTAATCACCTCACATTGCCCGGTCATCACGACGTGAGGATGAAAGATGTAAATATGAAGCGGCTTGGTGCCATGCTTTGGCTGGCCCATGAAAACAAGCCTGAAGATTTCGAAGGGTTGCTGATGCTCAAAGGCATGGGGCCTCGAACGATACAGTCGGTAGCCCTGGTTAGTGAAGTTATCTACGGCACCCCTACACGGTTTAATGACCCTGCAAGATTTTCTTTCGCGCACGGCGGCAAAGATGGCCATCCGTTTCCAGTACCGGTAAAGGTATTTGATGAAACAATAATTACATTGCAAACTGCCATCCAGCGGGCTAAAATTGGCAATTCCGATAAAATGCATGCCATCAAAAAGTTATCGGAGATTTCACGGAATGCGGAGAAAGACTTTACCCCAAACACTAACTTTGACGCACTTATACAAAAAGAACGCGACGAATCCTGGAAATATGGCGGCCGGACTGTTTTTGGCGAAGCGAAACCTCCTAAAAAGAAAGGCGGCGACAGCACCCAGCTAGCGCTTTTTTAGTTCGAAAGGTTCTTCATCACCCGCGTGGAATTTAGCAAAGGTACTGCCTATAAGTATGTTGAGCCGGTTCTTATAATCTTCAATGAGCCATTCACGATAGTTCTTGGTAGTCTTGGCAAGCAGTTTGGCATATTGCTTTACGCGGTACTCAATATCGGGGTCGAGCACCTTTGCAAGCTTGCGGGCTTCTGCTATGGTTTCAGCATTTTCTACACACATAAATGCATGCTGCCGTATTGATTTTTCGATCACTGCCTTCGGCCTTAGGTTGTCCTCTCCGGCCCTGCGGTATTCTTCTTCAACATCAAAATTGACGTCTGCTGTTTTGGCAAACTTAGCGCGTACCTCATCTGTCATAGTATACACATGGTAGCTTTCTATCTCGGCATCGGTACGTATATTTTCGAGAAACTGTTCCGGATGCCTGAAGATATACTGCCAGTCTATTGGGTCATTCCACAAACCGAAGCGCTGGGCATTATTACCCAAATCGATTACTGTGAAAATATCTTTATTGGGCAATTTGCGGGAGCCGCGACCTATCATCTGGAAATACAATGTAAGCGACCGTGTTGCCCTGTTGAGGATGATCGCTTCGACAGTAGGCTCATCGAATCCAGTAGTTAATATCGACACCGATGTAAGTATTGCATCAGGCGTTTTATGGAACCAGCTAAGTATTTTTTTTCGGTCGTTTTCCGGTGTCCGGTTATCGAGGTGCTTTATGGGCAGCCCTGCAGCCTTAAAGGTTTCATATACATACAGCGACGTATTGATACCGTTATTGAATATCAGCGTTTTCTTGCCTTTGGCACGCGATTCGTACGATTGAAGGAGCAGATCCTGCATTGACGAACGCGAATACAGCTCATCAGACGAGCTCACCGTATAATCGCCATTGATGCCCAGCTTCAGCGAGGTTAGCTCTACATCATAGCCAAACATTACTGCCCGTGACAGGAATCGTTTATCAATGAGTGACTGTATGGGCTCGCCTACAATAAGCTCGTTATAGGTTTCATACATCGGCAGGTCGATATTGGAACTTAACGGTGTAGCAGTAACCCCCAGGAATAACGAGTTTTTAAAGTAGGTAAACAGCTTACGGAACGAGTTGTAGTGTGCCTCATCTACAATTACAAGGCCAACATAATCCATGTGGAATTTTTTGTCCTTGAGGCGGTTGTTTAACGTCTCAACCATCGCCACATAGCAGGAATAATCATTATTGTAAGGCAGTTCTTTTACGGCGCTGTCAATGACGGTATTTTTCACCCCAAAACTTTTCAGCATCTGGGAGGTTTGCTTGCTGAGTTCTATCCGATGGGTCAGTACAAGTACTTTCCTGTGGTATTTCTCAATATAACGACGCGCTATTTCTGAAAAAATAACGGTCTTGCCACCTCCTGTGGGGAGTTGGTACAGCAAATGATAATCGTCAGGCTTACCTTCAAATTTCTCAAAAATAGCATCAATGTCTTCCTGCTGATAATGGTACAGCTCTTTCCTGTCCCCTGCCTCGTCTTCTCTTTCCATAGCTATGATAATTCCCAAAAATATCGAATTACTTACATTAAATTGTTTATAAAATCATAATTATTATTGGCAGCGTTAATTTTCCCGAATCATTATCATACCAACTTACAATTCAGTTATTTATTATTAAATTTGGGGAAATGAAGGAGGAAATTATGCTGAACTACGATGATACCTCACTGGTTGAGGCCACAGAAATACAAAACGAAATGCGGCACCGCGTTTCCCTCGTAACCGAAACCAGGAATATTACCACCATTGCAGGTGGCGATATTTCGCACAACAAAGACACCGACACTGTTTTTGCGGGCATAGTGGTACTTAGCTATCCTGATATGCAGCTGCTCTCCTACTCGCTGGTTGTGGCCGAGACAAAATTCCCTTATGTACCACAATACCTGGGCTTCCGCGAAGTACCGCCATTATTACTGGCATGGGAACAGCTCCCTCAGAAACCGGACCTTGTAGTACTGGACGGCCAGGGCGTTACGCACCCGAGGCGAATGGGCATTGCCTCGCACTTTGGGTTACTTACAGACCATCCTTCTATTGGCTGTGCCAAGAATATGCTTTTTGGGAATTACAACCCATTAGGCCTTGATAAAATGAGCACCAGCCCTATTTCCAGCTATAATGAAATAATGGGGTATGCGCTGCGAACCAAAGCAGGCGTAAAACCGGTTTATATTTCGCCCGGGCATAAAGTTTCGGTAAAAGACAGCCTCAGCATTATGGAAAAATGCGTACTGAAGCACCGCATACCGGAACCCACGCGCCTTGCCCACGAGAAGGTGAACCTTTTCAGGGTCGGGAAATTAAAGGCAGGGTATCATGTAACGGATGTGCAGGGCTCATTGTTCTAAAGCCCCCTAACCCCCGAAGGGGGAACTCCACTCAAACTGATTAGAGCAACCGTGGAATCTGAAATCTACATTCTGAAATCTGAAATGGTTATTCGAAGTTATCCCATATCCTTTCAAATTCTTCCCTGTTTTCCCAATATTGGCGGCAGGCTTCGTCCTTCACAGTTGCTATCCTATCTTTAAAATTGGAAGCCATGCCATTGACTGCCACATAATCGACGACCTGCTTGTAGGAGTTGAGCATGCTTTTATAAAAAGAGGAATATTTTAGCTCGCGTTTTGCAGAATATTTTTGGGCGGTCTCAATATTGAAAAGCATAACATCAGCTACTACATAGGGGTCTACCCCCAACGACAGGAAATGCTTGATGTATTTCTGCGCGGTGGAACGGCGCAGTTTGGGGCGCTTGCTCTTGGTTGGGAAATATTCGTTAGCAATCTTCAACTTAGCTTCCTGCTCTAGCTTTTCTTCTTTTGGGTTGAATACAAAATCATAGTATTGCTTTACATCGGCAAACTTGTCATATAATGCCAGAAGCTGCTCTTCGAGCTCGGCTTTTGGGAGTGATGCAAGGTATTTTTTAAGGTCGCGTTTACTCATAACTGTCCAAAATTAGGGGTAAATTTTTCCAACAGCAATAAAATGTAAAAAAGAATGCTGAAAAAATATATAAAATAGTATTTTTGCAATCCTGAAACAAAGTACAAAAACTAAACAACTGAACTGTGGAAAACCCGAGTGCACAAAAACTGATCAACAAGATACAGCTTGACCTGTTCAAAAAAGGTTTTGATGCGGAGACATTGATCGCCGACCTTAAGAAACTTCGCGAATTTTCAATGGAGGAACAAAATCCGGTACTTACCAAAGCCATACGACTCGCGTATGAGCACCTGGAAGAGAACGGCGCTTTCCTTATCCCTATCCCTGACGATGAGCCTGTTGATGAAGAAACCGAACTGGTAACCGGCAGCACTCCGGACAATGAGAACAATCTCGAAAGCCTCGATTACCTGTTATCGCTATTCACCGACCTTACGAAGAAGAACAATCTTCTTGACCTAAAGGAATACAACAAGGCATTCCTTGCTTACTAAGAATTCAAATTACCGGGTTATATAATTAGTGAAGGCTGTTTGGAAACAAACAGCTTTTTTGTTTTTAACCGGCACATACAACATTTTATTAAAGTAAAAAGCTCCCCGTGTTGGGGAGCTTAAAATACTATAGATATGCTTTAATTAAAGGCCATTGTTTACATTAAGCCGGCCTTCCACTCCTGTGTCACCATCCATATTGCCGGTTATAGCGCCGTAGGCTATTTTGATCATGGAGACCATCTTACCGTATTTGGTATCCCAGTAATAGGCATCTTTAGGCTCTACTTTAATAACGGTAACATCCGGGTCTTCTTTACCTTCTTCGAACCATGCCTTTGCCATAGGCGTCCATATTTCCTCGATATGCGATTTGTCTTTGTAAATTACTGCTTTGCCAAATACAGACAGAAAATGTGCATCTGAGTTTTTGGCAAAGATCAGCTGTACTTCGTCGTCATGGCTTATCTCGAAATTTTTATTGCTTTTTTTAGAGCTGATGAACCAAAGGTTACCATCATCGTCAATATCTGCAACAC
Source organism: Flavobacterium arundinis (assembly GCF_038289855.1). NCBI lineage: Bacteria > Pseudomonadati > Bacteroidota > Flavobacteriia > Flavobacteriales > Flavobacteriaceae > Flavobacterium > Flavobacterium arundinis. Next base: position 82,430 of record NZ_JBBYHR010000010.1, read on the forward strand.
CCATTGGGCGCGTAGGTATCGGCCTTACAGATAATTCGGTGCAAAACATGCACGTACCAATATCTTTTGCCATTTCTTTGATCTTGGCCCTTGCCTCATCATTAAAAAGGTCTTTGTAGTTGTCTTCTGATAAATTGTTTTGTGACATAATATTATTTTTTAGTTAGTTGTTATATTGCTCGTCATCGCTTCTTTCGGAAACCCAGTCTACAGCCCTGTCATATTCTGAATGCCTGTAGCCCCTGAACTCGCCTGGCATAACTTTACTGAAAACATCGGTAAAAGTTTTTACTGCTTCAGAATCGGATATGATAGCGGCACGGTTCCATTTTGTGATATTCTGTATGCCAAGCAATGCATCCTGCATCCAAGCTCCAAGCGTAAAATCGGCCGGGGAGGTATCAAGTACAAGCATGTAGTTTAGCTTACCGGTTTTTTCAACAAGGTGCGAAACCTGCAGCTTTACGATCTCGAAATCTTCATTAGTGACTTCTCCGTCGGCACGGAAGCCTACCATATTATTGGGCAGATCGGGAATTTGTATTATCATGGGGAACGGTTTTAAGATTTATATTTATCCAAAGTTACCCCTTATGTATTTAAACGTATGTTATTGGCATCATAATAAATACAGAATATTATGGTAAAATATTAGAGGGATTATATTTTGAAGTTTATGATGAGACACCCCTAAACCTCTCGAGACTATCGTGTGGACACATCTTCAAGAATTAATTCCCTACGGGAAAATACTGCCCTCTTGATCAAACTTTTACTACCGAAATGGATTCCCTACGGGAAATATCGTTGCTTAATTATCCCGTAGGGATTAAATTTCGGTAGAATTAATGCCGAAAGTGAGTGATTTTTTTCCCGTAGGGAATTAAATCAGTTCTCAAATATTTGTGTCCATACGACAGCTCTCAAGAGGGGAACACCCGGATGTACTTACTTTAAACCTTAAAGCAGTTATCTTAATGCATGAGTGCAGCAATTAACCTATTGAACACGGGTTAGGGGTGTGTAAAAATTGAAATTGCAGAGCCGTTTTTTTCACTACTTTATATCCTTCCGCATTATAAAATCCTCCATCAAATAGCCGCTACCGATATTGATATCTTCCTCACCTGCTTTTACGAAACCTGACTTCAGGTAAAATTCTACAGCCTTGTTATAACGGTTTACATTAAGGACAATTTTATCATTGGTGTTCTTTGCAGCTTCGTTTTCTATAAGAGCAATCAGTTTTTGTCCTATGCCTTTTCCCTGCGCTTCGGGGAGGACATACAGCTTGTGTATCCGGGTAGTTTCTGACGAATGGTTAACCTCGTAAGACGCAAAGCCTAAAAACACCCCGTCATCAGCCGCCAGCAGAAAATGGTGTCCTTTTACAAGGAGCTGTTCAGTATACGCCTGGAGGCTGTACATCATGTCTAACATATAGCCGATTTGTTCCCGGGTAAGTATCGGAAGGTAGGTATCCGGCCAGGTACGCCCGGCAATTTCGCGAATTACAGTATAATCATCAAGCGAAGCTTTTCTTATTTCAATCATTTTTTTAATTGTTGAAAAAGCCCGAAATTGCTGGCTTTTATTAAAAGGATAAATGTAAATAAAATTATTGGCACAGTAATTGGATATTCAGTGACAGGCAACAACTTTATTTTATCAGGCATTAAATTACACGAATCATGAAAACTAAAATATTACATACAGTCCTTTTCGCCCTTCTGAGCATCGGCGGAAGTTTTGCACAGGATGTTACTACCGTGAGGGCTAACAACGCTGATATCAGCGACAACCTGGACCTGAAAGCAGTGGCTTCGATATTTGGTGACTCACGTGATCTTGAAGATTTTGAACGCAGGCTAAACGACCCGGACATTCAAATATCCAACCTTGACCTCAACGGCGATAACAAAGTAGATTACTTAAGAGTAATTGAGGCAACTGAAGGAAATACACACCTTATTATACTGCAATCGGTTTTAGGTGTAGATACGTTCCAGGATGTGGCTACTATAGAGGTAGAAAGGGACAGGAACAATAATGTTCAGGTTCAGGTGGTTGGCGATGTTTATATGTATGGTTCCAATTATATCTATGAGCCGGTTTATGTAAGAAGGCCAATTATCTATGACGTATTTTGGGTAAACAGCTACCGTCCGTACTATTCTCCCTGGTACTGGGGTTATTACCCAACCTATTACAGCTACTGGTCTCCCTACCCTGTTTACAGGTACCGCAACAATATCCATGTACACATAAATACCCGAAATACCTATACTTACTGCAACACAAGGAGAAGCTCACGTGCCATGTCAATGTATAACACGAGGAGGACAAACGGTTACGAAAGGCAGCACCCTAACAGCGGTTTCAGTTCCAGGAACAATGTGCCTAACCGTTATGCGCTGGAACAAAACAGAGGTAGCTCAAGGTCGCAGGCTACATCCGGCGGACCAAGAAGCAGTTTTAGTAATGCTTCCGCAAGGCCGGCATCAAACGTTGTAAGGGGTACCAATGTTAATAGCATAAGAAGCAACGGCGGCACCGTAAGGAATACCACACCTTCAAGGTCAGGTCAGGATGCATCGGGGTCAAATGGGCAAATGGTACGGTCTTCAGGAACACCTTCAAGGGGCAATAGTACCAATGCACCGGCAAGGTCGGTACCGTCATCGCCGTCAAGGAACGATGCACGCCCGTCAGTGCCTTCAAGAAGTAATTCATCAATGAGCAGGGGAAACACTACTACGCCTTCTATAAGGAACAATACCCCTGCGAGAACTAATACTCCGGCTATGAGCACTCCGGCACCGGCACGAAGCAACCCTTCGATAAGAAATAGTGCCCCGGCTCCGTCAAGGCAAATGAGTCCTGCGCCATCCAGATCTTCCGGCGGCAGTGGCAATACAGGTGGGCGAAGAGGTTAAATTATAGTAGTTACAATAAATGAAAAAGAGGCTGTCCTTAATAAGGCGGTCTTTTTTGGTTTAAGCCTCACCCCAACTCTCTCCAGAGGAGAGGATCAGCTTCAATCATACTTTCAAAACACTGCCGCCATCCGCTCAATCTGTGCTTTCTGTGTTGCTACACAATGCGCTTTGATTTTATAGCTTCTACCCATTCTTCCCTTTGGCATACAGAACATTTTCCTGTAGTAGGCTCAAGGCGCTGGGTATTGGCACAAAAAGTACAGGCGTAGATACCGCTTTTGGGTATGTTGGTACTTTTAAGGCTAAACAATTGCGGGCGAATAGGCAGGCCGAATTTAACATCGGCATCATCATAAAAGTAAACGCTTATCGCACCGTTAGTTTCAATATAGGCATTCCTAACCTGCCCGAGGTGCTCGATGGACTTAAGGCGCAGCTCTGCAAAAAACTCATCCTGTGCGAGATCTTCCCGCTCAAAACTGGCCAGTGAAAATTGTCCGTCCTCAATAAGGCATTGTGTTGTCCCCTCTATAAAGTTTTCAAACTTTTTGCTTTTCCCCAACAGCCATGTTACCCCGCGGTACATTGTTAGGATTATAAGGAATACAACTATTGCCGGCACTAGGCCCACATCTTCATAAAACATCGGGTCGCCCGCCGCAGAGCCCAGCGATATGATAATAACCACCTCAAATATCGATAGCTGCTTTACACCCCTTTTGCCGGCAAACTTTAAGGTAAGCAGTACGACTGTAAACATTATTACTGTGCGGAATGCTACTTCAAAAACGAATTGAAAAGGGAGGTCGTTAAACAATAATCGTTTCCATTCAAATATATCTTTCATAGTTATAAGAGTAATCATATTAAAATTAGGATATTTCATTATAAGCCGTTGCCTCCTTAACAAACTTTGGCACAACTTTAATATGCTGTTATAACTCGTTCAGCGCAATGAACGGTAATTTTATAGTGTTCAATTTTTAAACAAATTATGATCATGAGCAAAAAAGTAGCCATACTGGCAACCAACGGTTTTGAAGAAAGCGAATTGAAATCGCCAAAGGAATATCTTGAGCAGCAAGGATGGACTGCAGATATCGTAAGCCTTAAAAGCGGCACGATAAAAGCCTGGGCAAACGGCAACTGGAGCGGAGAATACAAGGTAGATAAAACGCTTGACGAAGTATCCTCAGCCGATTACCATGCGTTAGTATTGCCCGGAGGTGTTATAAACCCTGACCTGTTGAGGAGAAGCGATGATGCCATTGCTTTTGTAAAGAGCTTTTTCGACGAGAAAAAACCGGTAGCCGCAATATGCCATGGCCCACAGATACTTATTAATGCCGAGGTGGTTGACGGGCGCGAGCTTACATCTTTCTCTTCTGTAAAAAAAGACCTTATGAATGCCGGTGCGAACTGGGTTGATAAGGAAGTTGTTGTAGACAACGGGCTAGTTACGAGCCGTACGCCTGATGACCTGCCTGCCTTCAACAAAAAAATGGTAGAAGAAATTAAGGAAGGAAAACACGAACTTCAAAGGAGTTAATTTCAAGTTTATGCCTGATTTACAGAAAGCTTTTATACGTTGCGTATAAGAGCTTTCTTTTTTATATTTATAAAAAATATCCCACAATGAAAACTAAATTATTATTACTGGCAGTATTTATGGCAATACAGGCTAACGCACAGCTGAAAAACGTTGTTTATATGGATGGAAAACAAACGCTTCATGGCTTTGGCAATGCGCCTAAAAAATCTATTAAAGGAAAGCCGGGTGTCCTTATTCTCCCTGCATGGATGGGCATTAACGATCACACCAAAGAAGTTGCAGTAAAGCTTAACGAATTAGGCTATTACTCCTTCGTAGCCGACATTTACGGTGAAGGGAATGCTCCTTCAAACATCCAACAGGCAGGGGAAAAATCGGGTTACTATAAAAACAATCCAGAATTATACCAAAAGAGGATCAAAGCTGCTCTTGATGCTTTTGCAAGTATTGGAGTGGATAAAGATAATATCGTTATTATAGGATATTGCTTTGGCGGAACAGGCGCGCTTGAAGCAGTACGTGGCGGACTGAATGTAAAAGGAATTGTTTCCTTTCATGGCGGGCTTGGCAAAGATGCAGCAAGGCCGAACGGAACGGTAAAGCCTAAAGTACTTATATTGCATGGTGCTGATGATCCGTATGTACCACAAAAAGATATTGAATCCTTCCAAAAAGAAATGAGGGATGGCAAAGCCGACTGGCAGATGATCTATTATGCCAATGCGGTGCATGCTTTTACCGAAAAGGAAGCAGGAACAGACAACTCAAAAGGAGCGGCCTACAACGAAAAAGCCGACAAGCGTTCGTGGGCACATTTCCTTTTATTTTTAGATGAAATATTCGGGACTAAATAAAACTTACTTAGCCTGTAACAAAACCTATATCTACCCAACTAATAAAACAAACCATCATCCAATGAGAAAAACTCTGATATTAGCGTCACTTTCCCTTTTCGTGCTTTCATGCAGTACCGGCAGGAATGCGAAAAAGGACTATGCCAAAGCCGATGTGAACAAATACATGAATTCCATCACGCCTGACGACCTGAAAAAACACCTGTATATCGTTGCCGGCGATGAAATGCAGGGCCGCAATACCGGAGAGCCCGGGCAAAAGAAAGCAGGTCAGTATCTTATAAAACAATATGAGGCTGAAAAGATACCTTTCCCGAAAGGTGCAGAAAATTATTACCAGAAAGTGCCGGCTGCCTATATGGCGAAAGCATTCAGTCCTAAGCTTGGCGATTCCGAAAATATCTGGGCCTTTATAGAAGGAAGCGAAAAGCCTGAAGAGATTCTGGTTATTTCTGCGCATTACGACCACGTAGGAATGAAAAACGGAGAAGTATATAACGGCGCCGATGATGATGGATCAGGTACTGTTGCTTTACTCGAAATAGCACAGGCTTTTATACAGGCTAAAAAAGACGGCTATGGCCCGAAACGCTCTATCCTGTTCCTGCATGTTACCGGCGAAGAGCACGGCCTGCATGGTTCCCGCTTTTACTCTGAAAATCCGTTGTTTCCGATTGCTAATACCATCGCCGACCTTAATATCGACATGATAGGCCGCAGGGACGATGCGCATAAAGACAACGGCAATTATGTATATGTTATTGGTTCTGACCGTTTGAGTAGCGACCTTCATAACATCAACGAAGCCGCCAATGCAAAATACACACACCTAAACCTGGATTATAAATTCAATGACAGGAAAGACTCTAACCAGTTCTACTTCAGGTCCGATCATTATAATTTTGCAAAAAAAGGAATCCCGATCATCTTCTACTTCAATGGTGTACATGAAGATTACCACATGGCCGGTGATGAGCCGCAGAAAATTGAATATGACTTGTTGGCAAAAAGGGCACAGCTTGCCTTTGTTACCGCCTGGGAACTTGCGAACCGTGAAAGCCGCCCGGTTGTAGATAAAGACGGCAAATAACGAATTGTATGATATAACATAAATGGCCGGAAGAAATTCCGGCCATTTATGTTTTAGGCGATGTGGTAAAAACAGGGCTCTCTCTACGCTACTACACTTGCTATATCAGGCTTTCGCCATTAAGGTTGGTAGTAAGCACATCGCTCATGTAATCGAAGAAGGGACGCATTGCTGCAAAGGTTGCCAGCACTTCATCTTTAAAATTTTTATCCAGCACTTCTTTGTCGGTAAATTTCCTGACAACAAGGAACTGTTTCTTCTTAATCAGGTCGATTGCGGGATGGCCTTTATCAAAACCCTTCGGCGCCGTTTTTACGCCTTCGCCCTGCAATTCGCCAAAGTATTTTTTAAAGTCAGGATTGGCGGCAATATTCCTGATCTCACTGTCGTCAAGCTCAAATTCTTTACGGATACGCATCAGGTCTGCAGCATTGGGTTCCCAAAAGCCACCTTCTATAAAACTCTCTCCCGGCTGTATGTGGAGATAATAGCTTCCCCTGAATGCAGGCTTGGTACGCGGAAACCATGCACTGAAATAATTTTTATAAGGCGTCTTGTCTTTAGAGAAACGCACATCGCGGTATATCCGGAGCACCTGCATTTTCTCTATAGCGTCCATTTTCTGCATTCCTGCATATACCTCATTAAAAAAAGACTTTGCCAGTGCATCATTTGCCTGGAAAGTCTTTTTATTCTCTGTAAACCATTCCCTGTTATTGTTCTTTGTAAGCTGTACAAGAAAATCCAAAACGGGTTTTGCAATCATGTATTTATTTTTTTGGGACAAAGACCAGTCGCTCGTCCACGCCTTCCATCAATGTAAGCTTGTCTTTGTCGATCTTTGCCATGTTTACCTTGCCCAATTCTTTAAAGTATTCATTCTCTATGCTCCCTTCACAAAACATTTTGGTCGACATCACCTGGCTGATGTTAATGCCTTCATTTTCGTTCAGGTTGTAAGAGCCGCTGTATGTGTTACACCCGCCATTACCGGATATCTTAAGCTCGGTATTGAATGAGGCTGTAGGAAGGCCGTTACGGTTACTTCCTGCATCTACTTTTTGTCCATTAATGGATGAAAGTTCCCACACCGTACCGGTAAGCAGGTCCATGGGTTGTGTAGCTTTGGCGCTTCTGCATCCTGTAAGGGCAATTGCCGCTGTTATGCTAAAAAATAATACAAATCGTTTCATGGGTTCAAATTTAGTTTGTTTACCAAATTTAAAAACAATTACCGTCAGAAAAATAGGATTTATAATAACTTTAGTAACTGTCAACATTGACACCCTAAAATTTAACCACATAAAACATAGGCAAGTACTAGTTAAATGTAGATGATTTCACAGAGTTGAAGCGTCGCTTCCTATATGCGTTTAAAGCAAGCCGTTGTATTTGCGCACAAACCATTCTGCTGCAAGCGATACGGCAAGAATAACGAGCAGCCATATCCAGTCGATCAACGGGGATTTCTTAATGATCTCTTTCTGGATGGCTTTATAGTTGTCATTTTTAAGCAGGAAATCTGCTAACTGGTCTACCTGTGCAGGGTAATACACAGTCCCGTTGGTATTGGCAGCCGTTTGCTTCAGCCTGGCAAGGTCAGGATTTACAAACTGTTTTTCAATCTCAAAATCCAGCACCTCAAATGCGCCGCTGTATGCTGTATTCGATGCAGTTTCTTTTACTGTAAAGCTGTACTGCCCCGCATCAAGCCCATCGAGGTTTACTTTATATTCATTACTGCCTTTCAGGAAATCATAATTTTTTGATGCTCCTGTTTTCTTATTTTTAAGCTGTATCGTCAGCCTCGCATTTTCCTCGAACTCGTAATTCTTGTTGAAGTACTGCGCTGTTATTTGTATTACCTCACCCGAATTATAAAAACTCTCATGGTTCACCACAAGGGATTTACGTTTGGAATTCGATGCAAGGAACTGGATAGTCTTATCCATAAAAATATCGAACTGCTCAAACGATTTGGTATTTTGGTGGCTTTCCATCCTCCACTTCCAGATGTTCTCGCCTAACAGGAAAGCGCTGCGTTGCGGGCCTTTTTCCGAAAACACCATCATCGGGTTCTCCGTCTTCACATTCCTGATACGCGCCTGAAGCAATACATTCGTATTTTCTTTTGGCGTAATCGTCCCGAACGGGTGCTGTAGTGGCGGGAATTGGCCAAAGCCTATATCGGTCGCGGAAAACAGGTTGAACTGGCTGTCAAAATCAGCCAAATAATCTTCCCTTTGCGATGTCATACGGAAATTAAGCTGTTGCTGGTACTGGTTCAGCAGGTTGAAATCTGTAGAAAGCCCGGTGATTGTAAACGTATTCAGGCCTGCGTTCTTATTAAGCTCCAATAGCTGCCTGAACGAAGCATCCGGTTGATACAGGATAAGCACATTATAATCCTGTAACGATTTTACCTCATTAGGCTTTAATATTGTAACCTTACGCTGCTGATTCGTTTCTATCGAACGCTTTAGCGCGCCAAGGTCGGGGTGGTTAATGGCAGACACCAATGCCACTTCCGAGCGTTGGTCTATAACCTCCACCGCAAAATTCTTGGTGTTGTTGTATTTATTTTTTTCCGCTTCCGAAGAAGTTATTACGGCTTTAAAAGTCTGCACGCCTACTTTGGATGCATCCAAAAGGACAGACAACAACTGCGCTTTTTTGTCTTTCGAAAAAGCTACATTCTGCTTATGCAAAACCGAATTCCCCTGCATGATATTGAAAACGGCACTCAGGTTTTTATTCCCGTTATATTGAAGGAATACTTCAACCGGGAATTTATTTTTTAAGAAGGCATACTTGTTCACATTCACTTGGCTCACCCTAAGGTCGAGGAATGTAGTGGTATCGCCTAATACTAATGGATAAACCGATGTGTTTTCGCGGAAACTGTACACATAATCATTGCCAATGGTCTGGTTACCGTCGGATAATAACACCACCGGATAATTCGCAGCCCTATATAGCTGCTTGAGGTTTTGCGCCACCTGGTCGATATGCGTTTGCTTGCCTTTAAAATCAGGTTCCTTTCCCGCTTCAAAGCCTTCATCAAAGGTATAAAGCTGCACATCAAATTTATCTTTAAGCGCTTTATTGGATGTCAGCTTTTCAGCCAATTGTTTTGCAAGGCTGTCCTGCCCCAGTTCCTTTATGGATTGGGAATTGTCCAGTACTATCGGGAGTGGTGTTTTTACCGTTTCGAGGTCTTTCCGTGTGATGACAGGATTTATCAGCAGCACGAAAACTGAAAAAAGCGTGACAAAACGAAGAAAAGCCAAAAAGATATGCAGCCTGCTTCTCTTTTTGGCTTTAAAAAGATATTGGTAAAACGATAATGCAAATGCTGCCAGTGCTGACAGTAGTAACCATAAAACCGTAGATGCAGTCATTCTATATTATCGTGATTTTCTAATTTTTATTATGTAAGCATTCCTCCGTCAACATTCAGTACCTGGCCGGTGATGTAAGCCGCCATGTCCGAAGCAAGGAATACGCAGGCATTCGCCACATCTTCAGGAGAACCGCCACGTTTCAACGGGATCGCCTCAGCCCAGCCTTTTACTACATCTTCAGGAAGCTTGCCCGTCATTTCGGTTTCAATAAAGCCCGGTGCGATAGCATTACAGCGAATGTTACGCGAACCTAACTCCAGCGCCACCGATTTGGTAAAGCCGATAACCCCTGCTTTGGAAGCCGCATAGTTGGTCTGCCCGGCGTTACCTTTCACTCCAACTACAGAACTCATGTTGATGATAGAACCGCTGCGGGCCTTAAGCATGGTGCGCTGTACCGCTTTGGTCATATTGAAAACCGATTTAAGGTTCACCTCGATCACTTTGTCAAAATCCTCTTCAGATATCCTCATCAGCAGGTTGTCTTTAGTAATACCCGCATTGTTGATAAGGATGTCTATAGTGCCAAAAGTGGCCACTACATCATCGGCAAGCTTTTGTGCCTCATTAAAATCGGCTGCATTGCTTTGATAGCCTTTTGCCTGTATGCCATAACCTTTAAGCTCTTCTTCAAGGCTTTTTGCCGCTTCCGCCGAAGCGCTGTAAGTAAATGCGACATTAGCCCCATGCTGTGCAAAAACAATCGCGATGCCACGGCCTATACCCCTGCTTGCGCCGGTTATTATTGCCGTTTTTCCTTCTAATAATTTCATAGTACGTTTCGTTAGTTTGTCTGTATGAACAGCAAATATAATAAGAGTATGGATAAATTTAAGCACATATTATAGCCAAAGTAGTAAAAAATCATACAAGTCTCTAAAGTTCGGCGTTGTGCTATACAACCTTATTTCATCAAAAAATATAATCGGTACTCAGGAAGCCCGACTCATGGTCGCGAACGATCCTGTTTAAAAGCTCTTTATTGGCATCGGTGACTTTTGCTGCCACAAGCGACCTTATTGAGAACGAACGCAGCGCATCGAATACCGACAAGGTTCCTTCGGCGCTGTCCTTTCTTCCTGTAAAAGGAAAAACATCCGGGCCGCGTTGAGCCTGGCAGTTAATATTCACCCGGCTGACAAGATTTACGAAAGGATCGATAAGGCTAGCGACTTCGGCGGGGTCGTTGCTGAAGATACTGACCTGCATACCGTGCGATGCGTTGATTTGGTAGTCGATTGGTTCCTCAATAGATTTAAAACGAACGACAGGTACTACCGGCCCAAACTGCTCTTCATGGTACAGCTTCATGCTGTCATCAACAGGATATACCACTGCAGGAAAAACAAAAGAAGCATTCATATAGCCACCGCCTTCGTTCATAACTTTAGCGCCTTTTGCCACAGCATCATCTATACATTCTTTAAGGTAAGCAGGCTTGTCTGCTTCGGGAAGCGGGGTGATCTTCACATCTTTGTCCCACGGCAGGCCGGGCTTCAATGCTGATACTGCATCACTTAATTTCTTCACGAATTCATCGGCAACACCTTCCTGCACAAAGATCAGCTTGAGCGCTGTACAGCGCTGCCCGTTAAACGACAATGAACCGGCGATGCATTCGCTTACCGCTACATCCAGGTCGGCATTATTAGTAACGATAGCGGCGTTCTTGGCATCAAGGCTCAGTATAGCACGAAGCCTGTTCACTTTAGGGTGCTGCTTTTTGAGGCCGTTAGCGACTTTGCTGGAACCAATGAAGGCGAGCACATTTATCTTACCGCTTTCCATAAGCGGCGGAATAATTTCCGAGCCTTTCCCGTAAAGCGTATTTACTGCGCCTTTGGGGAATGCTTCTTTAAATGCTTCTAGCAAAGGATAATGTGCCAGGATACCGTGTTTCGGCAGCTTGAATAATATGGTATTACCCATTATAAGTGCGGGTATCAGTGTCGTGAATATTTCGTTAAGCGGGTAATTGAAAGGCCCCATACTAAGCACTACACCAAGCGGCAGGCGACGGGTTTGGGCAATAGTACCTTCCGCCTCCTGAAATCGTGACGATTCCCTGTCCAGCTCTTTCAGCGCATCGATAGTAGCATTTATATAATCAACTGTACGGTCAAATTCTTTGGTGGAGTCGGCGAGCGATTTTCCAATTTCCCACATCAGCAGTTTTATGACAAGCGACCGTTGCTTTATCATCAGGTACACAAAATTCTGCATGCAACCTATTCGCTTTTCAACGCTCATGGCTGGCCACTCCCCCATTCCATTGTTATAGGCAGCGAGTGCGGCATCGAGCGCCTCCATGGCTTCTTTAGGTGAAGTATCCGGATATGTGCCTACGAGTTTCCGCTGTAGTCCTTCGGCACCGGGAATGCAAACAGGCGACCAGACTTCGTTTACAGGCCCATTCCATTGTACCATTTCGCCATTGAGCAGGTATTCGTTCTGGTGTATTTCGGGAAGTTGGAATTCTTCAGGAATTTGGTTTTCGGCAACAAAAATATTTTCAAAACGTGTCGTATCCATAATTTATATTGTTTTTTGGAACTATAAATTTAATAGATACAATCGGTATTATCCTACGTGTTTAGATTATTTTATAAAAAAGGTTCTGTAAGCTTGTATTTGTAGGAGAACAGCACCAACCCGACTTTCGATTTTATATTGTATTTGTCAAACAATGCGCTGCGATATGCTTCGATAGATTTTACAGAAACGTTCATTATATCGGCCATTTGATCATAGGTCAGCTCGCGTTCGTCGCAAACAAGTTTAAGGAATTCGTGTTCGCGGGCAGTCAGCAGTATACTGTGGTTTTTTTTCTCTTCCAACGAGTTTACATCAAACTTCCGAACCCTTTGTAATATCTCTATAACATTGGCATAACCCGTAGCGGCTATACTGTCTATCGCAAATTTCAGGTCGGCTGCGCTGCAGTTTTTATGTAAAAATCCCCGTGCACCATAATGGTAGGCAGTATCAATTATCTTGTCATCAAAATGCTGGGTGAGCAGGAGTATTTTGTATTCGATTTCTAATTTTTCGATTTCCTGTATCAACTCTACCCCATTCATTCCGGGCATCGAATAATCTACTATAAGCACAGAAGGTTTCTCATCCTGATTGCAGGAAAGCAGGAAAGCAGGTGCGTTGTCATATTCTGCAACAACTTTATAGTTTCCCATTTTTTCAAGCAGTTCCTTGAGACCCTGCCTGACAATTTTATGGTCGTCAACCAGGCCAATAGTAATTTTTTGCATACGTAATTATATTTCAAGTAAGGTGATCGCCGTACCTTTTCCGGGAGCCGAATCTATCGAAATATCCATACCCACGATCTCTGCCCGGCTGATGAGATTTGAAAGCCCTAATCCTGTCGCGGCACTTTTAGATGCTTCGTAATTAAATCCACGACCATTGTCGGCTACTTTTAATTTGAATACCGGTTTTGTCCCAACTTCAATGACAATTTTAGTAGCGCCGGAATGCTTCATGGCGTTATTTATAATTTCCTGAAAGATACGAAAAATTACAATCTGCCTGCTTGGATCGAAATTAGTAAACACATCGCTATCAGATGAGTAATCAATTGCCAGGCCACTAACCTGCCGCAGCCTGTCTGCTTCGCCTTCGATAGCTTTAAGCAGATTCTGCTGAACGAGCATCTGGCTGTTGAGCGAGTGGCTGATACGGCGGATAGAATTGGATAAGAGGTGAACAGAATTTGAAATAGGCTCAAGCGGACCGGTAAGCTCCGGACTGTCGAGTTTGAGGTTCTCTACCATGAAATTTATATAGGTAAGCTGCTGGCCGGCATCATCGTGAAGCTCCTGCGAAACGTTATTGAGCACCTGTTCCTGCGCTTCTAATATGGTAGTGGTAAGGATTTTTTGGAAGTCAATATCCTTTTGATAAATGACGCGGGTGTAGTTTTTTATTTTATTGATGTAGAGTTTGATGAGGAGCGCGCAAAAGAGTACCAGCAAGCTGACGAAAATGATGCCAATTAAAATTCCGAAGGCGAGATTATCAATCATTTTTCCAGTTTCTTTTCGCGGTAAATATAAATTGTTATAATGCTATAATAAAGAATGTTTGCAAAAGATATTATGAGATCATATAGGCTGAGCCCATAAATAATCTTCTTATCCGAAAGTTGAGTGTCTCGAAATCCAAGCACAATGCTCATTGCAATAAATAATAATAAAGGGGTGTATAAAAGCAAGCTTTCATTCTTTTCAAAAAATAAAAAATTTTCTCTTTGTAGCTGGATAATATTTTCGGAAATAAATATTATTAAATATAAAACAGCACCTAAGGCAAAAGAATACACATTGAACTGAAGTCTTCCCTCAATAAACAGAAAATTTATTATTGCTAACAGGACATAGGCCAAAATCAAAATTTTCAAATAACGTAATCTTTCTATAATGCTAAAAAGCACTGCGAACCATAGCACGTTATGAATAACCGCACTTATTGAATATAAAGCTCCAAACCCTATACTATTAATAATAAAAAAATTTGTAAGCATTTCTGTACCTAAACATACTGTCACAATAAGAAGCAATAAAATATGTACTTTCTTCTTTCTTTTAAAAAGAAAAAGCATCATCAAAACTGTAGTAAAGATTAAAAACTGGCTAAAAGTTATTTTTGATAAAAATTCTTCCATAAAAGCAAATTAAGCCCTTAAATTATTACAGGCTTAATTTACAAAAAAAAATGTTAATTAAAGCATTTTCAAAGGAGGCCTGTGAGAAAAGTCGTAATATCCTACAAATTGACCGCTATCATCTAAAACTTTAAAAAATATTACATCATCAGTTTCATCAATTCTTGCCTTTCCAAAACAAAATTTAGGGTTTGTCAAGCCGTGATTAGCAATTATTGCGTTGATAAGAGGAATTGAAAAATTACCATCTAAAAACTCATATTTCCCCTCTGCTACATATACTCCAGATCCGCCCAAAGAGATTTTTATTGTAGAATCATAATGATCCGTTTCCTTAATCGACAATTTCTTCAATTCAACTTTTAATTGATCATAAGTGATATTTTTATAAGTACCGGTATTATCAAAATGTGTAACCGCCTTGAAATCATCCTTACTTTGTTGGAGTATTTTGTGTCTTACTTCTATTAATGAATAGCATTCAGAAAAAACGATATAATCGTCATATTTAGAAAGCCAGTCCGCCAATTTAACTGAAGTCGATATTAAAACCTGATCCAAATCCACGTAAAATCTGTTCTTACTCGCAGCATCTAAAACTATAAAAGATTTATTATCGTCTTGCCATGTTGAAAAGTCTGCTATAACTCTTCCCCTATCAATAGGAATAACTGTTTGTGGCAAATAAGAGTGGAGTAAATACTTATCTACGTTATCAGGATAATCTTCTATACCCTCCTGAGTAGCTGTAGTTGTCGTCTCCTCTTTTTCTTTTTTCTCATTACACCCTACCATTGCTGCCACAAGAGCAATACATAAAATTAATTTTTTCATAATCTGAGAATTTATCGGTTAATAATTTGGTTGCAGTAAAATTGGAACATAATTATCCCGGATACTATAGGTAAAACCCTATTTATCTTATGGTGTATGCCTACCGCTAAAATATCGCTTTTTTCTTAATAAAGAAACTATAAGCAGCACATGTTTTTTAAAATCAATCACTTATACAACAAATACATTTAAGAAAAGCCTAACAGCATTCCTGTACTAAAAAACAAACTTTTTCCATAAATTTGCGGCTCAATTTTATGTAACTGAAATGACGAAAGTAAAAGTAGGATTAGTACAGATGAGCTGTGTTGCCGAAAAGCAGCCCAACCTCGAAAAAGCGATAAGGGAAGTACGCAATGCCGCTGCAAAAGGCGCGCAAATCGTATGCCTTCAGGAATTGTTCACTTCGCTGTATTTTTGCGATGTGGAAGATTACGAGAACTTTAAGTTAGCTGAATCCATTCCCGGTCCATCTACAGATGCGTTGCGCGAAGTAGCGAAAGAGCTGAACGTGGTGATCATTGCCTCATTATTTGAAAAACGTGCCGAAGGCCTCTACCATAATACCACAGCCGTTATTGATGCCGATGGTGAATACCTGGGCAAATACCGCAAGATGCACATCCCGGATGACCCCGCTTATTACGAGAAATTCTATTTTACACCCGGTGACCTTGGTTACAAGGTGTTCCAGACGAAGTTTGCCAAAATAGGCGTGCTTATCTGCTGGGACCAATGGTACCCTGAGGCAAGCCGTATAACCGCACTTATGGGCGCCGAGATCATGTTCTACCCTACTGCGATCGGGTGGGCAACATCGCAGGATGAAGACACCAATAAAGAACAATATGATGCATGGCAGACCATACAGCGTTCACACGCCATTGCCAACGGAGTGCACGTAGTGAGCGTAAACCGTGTGGGCTATGAGCAGGACGGTGCCATGAAATTCTGGGGCGGAAGCTTTGTTGCCAACCCGCACGGTAAGCTGATGTACCTGGCCACACATGACAAAGAAGAAACTACTGTTGTTGAAATAGATACCCAAACAAGCGACCATTACCGTACGCACTGGCCGTTCCTTCGTGACAGGAGGATCGACAGTTACCAGCCGATAACGAAAAGGTATCTTGACGGGGACTAGAACGTTTCAGGGTTTAAAGTTTAAAGTTTCAGGTTGCCACTCAAACTCAATAAATCATAATGGATATCCATTCAGACAATACCCCTAAGAAGTTAGGATTCTCATTTCCGGCGGAATTTTCGGAACAACGCGCACTGTGGCTATCATGGCCGCACAAGGAAGCCTCATGGCCGGGAAAATTACATACCATATACAAGCCCTACTGCGAGTTCATATTGCAGGTTTCGCGCCACCAGCCGGTATGCATCAACGTTGCCGATGAGGAGATGAAACGTTTTGCTACCGCCGAACTGGAACGTTTCCTGCCATTAGTTCCCGAAGGCCGATTAGGCGAAATCACCTTTTACTTCCACCCTACCAACGATGCCTGGTGCCGCGACCACGGCCCTGCTTTTGTTGTAAATAATGAAACCGGCGAAAAAGCCATTGTCGACTGGGGCTACAATGCCTGGGGCGATAAATACCCTCCCTATGACCTTGATGATGTGATTCCGACACGTATTGGAGAAGCATTGAACCTGAAAGTTTTCAATCCAAATATCGTGATGGAAGGCGGCAGCGTAGAATTTAATGGCAAAGGCACACTCCTTACCACAACTGCCTGCCTGCTGAACAAAAACCGCAACCCACATCTTTCGCAGGAACAGATCGAAGAATACCTGAAAGAATATTATGGCGTGGAGCACATATTATGGCTTGGCGATGGCATTGTAGGCGATGATACCGACGGGCATATTGACGATATTACCCGTTTTGTAAATGAAGATACAGTGGTAACCGTTGTCGAGGAAGATGAGAATGATGAAAATTACCACCTGCTCCAAGAGAACCTAGAACTGTTAAAGACCATGAAATTGCAGGATGGGAGTCCGTTAAATATTATAGAGTTGCCAATGCCAAAAGCTGTGATCCATGAAGACCAAAGGCTGCCGGCATCTTACGCGAATTTTTACATTGCCAATAAAAGCGTTATTGTTCCAATATTTAATGATGAAGTAAATGACGCGAAGGCTTTGGACATACTCAAAAAATGTTTCCCCGACAGGGAGGTCATCGGTATTGATTCCACAGACCTTATATGGGGACTGGGCAGCTTTCATTGCCTGAGCCAGCAGGAGCCTTTGTAGAGGGATTTTAGATTTCTTTACTATTTCAGATTTCAGATTTCAGATTGAGCTACACTCATACCCTAAAGTAGAGGGGGATTTTATCCTGCAAGAGTGTAGCTCAATCTGAAATCTGAAATCTACAATCTGAACTTAGTTCTCGATTATCTCAATCTCCACCCGCCTGTTAGCCACTTTTTCTTCTTCGGTTTTTTCAGGAAGCGGATACACTGGCTTACTACTGCCAAAACTTTGGTAAGAAAGCCTCATCCTGTCGATACCGTTGTTCTTTAAAAATGCATATACGGCCAGCGCCCTCTTTTGCGATATTTGGTTCGTCTCAATTTTCTGGCAGCAGATATGACCCTGGATATCGATCCTAAGGTTGGGGTTATTCTTCATGATGGCAAGCAATTCGTATAGCACAGGCCTGGATTCGGGCAGCACCAGGTCGGAGTTATCAAAAAAGTGAAGTCTTGGAATTGCTATTTTGTCACCTTTCACTGCCTCTGTAATTTTTTTTGCCAATTCAGTTACTACAGGCTCCGGCTTTTTCTCAATTATGATTGGTTTTTGCCGGAAATACAGCACTGCTTTACGATCTTTTGCCCTTTCTATGGAAAATGCTTCGCTCTCCCCAAGGCCCTTTTCCTCAACATTAGCTACATCAATATTGCCCTCCTTCAGCTTTTCGAAAACATACATTGCCCTGCGTTCCGAGAGGTCAATATTATACAAAGCATTGCCAATACTGTCGGCATACCCATATATCTTCTGTACTTCAACATCTTTATGTTCGCTTATCCATTCCGAAAGGCTCATCGCAGAAGGATCATTCGCCTCATCAATATCGAAATCAAAATAGACGGTAAACTTTTCCTGTGCGTTGGCGAATATCGAGAGGTATAGTGCCAATAGTAAAAAAAGGCGCTTCATGTTTTGTTTTGGTGTTGGTTATAGTAATAACGAAAGTAAGGATGTTTTTATTTTAGGCCTCACCCCCAATCCCTCTCCAAGGAGAGGGGCAGCTACACTCTTGCCGAAGCAGCCGCCGTTTTTTCCTTTGAAGCAGTTATCTAAGCGTTTCTTTGCCGTCGTCGGTCCCGGCGTCCGCTATATCTGCTTCGTGCCTCCGCGGGATGCCGCTCCCCCCGGGGCTATGAGGTGAGGTAGTTTTTTGTCGGTGAAGTTCTTCCATGCAAAAATTAGTGAAATTTGTGTAATTCGTGGCTAAAAATAAAAAAACCTGCCGCGAAAATCGCGGCAGGCTTAACTCAAAAATCTTTAATGGAATATTATCTTGTGAATAATAACTCCCTGTATTTAGTCAATGTCCATATCTCATCGTCAACAAGAAGTTCCAGCTTGTCGCAATGGTCCCTGATCACATCAAAGAATGGTTTTACGGTATCGCAGTAGGCGTGTGCCATTTCTTCTGCGCTGCCCAGATTGTTCGCGTTCTTGCGCGCTTCGGTCATTTCCTCAACTTTCGTGTTGATGCCAGCAATGTGCCCTGAAATTTCCCTGATAAGCGTAATCTGCTCTTTTCCTATGTTCTCAAATTCTTTACCGAAGATCTCCTTAAGGCCCCTTACATTCTCGATAAGGATATTCTGGTAGCGGATAGCGGTTGGTACCACGTGGTTACGCGCGATATCACCCAATACCCGGCCTTCTATCTGTATTTTTTTAGTGTACTCCTCAAGCTCTATCTCATAACGTGCTTCTGCCTCAACGTGGTTCATCACGTTCATTTCCTCGAATAAGGCAAGTGACTGTGCTGATACTTTCGCTTTAAGCGCCGATGGTGTGGTCTTGAAGTTGCTCAGGCCGCGTTTTGCCGCTTCCTGCTCCCATGCATCGCTGTAACCGTCGCCTTCAAAAAGGATGGCTTTGGTTTCCTTAATGTACTCCCTCAATACGTTGAAGATAGCATCGTCCTTCTTCATGCCTTTTTCGTCGATAAGCGCATCCACTTCTTTTTTGAAGTCTTTTAGCTGCTTGGCAACGATAGTATTTACGATTGTCATGGCATTGGCGCAGTTAGCGCTCGATCCTACTGCCCTGAACTCAAATTTATTTCCTGTAAAGGCAAACGGCGATGTCCTGTTCCTGTCGGTATTGTCAAGCAATACATCCGGAATTTTACCTACTACGTTCAGTTTAAGGTCGGTTTTCTCTTCCGGAGAAAGTTTGCCGGATGATACACCTTCAAGTTCGGCAAGCACTTTAGTAAGCTGCTGCCCAATGAATACTGATATGATTGCAGGCGGCGCTTCGTTGGCACCAAGCCTGTGGTCGTTAGTAGCTGTCGCGATCGAAGCCCTCATCAGTTCCTCATTAGTATATACTGCTTTTATAGTATTGATGAAGAAAGCAAGGAACTGCAGGTTGCTCATTGGCGTTTTGCCCGGGCCCAAAAGGTTTACACCTGTATCTGTAGCAAGCGACCAGTTGTTGTGTTTACCAGACCCGTTCACTCCTTTAAACGGCTTCTCGTGGAAAAGCACTTTAAAATCGTGGCGCTCGGCAACTTTCTGCATTACGTCCATTAATAAGGAGTTATGGTCAACCGCAAGATTGGTCTCTTCAAATATTGGCGCAAGCTCGAATTGGTTTGGCGCTACCTCGTTGTGGCGGGTCTTAACAGGGATACCAAGAAGCATACACTCATTTTCAAGGTCGCGCATATAATTAAGGACACGCGTTGGGATAGACCCGAAATAATGGTCTTCCAGCTGCTGGCCTTTTGCAGACGTATGCCCTAAAAGCGTACGGCCTGTAAGGGTAATGTCAGGCCTTGAATTGGCAAGCGCCGAATCTACAAGGAAATATTCCTGTTCCCATCCGAGCGTAGCAGTAACTTTCTTAACGTTCTTGTCGAAATAACGGCAAACGTCGGTGGCAGCTTCATCAATGGCAGAAAGCGCCCTTAATAAAGGTGTTTTATAGTCAAGCGCCTCTCCTGTGTACGATACGAATACCGTAGGGATACACAATGTTGTTCCGTATATGAATGCAGGCGACGTTGGGTCCCATGCGGTATAGCCACGTGCCTCGAAGGTATTCCTGATACCTCCGTTCGGGAAACTTGACGCATCCGGCTCCTGCTGTACCAGTTGGCTTCCGCCGAATTTCTCAACAGGGTCAGTACCGTCATAAGATGTTTCAAAAAAGGCATCGTGCTTCTCGGCAGTAGCGCCTGTAAGCGGCTGAAACCAGTGGGTGTAATGGGTAACGCCTTTGGCAAGCGCCCATTCTTTCATGCCCATTGCGATATAATCGGCAAGTTTGCGGTCTATTTTAGTTCCGTGCTGCACTGCGCTCTGGACTGCTTTGTAGGCTTCCGGGGTCAAAAACTGGCGCATTGCTTTGTCATTGAACACATTACTTCCAAAAATGATTGATTTTCTGTCGAGCTCTTCTACTTTAACCGGCTTTCTGGTTGCAGTTTGTTGCAGGGCATGAGAACGGAATGTTGACATGAAACTAAATTTTTAATGTTAATGATAGATTAAAACTTACGCAAATGTACAAAAAAATGTTCTAAATTTTAAACACCCCTGTTTTTTTGGGGGTCAAATTTTAAATATTTTACCAAATACCTAAAACTACCCTACAATTTATTAAACAATATAACTTTCATCGTAAATTTACAGAATTAGGTATAGTTGGATTACAAATAATTCAATAAAACCTACATACTCGTTAATTAAATTGTAAAATTCCTAAAGCCCTGTTAATTGAGTTAAATATTTATTAAGCAGATTGCGGTTTGAGTGATGATGTCATAATTTAGTCCAAGAATTTATTTATAACCATAAATCACACAGAAATGAAAAATAAAAAAATGATCGTAGGTATTGCTGTAGGAGCAGCAGTACTTGCAGGAGCAGCGGTTCTTATCGCACGCAGAAGGTCACAAAGAAACTATCAGGCACAGGTTGACGAAGCCCGTGAAAACTTTAGCGGAAAGCTACAGGAACTGAAACGCAAAGCGCAAAAAGAATACAGGAATTCATCGTCTGAAGTTGAAGATGCTGTAAACGGAGCTAAGGACAGGGCCAACGAATGGATTAACAAAGCCAACGTATAGTATTTCCAGATAAATTCCGAAAGGAATTACATAAAAGTCGGTTATGAAAATTTATAACCGGCTTTTTAAACCATACCAATAAAATTGCACACAATAAAGATTAACTACTATAATTACCCATAAAGCGCCATGAAAACAAGAAAATCTGCCGGAAAAAAATTCCAGCCTTACAACGCCCTGATCGAACAGTTAGCAGCCCAGAATTTCACTTACCAAAATCCGGAAAGCCTTCCCGAAATTTTAGTGCTTACTACATTCCCTCCAAGGCAGTGCGGTATTGCAACGTATTCGCAGGACCTTATCAAAGCGCTTAATGACCATTATGTAGATTCTTTCTCCATCAAAATATGCGCGCTTGAAACTAATGACGAACAGCATACCTACGAAGATGCTTCGATAAAATATATCCTGAACACATCGCAACCTGAATCGTATGTTGAACTTGCGAAAGCGATCAATGCCGATGACAATTTAAAAATAGTATTAATACAGCATGAGTTCGGCCTTTTCCATGAAACGGTAAAAGACTTTAATATGTTTGTAGATGCTGTGGAGAAACCGCTTACCGTGGTATTCCACACCGTGTTGCCTAATCCTAATGAGGAGTTTAAGGCAAATGTACAGCACATACTTAACAGGGTTGATTCCCTTATTGTAATGACACACAACGCTGCCGACATACTGGTGCGCGACTATATAATAGACCGTGAAAAAATCGCGGTTATACCGCACGGCACCCACCTCGTGGCCCACACCGATAAAAACGAGCTGAAACGTAAATATGGCTTTGAAGGACGTAAAGTACTTTCTACATTCGGGCTTTTGAGCTCCGGAAAAAGCATTGAGACAACGCTTGAAGCCTTGCCTAACGTAATCAACAAGGCACCGGAAACACTTTTCCTTATCATCGGAAAAACCCACCCTACTGTTGCGTTGCAGGAAGGTGAGAAATACCGCGACTCTTTGATTGCAAAAATAAACGAGCTTGGCATTCAGGATAATGTACAATTCATCAATAAATACGTTGATCTTCCTGAATTGCTGGAATACCTTCAGCTTACCGATATCTACGTGTTCTCGTCGAAAGACCCGAACCAGGCGGTTAGCGGAACGTTTGCATACGCACTTAGCTGTGGCTGCCCTATTATCTCTACACCTATACCGCACGCCAAAGAAGTTTTGGCAGGCGACACCGGTATGACATTTGATTTCGGTAACTCGGAGCAATTGTCAGAAGCTATAAACACGCTATTATTCGATGTGCAGCGCAGGAATACTATGGTGCTTAACGGCCTTCACAAAATAATCCATACTGCCTGGGAAAACTCGGCGGTAGACCATGCAAAGTTACTTGAAAGGACGGCAGGCGAAACAATCAGGCTGCAATACAGGAACCCTGAAATCAACCTGCAGCATATCAAGAATATGACTACTGATTTCGGTATGCTGCAATTCAGCAAACTGAACAGGCCGGATATTAACACAGGCTATACTATAGACGATAATGCCCGTGCGCTTATCGCTATGTGCCAGCATTACAAATCCTACAGGGACGAGTCAGTACTAAAATACATCAACATTTATCTTAATTTCATTGATTACTGCCAAAGCAAAGATGGCAAATTCCTGAATTATGTTGACTACAACACCAACTTTACCGACCAAAACAAAAATGAAAACCTTGAAGACAGCTCAGGCCGCGCCATGTGGGCATTAGGGTATGTAGTTTCGTTGGGTTCTATCCTTCCGGCTGCTGTTATCAAAAAAGCCGAAACAATGTTCCAAAGGTCGTTGTCGCTTACCAAAGATGTTTATTCTACGAGGGCGATGGCATTCACTATAAAAGGGCTTTATTATTTCAACCGTTACATCAAAAATGCCGATACCGAGATCTATGTGAGGCTTTTTGCTGACAGGTTGGTACAGATGTACCGCCATGAGTCTGACGGTGAGTGGAAATGGTTTGAAGGCTACCTTACGTATGCCAACAGCGTACTGCCTGAAGCGCTGCTTTTAAGCTACGGCATTACAAAAAACGAAGAATATAAAGAGATCGCAAAAAAATCATTTGACTTCCTGCTGTCACAGACTTTCGATGAAAAGTCGATACAGGTTATATCAAACCGCAGCTGGCTGATCAAAGGCGGCGAGAGGGCAACCTGTGGGGAGCAGCCTATAGACGTGGCATATACGATATTGGCATTGCGCAAATTCCATGACATCTTTAAAGATGAGGAATACCTCACTAAAATGGAAATTGCTTTTAACTGGTTCCTTGGTAACAACCGCCTAAACCAGGTGGTATATAACCCATGCACCGGCGGATGTTTCGACGGAATGGAAGAGCATAACGTAAACCTTAACCAGGGTGCGGAAAGCACCGTGAGCTACCTGATGGCAAGGCTTACCATAACAAAATATTTCGGCAACCCGAATATGACGTATTTCAGGAGAAAACAAAGGGCGAATAAAATTGCTGCTTTACGCCAACTGGAATTCTAAACCCAAACGACACCAAAAGAAACGGGCCCCGATT
The DNA here is from genome assembly GCF_038289855.1 of Flavobacterium arundinis. NCBI lineage: Bacteria > Pseudomonadati > Bacteroidota > Flavobacteriia > Flavobacteriales > Flavobacteriaceae > Flavobacterium > Flavobacterium arundinis. The sequence continues at coordinate 106,666 of NZ_JBBYHR010000010.1, forward strand.
TTATCGGGGCTCGTTTTGTTTGGCCTCACCCCAACCCTCTCCAAAGGAGAGGGAGCCGAGACGTGCTTACTCATTGATTTCCTAATTTTATTAATTTTGGAAGAATGACGTTAAAAGCAATGTACATTAGAATGAAGCTCAATCTGAAATCTAAAATCTGAAATTTTTCGATTAACTTTGGCAAACAATTACATCAACAATGAAAAAACTTCTGCTGTTATCCTTCGCTCTACTGGCATTAGCCTCATGCACAAGCACACGCAACACCATAAAAAATATAGATGACACGGCCAAAATGCCGGCGCTATCTAAGGACAAGACCTTCATCATCACCGAAACAAGCAAGGATAAAAACTATGGCTACGACCAGGATTATCCTGTAAATCTTGGCTTCCTGTCTTATACAATGGCAGAGAAAAATGTACAACGTTATTTTGATGCGCTTACCGGCCCTAAAGGTGAAAAGCTGTCGTATACTAAAGTGGACACGTGCTGCCCTTTCCCATCAAAGAGAACTGATGTTGGTGCAGGGTTGCTTGATATTTATGAAGTGACATGGGAAGGGCTTGCAGAACCTGTACGAATCTATATCAACCTTTACGAAAAAGGCGCTGTACTTGCTCCAAAGGGTTTTAGTATAAAATAAGTTCTGAGTTCCTAGTTTCGGGTTGCCACTCAAACCCTGATACGGCAGAGAGTTCGAAACTCAAACCCGAAACCCGTAACTCCAAACCCGAAACTATTTTCGTATCTTTGCACCGCAAATAATAACACACTATGGACTTAAAGAATATCCCACAAATAAAATATACCGATAGCGGCAACTTCTTTCTCCTTGCAGGCCCATGTGCCATTGAAGGCGAGGAAATGGCGCTGCGCATTGCCGAAAAGCTTGTCGAAATAACCGACAAGCTTGAGATCCCTTACGTATTTAAAGGATCGTTCAAAAAAGCGAACCGTTCGCGCATTGACAGCTTTAGTGGAATTGGCGATGAGAAAGCGCTTAAAATACTTGAGAAAGTGTCGAAAACTTTTGGTGTACCGACTGTTACCGACATCCATACCAATGAAGATGCTGCCATGGCGGCTGAATATGTAGATGTACTTCAAATCCCGGCTTTCCTCGTGCGCCAGACCGACCTTGTTGTTGCTGCGGCGAATACAGGTAAAACGGTAAACCTGAAAAAAGGCCAGTTCATGAGCCCGGAAAGTATGAAGCATGCCGTACAGAAAGTATTGGACTGCAACAATCCTAACGTTATGGCGACCGACCGTGGCACTATGTTCGGGTACCAGGACATGATCGTAGATTACCGCGGCATCCCTACCATGCAGCAGTTCGCTACCACAGTGCTGGACGTTACCCACTCACTACAGCAGCCTAACCAGACTATTGGCGTAACCGGCGGCCGTCCGGATATGATCGAGACCATTGCCAAAGCAGGTATCGCCGTTGGCGTAGATGGTATCTTTATAGAAACGCACTTTGATCCTGCACATGCCAAAAGTGATGGCGCTAACATGCTGCACCTTGACTATTTTGAAGGGTTGATGAACAAGTTGGTAGCGATAAGAAAAACAGTGAATCAGTTTTAATTGGCTGATTTGTTGATGGGTTGATATTTTATTAGTCTCCCGGATCATATAAATATTTGATATAAGGATAGCTTCGGTTGTCCTTTTTTTATATCCGATTATCGTTGATATTTATGTCAGACGTTGCAATGCAACGCCTCTATAACGGTTTTCATAATACATCGTTAATAGCGTTCGACAACGTTATTACAACTTCGAAGTCCGATACTTAAAACTTTGCTACTCTGCAACTTTGCAACTTGCAACTTGCAACTTTGCAACTCACTGAAAAACTTTTTCCCAAAATCCCATTGCCATTAAAAATATTATCATTTACTTTGCAACTCAAAGTACTTTACAATGGAGAATTATTTAAGGGATATACAGGATATAAAAAAGATGATGGACAGGTCTACACAGTTCCTATCACTAAGCGGCCTTGCGGGCGTTATGGCAGGTCTTTATGCACTTGCGGGAGCCTATGCTGCCAAAAGGGTATATGACCTTAACCAAGGCAGGTACATCACACCGGAAAGCAGTTCCTTTAAAGCCATACTTTGCATTGCAGTCGTGGTGTTGGTACTTTCTGTGCTAACGGCCTATATCCTTACGGCAAAAAAAGCAAGGAAGCATGGTGAAACCGTATGGAACTCTACTTCGAAAAGGCTGGCAGTAAATTTCCTGATACCCCTGGTTACGGGCGGCATCTTTGCCCTGATCCTGCTAAAGAATGGCTATGCAGGCCTTATCGCCCCGGTAACGCTTATTTTCTACGGGCTTGCCTGCATTAATGCCAGTAAATACACCATGAGGCAGGTGCGCTACCTTGGGCTTACCATCATTATCATCGGATTGGCGGCAACTAACTTTGAAGGCAGCGGGCTCGAATTCTGGGCATTGGGCTTTGGCGTTTGCCATATCCTTTACGGCACAATCATGTACATTAAATACGACAGAAACCAATAGCCTTGAAAAATATACTGCAACATATCAACAAGACGCTGGAGCACCGCATCCGCCTGGGGATCATGAGCATACTCATGGTTAATGAGCATGCCGACTTCGGTACACTCAAAGAGCTGCTTGGCGTAACCGACGGCAACCTCTCAAATCATACAAAAGCGCTGGAAACAGAGCATTATATTATGATAGAAAAACAGTTTATAGGCAACAGGCCCAACACACGCTATACGGCTACAAAAGACGGACGTAAAGCTTTTCGCGACCATATTGCCGCCTTTGAAAAACTGATACACAACGAACACTATTTTTTTACCTAATAACTTTGAAATTCAAAGTACTTTATAAAAACCAAAACCAATGAAAGCTATTAAATTATTATCATCGCAAACCTTGAGGCAGCATGGCATGCTCCTTCTTTTAACCGCATTCTGCTTTGGGATGCTGCTCGTACGGGCTAAAATCACGCATACCATTTTTTACTTTTTCCTGGTATGGAACCTCTTCCTCGCCTTCGCACCATTCGCCATTACTACCCTGATGATGAGCCGTGTGCAGTTCCTGGAAAGGAAAGCCCTCTTCTACCCTTCTTTTTTTTGCTGGCTGCTGCTTTTGCCAAATGCCCCCTACCTCATTACCGACTTCATTCACCTGGGCCAAAAGCCTGTGGTCCCTGCATGGTTCGATGTGTTGCTGCTCATTTCGTTTGCGATAACCGGACTGCTTTTCGGCATTACCTCAATGAAGGCGATGCGAAAAATACTAATGGTAAAGTTCAATCCACAAATAGCAGGGGTAGCAATGGCAGTTGTGTGTTTCCTGAGCGGATTTGGAGTCTACTTAGGGCGTGTGCTGCGCTACAACAGCTGGGATGTGCTGCACAGGCCTTTCGAACTCATAGGCGATATACTATACAGCCTCGTTGCCCACGATACCTGGCGCACGGCATGGGGTATTACACTGGGCTTTGGAACATTACTGTACCTGCTGTACTCGCTGAGCCGCCAAAATAGACAATAGACAATAGACAATAATAAATAATCAAATGATGAAATCACTTTTCAAAACCAAAAAAGCCGCCGTAAGCATGGACGAGCTGATCAATTACCCAAAAGACAGCCTGGGATTCCATTTGGGGTGCTTCCTTTTCAACAACAGTTGCGAATCAGACCCAATCCCTGAAAAAGAAGATGTGTACCGAACCCTTCTTACCAAAGAAGTATCAAACAAAGAAGAGATTGCCATGCATTACTACCTCTTCGGTAATGGTGATTTTAGCTTTAGAACGCTTTTTGTAATGGGTTCCGGCGCAGTATTCTACCCGCATTGTGTTGCCTATTTCTACAAAAGATACCGTGATGGAAGGAATGCGCTGCGTTTTTATGACCTCGACCATTTCAGGATGCTGCACCTGCCACTACAAAGAATTAAAGATGCCTTTTTAATACGATAAGCTATGTACGACACCTCCACACCCTATTTGGTTAAAACAATGGCAGAAATAGCCGTATGGATATTCTGTATTTCGTTTGGTATTGGTACGCTGCTCCTGCTTACCTATATAATAGATGGTTACGGAAATGACTATATGTTCGCAGGTTTCCTTTATGTTGTTGCCGCAACTTTTGTGAATACGATAGCTTTATGTGTACTGCTGATACACGCCTATATCTACTACGAATACAGGAGATCGCTGCTTAAGTGGGCCGCCCTGCTGCTGGCTAATGTCCCCATCGCGATACTGTATATGTATATTGTTTTTGAAATTTTACCTCACTATGGAAGATTTTAAGGAAGATTTTAAGCCCGACGACATACCGCAAAAAATAGTGCGGATTATACATATCCCGAAACTGGTATTTATCATATCGCTTACTACCGGGACGCTGCTGCTGCTGGCCTATCTCCTTACACAGGACTCCGGACTTATTGGCATTGGAATTTACTATGTGGCATTTGCAATTATTATTAATACCGGTGCGATTATCAGTATGGTTGCCTGTGCTTTCCGTTACCCTAAGCATAAGTCCCTAATATTAGCGCGTACCCCGATACTACTATTGAATATTCCCATTGCATGGGTGTATATAGTGATTGTTGCTAATGTGATGAAGCTATGAGCGACGAACAAACCTTAATTGCCGGAAGTAACATTTCAACTGCCAAAAAAACATTTTGGTGGTCGCTTGGTATCGGCACAGCACTGGAACTTGCATTTCTCATAACAGATTGGGCATTTTTACTGGTTGTAGGTTTTTATTATGTAGCGATCGCCTTTATGTTCAACCTTATCGTTTTTCTCAATAACATCATTTTCGTTTGCCTTCATAGAGAGAAACGAATGGCACTTATCCTATACACACTTTTACTACTGCTCAATATCCCTATTACATTCTTATACCTCAATATACTTTTTATTAATCATTAAACCAATAACTATGGAAATCTTAAATCAAAATCAAAACCAACCGGAAGATCCCAATAAAAACTTCCTGCATTCCACAACAGCACGCATCGTTATGGTCGGCGTACTCACGTTAGTGCTGCTCATTCCGCTGCAATATGTAAAAAACCTTATCTTCGACCGCTCTCAATTGCAGCGCCATACCGAAGAAACTGTTAGCGCCCAGTGGGGCGGCAATGTGTATGTTTACGGCCCCGTGCTGAAAATACCCTATAAGAATACTAAGAAAAACGGCGCTCCTGCTTATGCTTACTTCTTTCCGGAAAAACTTGATATCACAGCGAATGTAGTGTCAGAATCAAAGCGACGCAATACCTATAAGTCGGCTGTATTCAATGCCGGGATAAAGTTTTCGGGGAATTACACCACTCCAAACTTCAGCAAATCCGGGATATCTCCTGAAAATATAGATTGGGAAAGGGCAACGATACAGCTGAATACGGGCAACCTTAAAGGCATTAAAGGGGCGGTCGCTATCAATTTCAACGGGAAGCGGTATAATTTCGAACCGGCATCGCGGGAAAACAGCAACGATTCTATGGTAGCGCTCGAAACAAAAACGATTAACCTGCGGGATGCTTTCGCCGGCGGTGTAGTGAATTTCAGCATGGATGTTTCCTATAACGGTACAAAACGCCTGGCTATAGTGCCTATCGGGAAGCTCACGGAAACCCAAATGATATCCAACTGGCATAAACCGCTGTTTGGGGGTAATTTTATGCCGGAAAAAGAAAGTGATACTGCTACAGGCGCTACAGCCTGCTGGAAAATTTCGCACCTCAACAGGCCTTTTGCGCAGCAGCATTTTGGCAGCCTGCCCGACCTGAAAGCTTATAGCTTTAATGTCGATTTTATTATTCCCGTAAACGAATACGAGCAAAATGAGCGTGCCGCGAAATACGGCTTTTTGGTAATAGGCCTTACATTCCTTATTTTCTTTCTGATACAAAGTATGAGCAGGATCAGCATTCATATTTTCCAGTATATCATGATCGGCCTGGCGCTTATTATGTTCTATACCCTGCTTATCTCGATTACAGAACACAGCAGCTTCAGGTTTGCCTATATTATTGCAGGGCTCTCGGTTGTAGCAATGATAACGCTCTACTCTATATCCATACTGAAGGACCGCAGGTTCCCAATGTTTATTGCCGCTGCGCTCACAGGCTTGTACACCTTTATTTATGTGATTATACAGTTGGAAGAATATGCCCTGCTTGCAGGAAGCATCGGCTTGTTCCTTATACTTGGTGCCGTAATGTATTTTTCCCGCCGCATCGATTGGAATAAATAATAGCTAGCTTAGTTTTTGGTTACCCGCAGGATGCTTTAGGGCGCTTGCGGGTTTTTGTTTTCATCGTAAAAGTAAATAGCCAAAGTTCACTGCAACAGTACCATAACTGTCTCTCGTTGTTAAACAACTAATCTCCGACATCTTACAGCCATCGTGTGTGTAAAAAGAAAAAGCCCCGAATTACTTCGGAGCTTCTTTATGAATCTGAACTAAATTATATTATTTGATAAATTCGATTTTTTGTGCCTCTTCAAGGTTAACACTATCGAAAAAGCCCTGTTCATTCATCCATTCATCACTAAAGACTTTGCTCATGTAGCGCGATCCGTGATCCGGGAATATAAGAACTACATTGCTGTTTTCGTCAAACTCTCCAGCTTCGGCATACTGCTTCACTGCCTGTAGCGTTGCGCCGCTGGTATAGCCTACAAAAAGGCCTTCCGTTTTGGCAATGCTCCTGGCAGCATGGGCGCTGTCCTCGTCAGAAACTTTTATGAATTTGTCGATAACGTCAAAATCTGTTGCTGTAGGGATAAGGTTTTTACCCAGGCCTTCTATGCGGTAAGGATAAATTTCATCACTATCAAACTCTCTTGTCTCGTGGTATTTTTTAAGCACAGAGCCGAAAGCATCCACGCCCAGTATCCTGATAGCAGGGTTCTTTTCTTTAAGGAAACGTGCCGCACCCGATATAGTCCCTCCAGTGCCACTGCACGCAACAAGGTGGGTTATCTGCCCGCCGGTTTGCTCCCATATTTCAGGGCCGGTGGTTTTATAATGCGCATCTACATTCAAGTCATTGAAATACTGGTTGATGTAAACAGATCCCTTGATCTCTTCATGCAGCCTTTGGGCAACACAATAGTAAGAACGCGGGTCATCGGCAGATACATTTGCAGGGCAAACATACACTTTTGCGCCCATGGCACGCAGCATGTCAATTTTGTCTCTCGACGATTTTGAGCTTACCGCAAGTACACAGTCATAACCTTTAATAATGCTTACCATTGCCAGACTGAAGCCTGTGTTACCCGAAGTGGTTTCGATAATAGTATCGCCCGGCTTCAGGATGCCTTTTTTCTCAGCTTCTTCAATGATGTATAATGCAATCCTGTCTTTTGTGGAATGGCCCGGATTAAAAGCTTCTACTTTCGCGTAAAAATTCCCCTCTAATCCTTCAGTAACTTTATTGATCTTAATCAGGGGGGTATTCCCGATTAATTCCAATACATTATTATAGGCTGTTATTCTTTCTTTCATACTTTCATAAAAAATGAGTTAGTAAGGTAAAACTGGTACAAAGTTTACTGACCTCAAAACCTTGCAAATCTAACAAAAAAAATTTAATTACTTTTTAATTCCTTCCAAATCTAATAAAAAACTATATTCCTTGGCAACTTCCTTAAGCGCTTCAAAACGTCCGGAAGCGCCACCGTGGCCTGCTTCCATGTTGGTATCCAGGTACAAAAGGTTGTTGCCTGTTTTAGTTACCCTTAGTTTTGCTACCCATTTGGCAGGCTCCCAGTACTGCACCTGAGAGTCATGAAGGCCTGTTGTTACCAGCATATTCGGGTAGTTTTGGGCGGTAACGTTGTCATAAGGCGAGTACGATTTCATGTAATCGTAGTATTTTTTGTCGTTCGGGTTACCCCACTCGTCATATTCCCCGGTTGTAAGCGGTATAGAGTCGTCAAGCATTGTAGTAATAACATCCACAAAAGCTACCTGCGCAATAACGCCGTTATACAGTTGTGGCGCCATGTTCACGATAGCCCCCATCAGCAATCCGCCTGCCGAGCCGCCTTCGGCATACAAGTGTTTTGCAGATGTATATTTTTGCGCGATCACATATTCGGAACAATCGATAAAATCAGTAAAGGTATTTTTCTTTTTTAGCAATTTTCCGTTCTCATACCATTCGCGGCCCAGGTCCTCCCCACCCCTTATGTGGGCGATGGCAAAGATGAAGCCCCTGTCAAGCAGGCTAAGGCGGATAGAAGAGAAATACGGGTCCATAGAATAGCCATACGAGCCGTAAGCATATAACAGTAACGGATTGTTGCCATTTTTGGTAATGCCTTTGCGGTACACCATAGAGATCGGGATCTTGGTGCCATCTTTTGCAGTGGCCCAAACTCTTTCTTCTACATAATTGTTCTTGTCGAATTTGCCGCCAAGCACTTCCTGCTCTTTCAGTACGGTTTTTTCCTTCGTCTTCATATTGAAGTCGATAACCGAAGAAGGCGTAGCAAGCGACTGGTAGCTGTAACGCAATATGTCGGTATCAAAGTCAGGGTTGGTACTTACTCCTGCCGTATAGGTCTCTATATCGAACGGCAGGTAGTATTCTCCCTTACCATCCCAAGGCCGGATCCTTATTTTATTGAGACCATTAGAGCGCTCTTCTATTACAAGGTAATTCTTAAATATCTCAATATCCTCCAGAAGCACGTCTTTGCGGTGCGGTATCAGGTCTTTCCAGTTTTCTTTGGCTGTGGCATTTTCAGGCGTTGTCATCAGCTTAAAGTTGGTCGCTTTGTCCTTGTTGGTAACAATATACCACGTATCGCCGTAATTGGCTATGCTGTACTCCAGGCCGCGTGTCCTGGGCTGGAACATTTTAAATTCTCCATCCGGTGTTTTAGCATCCAGTATCCTGAATTCGGATGTTAGTGTGCTTGTTGAACCGATAACAAGGTACTTCTTTGACTTCTCCTTATAAATGAATGTCCCGAAGGTGTCGTCCTTTTCATGGTAGATCATTACATCGCCCTTAGCATCGCTGCCCAGCTTGTGCTTGTAAATCTTATCTGAACGTAACGTAACTTCATCTTTACGGGTATAGAATAACGTTTTGTTATCCCCGGCCCATGTAGAGCCACCGGTGGTGTTCTCTATTTTAACCGGAAGTATCTCTCCGGTTAGCAGGTTTTTTACCTGTATGGTAAATTGCCTTCTCGAAACCGTATCGATGCCGAAAGCCGCCCATTGGTTGTCCTCGCTAACGTTAAGTCCGCCCAACTGGAAATACGAATGCCCTTTCGCCATTTCGTTGCAATCGAACATGATCTCCTCTTTGGCATCAAGACTGCCTTTCTTGCGGGCATATATCGGGTAATCCTTTCCCTTTTCGTAGCGGGTAATATAGTAGTAGCCGTTATAAAAATAAGGTACAGAAGAATCGTCTTCTTTTATTGTGGCCTTCATTTCCTCGAAAAGACTTTTCTGGAAATCCTTCAGGCCGGCCGTCATGGTATTGTAGTAGGTATTCTCTTTGGTAAGGTAGTCAATCACTTCAGGATTTTCCCTTTCGTTGAGCCAGTAGTAATTGTCGGTACGCACATCGCCGTGCTTTTCAAGTTTTTTAGGCTTAACCGCAGCAAGGGGCGGTTTTATCGTTTCGGTCATTTTGGTTTTATTAGATTGGGCATTCGCCGCAAAAATAACACAAACACAACTTAAAAGTACGTGTTTTTTCATAGATTTATGAATTGGTATATAACCCCGCAATTTAATACATTTGTAATATAATTAAATAATAAAATTCGTAAAAATGTTTGGAGATATCATGGGAATGATGGGTAAACTGAAGGAAACCCAGCAAAAGATTGAAGACACTAAAAAAAGGCTTGATACAGTGCTTGTTGATGAGCAGAGCAATGACGGGCTTTTGAAGGTAACGCTGACCGCCAACAGGGAAATACGTTCAATAACGATTGATGATGCCTTGCTGGAAGACAAAGAGCAGCTTGAAGACTATCTTGTATTGGTAATGAATAAAGCCATCGCCAGTGCTACAGCCATCAATGAAGCAGAACTTGCGGCTGTTGCCAAAGACGGAATGCCGAATATACCTGGGCTTTTTTGATTGTCTATTTTTTTATTTTTTATTTTCTATTGAGCTTCACTCATAAGCGCCTGCCATTGATATGATGGGTTACTTTTGGTTGTGTTTGAAGCAATAAATATAAGCACGCTGGGTCGTGCTTTTTTTATTCAGATTTTTTTCACCTAAATCCGCAGGAATTTTCTTTATTTGTCGTCTAAACAGGTAGACCAATAAATCACTACTATGAAGAAATGTGTTTACCTCCTCGGCAGCCTTTCGTTATCAGTGCTCTTTTCCTGCAATAGCAGCGATAGCGATTATAAGGCTATTGACCCTTATGAAAATATTAAGGCAACCTTCGGCAGCAATATCGACCCGGAAAATCTTTACAATTATGCCGGCCAGCAGGTGCCCGGTTATATAACCAAAGACAATTCCGGCGCAAACCCTGTGACCGATAAAGTGGCGACACTTGGCAGGGTGCTTTTCTATGACGTCAACCTGTCTTCAAACAATACTGTATCCTGCGCCTCGTGCCACAAGCAGGAACACGCCTTTAGCGATACGGCAGTAGCAAGCACGGGAGTGAATGGCACGACGACACGGCATACCATGCGGCTTATCAACACTAGGTTCGCAGCCGAAACACACTTTTTTTGGGACGAAAGGGCTTTATCGCTCGAGCAGCAAACCACTATGCCGGTGCGCAACCACGGCGAAATGGGCTTTAGTGGCGAAAATGGCGACCAAAGCTTTGATGACCTTATTTTAAAGCTCGGCAGCCTGGGCTATTATAAAGAGCTGTTTACATTCGTATACGGCAATGACGAGATTACCGAAGAAAAAATACAGCAGGCACTGGCCCAGTTCGTAAGGAGCATCCAGTCTTTCGATTCTAAATATGATACCGGCAGGGCAATTGCAGGCAATGACGGCCCGCCGTTTCCTAACTTTACCCAACAGGAAAACCAGGGTAAGGACCTATTTTTAAGGCCGCCTGCTTTCAACCAAAATGCCGAAAGGATAAACGGAGGGGTTGGCTGTGCAGGATGCCACCGCATTCCGGAATTTGACATTGACCCGGCTGTAAGGAATAACGGCCTCATAGCAAATTTATCCGGAGGTGGCTTTGATACTGCCAATACCCGCGCGCCATCACTGCGCGACCTGGTAAAAGCCGATGGCACTTTGAACGGCCCGCTGATGCATAACGGGCAGTTCGCAACACTGGAGGATGCGATATTACATTATAATATAATTTCCACAGCTAACAACAATAACCTTGATAACCGCCTCATGCCGGGCGGGATCGGGCAAAAGCTGAACATGACGCAGGACGAAGTAAACGCCCTGGCGGCTTTCCTGAAAACACTTACCGGCACCAATGTATATACCGATGCCAAATGGGGTAATCCTTTTCAGTAGATTATAAATTTTGCAAATAGTAAAAGCACGGCGAGGGTCGTGCTTTTTTTTTAGATTTGTTTTGAGGCACGGATTGCAAATCCGCGCTATCGTATGTCGTGGGATTATTTTGTTTAACGTATTTACAGTGTCCCTTCCCGTTTAAAGCGAAAAATATAATACTAACAGTGAATATGATAGCGCGGATTTGCAATCCGTGTTTTTTATTATATTTGCTATAACGCATTTCTAGCCCGGACTCGATAGCGCGGATTTGCAATCCGTGCAATTAACGAAATTAAACATGTCCACCAAATACAAAGCGACTACACCCGAACAGGCTTACTTTATCACTATAACTACGGTGGGATGGGTAGATGTATTTACAAGGCTCAATCAAAAATATATAATAATAAACGCACTTGACTATTGCTGCAAAAGCAAAGGGCTGGAGATTTATGCCTATTGCCTGATGCCGAGCCATCTTCACCTGATGTGCAAGGCGGCTAATGGTTTTATTTTGCCGGATGTGATGCGGGACTTTAAAAAATTCACCTCTAAGAAAATTGTCGATGCTGTAGCAAACGAACCTGAAAGCCGTCGTGAATGGTTACTGCCGCTTTTCCAAAAAGCCTGTGAGCACTTAAAGAGAAACCAGAATTTTAAAGTCTGGCAGGATGGCTATCACGCCGAAATTGTAGAAACCAACTGGTTTATAAAGCAGAAAGTAAACTATATACACAATAACCCTGTAGCAGATAAAATTGTTGCCTATCCTGAAGACTACTACTTTAGTTCGGCAAGAAATTATGCGGGACTTGATAACGAACTTGACGTTATTTTGTTAGATTTGTTTTGAGGCACGGATTGCAAATCCGCGCTATCGTACGTGGTGGAATTAGAAATTACAAATCCGCGTGGTCGGGTTTTGTTTTGAGGCACGGATTGCAAATCCGCGCTATCATATGTAGTGGAATTAGAAATTACAAATCCGCGCGGTCGGGGGGAGTCGTGCTTTTTTTTGATAATTTTCTGAATAGTATTTTATTTCATATACATTTCAAACAACTTTATTGCATTGGCTTTAAGGTCATCATATTTCATATCGCCTTTAAAACCTATGCCCGGATTATAATGTGTCATCCCTTTGTTAGCACATAGCAAATATTCTGCGCCCCCTAACTCAACAGATATAGGTGAATATTCTGTCTGGACCCTTAAAACGATATCATCCTTATTATCAATTACATAAAAAAGATGTTTATTGTATATATCACCATTGTTACTTCCATTCTGATAACGTTCAAATACCTGTACCAGATAACCATTCCATTTGAATTGGTCAAAACAAAACATATCTTTCATATTGTCTTTAAGCTCTCCTTTTTTATGAGCGTCATAAAGTTTGTCCCTATATGGTTTTGCTTTGTCATACTCTTTCCTGTGATAGTAGATCTGGATGAGTTTTGCATAAGAATGATAATCTGTTGGATCCAATTGGATAAGCTCAATAAATGCCGGTTCAGCTTTATCAAAATTCCCTTTCAGGGATTCAAGCAATCCTATATTGAAAAGCGCGTTTATATAAGAGGCTGATTTTTTTGAGATTTTCAATTTTGCGGCGTAAAATGCTTCCAATGCCTTATCGGATTCTTTTTGTTCAGAATAGATTTGCGCGATCATGGAATATGGCCTGTCGGGCATTTAGCTTGACTAATTGCTTTTTTATAAGCCTCAAGTGCCATGTCATTTTTTTTGAGCTGATAATAGGAATCGCCAAGACCGCTATAATACTCCCCATTATCTTCTTTTAGGGAAATTGCGGTTTGAAAACTCCTTATGGCCTCATCATATTTGTCCATATAGTTCAGAGTTGAACCTTTTATGTAGTGTGGTGCAGGGTCCTTTGCATCTTTGCCTATTGACATATCCATGAATTTGATGCAACTGTTGTCATCTTCTTTCATGTAATAGGCAAGTCCGATATAATACAAGGACTTTGCCGAACATTCCCCGGATCTGGAAGCATACTGCTCAATTATCTTTTCATATTGCTTATTACCCGATAAGGCTTTTATCTCATCGTCAACTTTACCCTGGGCAAAAATTGACATTGTAGAAATTGTCAGTAGTAACGTAAGGATGAATTTCATTTATGCGATTTAAGATTTAAAAACTCATCTTCCCCAGTGTCTCTATCACATAATTATGCATCACCTCCTTATAGTCAAGGTGCGTTACAATGCGAAGCTTGTTCTTTCCAAGGGATGAGATAAAGATATTTTTCTGCTTCAGCTTTTCCATTAAAGCGCTTTCGCTGAATTGCGGTTTCAGGGAAAAGATAAGGATATTCGTCTCTACAGGTTCTACCTTCTCTATCCAGGGCAGTTGTTGCAGGAGGTTTCCAAGCTGTTTGGCGCGCCTGTGGTCTTCCTCCAGGCGGCCAACGTTGTTTTGCAGCGCATACAGCCCTGCCGCAGCGAGATAGCCCGCCTGGCGCATACCGCCTCCAAAAACCTTACGTATCCGCATTGCTTTATGGATGTGTTCTTTGCTACCAACAAGCAGCGACCCCACCGGTGCGCCAAGCCCTTTGGAAAGGCATACTGATATGGTATCAAATAATTCTCCGAATTGTTTTGGGTGCTGGCGTTTGGCTACCAGAGCATTCCATAACCGTGCACCGTCAAGATGGTATTTAAGGTTATTAGCTTTGCAAACCTCCCCAATTTCCATTAACGTTTGCAGGTCGTAACAGGCACCCCCGCCTTTATTGGTAGTATTTTCTATGCACACAAGACTGGTAAGCGGGCTGTGGTAAAAATCGGGCGGGTTGATGGCATCGGCTACCTGCTGTGCGGTTATCATACCACGGTTACCGTCGATCAGCCTGCTCGATACGCCGCTGTTAAAAGCTACCCCACCACCTTCGTAATTGAAAACGTGCGCCCATTTATCGCAAATAAGTTCATCTCCGGGGTTTGTATGCAGCTTGATAGCCGTTTGGTTAGCCATACTACCTGATGGGAAAAATAAGGCGGCTTCCATCCCGAAAAGGCTGGCAACAGTGTCTTCGAGCTCATTGACGGTTGGGTCCTGCTTATATACATCGTCACCTACTTTTGCCCTGAACATTTGCTGGAGCATTTCGTGGCCGGGCCGGGTTACCGTATCACTTACTAAATTTATTTCCATGATTATTAAAAAGGATGCCTTATTTTTGCTGTTACAAAACTACATTATTTATGACAAATACCGAACAAATTAAAGGTATTATAGAGCGCCTGGGAGCACTGAGGAGGTATCTTTGACGTCGACAGAAAGTTAATAGAGATTACCAACGAAGAAGAAAAAACCTTCGCACCCGATTTTTGGAACAACGCCAAAGAGGCCGAGATCATTGTAAAAAATCTCCGGTCGAAGAAAAAATGGGTGGATGATTACGAGAAAGGAAACACCATGGCCGAAGAGCTGCAGGTAATGTACGAATTCTTTAAAGAAGGCGATGTTACCGAAGAGGAGCTTGACGAGCAGTACAGGCTTACCCTTTCCCATATCGAGAACCTCGAGTTCAGGAACATGCTATCCGACGAGGGCGACAGCCTTAGCGCCGTGGTACAGATAACAGCGGGTGCCGGTGGTACCGAAAGCTGCGACTGGGCCGCGATGCTGATGCGTATGTATATGATGTGGGGCGAAAAGGAAGGCTACAAAATAAGGGAACTGAATTTCCAGGCCGGTGAGGTCGCGGGGATAAAGACGGTAACCCTTGAGTTTGAGGGCGATTATTCCTTCGGCTACCTGAAGGGTGAGAACGGCGTGCACAGGCTCGTGCGTATTTCCCCGTTTGACAGCAATGCCAAGCGCCATACGTCTTTCGCATCGGTCTACGTTTACCCATTGGCAGACGATACTATCGAGATTGAGATCAGCCCGTCGGATATTTCGTGGGAAACCATGCGTTCGAGCGGTGCCGGTGGACAGAACGTGAATAAGGTAGAGACAGCGGTGCGCCTTCGCCACCACCCTACCGGAATCATTATCGAAAACTCTGAGACCCGTTCGCAGCTTGACAACAAGACCAAGGCAATGCAGTTGCTGAAATCGCAATTGTATGAAATTGAGCTTAAAAAGCGCCAGGCTGTAAGGGACGAAATAGAGGCCAACAAGATGAAAATCGAGTGGGGGTCGCAGATACGCAACTATGTGCTGCACCCGTACAAACTTGTGAAGGATGTGCGTACAGGCTACGAAACCAGTAATGCCGAAGGCGTTATGAATGGCGAAATCGACGAATTCCTAAAAGCTTATCTAATGATGATGGGCCAGAGAACGGAGGAGCAATAAAGCTATACTGCCTTTAACCTAACTTTAACATCCTGAATTGCAGTTATTCTTAATAAAATAATTGTAATTTAGGATCTTATTTAAATAACCCATTTATAAAAGCAGCCGCCTGTTCCATAAGCAAATATGAATCAACAAACTGATTTTTTTATCCCGCTCAATGACTCCCTCAGGCTCGAAAAGCTGCGTGAATACAATATACTTGACACTTATCCGGAAGATGTTTTCGATACCATAGCTTCTATGGCTTCGCGCTTATTCGATATGCCGGGCGCTTTTATATCATTTGTAGATAAAAACAGGGTATTCTTTAAAGCTAACCTGACTTCGCTTGCAGCAGCTGAAGTAGACCGGAAAGACAGCCTTTGCTCGCTTGCCATACTTCAGGATGACGTATTTCTGCTGAACGATACGCACGAACATCCCCAATTAATAAACAATCCTTACGTTGCGGCGGAGGGCGGCATCCGTTTTTATGCGGGCGCACCACTCAAAACTCCTGAAGGCTACAATATGGGCACTATTTGTGTAATTGATGATAAGCCACGGGAAGTAACACAAGAGCAGCTTGAAATGCTTAAAACACTTTCGAAGATTGTTATCGACAAACTGGAAAACAGGCTCCGCTACAGAAGGTCGATAGAATCTCAGGTAAACCTTATGAACATCACCCTGCACGAAATAAAAAATCCGCTGGCATCTATCAACCTGGCCACCGACATGCTGAGAAAGGAGGCTTCGGATAAACCGCGCATGAACGAAGTAATAAAGACATCGGTAAACCGGATTGAAACACGCTTATCCGACCTTTTAAAACAATCGGAATTGGAAGAGACCGACTTGCTTCTTAAGATAGAGGAAGTAGATGTGAACGAGATTTTCACACGCCTGCTCAACAATTTTGAATTGCTTGCCCGCAGGAAAAAACAGGTCATTGAACTGAAGTATGATACAACCTTGCCGAAAATAGAAGTCGACAAAGCAAAAATATCTGATGTACTCCATAACCTTGTCAGTAACGCTATAAAATATTCCTATCCCGACTCTGTAATAAAGATCGCTGCAAGGGAAGCCGGTTATAACGTACATATAGAAATCAGGGATGAGGGCCAGGGACTTAACCGGAACGACGTGCAGAAGCTATTCAAGAAGTTTGCGATACTAAGCTCAAAACCAACAGGTAGGGAGACCTCATCCGGATTAGGGCTTTCTATAGCCAAATCGTTTGTTGAGCTGCACAAAGGCACCATATATGCCATGAGCCCGGGAAAAGACAAAGGGACTACTTTTATAGTTTCCCTTCCAATTAAATACATACCGGACCGCGAACCGGAAATTGAATACTGAGCATGATACTTTTTAACACCGGCCCAATTACAATATTCGTCCTAAAATTATGTTAATGAGATATTTATTCGCTATTTTTGAAAACGGAATTTAGATGAAGTGATATTGAATTAAAGAAGTTCCAAAATTACCAATGCAATACGTTACGCCTACATCACTGCTTACAAAAAACGAGTCCCACAGGCTGGAAAAGCTTCGTGATTACCACATATTGGATACCCATTCTGAAGATACCTTTGACAAAATAGCGCTCATGGTAACACAGGTATTCAACTGCCCCAGCGCCTTCATAAGCTTTATCGACGAAGACCGTATTTTTATAAAATCCAACCTGAGCCAGATGACCTTTAACGAGGCAAAGCGCAAAGACAGCCTTTCCTCACTGGCCATACTTCAGGATGACGTGCTGGTTTTTAACGACACTATGAACGTTCCTGAAATTCTGGACAACCCCTATGTTTTGGGTGGAAATGGTGTCAGGTTTTTTGCCGCTGTACCCTTGAAAACACCGGAAGGTTATAATGTAGGCACCATATCTGTTATCGATTCCCGCCCGAGGGAAGTTACACCGCTGCAGATTGACATGATGAAAACCCTGTCCAAAATTGTGATAGACAAATTGGAAAACAGGCTGCGCTACCGCAAAACTATCGAATCGCAGATCGACCTTATGAATATTGCGCTGCACGAAATAAAGAATCCGCTGGCCTCCATAAAGCTTGCAAACGAAATCATTACAAAGGACGGTACTAAAATACCCAACATGACCGAAATGATAAAGTCGTCTGTGGGAAGGATACAAGCTAAACTTTCTGACCTGCTGAAACAATCGGAAATGGAAGAGACCCAAATAGTGCTTTCTATTGAAGAAATAGACCTGAAGGAACTTTTTACCCGTCTTCAAAACAGCTTTGACCTGCTTGCTGCACGCAAAAACCAGTCTATCATATTTGAACTTCCTGACAACCCACCACCATTTTTTGCCGACAGGGCGAAGATTTCGGATATATTGCACAACTTGCTCAGCAATGCGATAAAATATTCCTACCATGGGGCAACAATAATGGTAATGGCTGCCGAGGTGAATGGAAATATACAGATAAGGGTAAAGGATAACGGGCAGGGCCTTGATGAAAATGATGTGGACAGGCTGTTTACAAAATTTGCAAAACTAAGTTCCAAGCCTACCGGAAAGGAAACATCCAACGGACTGGGGCTTTCGATAACCAAATCGTTTGTAGAGCTTCACAATGGCACCATCGAAGCTATAAGCCCAGGAAAAGACCAGGGAACATCCTTTATCGTAACCCTTCCGCTGAGGTACGAGAAAGAGCCTTCGCTATCTGAATTTAGTAGCTAAAAGCAGCCCTGGTTTCATTTTATATACTTATCTTATAGCCGGTAAATTTATATGGATATGAATAATCAAAAGGCTTTGCTGCAAGCACCTTCACTTTCCAGTGAAAAATCATTGAAAACCCTCGTGGAGAACCGTACCGTATATTCTCTCGACAATTGTGAGCTAAACCTTTTTGAAACTTATTCTGAATCCACCCTTGTACCGCTAAAGTTTAATGACCTTGTAGTTACAAGCATGCTGAGGGGAAAAAAAGTAATGCATCTGTTTGACGACCCCGGCTTTGATTACCTTCCCGGAGAAACCGTAATAATTCCCTCTAATGTAGAAATGAAAATCGATTTCCCCGAGGCTTCATTCCAAAATCCTACCCAATGCTTAGCCCTGGCAATAGACCATCGCAAAATAGAAGATACCCTTGTATTCCTTAATGAACGCTATCCCAAGGAAGATGAACTTTGGAGGCTCAACCACAAGAATTATTTCTTTTATAATAATACCGAACTGGCCAATACCATCAATAAGCTCATCCGGGAATGTATGGGCTTTTCAATTACTAAAGATGCCCTGGTGGACCTTGCTTTGCAGGAACTCCTGGTAAGGCTCATCCAGACACAGACCGCACAGCATATAAACAATGGTGCTGTTGATACGCGTAGTGTTATCTATGCCATTACACAATACATCCGCGCTAATATTACTAAAAACATCAACCTGAAAGACTTGAGCGAAAGGGCATGCATGAGCACCACATCTTTTTACCGCTATTTTAAAAGGGAGCTCGGCATGAGCCCTATTGAATATATACTCAATGAAAAAATAAAGCAGGCGAAGCAATTACTTAAAAACCCGGGAATACAGATAAACGAGGTATGTTTTATGGCGGGTTTTGATGACTGCAATTATTTTATACGGCTGTTTAAAAAATATGAAGGCATTACCCCAAAGCAATACCAGATGCTGTATGTGAATTAATCTTCGAGATACCGAAGTGGTTCAAGACCGGCACTTTCTTCGGAGGTAAAAAGGCGCGACTCAATCATGAACCTTTTTCCTAGCGGTATCTCCAGCGAAAAGCTGGCTCCCCTCCCATCGATGGCAGTAAGCGTAAGGTGGGTGTGCTGCCAATATTCATACTGGTCGCGGCTCATCCAGAATTCACAGCCTTCTACCACCCCAAGGCAAACATCACTGTAACCCAGCTTAAAATCGCCTTTTTGAAAACACATGGGCTGCGAACCGTCGCAACAGCCGCCGCTTTGGTGAAACATCAGTTCTCCATACTTATTTTTTAATTCGTTGATAAGTGCAGTTGCCTGGGCTGTAATGCCTATTCTTTTATACATAATAATCAGATTAAAATTAATAAAAAAGAAGGCTGCCCGCAGACAGCCTCCTCAACCAAACTAATAGCTTTTAAAAAAACCCAAGCCTCTTTTTATCGTAAGAAATGAGCATATTTTTTGTTTGCCTGTAATGTTCGAGCATCATTTTATGGTTTTCACGCCCAAAGCCCGATTTTTTATAACCGCCAAACGGTGCATGGGCCGGATAAGCGTGGTAGTTGTTTACCCAAACCCTTCCTGCTTTAATAGCCCTTGGTACCTGGTAGAGTTCGTGGGCATCGCGTGTCCATACGCCTGCACCAAGCCCGTAAAGCGTATCATTTGCAATTTCTATCGCTTCTTCGGTAGTTTTAAAAGTCGTCACACAAACCACAGGCCCAAAGATCTCTTCCTGGAATATCCTCATTTTATTATGCCCTTTGAATATCGTAGGCTGAATGTAGTAGCCGCCACCGAGTTCACCTTCAAGCTGGTTGGCATCGCCACCTGTAAGCACTTCGGCACCTTCTTCTTTGCCTATCTTAAGATATGATTTTATCTTTTCAAACTGGTCATTGGATGCCTGTGCCCCCATCGCGACCGTTCTATCCAGCGGATGACCGATTTTTATGGATTCTGTACGCGCTATAACCCTTTCTATAAACCTGTCGTAAATATCCTCATGTACCAGCATCCTTGACGGACAGGTACAAACTTCGCCCTGGTTTAAAGCAAACATCACCGCCCCTTCAATAGCTTTGTCGAAAAAATCATCATCGGCATCGCCAACTGACTTCAGGAATATATTTGGCGATTTACCTCCAAGCTCCATGGTAGAAGGGATAATGTTCTCAGCGGCATACTGCATGATAAGCCTGCCCGTGGTGGTTTCACCTGTAAAAGATACCTTGGCAATCCTTGGCGACGTAGCAAGCGGTTTCCCTGCCTCGATACCAAAACCGTTCACCACATTGATAACCCCGGGCGGAATGACATCCTGCAAAAGTTCCATAAGGATAATAATAGATACGGGGGTCTGCTCTGCGGCCTTGACAACCGTACAGTTACCTGCCGCAATGGCGGGTGCGATTTTCCATGTTGCCATAAGCAAAGGGAAATTCCAAGGGATTATCTGACCAACCACTCCAAGGGGTTCGTGCAGGACGATACTAACGGTATTTTCATCATGTTCTGCTATTGCGCCTTCTTCGGCCCTGATAACGCCTGCAAAATAGCGGAAATGGTCGATACACAACGGCAGGTCGGCAGCAAGTGTCTCGCGTATGGCCTTACCATTATCAATAGCCTCCACGGTTGCCAAATACTCAAGGTTGGCTTCCATCACGTCAGCGATCTTATTCAGCACATTGCTGCGATAGGCAGGCGACGATTTGCCCCATGTTTTAAAAGCTTCGTGTGCTGCATCAAGCGCAAGGTCAATGTCTTCTTTTGTTGAGCGCGCCGCTTGGGCAAATACTTTTCCGTCAATCGGCGATACATTGTCGAAATACTCCCCTTTAACAGGCGGTACAAATCTTCCACCGATAAAATTATCATACTTTTCCTTAAAATCAGGCCTTTGTACTATACTCATATACTACTATTTTATATTGTTGTCCTCCAAAAGTACCCTACTACAACGTTTTAGAATAGCATAAATCATTCAATTGATAGCACATATCAGTCAATATCTTACAAATAAAAAAGCCCGCAGATGGCTGCAGGCTATATGAAAAAGTATAAGTATATGTTATATGAATAGGCTTAATATGTAATACACTATCGCCGCAAGGACAGCAGATACAGGTATTGTGAGTATCCACGCCCATACTAGGCTCACTGTAACTCCCCAGCGCACAGCCGAGACACGTTTTGTAAGGCCAACACCAATGATCGATCCTGTGATAGTATGTGTTGTACTTACAGGTATTTTCAAATGCTCTGTGAAATATAAGGTAAGGGCGCCGGCAGTTTCTGCGGCAACGCCTTCAAATGATGTTACTTTGGTTATTTTCGACCCCATCGTTTTTACAATTTTCCATCCGCCGCTCAGTGTTCCCGCTGCTATCGCAGAGTAACAGGCCAACGGTATCCATCCCGGCATTTTACCGTCTACCCCGTCTTTCGGAAGTACAACGTCAAGCCACTGATCCATGTGGGTATCGCCGCTTGTATGAATGTATACAGCAACTGCTGCTGCTATGATACCCATTACTTTTTGAGAATCGTTACCGCCATGGCCAAGGCTGAACGATGCCGAAGAAAGCAGCTGCATCCTTTTTAGCCACGATTCTGCTTTGCTGTGTGTAAGCCTGCTAAAAAACAGGCAGAAAGTGCTTATCGTAAGTATTATGAATGCAACCAAAAGCCATTTTATGTTGTGCGGCTCAAACGCGATACTCCAAAAATGCGACTCAAAACGCGGTTTCTTGATCTCATCATAGCCCTGCATCATAAAATATACAAACACTATTGTAGCTATCATTAAAGAAGCTGTAAATATCTTTGGATAGATCGTGTCTTTTCTTGAAGAGTTTAACAGCCATATGGAAATAAGGTAGGATACCAGCGCACCGAGCAATGGCGCCAAAACAATAAAGGCTATGATGATAAGCACTCCCGAGGGCATTCCGCCGTCTTTACCCGGTGTATACCAGGAAACTACATCAAATCCGGCATGGGCAATAGCTGCTCCGGCAAAGCCCCCAATAAGGGTGTGGGAGGAACTTGAAGGTATCCCGAGCCACCATGTAAGCAGGTTCCAGCAAATTGCTGCAATGACACCTGCCAGGATAACCACAAGGTTAATATCCATAGTATGGGCTGTTTTGGCAACTGTATCGGCAACGCCAAAGCCAAATACCCAATAGGCAAGGAAATTAAAAAAGGCCGCCCAGACTACCGCCTGGAAAGGCGTAAGCACTTTGGTAGCTACAATGGTTGCGATAGCATTCGCAGCATCATGGAAACCGTTGATGTAGTCAAAAATCAGCGCTAATACAATAATTATTATCAGGAGCGTCATAGAATGGGTTGCTATGGTTGGTTATGAATGCTTTACAGAGATAGACTCCAGCACATTTGCTACTCCTTTGCATTTATCGGATGCCGATTCCAACGCTGACAGCACCTCTTTGTATTTGATGATATTTTTGGCATCCGTTTCGTTTTCGAAGATATCGGCTACTGCTTTATCAAAAACATTATCCGATTTATTTTCAAGTTTATTGATCCTTTTGCACACATCGGCAATGCCTTTCAGGTTCTTCATGTCTTTCAGTTCTGATACACCTGCATGTATCAGCTGGCAGCTTTCCAGGGTGATCTCTGTCATTTTCCTGATCGACTTCGTGATTTTTTCTACCTGATACAACCTCATCCTGCTTGCTGCACCATAAAGGTAGTCTGCAACATCGTCTATGGATGAAATAAGCGCATGGATATCTTCCCTGTCAAAGGGCGTGATAAAGTTTCTGCTTAATTCCAGGTTGGTTTTATGGGCAATCTCTTCTATTACAGCTTCAAGCTCTTCTATTTTCCTGAAATAAACCTCGCGTTGCTCTTTTGGTGCGTTGACAGCTTCGTGAAGTGTTTCGGCCAGTACTACAAGGTTTTGTGTTGCCTGCTCAAAAAGCGGGAAGAATTTCTTGTCTTTTGGAACAAGGAATTGGAAAATACTGTTTATAGACATTTACAATAAATTTTATGCGGCAAAGGTATTTTAACAATGTTAAGAAATAGTTAAGCGATTATGAACTTGGAGTTATTAAATCGAGTTTATACCTCCATTAATAAATAACAGATTCGCAATATATTCTAAAACTATCAAACGTTTTCGTATTTTAGCGGCGTAAAATTACACTCCGGTAACAAATATACAGATACAATGGATATTAACTTCAACAAAAACGAAGATCATAATAAACTACTACTTTCAGACCTGAAGCAAAGGCTTGTAAAAGTTAAGCTTGGCGGGGGCGAAAAACGCATTGAGAAACTACACGCTGAAGGCAAAATGACAGCACGGGAGCGTATTGAATACCTTCTTGATAAAAACAGCAAAAGCATAGAGATAGGCGCTTTTACCGGAGACGGGATGTATGCTGAGCATGGCGGATGCCCCAGCGGCGGCGTGGTAGTGAAAATTGGCTACGTGAGTGGGAAGCAATGTATTGTTGTTGCCAATGATGCCACCGTGAAAGCCGGTGCGTGGTTCCCTATAACCGGGAAGAAAAACCTTCGTGCGCAGGAGATAGCCATGGAGAACCGCCTCCCAATAATCTATCTTGTAGATAGCGCCGGGGTATACCTGCCGTTACAGGACGAGATATTTCCTGATAAGGAGCATTTCGGGCGTATCTTCCGTAATAATGCCATCATGAGCAGCATGGGTATTACCCAGATCGCGGCCGTGATGGGCAGCTGTGTGGCTGGTGGGGCTTACCTGCCTATAATGAGCGACGAAGCACTTATTGTCGATAAAACAGGCAGTATTTTCCTTGCGGGAAGCTACCTTGTAAAAGCAGCCATTGGAGAAACCATAGATAACGAAACCCTTGGCGGGGCGACCACACATTGCGAAATATCGGGTGTGACAGATTATAAAGCCAAGGATGACAAGGACGCATTGGACAGAATTAAAAGTATCGTTGGCAAAATAGGCGATTATGACAAAGCAGGCTATAACCGCATCAAGGCCGAAAAACCTGCAATGCCGGAAGTCGACATCTACGGTATCATTCCCAAAATGCGCACCGAGCAGTACGACATGATGGAAATCATCAAACGTTTGGTAGATAACAGCGAATTTGATGAATATAAAGGAGGTTACGGCCAAACAATTATTACAGGCTATGCCCGCATCGACGGTTGGGCTGTTGGCATTGTAGCCAATCAGCGTAAGGTAGTAAAATCGAAAAAAGGCGAAATGCAGTTTGGCGGTGTTATCTATTCTGACAGTGCCGATAAGGCAACCCGTTTTATAGCGAATTGCAACCAGAAGAAGATACCGCTGGTTTTCCTTCAGGATGTTACCGGTTTTATGGTAGGATCTAAGTCTGAACATGGCGGCATCATTAAGGACGGCGCTAAAATGGTAAACGCTGTAAGCAACTCGGTAGTACCTAAATTTACAGTAATAGTAGGCAACTCCTATGGCGCGGGCAACTATGCCATGTGCGGAAAGGCATACGACCCAAGGCTGATATTCGCCTGGCCGAGTGCCGAGCTTGCCGTAATGGGCGGTACCCAGGCCGCTAAAGTTTTAATGCAGATAGAAGCCTCATCGCTTAAAGCAAAAGGCGAAACCATTACCCCTGAAAAAGAAGCCGAAATGTTCGACAAGATTAAGGCGCGTTATGATGCGCAGGTGTCCCCATACTATGCCGCTGCAAGGCTATGGACGGATGCGATCATCGACCCGCTGGATACGCGAAAATGGATATCTATGGGTATTGAGGCGGCCAACCATGCCCCTATAGAAAAACAATTTAACCTTGGTGTGATACAGGTGTAAATTACTATATTTATAGGAGAAAAACTTTTATGGCTTATAGGGCATTAGTGTATTTCATATGCATCCTTGCAGGACTTGTTATTGCATTTGCGTCATTAATGCTTTCGGATATGATAATGATCACGGATGAATGCTACTATCATACCCATAAGCCTAATTTTATGATTTCTATACTTTACGATTTTCCTTCCTGGAATGGTAGTCATCCTGTTCCAGGCATTTTCTTTATGGCGCTTATGGCTATTTGGGGTACGGCCTTGGGCTGGTATGTTGCAGGAATCAAAATACGTAAAACCTATAAATAATTTACAATATATGAAAACCATAGCAGCACTGTTTTTCTTTTCTGTACTGAACTGTATTGCCCAGACATCAGGCAGGATCATAAAAATTGACAATTTCCAGTCGAAATTCATTAACGCCCGCAATGTACAAATTTGGCTCCCGCCGGGCTATGACACTAATAAAAAAGAAAAATACCCTGTACTCTATATGCACGACGGCCAAAATGTTTTCGACAAAGGAAATGCCGGGTTTGGCGTAGCGTGGGAAGCAGATGGTACGGCTGAAAAACTAATAAAGGAGGGAAAGGTAAAACCGTTTATTATTGTGACGGCAGCACATGGCGATAGCCTGCGCTATATGGAGTACTTTCCTGAAAAGGCAGCTAAAAACTTTACTGACGAAGACAACAAAGTTTTTAAAGAGCTTTCTGAAAAAATGAATGTGCAGGTGAACTGGCTTGCCGATGAATACCTTCAATTCATGATACGCGAACTGAAGCCATACATTGACAAGAATTACAGGACACTGCCGGATGCAAAAAACACTTCGGTTTGCGGAAGCTCAATGGGCGGGCTGATATCGATGTACGGGATTTGCGAATACCCTGAAGTTTTTGGCCAGGCTGCCTGTGTTTCGACACATTGGCCATTGCTGTTTGACAATAATAATATGCATCCGTCTGAGGCGGTACGGACCTATATGAAAGACCACCTCCCCTCACCAACAAACCATCGCATTTATTTTGACTACGGCACCGAGACACTCGACCAGTATTATGAAGTACATCAAAAAATGGTGGATGAGATAATGCAGGCGAAAGGCTTTACAGAGGGAACGAACTGGGTAACGCGTAAATTTGAGGGCGCTTCGCACGACGAGCAATCGTGGCAGGACAGGATGGATGTAATACTTGAATTTCTTTATGGAAAATAGGCCGCCCCCACTTTCGGAAACTGAACTAGAGGAACTTGCCGCACAGTTGCGCTGCCCCGATGGCGAAAATGGGCTGAAAGTAGGTGAAATGATGAATTTTACCAACAGTAACATGATAGCCAAAGCAATCGTCGGGCTGCATCTTACCGAAGGCGACGAGATACTGGAAATCGGCCCCGGCAACGGCATGCATACCAAAGAAATCATCTATAGCGCTGAAGAGATTAATTACAGGGGGATTGATATTTCACCGGCTATGGTGAAGGAAGCACAAAAGCGGAATAAAGGCTTATCAACAGTTTCCTTCCAATTGACGGATGGGGAAAAAATACCCTATGGTGAATGCAGGTTCAGTAAAATACTCACTACCAATACTGTTTATTTTTGGAACGACCCGCACGCATACGCCAATGAGATTGCACGGGTGCTGAAACCGGGAGGTATTGCCGTTATCGGATTTATCCCGGAAAGCACCATGCGGCACATTCCTTTTGCAAAATACGGTTTTACGCTCTATGATATTGAAACAGTTGCCAGGCTTATGGAAACAGCTGGATTGGAAGTAGTTTCGGTAAATACGGAAAAAGAGTTTGTAACCAGCGAACGGCAGATCGAAAGAGAGTTTGTTATATTTACAGCAAAAAAGTAATGAAGACAATTATAACGTGCCTGTTTTTTGTTGTTACCTGTTTATCACTAAGCTTTCAAAAATTTGGGAAATCTGGCGTTGCATATTACAATACCATTGCTGCAACAGATACGCTGCTATGGTATACAGAACTTTGCGACCACACCGGCACTTTCGATAAATCGAAATATACCAAAAAGCAGCTACAGGACACTTATAAGCTTTGGTACAGTAACAGATCATTGTTACTGTCAACACGGGACCTGGAAACCGACCCTGAAAAATACAATAGTTTTGACAGTAAAGGCCAGTTAAAGTTGCTGAAAAAGGAGTATGCAGCAAAGAAAAAGGAACTCAAAAACCTGGCACTGGTTAAAGGGAATATTTGGGAGGAACTGCGGCAGAACAGGCTAAAGAACCTTGACGAATGGTACGAACTTTCGACAATTAACCTTGAGGCACACTCCAATCCTCAAATACTGTTGAATAACCGGTTCTCCAAATACTGCCCTGAATATGCTGAAGTACTGGTATCGAATGACACATTAAAACTAATGGAATGTTGGGGCAGGCTTATGAGCAAACAGGAGAATCGTAATTTTTCAGAAGCTTCATTCAATAAATACACAAACACTCTTAGTCCGGAATCGAGGCTTGCACACGCAAGATCATACATACTGGCTTACGGCTGGCACAATTGCGCTATCAGGCAAATTAACCATGAGATTCCCAATGTAAATTATCAGGGGGAATTTGAAAAATTATTTATTTCGGTAGAAACGGAATGCGACGAGCCTTAAATATTTCGGCATGATGTAACAATTTCCTACATTTAGTGACCAATAAGCCAAACACTCCAGCCATGAAAAAAGTATTATTACTTGCTATTGTTTTCGTCGGAATATATTCGGCAACTGCACAAACCTATACGCGCCGTGACAGCCTCCAGGGCGGCCTACGGAAGGAACGTACCTCTTTTGACGTGCAGCGTTACGACCTCAATATAAAACTTGATCCTGAGAAAAAATATATAAGCGGCTACAACGACATTACCTTTAAAGTCGTTGAAAACACAACAAAAATACAGCTCGACCTTTTCGAAAACATGAAAGTTGAAAGTATAGAGCTGAAAGGTAAAAAACTGGAATACAAGCGGGATAACGACGCCGTGTTCATCTCTTTTCCAAAGGAGTTGAAAAAGGGCAGCGAAGAAACGTTGCGTTTCTATTATTCCGGTAATCCTGTTATTGCAAAAAATGCACCCTGGGATGGTGGCTTCGTATTTTCTAAAGACGGTGCAGGCAAACCCTGGATAGGCGTTGCGGTACAGGGTACGGGTGCAAGCCTTTGGTTCCCGGTAAAAGACCACCAGACGGATGAGCCTGAAAAAGGAGCTTCCGTGAAAGTGGCGGTACCAAACGGATTGATGGATGTTTCCAATGGGCGTTTCATGGGCAGCACCGACCTGAAGAATGGCTATACCCGCTGGGACTGGGAAGTAAAGAATCCTATAAACAACTACACAATTACCCTGAACGTGGCCGACTATGCACACATACACGACAGCCTGCGTGGCCTTGACCTGGATTATTATGTGCTGAAACAAAATGAGGAGAAGGCCAAAACACATTTTGAGGAGGTAAAGCCCATGTTGGAATGTTTCCAGTCGAAATTTGGGCAATATCCTTTCTTCGAGGATGGCTACAAGCTGGTGGAAACGCCTTACCTGGGTATGGAGCACCAAAGCGCAGTGGCTTATGGCAACAAATACAAAAAGGGCTATATGGGCAGCGATATGAGTGGTACCGGGGTAGGTATGCTTTTTGACTATATCACGATACACGAAAGCGGCCACGAATGGTTCGGGAACAGCATTACCTCTAAAGATATTGCCGATATGTGGATACATGAAGGCTTTACAACCTATTCTGAAACGGTTTTTGTTGAATGCCTTTATGGTTATGACAAAGCCATGAAGTACATTACGGGGCAGCAGATGAGTGTTGCCAATAACAAGCCTGTGATTGGCGTATTTGGTGTAAACAAAGAAGGTTCAGGTGATATGTACTTTAAAGGGGCGTTGATGCTGAATACGTTACGCCATGTAGTCAACGACGACGACAAATGGTGGAAGATGCTGCTTAAATACTCTGAAACATACAAGAAGAAAGTGATTGATACCGAAACGGTGATAGCATTCTTCAGTAAAGAAACCGGCATGAACCTTACGCCATTCTTCAATCAGTACCTGCGTTATAAAAACCCTCCTATCCTGCAGCTAAAACTAAACAATGGAAAGCTGGAGTACCGCTGGCAGACAGATGAGGCCAACTTTAAGCTGCCGGTAGGTATTATAGCAAATGGCAAAGAAGTACGTCTCTTTGGTACCAATGACTGGAAAACATCGGATGTAGATATAGCTGATTTGAAGGATGTAGCATTGCAGAAAACAAAATTTTACGTGAAAGTACAGAAGCTTTAGTTATCAGCCTGCCTGCCGGCAACTGAGAATATTTTTTTTTAATACACTTTTCCTGCAAGCACATTATCGCAGAAATCAGCAAATCCGGTTCCCACTTGGCCAAAATCTTCCATATCCCTGAACGGGGAGCTATCGTAGAATTCGCCTACCTGTCCATACAGTTCTGAGGCTTTATCACAGCAAATAAAGAAATTACCCCTATCGCTCCTGTGCCCTACCGAAAGCCAGAAAATAGGCTGGTAATCAGGTTGTGCATCACAATCAAAATAATTTACTGTAAGGGACAATGCTTCCATAAGGCCGTAAATGTACAGGTCCTGACTAGCAGGTTTCATAGTATTGTTGTCTACAGTGCTAAGGTAATCCAGGTATTCATCAGGTATCTCGAATTGCTTTTTCCGTTCGTATGGCAGCCTTTCGCTATTTGATAAAGCATGGAGCAATACTCTTTTTATTGCCGATTCTAAATAGCTGCCACCGGCAAAGCCTAAACTTGTACTTTCTTTTATTAGCCGGTCAAAAACCGATTCTTTATTGTTTTCCATTTTATTTTAGGTATTTCTTTGCAATCTTGTAGCGCTTCCTGTTGAATTCGTCGCCCATCTCTTCCCGCGTATATTCTTTTACTATAGCTATTATTCCCTGGGATTCGAGCCAGTCTAGTTTTTTACCAGGGTCATAACCGTCTGTAAAGTTCAGCCCTTTTCGCGTTGCCGTTTCAATCGTCCAGGGATACCAGTTGACGCCCCATATTTCCCAGTAATATTCGAATTCATCCGTTTGGAATGCTTTGCATTGAGTTACCAGTTCCTGCCAAAATTGGTGCAATTGTTCTTCCATTTAAATCTATTGAAATAAGAATCCATCCTTACTGTAATAATTTTACCTCAGTAATAAGCACCTCAAGGGGCAAACTCATAGTAATCCGCTCTGCCATTGTTTCAGCCTGCCTGCGATCCATATTGCCACTGATAGCGGCTTTTCCGCCTTTGATTGGCGCGGTGACCATTGGGCAGCTCAAAACCCTTCCATCAAGGACAATGGCAAGAAATTTTCGGGTATTCTTACGTGTAAGCGCTTCCCAGGCAGCTATATATTTGTCTTTGAATTCCAGCATTACATCATAATTAATCTTATTGTAAGACCGCTGAACATCCGTTTCTTCAAGCATATCTATAGTAACCGGGGGCTGCGCATTATCGGGAGCCCTGATCGCGTAAACAAGAACTCCCGGAGCATTTTTTTCGGGCAGGCCAAAAACGAATGACAGTCCGGCGGGCAATAGCTTTTTCGATTCGGGACGGCTAACAAGCCTCATGAACTCCTCTGTGCGTATTATCGGGCAAACCCCTATCACTGCGACATCGGCAAACTTACGGTCCAGCATTTCCTCAAATCGCATTACATACGCAGTATAGCCGTTTGCAATTTCATGAGCATTATCCGCCAGGCTGTCAGCAACGCGGCCAATAGCATCCATGGCAGCATTGAGCTCGGCAGTTTCGTAGGTTTCATATATGGCGAACTTATCCTGGTAAAAGCAATGGGGCGCTTTATCGCTGCCTTCGCACGGCATTTTGGCGATTATCATATTCTTTTCTATTGTAATATCAGCACGAAGGTTTTTGCTTTTTAATCGCTTACCTATCAATTCGATAGTAGCCTGTTTCTGCGCATCAGTAGCGGAATGATCCGTAAATTCAGCTTTGATCTGGTTGCAAGGCGGTTGCTGGGCGCAGCCGGACAGTGTCAGCATAAAAAAGATGCCAAAAACTGCTATTTTATTTTTAATAAATGTCATAAAACTATTGTTATGGTATAATATAAACCTCTTCATCTACATTGGTGAGCTTACCGGTATTGGCGTTGACATAGTAATCCCGTACCGAATATTCCCCTTTATCAGGAATCGATTCGGGCTCTTCCTGTATGTGCCAGCAAAATGAGTCAATTTCAGGATCGTAAGAAATCCCTACACCGGATATTACGCCTTTATATTGTTTTTGTGATTTTACCAGTGTTAATGCCTTGCAGACATCAATGAACTTGTCAAATTTCGGGTTATCCGCTATTGATGGAATCATATCCCCGGAAAGGACTTTATAAGCATGGTCGAGGAGAATCTCAAAATCATAATTATATATGCCGTACTGTACCGTATAGCTGATAGTGTAACTGGCTTTATATTTGGAAAGGTTATATAATTCTGTAGCCGGCGAGTTTTCATTCATGCCTTCGGGATAGTTGACATAAATGTATTTTAACTTGCACTTTTTTTCGAAAGCGGCACCGGAACGCTGCTTTATATAGTTGCCCGCAGCACTTATGGCCCCATTGGCATAATCTGAAATACTTGTAATACGGTGACTGTCGCCGTACTTATCATTAACTGCAAAGAATACGGAACTGTCACTGATCATCTCCTTAACTGGAGAAAATACTTTGTCGCTGTCCTTGCATTGGCCGAAAGCCTTAGCAGAAAGCAGGAAGGCAAAAAGAGATAGAATCTTCATTGGAAAAATCAATTGGTTACGGCCCGAAGATACTATTTTTAGTCGTATTTTACCTACTTCATCCAAGTATAACCAAGCCTTGCAAAGCCCCTGACTTTCCGGATTTATTTAACGGCCTGCGACCTTTCATTCACTTCATCCGAATGTCAGGAAAATGCTGACGCTTGCACAAAACCAGGGACTTTGTTAAAATTACAATTATTTCAAAATTTTAGTCGCGTTTTACCTTACCCGAACCGGTTTCCGCAAATTTTTCAACGAAAATAATGTCTTTAGGTTTTTCAAATTTCCCTAAGCCTTTAAAAGTTGCTCTATCTACATCAAAAGATTCGCCTTCAATAACGAGCACAAGCTTTTCTCCCAATATTTCATCAGGTACACCTTTTACATAAAAACGCCTGTCGATCCTGCCGGAAAGCTTCTCCTCTATTTGTTCCGGGAATAGCTTTACGCCGCCGCTGTTGATAACATTATCATGACGGCCCAGCCAGATAAAGTGGGTATCATCCACTATTTTCACCACATCATTGGTCACAACCGGTTCATCGCAAATAAGGAACGGGTCGATCACAAGGCAATGCCTTTCATCTTCGCTAATCTTCACATTGGGTAGTACCGTAAAGGCTTCCTCCCCTATCCTCTTGGCAGCAATGTGGGTTATGGTTTCTGTCATGCCGTAGGTTTCATATATTGCTGTCGAAAGGCCTGCCAGCTTATCGCTTAGCGCCTGACTTACTTTAGCCCCACCCAGTATTAGTTTCTTTATCATGTGCAGCTTACCTAACGAATGCTCTGCCTGCAACGGTACCATTGCGGCAAAATCATATTGGGTTTCACTACGCTCCAGCGGATGGGAAACCGGCGCCACAAGGTCCATATCCCAACCAAGGATAAATGCCCTTACCAACATCATTTTCCCGGCGACATACTGGGTTGGCAGACAGTGCAGTACCTTGATTCCTGCAGCCAGGTCGAAAAACTCACCGGTTGCCAGGGCTGAATTTACCATTGCTTGCTTTTCTACCCTGATCAGCTTTGGGTTCCCCGTAGTGCCCGAGGTATGCATTTCGATATAGCTGTTCTGGTCAAACCAATACATCAGGAAATCGCCTACCGCCCTTTCAAAAGGTTCTCCCTCTTTAATAAAGCTATAAGCGATACGCGTAAGGTCGTCTTCACTAAAATGGAATCCGTTGAGTTTGAATTTGGGGTGCACAAAATGGTAATCCGGGTTATTCATGGGTTTCGGTATTTATTAATTCATTATTTTCCTGGAGTTGCAGTACTATTTTTCCTGTGAGTTTTTCGCGCCATCCTTTCCATTTATACTTGTAGCTAAACAGGAGCAATAAAAGAGGGTAAATTACCAGTACCGGCAATACGATATCAAATCCGGCAGTTGGTTCGGATACGTCTTTAAAAACTGAATAGGTTTGGAAAGCAGTCCAGTCGGCAGTAACCAAAAGTGCTGCAATAAGGTTATTGGCAGCATGGAAGCCAAGAGCAAGTTCGGTACCTTCATCCATAAGGGTCATAATCCCCAGTGCAAGCCCGGTGCCGATATAATACACTGAAACGATATACCCCATTTTTGCCACTTCGGGATTAAAGATGTGCATTCCGCCAAATATTACCGATGTCATGACCAATGGAAACCACCTGTTTTTGGCAAGCAGACCGAAGCCCTGCATGAGGTAGCCACGGAAAACAAGCTCTTCAACACTTGTCTGTATGGGTATCATTACTATTGCAATTACTGCCAATACAGCAAATTTTCCGGGGTCGAACTGAAGTATGTACTTCCCCGGTTCGGAATAATAGGCAAGCAATATCATACCGGCAGAGAAAATACCCCATACCATAAAAGAAAAAAATACCCGCTTCCAGTCTACCTTAGGCCTTGATGTGATAATTTCCCTGAATTTCTGGTAATGCATTTTGCGGACTACCAGCACCAACGCCACCATAGCAATCGCAAATGAAAGGAGAATGAAGAATAAAGTAAGGTTAAGGTCGAGAAATTTCATGATTCCCGCTTCGTCAACAGGCATAGGCCTGCCAGATTTTAACTTTTCTAACGCAATAGCTATAATCCATGGTATTTGCCCTACGAAAGATGCTCCTATAACAATAACAGACCCCGCTAAATATTTCCAAAATTTGTTTCCCGGCTTAAAAGCCTGTACTATAAACATAAGCGTTTAGGAATTAATTTAAAATTATGTTAGCACTAAGTTAGATGAATTTTCAATTAATAATAACTTTCTTTGCAAAAAGAATTGAATGATTACCATCTATCATAACCCCATGTGCAGCAAATCCCGCGAATGCCTGCAACTGCTGGAGTTAGAACAACTACCTTTCACTACTGTAAAATACCTTAATGAGCCTCTTTCGAAAAAAGAAATGAAAGAGCTTCTAAAAAAGCTGGGGATAAAGCCGATTGAGCTTGTAAGGCAAAAAGAAGCTGTCTGGACCTCCGGGTACAAGGACAAAAAACTGACGGATACCCAGATAGTTGAAGCTTTGGTCCAACACCCAATCCTTATCGAACGCCCAATAGTTGTGAATGGCGACAAAGCCATCATAGCCCGCCCTGCCGATAAGGTGCATGATATACTATAATCCTTTTAACAAATATTTAAGTTTTCAACATTAAACCTTCGGCTATTTAGGAGGTCATACCTGCTAAATCATCTATCAATACCTATTCTATAATACATGAAAAATTTCCGGACTTCTGTCTTACTATTATTTCTACTCTCCACCGTCATGGCTTTCGCACAGGGCAGGCCCGATGGCGGCAATGGCATTAAAATTATAGGGAAAGTAATTGAGCAGGATACAAAACTGCCACTTGAATTTGCCACTGTAACCATACAAACCCCTGACAATGTTACCGTAAACGGCGCTATGACTGATGCTAAAGGTGAATATACTGTTACCGTGCCACCCGGCACTTATAACATCAAATTTGATTTTATATCGTTCAAGTCAGCTGTTATTTCTGCCAGGGAAATCACTGCTGAGACCAACCTTGGCACTATGGCTATGGTTCCCGATGCAACATTGCTAAAGGATGTAGAGATTACTGCTGAACGCTCTACTGTTGAAATAAAACTCGATAAAAGGGTATACAGCATTGGCAATGATATGATGGTAAAGGGCGGCAGCGTGAGCGATGTGCTTGACAATGTACCGTCATTATCAGTCGATGCTGAAGGTAACGTAGCGCTAAGGGGCAACCAGAGCGTAACCATACTTATTGACGGAAGGCCTTCTACCCTTGCAGGAAGCAATGTGGCGGATGTACTGCGCCTGCTGCCTGCCGACTCTGTTGATAAAGTAGAGGTAATCACCAACCCGTCTGCACGTTATGATGCGGAAGGCGGCGGCGGTATTGTAAACATCATTCTTAAAAAAGGATCGGTAGACGGG
Organism: Flavobacterium arundinis; assembly: GCF_038289855.1. Lineage (NCBI taxonomy): Bacteria > Pseudomonadati > Bacteroidota > Flavobacteriia > Flavobacteriales > Flavobacteriaceae > Flavobacterium > Flavobacterium arundinis. The sequence goes on from NZ_JBBYHR010000010.1 coordinate 142,362, forward strand.
TTTAACGGATCGTTTGTAGCCAATACAGGAACGCCTGCCAACCACGGAATATCCACCAACCTGAACTACCGCAGCGAACATTATAATGTATTTACCAGCCTTGGCTACAACTACAGGAACAGCCCCGGTAATTCAAAGACAAATACAGAATACCTGGACGACAACAACAATACAACCAGCTTTGTAAACGAAAGAAGAACCAATGACCGCCTGCAAAGGGCGTTTAACGGAAGCTTCGGTATTGAATGGTTCCTTGATAAAACGCTGACGTGGACCAACTCAATATCCGGGCGCAGGAGCAGTGGCGATAACCCTACTGACACGTATTATGACAATTATGATGCTGATCGTGTTTTCCAGAATACCCGTTTCAGGTATAACCTTGAAAATGATAAAGACACCAACTTCAGGTATTCGACCAACCTTGTAAAGAAATTCGATGACAAGGGTCACGAGCTTAAGATTGATGCTTCCGTTTCTAAAAGTGTTGACGACGAGAATGCAATAATCAATGATGTCACACTGGGCAGCCCGGATATTGTGAACAGCAACGAGCGCACAACCAATAACCAAAACGAAGACCGTGGCCTCATACAGGCCGATTATGTATTGCCTTTAGGTAAAGACAGCCGTTTTGAAGCCGGTTACCGCGGGAGCTTTACCACTCTCGAAACCGATGCCAGGGCAGAAATACTTCAAGACGGTATCTGGATAAACAACGGCGATTATACCAACTTCCTTCAGTATAAAGAGAAAGTAAATGCACTGTATACACAGTTCGGGTCGAAGATGGGCCAGTTCTCTTACCTCTTCGGGCTGCGTTGGGAAGATAGCAATATTGATGTGAACCTTATCAATTTAAACGACTATCACAATAAGCGGTACAATAACTTTTTCCCTTCTGCATTCTTTTCGTATGAATTTGCACAGGGCAACAGCGTTAGCCTGAGCTACAGCCGCCGCATCAACCGCCCAAGGGGAAGGTTCCTGAGCCCATTCTCGGGACTGCAGAGTAACATTAATATCTTCCGTGGTAATCCGGATCTTAACCCTTCCTATACCAATGCTTTTGACATTGGCTACCTTCGTAAATGGGGTCAGCTGACTCTAAGTACATCGGCCTACCTTAATATTACCGATGATACCTTCCAGTTTGTGAGAAGAGCATCAGGAGATTTTGTCGTGAACCCGGTGGGAGGTACTGATATTGTTGACCCAAATACGGGGGCAGTGACTATAGTAGATGGGCAGGATACCCGGACTCCGGTTATACTGACTACCCCTATAAACCTTGCTAAAGAATATCGTTTCGGGTTTGAATTCAATATAAATTACAATCCATTCAAATGGTGGAGAATTAATAGCAACTTCAATTTTTACCGTTACGAAAGCAAAGGCGATTACACTTTTGTTTATGAAAACGAAGAAGGTGCAACCATAACTGACTTCCAAAATTTCAACAGGACGGCTTACAGCTGGACTACCCGGATAAATTCAAAAATAACCCTGCCCGGTAAGATCGACTGGCAGCTTAACGGCAACTACGAAGCGCCGCAAAATAATGCCCAGGGCCGCAGGGTGGGCGTAGCAAGCGCCAACACAGTGCTGAGTAAAGACATACTGAAAGACAAGGCAACCATTGCACTGAATGTGCAGGACATTTTCAATTCCAGGAAAATGAAAAATGACACCTATGTTCCGGGACAATTGAGGTCGTATAGCGAAATGCAATGGAGGCAGCGCCAGGTAACGCTATCATTCACTTACCGTTTCAACATGACCAAATCCGACAGGCAGAAGGAAAATCAGCAGAAACAGCAAGATGGTGGTGGGGATGACTATATGGGAGGATAAGTTCAAATTCAACAATTCATTTCAGACCTGTCAGGTCTATAAGCATAAAAAGAGGCAGCTAATCAGGCTGCCTCTTTTTATTGGTCTCCATTAAAACCGGGTCATTGGTCTCCTTTAAAAACCTGAACATCTTTCACTTCAGGTTTTAATTTTACAGAATAATCTTTTCCGCTTGTTGCAATTAAGTTGATCCCCCTAACGAGACCGATAACATCGTAGGCATAACCACTGTTAATACGGTAAGCGTTAGGTGACGGCTGCCCCATATCCATTATAAACCCGCCATTTTGCCCAAAATAGAATCTATTGCCTGAGCCAACATAAACGCTTCGCTGCGAAAGCTTTTGCGCATCAAAAGTGTATTGGTAATAGTCAAATACCTTATTATAATTTTTGGAGTAGAACGTAAAATCCGGTGGTGCTGTATTCAGGGTACTACTATTGCTACCTGAATTTGGTACGGCAACAGCAAGCCTGTCGGGTACCTGCGCATGGCATATAAAACCCGCCGTTATTGCAAAAAAAGCCAGGAATCGTTTCATAGGATTATCTTTTAGTATTCCAAATATAACGAATTTTAATAACAAAAGGCGCCAATTGGCGCCTTCAGTAGTGTGTATGTATCTATTAAGGGAAAATACCCCTTTGTTTGTAAGCCATTTCAATACGGGTGAGGGCCACAATGTAAGCAGCAGTCCTCCAGTCGGTTTTAAATTGCGCCGATGAAGTGATTACTTTGCCGAAAGCCTCTTCAATCTTCTTCCTCAATTTTACGATCACATCATCCATCGTCCATATTTCGCCGTTACGGTTTTGAAGCCATTCGAAATAACTGCCTATAACGCCACCTGAGTTGCAAAGGATGTCCGGTATAATATCCACGCCATTTGCAATAAGTATTGCTTCTCCTTCAGTATCTGTAGGCCCGTTAGCGCCCTCAGCTACTACCATCGCTTTGATGTCAGATGCGTTTTCGTCGGTTATCTGGTTGCCCAGTGCTGCCGGGATAATAATATCACAATCAATCCCGAAGAAAGATTTTGAATCGTATTCCTGTGTGCCTTTAAATCCCGTTATGGTAGCATTGTCAGTCTGGTAACGCAAAAGCGCTTCAGGATCAATACCTTCAGGGTTATAAATAGTTCCCGTAGCATCTTGCACGCCCACCAGGATAGCGCCATTTTTGTTCATGAAATGTGCTGCCCAGTAGCCTACGTTGCCAAAGCCCTGTACAATATATTTTTTACCTTCAAGCGAAGTGCCTTTTACTTTAGCCCAAGACTCAAGTGTTACAACAACGCCAAAACCGGTAGCCCTGTCACGTCCTTCAAGTCCGCCCGATCCTACCGGCTTACCGGTAACTACGTGCTGGTTTTTAGAACGTTCTGCCGGCGATTTGGTCGACATATAAGTATCGGCAATCCACGCCATCATCTGTGCATTGGTATTTACATCCGGAGCAGGAATGTCATGCTCAGGGCCTATGTTGTCACCTAAAGCATACGTGAACCTCCTTGTTATCCTTTCGAGCTCACCCTGGGAGTATAATTTCGGGTCGATTTGGATACCGCCTTTTCCGCCACCGTAAGGCAGCCCTGCCAGTGATGTTTTCCAGGTCATCCAGGTAGCCAGTGCCCTTGCGGCATCGATATCTACGGTATGGTGATAGCGCAGGCCTCCTTTATAAGGACCTAAAGCATTGTTATGCTGTACCCGGTAACCGGTAAAAACCTCTACTTTTCCGTTATCCATTTTCACAGGGAAATGTACAACGATCTCATTATTGGTTATAGAAAGAATTTTTTTAACACTCTCATCCAGCCCCATAACGGCTGCAGCTTTTTCAAACTGGTTCTTTACATTTTCATACATGCCCACCCGGGCTTTTTCTGCTGTTGCCATAATTTTAACTTACAACTTGTATAATAAATAATTTTTACTTTTTTTTAAAGCATCACAAATATAAAGCAAACGCAATGATTGGATTACAAATTTTATAAAAAATAAATCCTAAAATTATGATTGCTGTAATTTAATCCATCAAAAAGCCCGCCAAAATACATATTATGTAATTTTTATTCTTTTAAATTGGCTGCAAATATTTAAAAATCAATAATATACAATCTGTCCTTCAATTTGATCCGGATTGTCAGTAGTAGCCAATACTGTTATTATGCTTTGAAAGCACTAAGCCCTAACCAGAATTATTAAGTGCCCTGTGGAAGTTTTCTATTATATTTTTACGTAATCTCAGTTTTTGGTATATTTGCCGGAACATATCTACATAGATTTGTGGAAGACAACCAATTAAAATAAGGATTTCGGAATTTATAAGGATATGATTTTCCGTAGAAACTTTACCTATTAACTGAAGGCTAAATACCATATTATGAAAATCGAGCAAATTTATACCGGCTGCATCGCACAGGCAGCTTACTATCTGGAAAGCAACGGGGAAGCTGCCATTTTTGACCCGCTACGGGAAGTACAGCCTTATATTGACCGCGCCTCAAAAGACAGTGCGAAAATAAAATACATCTTCGAAACGCATTTTCATGCCGATTTCGTGTCGGGCCATGTGGATCTGGCAAAGAAAACAGGCGCGCAGATAGTGTATGGGCCAACTGCCAATCCTGATTTCGAAGCGTTTATTGCCGCCGACGGGCAGGAATTTACGGTAGGCAATTATACCATCAAAGCGATACATACACCTGGCCATACGCTGGAAAGCACCTGCTACCTGCTTAGCGAGAGCGGCGAACCAACAGGAATTATAACCGGCGACACCTTATTCATAGGTGATGTGGGCCGCCCCGACCTTGCACAGGCCCTTACTGACGAACTGACACAGGAAGTGCTTGCCTCACACCTTTATGATTCGCTTCGTAATAAAATAATGGTCCTGCCTGACAGCCTTACCGTGTACCCGAGCCATGGTGCCGGAAGCGCCTGCGGGAAGAACATGAGCAAGGAAACTACCGACCTGCTTGGCAACCAGAAGAAAATGAATTATGCCCTGAGGGCAGATATGACCAAAGAGGAATTCATTAAAGAATTGCTCGACGGGCTTGGCGCTCCTCCGGCCTATTTCCCGCAAAACGTGATGCTGAACATACAGGGTTATGAAAGCCTCGATACGATATTGCAAAAAGGTTCGGTGCCATTATCTGCTGACGAATTTATTGCCGCAGTAAAAGAGAATGAGGCTTTGGTACTTGATGTAAGGCACGAAAACGACTTTGTAAAAGAACATATCCCCGGCTCGATATTCATTGGCCTTAACGGAACATTTGCACCGTGGGTAGGCGCACTTATTATGGATGTGAACCAACCATTGGTGCTGGTTACTCCGGAAGGCCTGGAAGAAGAAGCTGTAACACGACTGGCACGGGTGGGCTTCGACAATACCCTTGGCTATCTTAATGGTGGTATCAATGCATGGAAGGCAGCAGGCTTTGAAACTGACAGTATCCGTTCTATTTCTCCTGAAGAATTTGCCGACAGGCTGGAATCTGAAGAAAAAATAGTGGTTGACTCCAGAAAACCCGGCGAATTTAATGGCGGGCATGTTATAAATGCAGTAAACATTCCACTGGATTTTGTAAATCAGCAATTGGCAGAAGTACCCAAGGAAGAAGATTTTTACCTTCATTGCGCAGGCGGCTACCGGTCGGTAATCATGTCTTCGATACTAAAAGCAAGGGGCTACCATAACATGATCAATGTAGAAAAAGGTTTTGGCGGTATAAAAAACACATCGGTAAAAACGACTTTGATACAACCTGCGTGCTCGTAATCTGCTCCTGAAAAATAAATTTTAAACACGGCACAGTGCAAGTGATTTTTAAATACTTTTGCACCATTATTTAAACAAAAAACAAATATGAAAAAATTTCTTTTATTTCTTGCTGTATCAGCTGCGTTTGTATCGTGCAAGAAAGACCAGTATGAGATAGCAGGAACAGTAGATAAATCGCTGAACGGAAAGAATGTATTCCTTGAAACACAAGGCGGCATGACAGGATTTACAGCTAAGGATACTGTAAAAGTTGAAAACGGTAAATTTGTATTTGAGGGCACTGCCACAGAGCCGGCATTATATTTCATCCAGGTTGAAGGCCTGAATGGTAAAGCGGAGATCGTACTTGAGCAAGGTGACATTGAAGTTACTATAGATAAAGATTCCCTCTTCAAATCGACACAGGGAGGTACTTTTAATAACGATATGCTGCACCAGTATTATCAGGATATAAACAAGATCAGGACAAAAATGCTTTCTTTCCAAAAAGCAAACCAGCAGGCAATGATGGCAGCTTATAAAGCTAACGATACTGTGGTTATGAACAAGCTGAACAAAACCTATGTGGCTATCGGAAAAGAAATGACAGATGCTTCTACCACATTTATAAAGAAAAATCCAAAAGCCTACATCAGTGTGCTTCTTTTAAAACAACAGGTAGCAATGGCTAAAACGCCGTATGCCGACCTGAAAAAACTATATGATGCACTTGATGCAGACAATAAAAAAACTAAGGAAGGAAAAGAGCTTACTACCGAAATGGCGAAGCTTCAGAAAGCTGAAGAAAGCAAAGCAAGTGTAGAAGTTGGCAAAGCAGCTCCGGAATTTAGTGCTGCAAGTCCTGACGGTGCTAAACTTTCGCTTAAGCAATCGCTTGGCAAAGTTACCCTGGTCGATTTTTGGGCATCATGGTGCAAGCCATGCAGGGAGGAAAACCCTAACGTTGTGGCAATGTACAATGAGCTGCATGCTAAAGGCCTTAACATAATAGGCGTATCCCTTGATAAGGACGCTGCCAAATGGAAAGAGGCTATAGCGGCCGACAAACTTACATGGAACCAGGTTTCTAACCTTAAGTTTTGGGATGAGCCAATTGCACAGCAGTATGGTGTAAAATCGATCCCTGCAACTTTCCTTCTTGATGCCTCGGGAAAAATTGTTGCCAAAGACCTTAGAGGCGCTGAGCTTAAAGCGAAAGTAGAAGAACTTTTGGCTAAATAAGAAAAGCCTACGCTTCATAATATAAAGAATCTCCTTCGGGAGATTTTTTTATTGGATTAACTTACAGTCATTTAAAAAATAGTTGCCAAAATAGCAGTAAATATGTTTGTTTACTTAAAAAACAACACTATATTTGCAACCGCAATAAGCGAAAAGGTAAAGCCTTTGGGGAGATACTCAAGCGGCCAACGAGGACGGACTGTAAATCCGTTGGGAAACCTTCGCAGGTTCGAATCCTGCTCTCCCCACGAAATGGGTAAAAAATAGAGAAAATCAGGTTTTCCCGAAATTTTCAAAAAAACCCAAAACGTGTAAACCCTGCAAATTCATATTTGCAGGGTTTTTTATTTTCCTGCATCGCGGCAGGATATCGTCAGGTACAATAATCCATTTAAAATTGGTGCGCCAAAATAACTACTCTCCTTTTAAAGCAAGTGTTCAAAACGGATAAAAAAAAGGAAATCCATATTTTCTCAGCTGTCGCGTTTTACTGTTGACCATACTAACTACAGCTTTATAACTACATAATCCTACTGTTAACCCATGAAACGCCAATTTTTTATAGAGCGAATATAGCCTTTCGATCAGAATCAGGGAAAATGGAAAAATACGGGCAACTCTGCAAATGAGAAGAATATGGTTTTCCAAACAGAGAATACTTACAAACAACCCAAATTATTATAATTAAAAGCCATCTTTTGCAGCATGTAACTTTTAATGCCTAACTTTAAAAAAAACGCCTAACAACCAAAACGTTAACCCCAAGAACGATACCATGAAAAATGAAGAAGATGCAGTCGCCGGACCCAGTGCCACAATCCAGGATTTTCCTATAGTTGGAATAGGCGCTTCAGCAGGCGGCCTTGAAGCTTTCAGGCAGTTCCTGAAAGCGATACCAGAAAATTCGGGCATGGCGTATGTTTTGGTCCAGCACCTTTATCCTTCGCATGAAAGTATATTGCCGGAAATTTTATCACGATATACCAAAATCCCTGTACTGGAAATAACAGACGATATCCACCTTGCACCAAACCACATTTATGTGATTCCGGAAAATAAGCTGCTTACCTCCATAGATGGTGTGCTCAAGCTTTCCCCCCGGGAAAAGGAATCCAGGAATGCTGCCATCGATATCTTTTTTGTATCATTAGCCGAAGTACATCTGGAACTTGCTGTGGGAATTGTATTGTCAGGGACAGGTACGGATGGTACACTTGGCCTGAAGGCGATAAAAAGATATGGCGGCATTACGTTCGCACAGGACGAAAGTTCGTCAGCCTACAGCCAGATGCCGTTAAACGCCATAAATGCAGGAACCGTTGACTTTATAATGAAACCGGAAGAAATGCCTGAGAAATTAATTCAATTGAATCCTGCGAACGATAATCATGATTCCGGCGACCCTGCCAGGGATGAAGATAACGCCTTCCACGAGATCTTCCAGATAATCCGCAAAAATACCGGTGTCGATTTTTCATACTATAAGCAGAGTACAATACGCAGGCGTTTGGCAAGAAGGATGGCCATTTCCAAAACCAGCAGCTTTACTGAATATTTAAAAATTTTAGCGGCTGACCCCTTAGCGCCATCGCTGTTATTTAATGACTTTTTAATACCCGTTACAACGTTTTTCCGGGACCCAAAAGTTTTTACTGAATTGAAGGAAAAGGTATTTTCTTCCTTAGTAAATATACACAAAGAAAGTTCTGCCGCGCCAATACGAATATGGGTGGCCGGTTGCTCGACCGGTGAAGAAGCTTACTCGCTTGCGATAGCGTTTAAGGAATTTTTAGAAGCGCATCATAGTGAAATACAAATACAAATTTTCGCATCAGATATTTCGGAAGCTTCATTGGCAATAGCAAGAAAGGGATTTTACAAAGAAACGCAGCTCGTTAACGTATCGGAAGCGCAGCTGATCAACTATTTTGACAGGAAAGCGGACGGTTACCAGATAAAGAAAAATATAAGGAGCCTTTGCACCTTCGCAGCGCATAATTTCCTAAAAGATCCTCCATTTGCCAGAATGGACCTTATATCGTGCCGAAATGTACTGATATATATGGGTTCGTTTATACAGAAAAAAGCGCTCACGACATTTCATTACGCGCTCTTAGATCACGGCTTTCTTTTGCTTGGCAAGTCAGATACAGCTGCTCCGGCCGCAGAATTATTTAAGCCCGTGCTAAAGGCCGGCAAGGTATATGCCCGCAGGCAGGCTTCAGGACGTCAGGTACACAAAGTAATGCTTGAAATGGAAGCATCATCGCAACAGCCATCCGGCAAAGGACCGGTTAGTGTGCCGGCAGCAGACGATTTTGTAAAAAGCGGCCAGGCAGTTTTACTGGCCGATTTTACGCCTGCAAGCGTCATTATAAATGACAATATGGACATTGTTCATTTAAATGGCAATGTCACCCCCTACCTTCAGCTGGTATCCGGACTACCCACATTCAGTCTTCTTAAGATTGTACGTAAGGAGCTTGCATTTGAATTGCGCAATATCGTGCGTAAGGCAAAAGATCTTAATATCTCTGTCGTGAAAACCGGAATACCCTTTAAGTCAGGTACTGACCTTTTAGATGTTACCATAGAAATCAGGAAACTTTCGCAAACACTGGAGCCCTATTTTATAATCGTTTTTACTTCTGCCATCCTTCCTGAAAAAGGAAATGCAAAATTTATCAATCTTATCCAAGAACAAATCGATAATGATAATACCAACCTCAGGCGCATAAAATCCCTGGAAGAGGAACTGCTGCAAACCCAGGTTGACGTAAATGCTATATCTGAGGGACAAGAAGCCTCAAATGAAGAGCTCCAGAGCGCCAATGAAGAACTGCTTAGCGGAACGGAAGAACTGCAAAGCCTGAACGAAGAACTGGAAACTTCCAAGGAAGAATTGCAGTCAAGCAATGAGGAACTTATTAATATAAATGCCGAACTGCTTGAGAAACAGGAAGAGATCAATTCTTCAAAAGCCTACATTGAGGCCATCGTAGCCACACTTAGGGAACCAATAGTGGTGCTTGATAAAAACATGTGCATAAAAAATATCAATAAGGCCTTTGTGAAAAAATACCACATTACCAAAGAAGAGGCCAAAGCGCAACTGATATACGAAATATGCGGTGGGTTATTTGATAATGCGACTATGCGGTCATTGCTCGAAAAAGTGCTGCTCCAAAACAAGCAGTTAGATGATTATGAAATTGGCCTGGAAATAACCCCCGGAAAAGAATGCATTTTATTGCTTAATGCTAAGCAGGTTCCCAATGAGCAAGGTGAAGAACAGTTAATTCTTCTCGCCATTGAGGACATAACAGAAAGGAAAAAAATTGCACAGGACCTACAATCATTGTCAGACGGGTTTGAGGCAAAAGTAAAAGAGCGCACAGAAGAGCTGGAAGTATCTAACGCCGAGCTCAGCATGTCTATTCGCGAACTCAACAGCGTTAATATAAGGCTACAGCAGTTTGCCTACATTGCCAGCCATGATCTCCAGGAACCTCTCAGGAAAATACAAATATTCGTGAGTGTGTTGCAGGGACAGGGCCTGCCTGAAGAAGCCACAATACTGCTCGATAAAATAAGTGCATCATCGGAAAGGATGAAAACCCTTGTGAAGGACCTCCTCTCCTACTCTTATCTTGCTAATGATCCGGGATTGTATGTTGCCACCGATTTAAATAACGTCGTTAAAAATATTATTAGTGATTTTGAACTGGTCATTGAGCAGAAAAATGTGGAAATAACCTGCTCCGATCTTCCTATGATTGCCGCAATACCCTTACAGATGAATCAGCTATTTTATAACCTGATAAGCAATGCTTTAAAATTCCTGCGTACCGATAATGTTCCGCGAATCGAAGTTTCCTGCGAAAAGCTCTCAGCAGCGCAGGTGGAAAAATATCCGACACTGGATAATGAATTGGTTTGGTACGATTTTACCTTTCAGGATAACGGAATTGGTTTTGAGCAAAAGTATGAGAAGCAGATCTATACGATATTCCAGCGATTGCATAATGACGGGGCGTATAATGGAACCGGAATTGGCCTTGCCATCAGTCATAGAATTGTGGAAAATCATGGGGGAATAATTTTTGGGGAATCTTCATTAAATAATGGCGCAGCTTTCCATGTTTTTTTGCACAGCTAGGATTTATTTCTGAAAATATAACAAAAAAGAGTTGCAAATGCAGACAGTTTCCCGAACTACCGGACAGCTGGAACAGTAAAGGACAAACGTCTTATTTGGGGTCAGTATGTTGCAACGAGCATACTACAGAAACAGGGTGATTGCGTCTCTTTAAAACCAATAGAGACACATTCACTGTGTCTCTATATATAATTAAAATAAAAATCCGGATTTATTAGTACAACTCCTCGACCTTGATCATTGTATCCTCTTCAACTCTAAAGGTTTTGCCTTTTACCTTGATAACATCGCCAACATTATATTTTTTATATTGTTTAGGGTCTTTCATATTCGGGATGCTAATTGTCGCGAAGTATACGGTACCATCGGCCATTTTAATCTTGGCAGTGTAGCCGTCTTTACCCTGGTTGATCTCCGTAATTTTTCCTTCTACCGTGATTTCAGTACCTTCGGCAAGCTGTGAATTTTTCTCCGGTACTTCAGTCGGTGTTACAACGCTGTCTATGGGTGCAGCGGTTTTATCTACAACTTCTACGGCGGCAGGCTCTTCGGTCACGGTCTCTTTCTTTTCGGTACAGGCGGCAAATGCCAAAGCCGATACTACTGATAATGCTATTATTCTTTTGTTCATGATGATTATTTTTTTTTGCAAATATAAAGCTTTTCCCACAGCAGCAGTGTTAGCAAAAACACAAAACCGCCCCTGCTGAGGGACGGTTTTAGATTTATAATTCAGAGGTGAATCTTAGTGGCCCCCGCTGATTTTTGTGTCAAAATTAATGCCCTGGCGCTTAAGGATACCTTTAACGACAATAGCGTAGAATGCAAGGTAAGCGAAACAAACAACGCCAACGATATAACTCATTTTTATGGTAGTAGCATCGGCTACAAGACCCTGCGTGAAACTTACAAGTCCGCCACCCATAATCATCATAATAAGGAAGTTACTGCCCTGCGTGGTTTTCTTGCCAAGTCCACTAATAGCGAGTGTAAAGATACATGGCCATAAGGTACTGCAGAATAGCCCAACGCTTGTAAAGGCATAAACGCTCACCATTCCTTCAGTGGTCATACCTACTATCAATGCAATAATTCCCAGAAATGCGAACAACATCAGCATTGTCGCAGGGTTTCCCTTACTGGCAAGGTCGGCAACTATAAGCACTACGATAATAGCAGCATATACATAGAAAGGTGCAAGATCGTGCTGTGCAATTGCATTTACCCCAAGGAAAACACCAAATGCAAGGTATGGCGCTATAAACTTGAAGATCATCTGCATGCTTTTCGTATTGGTAAATGCCTCAACAGCACCACCCCAACGGCCAATCATTAGGCTCGCCCAGTAAAGTGATATATAAGGCGCTACATCTTTGGTGAGGAAGCCAAGGTCTTTTTCAAGGTAGGCAGGCAGGTTACTTGCGGTAGAAACTTCAACCCCCACATAAAGGAAGATGGCAAGCATGCCCAATAAAAGCTGCGGGTACTGCAATGCGGACTTGCTTGGGCCTTTTGTATCTTCAACAATATCTTCTTCTATAGCCGGGTGGTTTGGCAGCGAAGAGAACTTCAGCATGATCGCAACAAGTACGAAAGCGGCTCCCAGGATAAGGTAAGGGATTTTTACATCCTCTATATTTACATTAGGATTTGCGTTGGCAGGGTCGCCAAACAGGGCAAAACTCACGATAAGCGGGCCTATCGTCGTACCAAAGTTATTGATACCGCCTGCAAGCGTAAGGCGTTGCGATCCTGTTGTTATCGGTCCTAATGCAATCGCAAGCGGGTTAGCTACCGTTTGCTGAAGTGAAAAGCCAAGGCCAACAATAAAAAGACCTGAAAGCATTAAAGGGAACGATTGCGTGTTTGCAGCCGGAAAAAACAGTAATGTACCTAATGCGGAAATTATAAGGCCAAGGGCAAGTGAATTCTTGTAACCAAGACGGCTTACGATATCCTTTTTTGTGAGGAATGAAATTCCCATATAAAGCAGCGCACCAACAGTATAGGCAATGTAAAATGCAACAGATACCAACTGGCTTTGTCCCTGCGAAAGGTCGAACGCCTTCTTGAAAACGGGAATGAGGATATCGTTACTTGCGGCAACAAAGCCCCAAAAGAAGAAAACGGTTACCAGCGGAATGAACTGGCCCCATTTGGTTTGGTTTTGTGAACTCATAAATGTTTAATGGTTAATGTGAATATTTGGTTTTTAGAAAGAATGTTTTATTTACTCTGATTTTTTAATTCCTGTTTTTGGGCCGATACCGTTGGCATTAAAAGCCTCGATCTGGAAATAGTAGGCATCGCTCCTGTCCAGGCCGCTAAAATAATACTCATTTTTGCCATATACCATAATCGACCCATATAATTTATCAGCAGATTTGCCAAAATAAATAACATAGCCATCGGCATTGGGCTCCTGCTGCCATTTGAACCATACATTACGGCGCTCGCCCTTCTTTTTGGCTTCGGCGCGTAAAGGAACGAAATTTTTCACTTCGCCCGGCTTTTCGCCGCTTCCTTTACCGAATATCCTCAATCCGCTTATCGCGAATTTGCCCGTAGGCATCTGCAGGTTCTCCAGTTTTATATAACGTGTTGTCGCAGGTTTGGCAAGTTCGATATAATCGTGCGGAACATCTTTGGTGTTCTTGCTTTTATCAACAAGCACCGACCATTTCTTTCCGTCATCCGATGCATAAATGATGTATTTATGCCCGGTCGTTGTTGCAGGCTTACCCATAATTTCCACATCCTGATCGGCATAATTGATCTGTATCGCGTTGATGGTGCTCTTTTCACCAAGATCGGTCATGATGTATTCGCCTTTATTCCCTGTTTTAGCCGACCAGTACGTTTTGATATCCTCATCCACGGCAAAATTCGGTTGGAAGCCTCCTAAAGTAGAAGAGACCTGTACCGGCTTGTTGTAATTGAGCAGCATCCATCCGGCAAATGATGCCAGCCCCGTGTGGCCTTTATGCTGCGCCGGGAGGTACGTTGGGTAATCACCGTACGCCGTATTGCTGTACATCACGCCATCCTTATCGAAGCCCGCAGGCCAGATGCCTAAGCGTCTTTCGAAATTATTCTTTACAGATAATACAACTGTTGATATGTGCCAGTAATCGTTGTTTATATCCTGATAGGTTGCCCCATGCCCTGCCCCCCTTGCAAAGCCTCCCGGCTTATACGAGAAAGGGTTGAACGGTTGGTACTCAAATGGGCCAAGCGGGTTGGTGCCCACATACACCCCATCGGCATAACCGGAGAATTCGGTGCCGGGTGCGCCATATTGCAGGTAGTATTTGCCGTCATGCTTTGTCATAAAAGCGCCTTCGGTAAAAGGCTGCAAAAAGGTATTGTCGTTATGTTCACCAAAGCGTTCCCAACCGTGCTCGTCGTCATTCAGCGCCAGTACAGGGATCACTTCGCCATCAGGCTGGAAGGTCTTACGATTGAGCTTTACTCCATATAACGGATATAGGTTGCTTGAGCCGTAATAAAGGTAGACCTCGTCTTTTTCCTTGTCCCAAAAAATATACGGGTCCCAGGCACCGGCCTCAAATTTATGCACCAGCTCTTTCCAGTTGTCGCCTTCGGGTTTGGTGCTCATCCAAATCGGGAATTCCTTAGTGTGTGTAGAGCCAACCACCAGCATTGTATCGTTCACAAAAGACACGGACGGAGCACAAAGCTCATCATAGACATCATGCTCCGGCCTGAGGAATTTTCGGGGAATGAATTTCCAGTCGAGCATATCGTCGCTATGCCAGTAACCCCACTGGTTGGTGGAGAACAGGTAGTATTTTCCCTTGAAGAATGTGATCACCGGATCGGCAGTAGCGCGGTGCTTTCCCTGCGTCACAAAATTGGGTATCGGGCAGTAGCCGTAATCAATATTTATGGGATTGCAATAGGTTTTCTGCTGGCCGTAACCCGCAGTAAAAACGATAAGCAATACTATAATGGCTAGTCTCTTCATTACTTATTGTCAATTGGCATAAAACTTATAGCTGTTCCGCCACCTGCTGCAAGGACCAGTTTAAGCTTCGTTTTCGAAGTCACTTCCTGTGTTTTTATCTCGTAGCTGATAGGGTTATTTTTCCAGTTGGCCGTTTTGCCATCCTGGTAAATAACCGCCTTGTACTTTTTGCCCGGCGTAAGGAAATCGAGGGAAATGGTCGTAGTACGGGCATTCTCATCGGTTATAGCGCCAAGGAACCAGCTTTCTTTTCCCTTAGTTTTTCGGGCAATGGTAACGTAGTCGCCCGGTTCTGCTTCCAGTATTTTTGTGTCCTGCCAGTCGGTCTCTACATCTTTTATGAACTGGAAAGCGTCAGGATATTTTTCGTAATTTTCCGGTATGTCGGCGGCCATCTGCAACGGGCTGTACATCGTGATATAAAGGGCAAGCTGTTTTGCCAAAGTGGTATGCACCTGCTCCGTTTTGGCAGGGTCGTACACGCTCATTTTTATTTCGAATATACCCGGCGTATAGTCCATCGGGCCGCCCAAAAGCCTTGTGAAAGGCAATATGGTTTCGTGCACCGGTGGGTTGCCCACGCTCCATGCGTTGAACTCGTTGCCCCTTGCTGCTTCGGCAGCAACATAGTTGGGCCATGTGCGGTGAACACCTGTTGGGCGCGCCGATTCGTGCGAATCGACCATGATCTTGTTCTCCGCGGCACGCTTTACCACATACAGGTAATGGTTCACCATGGTCTGCCCGTCGTGGAATTCGCCCCTTGGAATGATCCTGCCTACGTAACCGCTTTTTATGGACTGGTAGCCGTAATCCTTCATGTGCTTAAAAGCCCTGTCGAGCCTGCGCTCATAGTTGGAAACCGAACCCGATGTCTCATGGTGCATGATCAGCTTAACGCCATTCTGTTTAGCATAGTCACTGACTTCTTTTACATCAAAATCAGGATATGGTGTGGTAAAGTCGAAAATCTCTTCTTTCCAGTTGTTGTACCAGTCTTCCCAGCCTGTATTCCATCCTTCGATCAAAAGGCCTTCAAAACCGTGCTTTTTCGCAAAATCAATATATTTTTTTGCGTTTGCGGTTGTAGCACCATGCGGCCTTGGTGTAGCTGTTACTTTCTGGGCGGCATCCTGCGTACCGCTCATGTCCCAGGTGGACTTGCCAGCATGCATTTCCCACCAGATGCCTATATACTTCATTGGTTTAATCCACGAAGTATCATCTATTTTGGAAGGGTCGTTAAGGTTGAGTATCATTTTCTGCGCCAGTATCTCACGTGCATCATCGCTTACCATTATGGTACGCCAAGGTGTTTGGGCAGGTGTTTGAAGGAAAGCCATATCGCCCATGGCGTTGGGTACTAAGAGCGATTTTAGTGTATGCTTTGCCGGATCCAGTTGCAGGTGCATTACCGGGTAATTAACAACGGCTGCCTCAAAAATATTGATATACAGGCCATCCTTGCTTTTCATCATCAGCGGCGACTGTACGGCATGTTTTTGCGGGATGGATTTCATTCCGATACCGTTGTTCATATCGAGCTTGCTGTTATCTACCTCCGAAAGCAATGTTTCGTTATAGGCATATTCCTGGCTGTCAAAATCGCCGGGGATCCAGAAAGCCTTATGGTCGCCCGCGAGGTTGAATTCGGTATTTTCAGCAGAAACTATAAAGTAATTGAGGTTTTGTTGCTTGGGGAATTCGTAGCGAAAGCCTACACCTTCGTCAAACACGCGGAAGATGATGTTCATTTTCCTGCCTGTTGCTGTCTGCTCAAGGGCTATTTCAAGCTGGTTGTAATTGTTCCTGATCTCTGCCACCTCGCCAAGGACGGGCTTCCATGTATCATTTACAGAAGACTGTTTTGTTTCGATAGCCTTAAACCCGCTGTTCAGGGCAGGCAGGTGCTTTACTTCAAGCCCCATCAAGCTTTGGTTAATAACAGGCTTATTTTTATAGGTAACAGTATAATTAGGCCGCCCGGAAGCGTCAATTGCAAAGTTTACCGTGATCTCTTTTGAAGGTGACTGTACTGTCTGGGCATTCAATAACCCGGCACAGAAAAACGCAATGGCAGTGATGTAAAATTTCATACTTAAAAATTTCATAAATATACAGATATACTGCGGTATTGCTATTAATCAATCTGCTAAAAAAACGCACTAAAATCAGAATTGTCTTTAAAAATCCCGAAGGTTCAAACGTTTGCAGTGAGGATATGATAAAAACGACAGACAGTTGCTATCTGTAGTTCCTTTCTACTGCTTTAATAAGCTGCCTGTTGCGCCTATCCGCATACATACGGTTCAATGCGCTTACTGCCCAAATAAAAGCCGGTATCCATCCAATGAGGGTTAATTGAAGAACAAGGCAGATAATGCCCGACATTATTTTGCCTTGCAGGAACAGCGACAACCAGGGGAAAAAGAAAGCAATTACGTATCTCATTTTTTATAAATATTGGCTGTAAATGTAAGAAAAAAGGCTGTCCCCTTCAGACAGCCTTTACACACAAAGATCAACAAAATTAAACTCACTTAACTAACACAAACTTATCTTTAAGGTTCGCGTCAGAGCTGCCGCCTACCGACACTTCAAAGTCCCCAGGCTCTGCAACGAACTTCATATCAATATTATAAAAGCGCAAGTCGTTAGTAGAAATCTCGAATTCCACCGTTTTCTTTTCTCCTTTTTTCAGGATCAGTTTCCTAAATCCTTTCAGCTCTTTTACCGGACGGGTTACCGACCCAAATTCATCTTTTACATACAGCTGTACCACTTCCTCACCATCATAATTCCCGGTGTTGGCAACATCAACGCTAACCTTGATCTTTCCGCCCATGCTGATGCTTTTTGAAGAAAGCTTCAGGTTGGAATAATCAAACTTAGTATAGCTAAGCCCGTAACCAAAAGGATAAAGGGGACTATTATCCGAATCGATATAGCGGGACTTGTATTTTTGTTCAGGATCAGAAGCGCCAAGGTATGGCCTTCCTGTATTTTTATGGTTGTAGTATAACGGTACCTGACCTAAATTCCTTGGGAACGTTATTGGCAGCTTACCGCCCGGATTGTTGATTCCGTAAAGCGTCTGTGCAATAGCATCACCGCCCATTGTACCGGGGAACCACGCCTCAAGTATGGCATCCATATTCTCATTTTCCCAGCTAAGGGTAAGCGGCCTTCCGTTCATCAGCACCAAAACAATTGGCTTGCCCAGCTTTTTTAGTTCAGCAAGAAATTCTTTCTGGATACCCGGCAGGTCGATATTGGTGCGCGAAGCAGCCTCTCCTGTCATGTTTTCAAACTCACCCATAACAGCTACGATAACATCGGCTTTACGGGCATTATCAAGTGCTTTCTGCATCATGTCGCGGCGCTGGTCAACGATTTCAACACCTTTATCAAAAGTAACTTTACTTTTATCGGTAATTATTTTGTTCACACCTTCCTGAACGCTCACGGCAAATCCCTGGCGGTCACCCGTAGCAGCCCATGAGCCTATAATGTTCCAGTCGTCGCTTACCAACGGCCCTACAAAGGCTACCTTCTGCTCTTTGTGGAGCGGCAGTACATTGTTGTTGTTTTTAAGCAATACCATCGATTTGTTGGCTATTCGCAATGCAGCATCCAGGTATTCTTTTTTAGTGATGGTAGCAGCCTCCCTTTTCTCGTCGTTATAGCGATAAGGGTCTTCAAAAAGGCCAAGGTCATATTTTGCTTCGAGTATCCTGCGGCAGGCATCGTTTATCTGCGCTTCGGTAACACGGCCTTCGTTCAGAAGCTTTTTTAGCTTTTTGAGGTAAATGCCACCCACCATGTCCATATCAACACCGGCAACCATTGCCAGCTCACCGGCCTGCATAGAGTCTTTTGCAAAACCATGGTATATCATTTCGTTCATGCCGGTATAATCGGTCACAACGAAGCCATCAAATTTCCATTCGTTTTTCAGGATGCCGTTTACAAGGAATTTATTACCCGTAGCAGGTACACCCGATATTTCGTTGAATGAGGTCATGAACGTTTTTACCCCTGCATCTACGGTCGCTTTAAACGGCGGCAGGTACGTTTCGCGAAGTACCCTTTCGCTCATGTCCACCGTATTGTAATCACGCCCAGCCTCGGCAGCCCCATAAGCGGCAAAGTGCTTGGTACAGGCAAGGATAGTATTGTTTAACGAAAGGTCGTTTCCCTGGAAACCTTTCACGCGGGCATAGGCCATTTTAGAACCCAGGTAGGTGTCTTCTCCGGAACCTTCAGATACACGGCCCCAACGCGGGTCGCGGGCAATGTCTACCATTGGTGCAAACGTCCAATGGATACCTGATGCAGCAGCCTCGTCAGCTGCTATACGGGCAGAGAGTTCGGCCCCCTCCAGGTCCCAGCCTGCAGTTTCACCCAGCGTTATAGGGAATATTGTCCTATAGCCGTGTATAACATCGTATCCAAACAGCAATGGAATTTTTAGCCGTGAATTGTCAAGGTTAAGCTTTTGCAGCTCGCGGGTATATTTTACTCCGGTAGCATTTAGTATCGACCCAACGTTTCCTTTTTTAATCTCATTTATAAAGTTATCCCCACCTTTCGGCCCTGTTACGGTACCATCAGCAGTAAATTGTACTGTTTGGGCAATTTTTTCGTCAATTGTCATTTTTGCCATAAGTTCGGCTACAAACTCATCGCGTGGCTTTATTTTTTTGTCGGCTTTCTTCTTCTGCGCATGCATTGACAAAGAAAAAGCCAGTAAAAGGAGTAAGGTCGTATTAAATCTCATTATAGTATATTTTCGAATTAGATGTTTTTGAAAAAAAATACCGTCCTCCGCCATTGGCAAAAGACGGTACTGAAAAAGAATTGCTATGAAAAAATCCTAATCATTCTAAATTAAAATCCATGCTGCGTTGAGTGGAAGCCAAGGTTAAGCAACCCCTGCTGCACTTCCGGCGCCTGCATGAACAGGTTCCACAGCATCCCTGTGCGGTGGTTTTCTATCATTGGCGCTATTGTCCCCTGGTCAATGGCAAGGTAGCGCGGTGTAACCCAGTTGTGGTGTATGCTAAAGGCATCGTACGGCCCTGCCACGCCTATGAGCCTGCTTTTCCAGTCGGCATCTTCATACACGAACCGTAGCATTTTCATTGACTCTTCCGGTGTATATGGGAAAGACGATAATGCTGCCGTTGGGCTGATTATCCCTTTATCGTTTACAGGTGAGTGGGCATCATAGCCTGTACTGCCATTAGGATTGCGACTGTAGCTTGCCGTAAGGCCCCAAACTTTGTCGCTGTATCCTGTCCAGCCCATTGGGTTCGCAACAGAATAAGCGTGCTGTATTTTCGCATGGTTTTGCACCAGTGTCCAGTAATTGGCATATTGATCGCTCAATCCGCGGGGATCCATTCCCAAATACGAATAATGCGACCAGAACATAGGTCCCACATTACCATTAGCTCCATTATAACTTAATACTACCGGGAGGTTGTAGCGCTGACCGTTATTTACTATGGCTCCATTCCTGGCCCAGCCTTCATGGTAGGCTGCGGCATCTACGGGATGCGTTGTGGATGCTGCCGCCATTATATACGTTATGAGGCATTCGTTGTAGCCCTCGAGCTTAAAGTTGATCTGCCATTCGTATTGCGGCGACCAGTGCCAGTACAGCGCATGTTCGCCGCCTTTGGTATACCAGTCCCACTCAACGCCATTCCAAAGTTCATCGGCCTGCTGTGCAAGGGCCTGTTCGGCCTCATTGCCATTTTTAAAATATTCACGCATGCATATCAATGCCTCACATAAAAATGAGGTTTCCACAAGGTCACCGCCATTATCAACTGTGCCAAATGGTATTACATTGCCGTTTATACCATTCATCCAGTGTGGCCATGCACCATGGAACCTGTCTGCATTTTCTAAAAAGTTAAGAGCAGTCTGTAATCTCGTAACTGCTTCTCCGCGCGGTACAAAACCACGCTCTATTCCTACCAGGATGCTCATAAGGCCAAAGCCTGAACCCCCGGTGGTAACAATCTGGGCATCATTGCCCGGATCATCGGTATGGTATCTTTCGCGTGCAAGCTTTGAATTGGGCTCGGCATAGTCCCAAAAGTACTTGATCGCATCTTTCTGGGCAAGGTCGAGGATCTGCTGGTCTGTCATTGTTTCCTCCAATGGAGGAGTAGTATTGTTTTCATCATCATCTTTCTTATCGCACGATGCGCACGAAATGCATAAAGTAAGAATGATGGCTAACTGGTAAATTTTCACTGTGAATTGTTTTTTGATGATGATTTTCTTGGAAATGTATTTTGGAATTTTCAGTATAGTTGGGGACATACTGTCCCGCTCATCGCGGGAGTTAAAATACCCGGCGGCAATGCCGCCGGGATTTATAAATATAAAAATTTTAATTACCTGCCTGCAGACTCCAACTGATAAAGAGCATTGATATCAGCAAGTATAAGTGCTTTTTTGTAAACACGAATTTCATCTATATCACCTTTAAGAGCGGCATTCCATGTATCAACATTAGTACCGTTTGCTACACTTGCAAGAGCTCCAATGATTGGGTGTGACGGTGTAAAGAAAGCAATTGGCAATGGTAAAGTATTATCTCCTTTTCTATCTTCCCATGCAGGATTAGATATTTTAACTCCATTTACATACATACCAACCATAGCATTGGCGCCATTGTACGTAAATACAATGTGAGCCCATTGCCCGCCTGTTTTGTTTGCAAATGCAGCATGAAGCGGAGTCGCGCCTGTATTAGCAGCATTGTCGGAAATCATCCAAGGTTCCATTTTTATCATATTTACACAGTCGCCATTGAAATCAACACCATCCGGTTTCTTAAAATGGTATTCTGCTTTCATCTGGATAGAGTCACTTGATACTAAGCCATGCGTGTTACCAAAAAGAGCAAGGTTTCCAACGTTAGCATTTGGACCACCGGCAAATGAGATAAGCGGGGAAATTGTACTTACTGCATCCGGTGTAAGTTTCTGGTTGGTTATTTTAGCCCAACAGCTTATTGTAAAGCCCGGGTTTGGACCGTTCAATTCGGCAATCGGGGCATAGTCAAGGAAACCTGAATTCAAACGTAAAGCCTGTCCTTTTTTTCCTTCAACCCACGAAGCACCAACAGTGTTTGTTGGCATAGCTCCGGACTTCGATTCTTTACCGTCACCATTAAGGGGCCAGTATGCTAAAAGGTCACTTGCGGCAATCTCATCAGCAGTGTTGTACCCGCCAATTGGGGGAAGGCTGCTGGCTGAATCGTCGCTGCCGCAAGAAGTAAGTACCATCCCTGAAGTAGCGGCCAGGGCGTACGCAAAAATTTTGATTGTTTTCATAGTAAAAATTAAATTAAAAATTAAGTTAGTATTAGTATTCGTGTTTTGAATTAATAATTGTTTTGGGTAAGCCTTCCTCCGCTAACCGCTATCTGAGGGTCCGGTATCGGGAAAACCTCATGCTTGCCAACGATGAATGTTTTTCCATCAGCTGCCATTGCCGCCTGCGCCTGCCCTGTCCTTACAAGGTCGAACCACCTATCATGCTCCATGGCCATTTCCCATCTTCTTTCATTGTATATCTGCTGTAGCGTAATGCCCGAAATCTCTCCAAGCCCTACCCTTGTGCGTATTTCATTAATCCTGTCTTCGGCTTCGCTGGTATTACCCATTTGGTAGGCCGCTTCTGCCCTTATCAAAAGTATGTCACTGTATTTAAGAAGGCGCAGGTTCTTGGCCGTTTCACCTTTATTGCCGTTCCAGGACTCGGCTATACTGCTTTGGTAAGCCTTATAATTATATCTTGGGTTATTCCATGTAGTTGGAGCAATGAAGCCATCCCAAAGCACGCCCGGCACGTACATTATAGTAGCTTGCCTCCTTGGATCCCCAGCTGCATACGAATTGGAAAGATTGACGGAAGGTGTATTGAATCCCCACCCTAGATCGGGTGTTCCTCTTGGCCCCTGAACATCTGTATATCCGCTAAGGCCTTTAGTAAGCGTAGCCTGCACTTCAAATATCGACTCACGCTGGTTCTCGCCAACTTCACGCCATACTTCGGCATAATTTGGCAAAAGTCCATATTCGCCGGATGCTATTACCTGCCCCGCCATATCAAAAGCTTCATTCCATTCCTGTTGGTACAGATGAGCCTTTGCCAGCAATGCCTGTGCAGCACCTTTTGTAGCCCTGCCGAGGTCATTTTGATTGTATTGTGATTTGAGCGGAAGCTTATTCATTGCGTCTGTAAGGTCTGCTTCTATTTGCGCATATACATCAGCTTTCGGCCTCCTTATAAATACAACCTCATTAATAGTTTCGGTATCGTTAAGGTCGATTCGTTCCACCACAATAGGCACATCCCCAAAACACCTCACGAGGTCAAAATAGAATAATGCCCTCAGAAACTTAGTTTCCCCTATCAGCCTGTTTTTCAATGTCGCGTCTATAGACAATTGCTCAAGGTAAAATAACGCATTGTTTGTACGGTAGATGCCCGCATACCTGCCCTTCCATACATCATTGAATGATATATCGGATGCATCAAAGGTCAGCGCATCCATCTTTTGCTTATCTGTTCCTGTATCACTTGGTGTAGAACCTTTATCTGCATCATCGGATGTTATGCTTGTCATCCCGATCCAGGAGAAAGAATACATATCATAATCCAACATCTTATTATATACGCCATTTACGAGCTGTACCGCATTATCCGGATTATTAAGAAAATCAATTTCGTTAATCGCATTTTGTGGATCCACATTCAAGTCATCGTCGCAGGACAGCGTCATTGCTGCCATTACAATTAACGCCCCTGTTATAGCTTTATATGAAAACTTCTTATTCATCTCTGTTATATTTATAATCATTGCTTTTAAAAACCTATGTTAAGGCCGAATAAAAATGTTCTGTTCGTAGGATAAGCGTCCAGTTCTATACCTGCACTGCCAAGAGGGCTTGCATTGTCGTTACCTACTACTTCAGGAGAGAAACCACTATATTTAGTAAACAGGAACGGGTTTATAGCTGTCGCGTACATCCTTACCTTATCTATACCTTTAAATAATTGGGGTAATGTATAGCCAAGAGTGATGTTGTTTATTCTGAGGAAATCACCTTTTTCTATATAGTAGGTAGATGCTCGCGGAACACTATTGGATGGCCGTGGATTAGCAGCATTCGGCGTAGAAGGTGTCCAGAAATTTTCCAATACAGCGTCTTCAATATTTTCGCCGCCAAATCGTTGTGCTCTCTTACCATTGTAAAGCTTGTTCCCACCAACACCATAGGCATCTACAGAAACGTCAAATCCTTTATAGCTTGCGCCAACATTAAAACCATACGTCACTGTTGGAATATACGAGCCTGCCGCTACCCTTTGGTCGCTATAGGTAGGTGCGCCGTCAGAATTATACCCTGTATTTTGGTATACATAGAATGTTCCCAAAGGCTGGCCTACCAGTACCTGCTTGGTATATTGCCCGTTGCCAAGGCTGCCACCGATATAATCTCCAAAGAACGGGCTGTGTACTTCTTCAAGCTCATTTTTGTTGTGCGATACGTTTCCACCAATCCAGTAATTAAAATCCTGTCCTATTTTATCCTGCCATTTTGCAGTAAATTCAACCCCTTTATTGCTTACAAGACCGCTATTGAGTAAAACCGGTTCCGGAGAAAGCACCGTAGGTACAGCAACCGGAAGTATCACATTGTCTGTTTTACGGTTGTAATAATCAAATGATCCTGTAAGCCTGTTGTTCATCACGGCAAAATCAAAACCAAGGTCTATTTCTCTCATCGTTTCCCATGTCAGGTTAGGATCAACCTGGAAAGGCACATTGTTTCCCGGATATATTATCTGGTCAGGGCCAAAGGCGTAGTTGTTACCGGCATTAAAAAGAATCGTATTGATAGTACTGGCATTGGCATTACCCACTTCACCATAACCACCCCTTATCTTGAAATTATTAAGGAATTTCACATTGCTCATAAACTCTTCACCAGTAAGCACCCATCCGGCAGAAACCGATGGGAATGTCTCAAAACGTTTGGCTTCCTGGAAAGCGCTTATCCCTTCGCGGCGTATCGATGCCGAAAAAAGATATTTGCCTTTGTAATCATATTCTCCCCTTGCAAAATAGGCTACCGATACGATAGGTGTTGTACTATTGTTTTGGGCTACCGATCCCGGCGCCACTGTCCCGTTGTAAGATGCCAGGTCAAGATTCCAGTAATTGGATTGTGCCGGGACATCCTGCCTTGTAGCATTCAGGAATTCTGAAATATTGCTGGTTGTCCTTGACAGACCTGCAACCAGTGTTACATTATGGTCTTCTGCAAATGTTTTAGTAAACGTTGCATAGTTATCCCAGTTCCACCTGTAACTCGTACTTCTGCGTTGTTGCAGTGTATTTATAATAGGGTTGTTCGGATTTTGCGTAATATAATCTTCTACGCCAAGTGTAGGATTTGCCGAAAGGAAAATCTCCCTTGTAGGCGTATAGGTGTATCCTTTACTCCAGTTGGCTGTTGCGCCGAAGTTCGAATTAAATTTCAGGTAATCCAAAATTTTTAATTCCGCATTCACTGATCCGATAAGGGTTGTATTCCTGTTCTGCTCATCAAAATTTGCCAGCTGTGCCACAGGGTTAGCCACGTTATTAAACCTGTCACTACCATTTATACTTGCAAGGCCCGTAGCCGGATCCCTTAGAGGAACGCCCCAACGGCCATTTTCAAACCTTACCGGTACAATCGGTGACTGCTTATAGGCATTTGTGAATGCACTCAGCGGTTTAGGTGTCGATTTATTTGTCGAAAGGTTAATAAACGAAGTTATTTTTAATTTTTCATTAAATAATTTGTAAGTGTTGTTGCTTATAACATTGGTCCTTTCAAACTGTGTTCCGTTAAGGATACCTTTTTCCTTATAATTAGAAGCGCCAAAATAATAGGTAGCTTGTTCTGTAGCGCCCGAAAGGGAAACAGAATTGCTCATCATTTCTCCTGTATCGGTTATTTCATCAAGCCAGTCTGTACTATAAGGCTGAGTAGAATTGAAATAAGAAGGGTCACCTAAAGCTGAATTGTTATAATAGGCAAATCGATATGAGTCAGCCATATCAACCTTGCGTTGTATAAACTTTTGGCCGTAGTAAGCATCATAGTTAACTTTGATATCGCCAATTTTGCCTTTTTTAGTCGTTATAATAATAACACCATTGGAACCCTTTTGGCCGTAAATTGCCAATGAAGATGCATCCTTCAGAACATCGATCGTGGCAATATCATTCGGGCTAATTCCATTTAAATTTGAAGTCTCGATACCATCTATTACATATAATGGATCACGTGCGCCTGTAACGGTTCCAAGGCCTCTGATCCGGATAGATGGCGAGCCTCCCGGCTCATCATTGGTAACGATATTTACACCGGCTGCTTTTCCCTGTATTGCCTGAATGGCAGACTGGGCAGGCGTACGCACGATATCTGCCGCTTTAATCTGTACTACCGAACCTGTTATTGCACCCGCTTTTCTTGTTCCGTAACCAATAAGGACAACTTCGGTCATCTCATTGTCGAAAAACACTGAATCGTTAAATACAGAATCATTTATAGCGGGCTGAGGCGTTGTAGGCACTTGTGCAAACGTTATTGCGCCTGTTAGTAAGAAGGTAATATTGAGTACTGTTTTCCTCATGGTATAATTAAATAAAATTTAGCTATCCCAAATTTAAGGAACTAAAACGTTATAGTAAGCACTGTATATACCTTACTACACTACATCATTTTAACATAATTTAACAACAATTTACTGAAATACAGATAATTAAACTGAAACAAAACACATCATAACAATAGCGAATGATGTAGTGATGATGTACAAGAAGTATGTAATAATATAAGATATTTTATAGATATTGTATAAATAATATTGATTTACTATATACTTATCATAAATTTATACAGGCTTTCTTCCGTTCCTATATCTAATTTTTTACGCAATCTGTAACGATGCAGCTCTACGCCGCGAAAAGAAATATTCATTAACGGGGCTATTTCTTTCGATGAAAGATTCATTTTTAAATAAATTGATAATTTGATATCCTTGGCAGTAAGTGTTGGATATTTTTTTGAGAGCTTCTCCACAAATTCCTCGTGGCTTTTGATAAGGTTCTTTTCGAAATTCAGCCACTCATTTTTATTGATTGTATTTGTTTTAAGAATTTTTCGGATACGCGATTTGACGTGGTTGCCATCCGATTCCGATTCCAATACTTCCTGGATACTTTCTATCATTTCGCTATGCTTTGCAATTGAAAGTGACTTGCCGGCGACTTCCGAAGCTTTAGTCTGCACTTCCATTTCGAGCATGTGTTTTTCATATTCCTGCTGCCTTAGCTTATTTTCGGCATCCATTTCGAGTTCCAGTATCTGTGTGCGGTGTTTTAGTTCTTCCTCATTCAGCCTGATCTTTTGATTGTACCTTACCTTATTCCAACGATAGTACAAAAAGAATATACCCGATATAACAAACACATACACAATTACCATTAAAAATGAAAAGTACCATGGCCTGCCTACACTAAAATTATATGTTGCAACCCTGACATATTTTACACCGTCATTATAGTAAACCACTAGCTCCTGTTTCCCACTCGTTAGGTTATTCAATGTCAGGCTGCCATTATCAACCGGAACATAGCCTTCTTCATTAAGGCGGTAAAAAAGGTCAGGTCTGTTATATCCGAAATACCCTGATATGATATTGACCTGAACCGGCTGATTATACTTAATATCTGTATCTTCATCAATAGGCCACCCCTGATAAAAGCCCTCAATAGTTATTTTATGCTCTTTCAGCTTATCACTTTCCGGCTCAAAAGCAAGAAATCCATCGTCAAGATTTAGCAGCAGCCTGTTTCCATCTTTACTTAGCTGTGTGTTTTCCATGATCAGCCTACCCTGGTAATATTTCTCCGGAAGGAGTTTCCATACAAATTCCCCTCCCGATTGGGATATCGTGTACAGGCGGCCATCTTTGATTACCATAAAATTATCATCGTCAATTGGAATGATATCCGAAATATTTCGGAATGAATCATTAAACGGGATATTTTTTTCGAGCCTGGCCGATATACTATTATAGGCGTACCAGGTATTATTAATAAGAAATAATATTTCATTCCTGAAATTGAATATCTTAACCCCGTAGTCACTATTGATGTTGTTTTTCGCCGATACGTTTTCAACGCGCTTTACATTAAAAGACGGATCATAGGTTATTCGATATAAGCTCCTGTAATTATCTGCAGCCCAAAGTTCTCCCGGCTTATTTTGCGCAATGTTCCGAATGGGTTTGGTAATACTGTCGAGAACTTTCCATTTAGCAAGGTCGTTTATGTCTTTATAGACCGCAATGCCCGAATAATTTGCCTGAAAATAAGCGTTGTCATAACTGCTTTTCAGGAACTTCCATCCACCATTTACAGGATTAACCCATTTCAAGGCGCTGCCATTATAAATAAATGTACCGTCATTATGCCCTATAATAAATTCGTTACCATTCTTGTAAATGTCCCATACCTGACCCTGGGAATTAGGTATCGCAGCAAGATTTTTATTATTGTATGTGAAAATTCCGTGGTTGGTCACAAACAGATAACCGTTATCTGTTGTTGAAAGCGAATAAACCGAACCTAGGATACCCGAACTATCAGAAAAAATTGATACAGGCGAATTCACCTCTATATGCGATATTCCGTTGTCAAGCCCCAGCCAGATGTCCTTCTCTCTGTCTAATGTTATAGACAAAACCGCATTGTTCTTAAGTGCATTCCTACGATTAATATTCCTGTATTCCCCAGTGTTTAGATTTATGATATACAGTCCCTGTAAACCGGTACCTATCGCCAGCGTATTCTCGTCGATAAACCTTGCAGCAAGTATCACATCACTTTTTAACAGGTCATTAACCGCGCTTTTCCACGGTATTAGTTTGTTGCCGTTGGCTATATAAACACCGTTGTTTTTAGAAAAAATATAGATATCTCCCCTATTTTTTTCCATCCCGTGGATGATATTCTCCTTTAATTCGGGCCAACCCTTTACGCTGCGAAAAGTTTTGCCATCGAGTATATAAATGCCGTTGCGGACAGAAGCTACATATATAGTATTGTCGATAAGGTAGCAATATGAAATTTGGGAAGGAAATTTTATTTTTTCTACCGAGTTGCCATTGTGGATATAAATTTCATTAAACGACTGAAAATAGATATTCCCGTTATGTTTAAACACTTTCCAAATCTCTTCATTATCGGCATTCCCAAGAAATAGGTTTTTATTTTTGGAAAGCGAAACATATTCCATTTTGCCACGCTTTCGATGCCAATAACCAAATTCTTTATACGACCCGCAATAAATTCTGTCGCCATCAACAAAAACTGAACGTATAATAGTCTTATTCGGGAGGGAATATTTTTCCCATTTCACACCATTATACCTTAGAAAAAAATGGTTGTTGGCAAAATACATGGCATTGTCGGTCCCCTGGACCACATTCCATACCTGATTGTCACCAAAATATTCTGATTTAGTGAAATTTTCAACAAATGGCAATAGTTCCTGTCCTTGAAGAAAGAAAGGTATAAACAGGAAAATATGAAAAACAAATCTTCTTAAGGGCATTTTTTTCAGAATTACTTCTCAAATTTAAAAAACTAATTCTAATAAAGCCTAAAATAAAAAATGCCCCTATAGGTGGGGCACTGATTCTTTCTGTTCTACATATCCTTCAAGGTAGGTAAATCTTTCGGTGAGATGTCCTTTTTCGGTTATTCTCGCCCTGTTAAGTATGCCGTCCTTATCGCCATTATAAAAAGCGGGGATTACATTTTTAAGGAACATTTCACCAAATCCTTCGGTAGCATCCCTTGGCAGTTCGCATGGCAGGTTATCTACAGCCATAACTACTATTGCGGCCGGATGCTGCATGTCTACTTCTTTATCTTCTGAAGGGTGGTAGCCATAAAATGGTTCTGCAATCGTTGAAGACCTTACTGTACATGCCAGCGGCCCATCTACATCGCATGAAATATCAGCTACAACTTTAATTTTATTATCTTTTGATTTCAGCATATCCCGGGTGAGGATAGCCGGTGCGTTGTTTCCATAAAAGTGGCCTGCAATAAACATATCAGACACCTTTGTAAACCGTTCGAAATCGGAAATATACTCCTGAGGATTTGTGTAAAAATCTTTATTATCGAGTTTTTTGCCGTCTTTCCTTTTGTTATAATCCGTTACATCTATTTGTACATACACCGGTATGTCATATGACTTGGTAAGGAAATCGTCAACAGAAACCTCTTTTATCTTAATGGCATCCAGTATTTCCTTTGCCCCCATACCTACTTTCCCTTTACCGGTAAGTACGGTTTTTAGTGGCGGCAATGTTATCCTTTTAAGCCTCCCTACAAGTGCATCCTTGTCCTGGAGTGACTCTGCCTTAGCAAGATTGAAAAGGTCATATTTTTCCCCAAAGGCCCTGAAGCCGTTATATGCTCCTACATTGCCAGCATACCTGCCGAATCCTATAAGCCGTTTGTTGTTAGAATCAACAATTGTCTCATGATCAAAGAGTTCAATATCACGGTCAATAACAGCCTGCAGAAGTTTTTGGTTATGCGACTGTTTTTTTATAGTATGCGAAAAGAAAAAGTATTTTTTCTCAGGGATAAGTGCATTAACAGGAACCTCTTTTACCCCGATAAGGACATCACAATCTGTCATGTCATTACTTATCTCAAACCCAAGCGCCTCATATTCCTCATCTTTAAAGATGCGTATATCGGACGATTCCACTTTAATTTCTGCCTGCGGATACATTTCTTTAAAGGCTTTCAGCATCTTTGGTGAAAATACTGCCCTTTTATCCGGCGGCGACTTTCTTTCCTTTATTATCCCAAACTTCATAGCAATCTCAACTTTTAATGCGACATTATTTGTTAGGCCAGGCACAGCGAAAACGTTGTATTTGAAAAATATCACGTAAACCCAGCAAAACCTGCCCAAATATAACAGTAATTGCGCTTTTAAGCAATTATTATTTTAAAAATAAATTGTTATATTTGCAGCATATTATTTGGTACTGTTTTTGTATACCAAATCTATAGATTACTGGGGTCGACTGGTTTTGACAGCAGGCCGGACTGGACAGTAAGCACGTCGGGATATGAGGCTGTTCCCGTACATCATTGCCTCGAACATTTAAACGGCGAAAATAACTACGCTCTAGCTGCATAATCTAAATTAAAGTAAGATTAGCCTCGTCCCTGCAAGGCAGGGAAGCAGGATTCTCCTGAAAAGCCCTGGTTTATGGCGTTTCGACAAGGAGAACCGTAAAAGTAGACCTGGGGGTTTCTTCGCTTCGCGGAAGCCCTGAGAAAACAGAAGATAAGTGGTGTGTGGTAGTCTCCGGCCTTGCACACTGACGAAAACCCAAGCGGAAACTAAGCGTGTAGAAAGCTCTTCTATCCCCTGTTTGGACCCGGGTTCGATTCCCGGCGATTCCACGAAGACGGTTTAAGGCATGCTTTTCAAAGTTGCCAAAAACACACAAAACGTCTCGAAAAGCCTTTAAAGCCTGCAAATTTTGATATTTGCAGGCTTTTTTATTTTACCTTCAACAAGCAAAATTTTCAAAAGTGCCCAAAGTTCCTGGTGCAATTTCGGTGCAATTTTGTACAAGCGAAAAAAGTGCACCGAATTTGCACCGAAATTGCACATAAATACCTGTACTACAAAAGGTAAAGCAGGTTAACGACTTGACTGAAGAACGGCATAATCTTATATTTATTAATTTAAAACAGTAAGTTATGTTAGAGACAAGCTTTGGGCTGAGCTCCTAGTACCAAAGCCAAATAGGAATGCAAGTCTTCCTTCCACCGTTATACTGGTTCCCGAACAATGTCCCCTGAGCTGCGAAGTGATCATGGCGTATGCATTTTTTTGGCCTTCCTTCAAAATGTCCACTACGGGCCTATAGGAAATCGGCATTCTACCCAACAGGGCCGTAGCCAGGCCCCATCCAAAAATCTGCATAAAGGCAGCATCCAGGCCCCTGATAAATTCCAGCTGCTCCACGAGAAGCTCGAACCGGCTCGCTAGGAATGCGCGGGGATCGGCAGCGGCCTCGCCTGCCGTTGACTGTAGCCTGCTGTCATCGTACTTATAAACCTTGGCGCAGAACGCTGCTACGCCCTCAGTGGTCAATGGGAATCTGGTCATTGCTGGACTATTTGGCCGTAAAGTTATTGGTAAATGCGGCAGCACAACTTTACAAAAACGTGCAAAAAGTTGCAAAAAGGAAGCTTTTATTGCTGGCGCATCAGCGAAAGTGGATGCCTCGATCCGGCTTACTTTTTACAATTTGAGTACCAATACAGTTTACCCCCTTCTTTTCAGCTTTCGCTTCAACAGGATTATATTCAGCTTAATATTGTCATAGAGTAAGCCTGCCAGTATCAGCATCCCTCCAAGGAACAGTACGCGCAACCCTATCCTGGAGTAAAAGATACCACCCGCAATGCCGCCCATAAAGAAAAAGCTGATGATCGTGACCCTCAGCTTGACTGATGAGAAAAGTGCTGCCCTGATATTTTGTTCCCTGTAAAAAAAAAGCTGGGAGAGCTCAATCCCCAGATCGGTGAACAGCCCCGTCAGGTGGGTGGTCCGGACAACCGAATTGGATATCCTTGTCACAAATGAGTTCTGCATGCCCATAGCAAAAAGCAGGGTGAAAGAAATCAGGTTCGGAAAGCCTGCAAGCAGGTGCTCGCCGAAAATGGCAATAAAAAACAGTAGCAGTATCTCCATGGAGGCAGGGATGACATGCACAATGTTTTCCTTCCGGCGCACAGCTGCCAATTCCATGAGAAGGCTGGAAGTGAAAGAACCCATAAAAAAGAAAAAGATATACAGGAAGTAAACGAGCGCCGTGATAAAGCGAAGCTTGAAGACCTCATCGACAAAAAAGGCGAAGTGCCCGGTTACGTTGGTCGTCAGGGTCTGGACTGCAAAGACCCCCGCTACGTTCACCAGCCCCGCAACAAAGGATAACAGGGAGGCAATTTTCAGGTTATGCGTTAAGCTTCTATTTTTTCCGTGGTGTTTGAACATTTTGCCGGCATCTTTTAATTTGCCATCCGTAATGGCTTATGGTAGATCTTGTCCTATGGTGCTATTGCTTCATTTCATCATCCTGATAAGCAATCGTTATATTGATCAGGATTGCTCTTGCTATGCGCATTATCGGGACCTGGAGCAGAAAGCACAGTATCATCAATACCGGCAACAGTACCTTAAAGGGTACCTTCAGGCTCTCATGGAGGTAATACCCAAGAACCAATAAGAATGCCAACAGGGCTACTACGATCGGATAGCTTATCCACAAGGCTGCCGAATAAAAGCCCGGCTCAATCGTAAAGTCCTGGTGGCAATGCGGGCACTTTTGGGGCATTGCAAGAGCCTTACTCATTACAAAGAGCCCGGGTACGGTAAACAGGTTACCCTTGTGGCATCTCGGGCACTTCAGCCTGAATATGTTTACCAGTACATTTCTTTTTTTCACAACTTTGGGATTATTAAACTTTATGCCTGCATTGCTTCGACATGCCTGCATCAGGCTTCTGTTGATAATTAGGTATAAAGGTAAACCTAAACACTACATATTTGTTTACAATGGCCCTGCCAAATTACCTTGCAGAAAATTTTTACCCATGCGTGCGGTTTGGAAAGCTACTATTGCTTCATATGATTTTGCTACGGACAGGAGACCTTCTAATGCGATGGCCTACACTTCAAGAGAGTTTCCCTGAAAGATATGATGAAGATCCTGTTTGTATTGAGAAATAGCTTTTCATTGCTGGCTACATTACTATTTTATATTTGAATTTACCTGCTTACAAAAATGCATGAATTTTCAATAACATTTTATTCAAATGAATATTTGACTATCTTTGCATTATGGCAAAGTTAGAAGAACTTAAGCGACATCTCAGACGGGGGCGAGTTTATCGCCGGTCCGACCTGTCCAGGTGGTCACGTTCAGTTGATCGCCATCTGGATGAGCTTGTCAGTGACGGCACACTTGAAAAACTTTCCCAGGGGCTGTATTACTATCCCGAATTGTCATCTTTTGGTAAGACGCCGCCCCGTGAGGAAGTTGTGGTACGAAGTTTTTTGAAAGACGACCGCTTTTTGCTGACATCATTAAATGCTTATAATGCACTTGGTGTTGGGACAACGCAGCTTTACAACAGGCAGACCGTTTACAACCATAAGCGCCATGGTGATTTCACTTTAGGGAATAAGACCTTTTCATTTCGCGTAAAGCCTCATTTCCCCCGCAAAGCCACGCCTGAATTCCTCTTAGTTGACCTGGTCAATAACCTCGACCAGCTGGCTGAAGATCGTGATGAAGTTTTGCAGAAAGTCAAAAGCAAGATGCATACTATGAATCCTCAAAAACTGGAGCGCGCTTTGCGTGACTACGGGAGTGCGAAAACAAAAAAAATACTGAAACCTGCCTTAACCCTAGCCCATGCCTGATTTTCTTCATAATCATAAAGATTTTGCATCACTGCTGCGCATCGTAGGGGAGGAAAGAAAAATTCTTCCCGGCCTTATAGAGAAGGACTACTGGATCATGCATACGCTATTCGGGCTCAAACAAAACGGTTTTGAATTTGAGCTCAAAGGCGGGACCTCATTATCAAAAGGGTATCGAATAATCCATCGGTTTTCAGAAGACATTGACATTCACATTAAGCCGCCAGCCGAAATGAAAATCAATGAGAACCCGAATAATACAAAATCCGGAGCAATTGCCGCAAGGAAGGCTTTCTATGATTGGCTGGCTAAGAATATAAAGATTGAGGGCATCGTAAATACCGAACGTGATACAGATTTTGATAATACCAAATCGTATTTAAGCGGAGGGATCCGCCTTCATTACAAAACCTTTACTGACCCTGTTGATGGGGTAAAAGAAGGTATTCTCCTTGAAGCGGGCTTTGATAAGGTCACACCAAATAACAAGGTCACAATAAGCTCGTGGGCATATGAAAAAGCCATTGAAAGTAAAGTTGAAGTCATCGACAACCGTGCGATTGAAGTAGCCTGCTATCATCCCGGCTATACCTTTGTAGAAAAATTACAGACTATTGCAACCAAATTCAGGAATGAGCAGGAAGATGGCAGAGAACGCCCAAACCTGATGCGTCAATACTACGATGTCCATAGTTTGCTTCAGGATGCGTCTGTCCAGGAATTCATAGGGACAGAAGAGTACCTTCAACATAAGGCTGATCGCTTTCCAAAGGCCGACTTTGAGATTCCAATTTCTGAAAACCAGGCATTTTTGCTTACTAAAGATGACCTTAAAGATAAGTTCAAAGCAAGATACCAAAAAACTGCTGCATTGTACTATAATGGCCAGACACCTTTCGAAGAGCTTTTATCAACGATTGACGCGTGGGTAAAAAAGCTATAATCTGTTAATCGAATTAGTTCACGGCTTTAACTTTTAAAACGGACATTTATTTATACTTTTGCACTTAATCATAATTATTTCGTTCTTATTAAATCAGTTAGCTTCTTTGCAGAAACTTTAAGATACTAAGGTTTTCAATGCACTTTTAAACTTGTGGCAAAATCGGGGCAATGCCGAATTTGCAAAGTATAAAACCTAGCATTGGCGCGGGTTTTCGGGCTTAGGTTCGATTCCCGGCAAGTCCACGAAGACGGTTTAAGGCATGCTTTTCAAAGTTGCCAAAAACACACAAAACGTATCGAAAAGCCTTTAAAGCCTGCAAATTTTGATATTTGCAGGCTTTTTTATTTTACCTGCAACAAGCAAAATTTTCAAAAGTGCCCAAAGTTCCTGGTGCAATTTCGGTGCAATTTTGTACAAGCGAAAAAAGTGCACCGAATTTGCACCGAAATTGCACATAAATACCTGTACTACAAAAGGTAAAGCAGGTTAACGACTTGACTGAAGAACGGCATAATCTTATATTTATTAATTTAAAACAGTAAGTTATGTTAGAGACAAGCTTTGGGCTGAGCTTCTTTATGAAGCCGCCAAAAAAAGAGACAAACATCAGGTACATCTACCTGAGGGTAACTGTGGATGGAGTGCGCAAGGAAACCTCAAATATTTAAACATTCCCCTGCTTATACACGATGATGCTGTGATCGCTGAATACTGCTGCAACTACAGTAACATCTAAGTTTCCGTTATTTGGTACTCCTGTAAAAGTTCCTATCCATCGCGTTGGCGCAATATCATCGCTTACAAAAGCGGTGTGGTTGTTCGCCACCCGGATAAGGTAACCCGTACCTTCGGCAAAGCCGGTCGTCACCGGGTCTGCAACCACAGAATAGGCATCACTCATTGGGTTGTAAGTGTAAAAACGGTTGTCCAGCGTTTGGGGTGAAAAGCCTTTCAGCTTCTGCCCTGCCACCGGAGATCCCCATAGTGCATAGTCAAGCCTGTACATTGGGGCGCTTTCTTTAATAACGCTTATAGTTCCCGCGTTATCCACATCGTCCACCTGGATGAGGTTGGTGTTGTGCTGTACTATAAAGGCTGCATTCTCATTATCCACAACCACGGCACCTTTTATAGTGAAGTTCTGCCCTGCTGCAATGACAACATCGCCAATGTATACCGTAAGCGAGCAGGCGGTTATATGTCCATTTTCAGACGAGTTGTAGTCGCCTTCTATAATAGCAGAATACTCATAAGATAACAGTAAGCCGTTACTCCATGCATCCCCGTTCCATGCAGTGGTAATACTGCAGTTTTCTTTAAACTCATAGGCGCCAATGTCTATGCTGCTGCCGTCAATCCTTGCATTGCCTGCCAGGTCTGTAGCTGTAGCCGCGTTGTCAAAAAATCCGGTATTTCCTGCATTTATTGCTGGGCTTCCCGGCTGTAAAGTGTAGTCCAGGTTTGCAGGATCGGCAAATAACGGATCTGCCTTTATAATACCCGGCCCGTCATATCCCCAGGTATCAGCAGGAACCATAACATTTACCATAGTGATAGGATCGTTTATCTGAAAAGGGGTAGCGATTCAATGGCAAGGACGGCGCAAATGATCTGTCTTTAAAATAATACCCGATCCTGAGCAATACCAGATAAATTGCTTCATAAAAAAGAAACCTTACATTTGTGATACTAAATCTTACAAATCGTGGCGACCTGCAAACAAGTCTTTTTCTTCTTACTGGTGACGCTTATTACCTGCGGAGCCAGTTGTAAGCTTTATGCCTCAGAAAGCTGGTCTGCCGTTGCATTTGATAAAATGAGCAATGATGAAAGATACCGTTATGTGCACAGTTATCCTTTTTGGAAGATTGACGACAGTACTACCCTGACATTGATTTTACGGCAGATGTATGAGACTGCGGAAAAGAAAAAAGATATCCATACTGTCCTGGCTGTAGAATTTTACTGGTGCCTTTGCAGCGGCAACCCGGGAATAAAACTTCCGGATGGCAAAACTGCCTATATGCTCTTAAAGGATATTAAGGCCCTGGCCGAACAGAACGGGTATGATATTGAAGCCGCTGTTGCAGATTTTTACCTTGACCGAAACACGGATCTTAAGCTAACGAATGAGCAAAAATATATAGAGGCACAGAAAATAACCGAACGTATGCAGGCAATAGGCTTTGAAAAATTCAGGGACTATTACATTGACAACATGATGCTCAATATAGCGATGTATATGTGGGATATGGAAGATTTTGAGAAAGCCTTCAGGTACCTCTCCATTGCGGAACGGTTTATTAATAAAACCGAAGAAGGCGCTTATACCTACACTCAGGTTTTAAGTTATTTGCAGTCGTATTGGAAAATGAAAAAGGATTACAGTAAGTCACTGAGCTATGCTTATAAGATAAAAAACTTCCACGAACACTTTACCACTACCGACCCCATGCGCCAGTGGTGGAATAACTTCTGGAAAAGTTTTTCTAATATCGAAATAGCAGATATCCTTATTAAAGAGGGAAAATTTGCAGAGAGCGAGCAATATGCCGGCAAAGGATATGAACTAAGCCAGGTACCCGAACGGCTTGTAAATAAAATTGTTAGTCATCAGGCCGAACTGGATGCCTTATTGGTATTGACAGATGTAAAGCTGCAGTTAGGAAAACTGAAGGATGCGGGTATTTTACTGGAACGCGCCCTGCAAATAAAAAATATGCTGGAGGCTAAAGGTAAACTGGAATATTTTAAACCCTTAAAGCTCTACAAATTACTGGCTGCATATAATGAAAGGATGGGTAATGCCAATGATGCACTGACCTATATGCACAAGGCAGCTGCTTTGCAGGACAGCCTCAATAAAAAAAATGATGCCCATAAGCTGGCACTGGCGCAGCAACGGTTCGATGCCGAAAAGTATTCGCAGAAAATTGCGATGGTAGAAAGGGAGCGGCAACTTGAAAAAATGCTTCGCAATGCTGCCGTAGCCATTCTTGCACTTGTGGTTATAATGGGTTTCGCATACTTTAGGAACCTTAAGGCGAGGAAGAAACGGAAAGAAGCGGAACTTGAAGCGACCAGGTTGCTGCTTTTACAGCAAACAAAGCATTTAAGAGAAAAATCAGAGTTAGCGGATAGTCTTCGCAGTGAAATTGAAAAGCACTTATCACAAACGGAAAAAAGCCAGTATCTGCTGCAATTATCCAATGCTACCATACTTACCGATGAAGACTGGACGAATTTCAGGACATTATTTGAAAAAGTGTATCCGGATTTTATCATTGAACAGAAACAGCTTTATCCTGGCATTACCCCTGCGGAAATCCGGCTTATCGTGCTGGAAAAACTCGGATTGACAGCCCAGGAAATGGCCAATATGCTTGGAGTAAATAAAAACACCATACACCAAACGCGTCTAAGGCTTCGTAAAAAAATGGACAATGTTACGGCATAGTATAATCATTTTTATATCCATTACTAAAAACACACCCTATTGTTTCTGAAACAAGTCCTCTGATTGTTCAGAACTTCACATAAGCACATTTTCAGCTTTTAGCCTTGTTGGAATTCATAATCCTGCTAATGATCTAATGCCTGCATCTTTGAAGAAGCAGCCCCCGGCTATTTATAATCCGTTAAAATGCCAATAGCACCATTCTGATTGCAGGTGGCATATGCAATGCACTGAAAAACTTAAAAAAGACACGCTTACGACATCGCTTAAAAAATTCATGGAATAACAACACAACCGCCATCTATTTGATTTTTAAATATTTAATTCGACTGATTACACCTGTCAATACATTGTCATCTTTTAGTCATCGCTAAAATTTATCCCTAAAGCGCATGAGGTTTTATTTTAGCGACCATTTATTAAATAATTAAATATACTTTGAAAAACCCCTAAAACAAACCGCATGAAAAAAACACTACTCTATTGCTGGCTACTGGCGTTATTTGCAATAACCCGGATGAATAGCCAAGCCTTCACGGAAAATTTTGATGATGTAACCACCTTATCCGGCAATGGATGGTTTACACAAAACAATAGCCAGCCGTTGGGAACATTATCATGGTTTCAGGGAACTAATATTGGCGCAACAGGGCCCTTTGACGCCTATAATGGCGCAGCAAATGCCTACCTTGCAGCTAATTATAACAGTACAAGCGGCAGTGGGACTATAAGTAATTGGTACCTGATGCCTAACAGGACGCTACGCAATGGTGATGTACTTACTTTTTACACCCGCACCCCGGGTGCTGCTACAGTTTTCCCTGACAGGCTTGAGGTACGACTTAGCACCAACGGCGCCAGTACCAACGTAGGCACAACGGCTACAGGGGTGGGAGACTTTACAACCCTGGTACTATCTGTAAATCCTACTCTGTCAACAACGGGCTATCCAGGCACTTGGACACAATATACTATCACTATGGCTGGACTTCCTGCACCAACATCGGGCAGGTTTGCATTCCGCTACTTTGTAACGGGAGCGGGTTCTTTAGGAACAAATTCTGATTATATAGGTATTGATAATGTAGTATATACCCCTTATTCATGTCCCACCCTAACAGTGAGCGCCCCGGCAGGAGGCCTGACCGACGGAAGTGTGGGTATTGCGTATTCAAAACAATTTACACAAACGGGAGCGTTGGGAACTGCAAATTATGCCGTTACGGCAGGAGCTTTGCCTCCCGGGCTTACGCTTTCTGCTTCCGGGACTGTAAGCGGCCCGCCAACTACACCCGGCACTTATAATTTCACAGTAACAGTTGATGATACTAGCGGCTGTTCAGCAAGCAGCGCTTTTTCGATAACCGTAATTAACCCCTGTACCCTAAATGCAACGCCGTCAATGCAGACCAATATAGCCTGTAATGGTACAAGTACCGGCGCGGCTACTGTGGGAGTGACAGGAGGTACAGCGCCATTTACTTACTCATGGTCGCCATCAGGTGGTACGGCAGCTACAGCTACAGGCCTTTCGGCAGGTACCTACACCGTAACGGTATCCGATGCCAACGGCTGTACCGATACACAGGCATTTACCATAACACAGCCTACGCTGCTTAACGCAATGGCAGCCGCGCAAACCAATATTTCCTGCAACGGCGGGTCGAACGGATCGGCTACGGTGGCAGTAACGGGAGGAACACCGGGCTACACCTATTCATGGGCGCCATCCGGCGGTACGGCGGCAACGGCTGCAGGCCTCGCGGCGGGTACCTATACGGTGACGGTGACCGATGCCAACGGCTGTGAGGCTACGCAGGCATTTGCCATCACACAGCCTACGGCCCTTACGGCGTCGCCTGCATCCCAAACCAACATTGCCTGCAACGGCGGTTCGACAGGAGCTGCTACGGTAACAGCAACAGGCGGCACAGCCCCTTACACCTACACATGGAATAATGGTGCTGTCACTGCTTCAGTTAGCGGCCTTGCGGCAGGCACCTACACCGCAACGGTAACCGATGCTAACGGCTGTACCGCAACGCAATCATTTACAATCACGCAGCCTACGGCCCTTACGGCGTCGCCTGCATCTCAAACCAACATTGCCTGCAACGGCGGGTCGACAGGAGCTGCTACGGTAACGGCAACAGGCGGCACAGCTCCTTACACCTACACATGGAATAATGGTGCTGTCACTGCTTCAGTTACCGGCCTTGCGGCAGGCACCTACACCGCAACGGTAACCGATGCCTACGGCTGTCAGGCTACGCAGGCATTTACCATAACACAGCCTACGGTGCTGAATGCAACGGCAGGCGCGCAAACCAATATTGCCTGCAGCGGCGGGTCGAACGGATCGGCTACGGTGGCAGTAACGGGAGGAACACCGGGCTACACCTATTCATGGGCGCCATCGGGCGGTACGGCAGCAACAGCTGCTGGCCTCGCGGCAGGTACCTATACGGTGACGGTGACCGATGCCAACGGCTGTACAGCTACACAATCTTTCACTATAACACAGGCCTCGGGAACCGAGATCGTTTGGGGAAGCGGCTCGTCGGATGCGGCAGAAAACCTTAACGGCAGGTTTGCAAACGCCTTCAATGGGGCGGGATCCTGGCAGGCAGTTAGTGTATTTGACGGTAACGCAACTCCCGGTAATGCTTTGTGGACGCGCAGTACAACAGGGACATCCAACGGCGCCTATTGGGGTAATTTGCCTCCCATGGCATCGCCATCACAAACCGATGGTGTTGCGTTGTTTGACTCGGATTTTCTGGATAATGGAGGTGTACAGGGAGCATTTGATACCGGTTCGTCACCATCACCCCATAAAGGACGCTTGATATCCCCTTCATTTGACCTTTCCGGACATAATGGACAGGATTTGTATGTTGATCTTTATTTATATTACCGGAAATTTAACATAGATGAATTGTCGATAGGCTATTCTAATGACGGAGGGGCAACCTGGACGGATGTTAGCATACAACAGCCGGGAGTTATATTCAACACTGCTATGGTAACCTATCCATTAACCGGTTTTACAAACGCCGCGGATCTTACCAATTGTAAAATACGGTTTACGTTTAATGGCGATTATTATTTTGTCATGGTCGATGACGTTACCATTCGCACGGCTGGAATGGAAGCCCTATCTGTTGATATAGTATCGCAAACAAACATAGCCTGCAATGGCGCAACCAACGGCTCAATTAACCTTACCGTTTCGGGAGGGGCTGCTCCTTACACTTACGGCTGGAACAACGGTAGCACTATCAAAGACCAGACCGGATTAGCGGCAGGCAACTACTCGGTGACCATAACCGATGCCAACGGGTGTACCGCTGTAAAGAACGTAACCATCACCCAACCAGCAGCGGCGCTTACCGCAAATGCAACATCGACCAACATAGCCTGCAATGGCGCAACCAACGGCTCAATTAGCCTTACCGTTTCGGGAGGGACTGCGCCTTACACTTACGGCTGGAACAACGGTACCACTACCAAAGACCAGACCGGCTTAGCGGCGGGTAACTACTCGGTGACCATAACCGATGCTAACGGGTGTACCGCTGTAAAGAACGTAACCATCACCCAACCAGCAGCGGCGCTTACCGCAAATGCAACATCGACCAACATAGCCTGCAATGGTGCTTCCAACGGCTCAATTAACCTTACCGTTTCGGGAGGGACTGCGCCTTACACTTACGGCTGGAACAATGGTAGCACTATCAAAGACCAGACCGGATTAGCGGCAGGCAACTACTCGGTGACCATAACCGATGCCAACGGGTGTACCGCTGTGAAGAACGTTACCATCACCCAACCAGCAGCGGCGCTT
Organism: Flavobacterium arundinis; assembly: GCF_038289855.1. Lineage (NCBI taxonomy): Bacteria > Pseudomonadati > Bacteroidota > Flavobacteriia > Flavobacteriales > Flavobacteriaceae > Flavobacterium > Flavobacterium arundinis. The sequence goes on from NZ_JBBYHR010000010.1 coordinate 185,264, forward strand.
ACCGCAAATGCAACATCGACCAACATAGCCTGCAATGGCGCAACCAACGGCTCAATTAGCCTTACCGTTTCGGGAGGGACTGCGCCTTACACTTACGGCTGGAACAACGGTAGCACTATCAAAGACCAGACCGGATTAGCGGCAGGCAACTACTCGGTGACCATAACCGATGCCAACGGGTGTACTGCTGTGAAGAACGTTACCATCACCCAACCAGCAGCGGCGCTTACCGCAAATGCAACATCGACCAACATAGCCTGCAATGGCGCAACCAACGGCTCAATTAGCCTTACCGTTTCGGGAGGGACTGCGCCTTACACTTACGGCTGGAACAACGGTAGCACTATCAAAGACCAGACCGGATTAGCGGCAGGCAACTACTCGGTGACCATAACCGATGCCAACGGGTGTACTGCTGTGAAGAACGTAACCATCACCCAGCCAGCAGCGGCGCTTACCGCAAGTGCAACATCGACCAACATAGCCTGCAATGGCGGTTCCAACGGCTCAATTAGCCTTACCGTTTCGGGAGGTACCGCACCCTACACTTACGGCTGGAACAACGGTAGCACTATCAAAGACCAGACCGGCTTAGCGGCGGGCAACTACTCGGTGACCATAACCGATGCCAACGGGTGTACCGCTGTGAAGAACGTAACCATCACCCAACCGGCAGCGGCGCTTACCGCAAATGCAACATCGACCAACATAGCCTGCAATGGCGGTTCCAACGGCTCAATTAGCCTTACCGTTTCGGGAGGGACTACGCCTTACACTTACGGCTGGAACAACGGTAGCACTATCAAAGACCAGACCGGATTAGCGGCAGGCAACTACTCGGTTACCATAACCGATGCCAACGGGTGTACTGCTGTGAAGAACGTAACCATCACCCAGCCAGCAGCGGCGCTTACCGCAAGTGCAACATCGACCAACATAGCCTGCAATGGCGGTTCCAACGGCTCAATTAGCCTTACCGTTTCGGGAGGTACCGCACCCTACACTTACGGCTGGAACAACGGTAGCACTATCAAAGACCAGACCGGCTTAGCGGCGGGCAACTACTCGGTGACCATAACCGATGCCAACGGGTGTACCGCTGTGAAGAACGTAACCATCACCCAACCGGCAGCGGCGCTTACCGCAAATGCAACATCGACCAACATAGCCTGCAATGGCGGTTCCAACGGCTCAATTAGCCTTACCGTTTCGGGAGGGACTACGCCTTACACTTACGGCTGGAACAACGGTAGCACTATCAAAGACCAGACCGGATTAGCGGCAGGCAACTACTCGGTTACCATAACCGATGCCAACGGGTGTACTGCTGTGAAGAACGTAACCATCACCCAGCCAGCAGCGGCGCTTAACGCAACAGCAGGAGCGCAGACTAACGTGTCCTGCAATGGCGGGTCGAATGGTTCGGCTACCGTGGCAGTAACAGGAGGAACACCATCGTATACCTATTCGTGGGCGCCATCGGGCGGAACGGCGGCAACAGCTACCGGCCTTGCAGCGGGAACCTACACAGTTACCGTGACCGATGCCAACGGCTGTACCGATACACAGTCCTTTACCATAACACAGCCTACGGCGCTTAACGCAACAGCAGGAGCGCAGACTAACGTGTCCTGCAACGGCGGGTCGAATGGTTCGGCTACCGTGGCAGTAACAGGAGGAACAACACCATCGTATACCTATTCGTGGGCGCCATCGGGCGGAACGGCGGCAACTGCTACCGGCCTTGCAGCGGGAACCTACACAGTTACCGTGACCGATGCCAACGGCTGTACCGATACGCAGTCCTTTACCATAACACAGCCTACGGTGCTTAACGCAACAGCAGGAGCGCAGACTAACGTGTCCTGCAACGGCGGGTCTAACGGTTCGGCTACTGTAACAGTAACGGGAGGAACACCATCGTATACGTATTCATGGGCACCATCGGGCGGAACGGCGGCAACTGCTACCGGCCTTGCAGCGGGAACGTATACCGTTACCGTGACCGATGCCAACGGCTGTACCGATACGCAGTCCTTTACCATAACACAGCCTACGGTGCTTAACGCTTCGGCAACCCAAAATTTCCCGGCAACCTGTTCTGAAAGCCTGGACGGGGGCGCAACAGTAACGGCAGCAGGAGGCACAACTACCTACACCTACCTATGGGATAACGGCGCTACTACAGCTGTAGTGACCAACCTTTCTGTGGGCAGCCATACAGTGACCGTAACCGATGCCAACGGATGTACGGCAACAGCCAGCGTAACCATCGGGTTTGACGACACACAGGACCCTGTACCATCTGTAGCCAATCTGCCTGCTATTACCGCACAGTGCGTGGTAAACCAGGCCGACGTACCTGTACCTTCTGCAACGGATAACTGCGTGGGTACAATAATAGTAACATCGGATGCTGTATTCCCTATAACAGACCAGGGCACAACGGTTATTACATGGACGTATGAAGATGTAAACGGCAATACTACGACACAAACACAAGACGTGGTAATTACCGACACTACAGCACCGGTACCTGCGGTAACCAACCTGCCTGCCATAACCATGCAATGCCAGGTGCTTACCAGCGATATACCTGTGCCTACGGCTACAGACAACTGTGCCGGGACACTTGTTGCCTCTACTACAGATCCTTTGCTGTACACAGCTCTGGGCACGTATACCATCACATGGAGCTATGACGATGGCAACGGCAACATCACTACGCAAACACAAAGTGTTACGGTAACCGAATCGGCTATCAATGCGGTAACGTTTACCAGCCAGACGGTTATTTATAACACTGCGGCGCAATCCATTTCCGTAGCCAACCTTCCGGCGGGTGCGTCTGTTGCCTATTCCATTACCCCTGACACCGGGTTGGGCAACGCAGCGATAAACACAGGTACCTACACCATAACCGCTGTAGTAACGCCTGCGGCCGATGCGCCAAACTGTGACCCGGTTACCCTTACGGCGACGCTGACCATAGAGCAGGCAGCGCAGGTAATCACTTTCGACCCGATACCGGTTAAAAACCTTGAGGCTGACCCTGACTTCCAGCTTACGGCTACCGCATCTTCAGGATTGCCGGTGTATTACACGTATACGTTTACAGCGCCAACAACTCCTGCCAGCGTATCCTCAACCGGCTGGGTAGACATGCTTACATCGGGCATAGTAGAGATCACGGCCCACCAGGATGGCAATGTCAACTACCTGCCTGCTGCACCTGTAACACAGCAGTTGGTTATCAACAGCAGCGATGCCAGCATACACAATGTAACTATTGGCGATGTGGTGTATACCAGCCCGGGACAGGATATTTACCACCTGATGCTGTGTGAAGATACAGCGGGTTCTGTAAACGTTTCTATCACAACCGAGGCCAATGCGTCCGTAACACCGGGGCATACCTTCACGATAGACACCCCCAGGCCGGGCATCTACAGCCAGACAGTTACCATAACATCGCAGGACGGTACCGTAACGCAAACCTATATCATAACGGTAGAGAAAATGTTCCAGTTCTTTGATGTTGCCGTACAGAAATTTGACAACGTACTTTTGGCGAACAACAACCCTGAAACCAATGGCGGTTATTCGTTTACTGCCTACGAATGGTACAAAAACGGCAGCCTTGTAAGCCGCAACCAGTATTTCTCCGAGGGGCCGACATCTAACGACCTGCTTGACCCTGATGCAGAGTACTACCTGAGGCTTACAACTGTGGAAGGCGATGTGCTGCAAACATGTATCGGGCAGGTAACCCTCGAGCACAGCTTTAGGGTATCGGTAATCCCGAACCCGGCTGTGACAGGTGGTGAAATTACCGTTATCGCCGACTTCCCCGGGGAAGAATTTATCGATATGCGAATTGATATCCATGACATCAACGGAAGGCTGGTACACTCAGGCCAGACAAGCCAGAGGATAACACAGGTGCAGCTGGCCACGGGAATTGAGGCAGGCGTGTACATTGTGAGTTGCACCACCCCTAAGCACACGCAATCATTCAAGATAATCGTTCGCAAATAATCATTAGCATCTTACACATGAAAAAATATATAAGCACCATCAAAAGCATTTCCGCTATAGCTTTTACAGGGCTATGGATAGCCTGCCCAAATGACACGTTTGCACAGAATAGCGAAATCTCTGCCTCTATAGGCGGAATATCTTCTTCCCTGAATTATAAATACCAGACAAAAGACGGAGAAAATATTAATATTGGTATCGAGTATGCGTATTACTTTTCTGAAAATATTGGTATCGCCATAGGAGCAGAATACCAAAGGGTAAATGCATCTTCGTACATCAGGAAAATTGACGGTTCGTATAATACCGCAGATTATGAACAGGAACCATTTGAATTCAGGTATACTATGAATGAATTTAGCGAGCAGCAAAAAATAAATTTCCTGAACATACCTGTAGCATTTGTATACCGCACGGGCGAAACGGGTATTTATGCAAGAGTGGGCGCAAAAGTAGGTTTGCCGGTATCAGGCAGTTTTTCATCGCGATACCTGCTTTCGACCAGTGGTTTTTATCCGCAGTATAATGCAGAATTATCTGACCCCCTGTTCATGGGTTTTGGGGACTTTGGCAAAGTTTCTGCCAGTGGCAATTCAGTACAGCTGAAACCCTCATACATTGCTTCATTTGAACTGGGAATTAAAGAATCTATAGGAAAGAATAATTTTTATGCCGGGTTTTACTTGGATTACGGCCTGAACAATATTGCCGGGGACCAAAGCCATCCGGTTGAGTATGTGGTTAAAGAGGACGGCGCCGGATTTAAATACAACAGTATATTAAATTCACCTAATATAGATAGCGTTAAAACGTTAGCTTTCGGGGTAAAATTGAGATATTCATTCCTTAATTTTTAACAGGGGTGAAAGGTAGCCAAAACTATTCAACAGCTATGAATACAAAAAACCCTCTTACAACGGCCTAACACATACTGATAAATCTCCTGTAAAAGTTGTTCGAAAATTGTCCGGGCAAGTCCACTGAAAGAAAAAACCTACTTAATTTTTGTTAAGTAGGTTTTTTTTGATGTTATTGTCTCGTCCTGAAATAGCGATACAAAAAAAACTTCATTATGTCAGAAGAAAGAAATTATGTAAAGCGAACCCAGCAAGATTACAGCCTGTCTCTTAAATTACAAATCGTTCAGGAGATTGAGCGCGGAGAATTATCCACTCATGGTGCCTGTAAAAAATATGGTATACAAGCCAGGTCAACAATTGTAAGTTGGCTCAG
>NZ_JBBYHR010000011.1:0-188989 GCF_038289855.1 Flavobacterium arundinis
GTACGAGTTCGTGGAAGAATTAAATATGGAAATAATAAAAGAAATAGTGGTAATCTGCGATGGAGATCCAAGCAAAATACCACTATCTAATATGGTTTAAAGTCTTCCGAACACTTATGTTTTAAAAACCTTGTAGGTATGAAAATAAAATATTTAGCAACAAATAATTAAACCTACAAGGTTTTGAAAACCTTGCAGGTTGGGAACAAATCAACATATGACCTTAAAAAACGACCTTTTTTTAAAAGCATTACGCAACGAGCCTGTAGAAAGGCCGCCGGTATGGATGATGCGCCAGGCAGGCAGGTATTTGCCTGAATTCCGTGCACTGCGCGACAAGTATGATTTCTTTACCCGCTGCCAGACACCTGAGCTTGCCGCCGAAATCACTGTACAGCCCATCCGCATTGTAAAGCCGGATGCTGCGATATTGTTCTCGGACATCCTTGTGGTACCGCAGGCCATGGGCATTGAGGTACTGATGAAGGAAAGCGTGGGGCCGTTTTTGCCGAACCCTATCCGTACTATACAAGATGTGGAAAGAGTGATCGTGCCGGATATCCATGAGACGCTTGGCTATGTAATGGATGCCATAAAGCTTACGAAAGAAATGCTTAACGACGAAGTGCCGCTTATAGGCTTTGCGGGTTCGCCGTGGACGATCTTCTGCTATGCCGTAGAAGGCAAAGGCTCGAAAAGCTTTGATACCGCTAAGGGCTTCTGCTTTTCACAACCGGAAGCAGCGCATGTGCTTTTACAAAAAATAACCGACACTACCATTGCTTATCTTAAAGAGAAAGTAAAGGCGGGCGTGAATGCCGTGCAGGTATTCGACAGCTGGGGCGGAATGCTCTCTCCTGTTGATTACCAGGAATTCTCATGGAAATACATCAACCAGATCGTGGAAGCGCTTGCACCGGAAACACATGTTATCGTGTTCGGTAAAGGCTGCTGGTTTGCGCTTGGCGAAATGGGCCAGAGCAAGGCATCGGCACTTGGTGTGGACTGGACGTGTTCTGCGCGCAATGCCCGTTACCTTTCGGGTGGCAAAATAACGCTACAGGGTAATTTCGACCCGAGCAGGCTGCTTTCGCCAATACCCGTTATCAAAAAAATGGTACACCAGATGATCGATGAATTTGGGAAGGACAATTATATTGTGAACCTCGGTCACGGCATATTGCCACACATCCCGGTTGACCACGCGAAAGCATTTATAGATGCGGTGAAGGAATACAGATAAAGAGTTACAAGTTTACAGTTAACGGTTAACAGTTGCCACGGTTGCTGATACTGTGAACTGTAAACTGTTAACTTAAAACTAAAAAAATGCCATTAAGCTTAGGATTGCGCGATGAGGAAAACGAGAGGATAAATAACATCCTCAACAAGCTGACGGAACTGGTTTATGTTCCGGGCGGCATGAACACGCCCGATGCTGAACAACTGTTGGCACAATTAGGGCTGTCTATTGAAAGCATTGCAGGAATGAGCAATGACGACTTCAACAGCCATGTAGTTAAATTCCATTTCGATTTTGCCAATATGGAAAAGCTTGCGGATGTGCTGGCAACCGATCCTGAATTCGGGGAAAAGGCCGTATCGCTTTATAATTTCATACAGGCAGAAAGCAAGATGTTCTCGTTTGATATTTTCAATAAGATAAACGCACTAAAATTATAGCCAATAACTTTGTGCCTTCGGGGTAAAATTTAACCACTATGGCCACAAGGAAATTACACCAGGTTCATAAACCTGTATGAGTAATGCCTTGTGACCCTTGTGAAAAAACCTTGTGACCTTTGCGGGAAAATTAATTGGAAAAATGATGAATTGGAAAACAGACATGGCACTTTTGAAGACCTTGTATATTTCGGACTATTAAAATCAGAGTATGGAAAATAAATTCTACAATTTTATACTGGCTGGATGCCTTATGCTTTGCGCAAATAGCTTTGCGCAGGATTTGGCAAAAGACAGCATAAAAGTCCAGAAGATCATCAATGAGTCCGCCAACCGCAAAAATGGACAGGAAATCCTGACAGTAGTTGATAAGGAAAAAGTAGCTTTCATTTCAGGCTACATTGATGCTAAAAAGCTGGAACAACAAAAGCGCTCAGAGCAGATTAAACAAACATTTGAGTCGACACCGGGACAGCGTTACCGAAAAGGCGATAAAACGGTTATCCCACAGATCATTTCCATTTTAAAAAGCCGCGACAGGGACAAAGTCCTTGAGGTAATGTACCAGCTTAACGACTATAATTTTACAAACGATACACAACCCTTGTATCTCGACCCGGAAATTAAAGCGGAGTTTTTTAAGCTGGCCACAGAAGATACATTTGAAAAGCGGGTCATCCGGTTTTTAGGGACTAACAAGGTTGACGGCCATATTGCGTTTTTCGAGCAGTACCTGTTATCCGGGAAATCAGCGGAAAATGAGCTGCTGTTCTTTTGGCTTGCCCAGGATGGAAAAAGCGAAAAGGCTGTTGACTACTTTATTACCTCTTTTGCGAAAATGCCATTAAATGCCGATGAAAATTCGTATTGGTTTAGCGATGGCCTGGGCGATTTTCTCAAAAACGGATCCGGGCCGGTAAAGAAAAAAATAATCGATTTTGCTATTGCCTATACCGAAAAGAACCCGGTAACCATGGCCGACCTGATAAAACAGGAAAAAGAAGGCGATGCATCCGGTTTTGATCCTAAGACCTATTTTATCCAATTGGTTTTAGCTTCGGATGATACACGGGTTCCCGCATTTGCAGATAAGGTTGAAGCAGTACTGGGTAAATTTATGCTTCCAAACGACAGGAAAGAACTGCATGATGCGATGCTTCCCAACCTGCTGCGGTTTTATGATTTCGCCAAAAAGAAGGAAGCTGTGCTGCATTCGGAGCCGGTAAAAGATGATTTTATGGATCTTATGGATGCGGTCGCTAAAGACAAAGCATTACTGAATGATAAAGAAGTGGCGCAACACTTAATGCGCCTGTTTGAAAAAAGCGGTTTCACCGAAAAATATGACAAGGAACTGTTTGTGACTGCTCTAAAAGATATGAACAAACCTGTTTTTGAGTCGGCGGTAACAGGGATCAGGTCGGCTGAATTGCGTAAACTGATTTCTGAAGCCTACATAATTGAATCCAAAACCCTTGCAGATAATAACAGTTACCTTATCAGGAACGGCCTTATCGTTACGCCCGTAACACAGGAGCAGATAAAAGACCGCTATAAGGAAGACGGCATCGCTGACCTCTATGACGATTCAATGTACTCCGTTTTGCAATCTGCGGGAATCAGCCAAAGCTTTGATGTAGAAGTGGGAGAATATCCTGCCGGGCATGATGAACTGTTGCTGCAATTTGTAAAGGGATCGCGAGGAAAGATCACAGGCCTGAAAGCTTTGCAACAAAGCAGTTATGATGAAAATAGTGAAACCTCAGCAATAACCCTTTTTGCTGTTTATAACAATAAGTGTTTCATAATAATGCCGGAAGATCTTGGCGACTGGTATGATATGGTAACATTCGACAAGCTCCTGAAAGCCATTGTAGCAGAAGCCAGGATAAAAGAACATTTTGTACCTTTAAACACGGGTGATCAAACTGCCTGGTACATTTTTGGCGAAGGTGAAAAAGTTCGCAAGCTGGCAAACGATTATAAATTAGAAGTTACAGAATCAACAGGAGACGGGGAATGAAAGATAAATTTTACAACTACATACAAACGCTACAGGACACCATCACTTCCAAACTGGAAGATGTTGATGGCAGCGCTAAATTCCGTGAAGACCTTTGGGAACGGCCTGAAGGCGGGGGCGGGCGTACACGGGTTATTGAAAACGGCAGCGTTTTTGAAAAAGGCGGCGTAAATATCTCGGCTGTACATGGCGAATTGCCAAAACCGATGCAGTCCTATTTTAATGTGGGCGATGTGGATTTCTTTGCCTGCGGTATTAGCCTTGTTATCCACCCGAAGAACCCATTCGTGCCAACGGTGCATGCCAACTGGCGCTATTTTGAAATGTATGACAAGCAGGGCAATATTGTGGACAGCTGGTTTGGCGGCGGGCAGGATCTTACGCCGTATTATTTATTTGATGACGATGCACGCCACTTTCACCAGACCTGTAAAACAGCCTGCGATAAGCACAACGCGGAATTTTACCCTAAATTCAAAAAGCAGTGTGATGCCTATTTTTGGAACGCGCACCGCGATGAGGGCCGTGGTATAGGCGGCCTGTTCTTCGACCATTGCAAAGCATCGGAAGGTTTTGGCATGGAGCAGTGGTTTAATTTTGTGTCCGAAGTAGGCAACAGTTTCCTTGAGGCCTATGTGCCGATAGTGGAACGAAGAAAAGATATATCATGGAATGACGCCAACCGCACGTGGCAGGAAATACGCCGTGGAAGGTACGTGGAGTTTAACCTAGTTCATGATAAAGGAACGCTTTTCGGCCTGAAGACCAATGGCCGCATAGAGAGCATCCTGATGAGTCTGCCTCCACATGTGCAATGGATATATGACCATCATCCGGAACCGGGAAGCGAAGAAGAACGATTGATAAAAATACTACAGCAACCTCTTGAATGGCTATAATACGTATCATAGCAGCATGCCTTTTTATAACGCTTTGCCACGCGCAAAACGACACCTTGCGCTTTAAATACGAGGAATTCGATGATAAGCTTTCGGTACAATTATTTACTCTGAATACATCCAACAGTTTTTCACTCCATTATGGTGCTGAAAATTTAACTGTCGATGTAGAGCCTAATAAAAAAACAACGCTTGGCATTTCGGTACAATATGATATTGTATTCATTAGCCTGGGGTTTGCACCGTCCTTTTTTGCAGATAATAAAGACAATGCCAATTCGAAAATGGTGTCGTTTGCCTTAGATGTTTTTCCGGGACGCTTTGTGCAGCACTTCGATTATTATTACCAAAGGGGGATATCGCTAAAGTCGGATAACGTTAACCTGTACCTTGAGAACCTGAAGACCATGAAGATTGGCGGGTCGACTGCTTTTGTTTTCAACAGGCAGTTCTCCTACCGTGCCATTGCGTTACAAAATGGTAAGCAAACGATAAGCGCAGGGACATTCGCCCCGACACTATCCTATTATTATACCGAACTGAACGGCAAAAGCCAGGAAGGGTTTGGCGATAAAGATCACTTTGTAGATGTAGCGCTTTCCCCAACTTATTATTACAATTGGGTCATTGCAAAAAATTTCATGGTTTCGGCAGGGCTCGGTGTTGGTGCCGGCATAACACTTTCCGACGAAAGCAGTCCCAGGGCTTTGTACCAGGCATCGGCTATAATAGGACTTGGCTATAATGCAGAGCGGTTCTTTGCAGGAATAAACAGCAAGGGATTAGCATCCAGCCATAATGCCTCGGAAGACGTTGCCATGGACGACAGTATCAGTTACGCGACCGCTTTTGTAGGGTACCGTTTTGATGCGCCAAAATTTTTAGTAAAAGGAAAAGAGAAAATAAAGGAAAGGATTAAATAGTTAAAAGTTGACGGTTGACGGTTGACAGCTGCCACGATTGTGAAAACCACGGTTGTTTTAAAATATATATAATTATAATAACGGAGACGAATAAAAAGTACTTGCTACACTTATACATAAATAGATCAAACTGTAAACTTAAGACCTTGCCGTTGTCAGATTGCTAAAAACCATGATTGATTATAAAAAATATATTGTTTGGCAGAAATCCCACGATCTTGTGCTGGAAGTTTACAAGGCAACTGCATCATTTCCTAAATCGGAACTTTTTAATATGGTTTCACAAATTAATAGGGCATGTTTATCCATACCTACCAATATTGCCGAAGGATGCGGAAGGGAGACACAAAAGGAATTATTGAGATTTCTGTATATTTCCTCAGGCTCTGCGCATGAACTGGAATACCTTTTTTTGGTTTCTAAAGATTTAAAATTCATTGATGAAGATTTATATATTAAACTATACACAGAGATTAACGAAATAAAAAAGATGCTGGCTGCACTTATACGCAAAATAGCTCAAACTGTAAACCGTTAACTGTAAACTTAAAACTTAAGATTATGTTCCCATTACACAGAAATAGAAGACTAAGAACCAACGAATCTATACGTTCGCTGGTTCGTGAAACCATAGTGACACCAAATGACTTTATGTTCCCGATGTTTATTGCCGAGGGGACGAATGTTGAAATACCCATCTCATCGATGCCTGGCATTTTCCGCCGTTCGCTCGACCTTACTGTTAAGGAAGTGAAAGAGCTTTGGAGCCTTGGGATAAAAGCCGTAAACATCTATGTAAAGGTAGATGACACATTAAAAGACAACACCGGCAAAGAAGCCTGGAATCCCGAAGGGCTTATGCAGCGCGCCATAAAAGCGATAAAAGATGCTGTGCCGGGAATGATTGTAATGCCCGATGTGGCGCTTGATCCCTACTCCATTTATGGCCATGACGGCATTATCATGAATGGTGATATTGCCAATGACGAAACGGTGGAGGCGCTGGTGCGTATGGCTGTTTCGCATGCTGATGCAGGTGCCGACTTTGTTGCGCCCAGCGATATGATGGATGGACGCGTGCTCCGCCTTCGCGAAGGACTGGACAGTGCAGGACACCAAAATACTGGAATTATGAGCTATAGTGCGAAGTATGCTTCATCGTTCTATGGGCCCTTCCGTGATGCGCTCGACAGTGCGCCGAAAGATGCTGATGTGGAAGTGCCAAAGGACAAGAAGACCTACCAGATGGATTATGCTAACCGTATCGAAGCGATAAAAGAAGCGCTGCACGATGTGGATGAAGGCGCTGATATCGTAATGGTAAAACCCGGAATCGCCTACCTGGATATCGTACGCGAAGTGAAGAATGCCGTGAACGTACCGGTGTCGGTATTTCACGTATCTGGCGAATATGCTATGATCAAGGCGGCATCGGAAAGGGGCTGGCTCGAACACGACAAGATCATGATAGAGCAGCTGTACTGCATCAAGCGTGCCGGTGCCGACCTGATCTCTACGTATTTTGCGAAAGAAGCTGCTATACTTTTGAATGAATAGGCCTCACCCCTAACCCCTCTCCAAAAGAGAGGGGAACTCCTGCCGATGCACTCATGCCGCATAAATGGCTGAACGGTTTAATACATTATAAAATGAAAAATATCTTACTACTCTTACTCACACTTTCCCTCTTCTCCTGCAAAACGGAAGAGAAAAAAGAACAGATCACTACCGGCAGTGAATCAGTGTCCGAAGGCGAAGTTTCCAACCTGACTCCGGCACAAAAAACAGGACAGGAAATTTTTGATGGCAAAGGTAACTGCTTTACCTGCCACAAACCCGAGCAAAAATCCATTGGCCCGAGCATTCAGGAAATAGCCAAAATTTACAAAGAGAAAAACGGCGATATCCCAACGTTCCTCAAAGGCAAAGGCAAGCCTATCGTTGACCCGTCGCAATATGAAGTAATGAAAACCAATTTTTACATTACCAAAAATTTCAGCGATGAGGAACTGAAGGCGGTGGAGGAATACATATTGAGCCACGCCCCCTAACCCCCGAAGGGGGAATTCTCAACAGGTCGGCAAGAGTGGAGTTCCCCCTTCGGGGGTTAGGGGACCTGGGGCTAGGGGGCCGTACTTTAAGGGGCTACCAGCTTAAACCCGATCCTCGGGATATTCTCTATGCGGATGCTTTCGTCGTCCTTGAATATTTTGCGCAGGCGGGAAATGAACACATCCATACTGCGCCCCATAAAATAATCGTCGGTGCCCCAGAGCGCGGTTAGTATCTTTTCCCTTTTCAGGATAGCATTCTTATTGTCGATGAACAGTTTTAGCAATGCCGACTCCCTTTCGGTGAGCATTATTCTTTCGCTGCCTTTGGTAAGGGCATAATTTTCGGGGTCGAAAGTGAAGGAGCCAATGGTGCAGATCGTATTTTTTACAATAGCCTGCTTTTGGCTGCGCTGCAGGAATACCTCTATTTTCAGTATCAGCTCTTCTATGCTGTAGGGCTTTACCAGGTAATCGTCAGCGCCAAGCTTTAGTCCTTTTATGCGGTCTTCTTTCAGCGTTTTTGCCGAAAGGAAAATGATTGGCACCTCAACATTGCGTTCGCGTATGGCTGCGGCCAGTTCAAACCCGTCCATTTCGGGTAGCATGACATCCAGTATGCAAAGGTCGAAATCCTGCTGCTTAAAGGCATCGAAGGCTTCCCTCCCATTGGCAAAATGCGCTACCTCATAATGCAGTTCCAGGTTATCCGCTGTGAGGAATGCCAGGGTGTTATCGTCTTCTACATACAATATCTTTTTCTTCATATCATGCTCTTTTTAGGAATGTGCAGCGTTACCGTCATGCCTTGCCCGGCATTGTTTTTAATCGATGCCTTCCAGCCGTGAAGTTCACAAATCTTTTTTACATAAAAAAGGCCTATCCCGAAACCTTCAATATCCTTCTTATTTTCGCGCGGAACACGGTAAAAGCGGTCGAACACATAATCGATATGTTCTTGTGGAATACCTGGGCCGTTATCCGAAAATTGCAATTCAATCCCCTTATTTTCATTTATCGAAATAATGACTTCAGGTGAAGAGTTGCCATATTTTACGGCATTCTCTACAATGTTATAAGCAATATTATAAAAATGGAACTCATCTGCTTTTACAAAGTATTCGGGCTTATCAGATACTATCTTTACAGAAGCCTGCTCAAATTTGAGGAGTGCATTCTCTTTAACCAGTTCAAGGGTCTCCACAATATTGAATGGTTTCTTCTCAAGGGTAATGATATTCGAGTCGGTCTTTGCTACAGATAATATTCGCTCCACATGCTGGTTGAGCTTATTGCTCTGCTCGATGATGATACTCAGGTACTTGTTGAGTTTTGGGTTCGCTTCGATCTCATGCTGCTTCACGGCATAGTTCGATGCAATAAGTATAGAAGAAAGCGGTGTCTTGAACTCGTGTGTCATGTTATTGATAAAGTCCTTTTGCAACTCGGTATATTTCTTCTGCTTTAAAAGCAAAAGCACCGAATACACATAGATAACCAGTACCAGTAACAGCACCCCGGTATAGATCCAGTACTGCTGCAGCGAATTGATATAGCTGTGGCGCAGCTGCGGGAAGCGCACCGCAAAATAATATACCAGCCCGGCACGCTTGGTAAAGCAGTTCTCGCATTGCAGCTTTTCTGAAGAAGCGCCTTTTCCGCTCATAGCCACATATTCGCCATAGACCATCTCATCAGAGGAGCAATCGTACATGGCATATTCATAATCCATGTCGAGCTTTACTTTCTGGAATTCTGTCCTGAGGTAAAATTTGAGTATTTCTGCCTCAAAATCGTCCTGGACATCCACAACATAGTAGTCTTCCGACACTTTTTTTATGGGGCTTGCCGCAGGGGGCTCGCTTTCATTATCACGGTATATTTTCTTGACAACGTCCTGCAATGCAAAATGTATCTTCTCGCCAAGCTCCTTCTTTTCAAACATATACGCCTGGTTGAGCATGACCAGTTGCATGGTAAGCACACCCACTATGGCGAGCAGGCCGATGAAAACGATTATATTTAACTTATTGAATTTCAATTTTGGAATGCCATTTGCTATTAATGGATAAAATTATGACACGTAACGTAATAAATAACGCTAAGGCACAACCCGTTAACATGTTATTAACAATACTTTGAAACGGGTTAACAACTTTGTGCGATTAAGTAAATATATTTGTATCGTTACAACATCAAAAAATTTATTAACTATAATAATTATTTAAAACTATGAAAACTTTAAAACTTTCCCTATTTGCAGTTGCGGGCGCTCTTATGCTTTCTTTCTCTGCAAATGCACAACAAACTGTAGCTAAAAAAGGATCTGCAAAAGTAACTCCTGCAAAACTTGAAGCGAAACCCGCTGCTATGAAAGTTGCTGACGGAACTGAGGCTCCAAAAAACATGACTCCATCAGGAATTACCTGGAAAGAGGATACTTTCACTTTTGGTGATATCGAAAAAGGAAAACCGGCATCGCACGATTTCACTTTCAAAAACACTACAAAACAAACTATTCTTATTACAAATGTAAAAGCACAGTGCGGCTGTACTGCTACTAACTATACTAAAACTCCTATCAAACCGGGAGAGTCTGGTACTGTTACTGCTACTTACAATGCTGCTAACGCGGGTACTTTCTCTAAAACAGTTACCGTTACTACAAACGACAGCGACGTGAACAAGATCCTTACCATCAAAGGTAAAGTAATTGCTCCTGAAGGTGAAGCGGCTCCGGCTCCTGCTACACACCAATAAGCAGTTGTCTTATATATAGTATCAAGCCATCACTAACCTGATGGCTTTTTTATTTTACAAAATGTAAAGTTTATTTGTCATATTGGAAATTTTGTTTTACATTCGTTTCAACTTTAAAAATCAATTATCATGAAAACGAACTATTTATTTCCGCACCGGTTTAAATTGATAAGCGGTGTATTGTTTATTGCCTCCTTAGCAAGCTTAATGGTTTACATTCCCATGAGCAATCCCGAAAGCCAGTTCCTGAATGTTTCCGTATTTGCTATCATCGGCGACAATGACTTTTTCGGGCCAACGGAATATTTTATAGTTACAAAAAATTCCATCGTTGATGAATTGCTTGTACTATTGATTATTACCTCGGGAATTATTTTTGCCTTCTCAAAAGAAAAGCAGGAAGATGAAATGGTATCGGCCATTCGCCTCAATAGCCTTGCCTGGGCTACTATTGCCAATTACGGTATTTTGCTGTTCTGCTACATGTTCATTTTTGGGTTGCCCTTTTTAAATGTGCTGATGGGTGCCATGTTCTCGCAACTGGTTATCTTTATCGTGCTCTTCCGTTTTAAAATATACCGTTTCTATAATACACGCCAGGATGAAGAATAATATAAAAGTGCAGCGTGCCATATTTAACCTCACGCAACAGGACCTTGCTGAAAAGATCGGCGTAAGCAGGCAAACCATCAATGCGCTTGAAGCCGGGAAGTACGTGCCTTCAACCGTTTTGGCTCTAAAGCTTTCCAGGTTGTTTGGGAAAAACGTGAATGAGATATTCGATCTTGAAGAAGGGGATTAAAATTGATAAATTATTTCACAGAAACCTCTACACTCTTTCAGGTTAAAACTTGCGAATCTTTGTGTCTTCTTCGTGCATCTTTGCGGTAGTTCTTCTGATACAAGAGAATGCTTATATTTGAAAAATGCAAAAAGCCATCATACATACGCCACTCGGCCATTGCCTTATTGAGGGCGATGCTGATGGCCTATCTAAAATATCAATAGTAGATGTGTCCGAAAACCTGTCGGAAACCACTCCGGCGCAACTTCAGGAAACGGTACAGCAAATGAAAGAATATTTCGACGGAGAACGACAGATATTTGACTTTAGATTAAATCCTACCGGCACCGATTTCCAAAAGAAAGTTTGGGAAGCACTGCTGGAAATACCTTTCGGGAAAACTATGTCCTACCATGAACTTTCGGTAAAGCTCGGCGATGTAAAAGCCATCCGTGCCGTAGCCGCGGCCAATGGTAAAAACCCGCTTTGGATCGTTGTGCCGTGTCACCGCGTTATCGGCAGTGACGGATCGCTTACCGGCTATGCAGGCGGACTGTGGCGTAAAAAATGGCTGCTCGAACACGAAACACCGCCGGTACAACAGAGCTTGTTTTAGGTTTATATATCGCAAAGAAGACACAAAGATTCTCTAAGGAAAAATTTTATTGCTAAATAAGGTCGCAACGCCCTTATTCTGCATAGCAGAATTACTTTGTGGCCTTCCTTCAGTTTAAAACTTTGTGACCCTTTGTGTCTTCTTTGCGCATCTTTGCGGTATAGCTTCTTGCGCAAAGCAGTCAAATTGTGAAATTGGTGTAATTCGTGGCTAAAAACATTTACATTTTTCCGTAAATTCGTAGCAGTCCGTTAACCTTAGCTTTATGAGATCCCTAAAAAAATTCCTGCTGTGGCTTGCCATCATGCTTTCCTTTATCATCATCCTTGCCTATCTTTTTGATGTCGATTACCTCTTCAAGGCGGTAAGGGTAGTTTACCTCAACGGAAAAACCACGGCCTACCTCGATGATTACACCTATTTTGAAAACCGCGAAATCAAAAAGGGAACCGCACAGCCCTGGGGAATGCACAGGGATTATAATAAAGTAAAAGCCACTGAAAGGCTGGAAAAAGTACACAAGCAATTGGGCACAGTCGCTTATGTTATTATAAAGAACGACAGTATATGGCACGAAAGCTATTACGACGGTTATAACAAAGATTCAAAATCGAATTCCTTTTCCATGGCGAAAACGGTTGTTACGGCAGCCATGTTCAAGGCCATAATGGAGGGCAAGATAAAAAGCCTTGACCAGCCGGTATCGGATTATTTCCCCGAATATAAGGAAGGGCTTGCTGCAAAGCTTACGGTAGGTGACCTGTCGTCGATGGCAACCGGTCTCGATTGGGGCGAGCAGTACAGCAGCGCCTTTTCCGTAACTACGCGCGCCTACTTTGGCGACGAACTGGAAAAAACAGTACTCGGCGTTCCGGTAGTCCGTGAACCTGGAAAGGAATTCGAATATGTAAGCGGTGCCACGCAGCTATTGGCAATGGTAATCGTAAAAGCGACCGGCGAACATTTGTCCGACTATGTTTCAAAGCATTTCTGGCAGCCAATGGGCGCTGAAAACGATGCGTTATGGCAGATTGACCATGAAGGCGGCATTGAAAAAGCCTACTGCTGCATCGGTAGCAATGCGCGCGATTTTGCGCGTTTCGGGAAACTGTTCGAACACATGGGCAACTGGAATGGCAAGCAACTATTGGACAGTACTGCCGTAAAGAAAATGATAACACCGCGCTTTCCCGATTCACCACAATATGGCTACGGCGTTTGGCTGAACGACTACATGGGCAAAAAGATGTACTACATGCGAGGCCACCTGGGACAGTTTGTTATTGTGGTACCGGAAGACAATATCATCATCGTAAGGCTTGGCCACACAAAAGGCCTGCAGACCTCCACAGACGCACACAGCAACGATTTTTATGTTTATGTAGACGAAGCCTACAAAATGATGGGGCTGATGAAACCTAATGAAGGTAAAAGTAACGGCCTCCCGATGACTAAGGACGAAGCCGAAGTGGATAGTATGAAATAAGCCCCCTAACCCCCAAAGGGGGAATTGAAAAGCACCACACAATGATCGAAAAAATAAAACTGGAAAACATTCTTTTCCTTGATATAGAAACCGTTTCGGAGCACAAGCATTTTGGGCTGCTGGACGAAGAGACGCAGCAGCTGTTCGCGCTCAAGACCCAATACCAGCGTAAAGATGAATTTCAGCCCGACGAGTTTTACGACCGTGCCGGTATCTGGGCTGAATTCGGGAAAATTGTATGCCTGTCAGTAGGCTATTTTACTTTCCGGGGTGACATACGGCATTTTCGGGTTACCTCTTTTTGCGGCGAGGAAGTGAAGATCCTCAAAGACTTCAACAACCTGCTCAACAACCATTTCAATCAGCCGCAGCATATCCTGTGCGGTCACAATGCCAAGGAGTTCGACTTTCCGTTCATTGCGCGCCGGATGATCATCAATAATATTGCTATTCCGCCCAAGCTGAACTTGTTTGGCAAAAAACCCTGGGAAGTGCCGCACCTCGATACCATGGAACTTTGGAAATTCGGTGATTTTAAAAGTTATACCTCACTTAAGTTATTGACGAAAATACTGGGTATCCCTTCCCCAAAAGGCGATATCGACGGAAGCCAGGTAGGCCATGTGTTCCATGTGGAGAAAGACATTGACCGCATTGTAACTTATTGCGAGAAGGACGTGATTGCGGTAGCGCAGGTGCTGCTCAGGATGCGGCGCGAAGATTTATTGGTAGATGACGAAATAATCCATGTTTAAGCAGTTTTATCCGGTAGCGTTTCTGTTTTAAAATAAACATTACTTTTACAGGATGATAAAAGACATCGACCAGCTATATGTTGCCCAAACCGACAACAAAGTACTTGTATACAGTACCAACCTTAAAGATTTTGTAATCTCGCTAAACAGCGTTGCAAAAAACCTCAAGCCCTACATGTTTTACTACAGGCTCTTCAAAAAGATCGACTATATGGAGCATGTAGCGGAGGATGGCCGCAAGTTTTACCTCCAGAAAGTTATTTAAAGCCATCAGCCTGCCGGCATAGGCAGGTCGCAGTCACAGTTTTCAGCAACTGCTGGCTAAAACTGAAAACTGCGACTTTTTTCATTACTTTTATCTTCATGAACAACCCTTTGCTTCACCTTGACCATGTTACCATTTCTGCCAAAAAAGAGGGGCAGTGGGTTTCCATTGTAAAAGATGCGTCATTTACCCTGAACCAAAATGAGATACTGGGCATTGTAGGCGAATCAGGCTCCGGGAAATCGGTGACTTCGCTGGCAATAATGGGATTGCTGCCAAAAGGCGTACTTCAAATAACTGAAGGCAAAATAACCTTTGAAGGCAAAGATATTTCGGCCATGAGCCAAAAAGAGCTTCGTGGGCTGCGCGGTAATGACATCGCCATGATCTTTCAGGAACCGATGAGTTCGCTTAACCCGTCGCTGAAATGCGGCTTCCAGGTTGAGGAAATACTGGTGGAGCACACATCGTTATCCAAAAAAGAAATCAAGTCAAAGGTGCTTTCTCTGTTTGAAAAAGTAAAGCTGCCCAATCCTGAAGCCATATACAACCGTTACCCGCACGAAATATCCGGAGGGCAAAAGCAGCGCGTAATGATCGCGATGGCTATAGCCTGCAAACCGAAAATATTGATCGCAGACGAACCCACCACAGCACTCGATGTAACAGTCCAAAAAGAGATTATACTGCTGTTGAAAGAATTGCAGCAGGAAACGAAAATGAGTATCCTGTTCATTTCGCACGACCTTTCGCTGGTATCGGAAATCGCCAACAGGGTAATCGTGATGTATCGCGGCGAGATCGTGGAGCAGGGCGATTCACAGGCTATTTTCGACAACCCTAAACACACGTATACCAAAGCGCTTATCAGCTCGAGGCCCTCGCTGGATGTGCGGCTGGAAAGGCTGCCCACTATAAAAGATTATCTTGAGGAAACGGTAAACACTTCCGAAGTCACACCCGCACAACGCAGTGAAAGGCATTCAAAACTCTATGGACAGGCCCCACTATTGGAGGTTATCAATGTCGAAAAAGAATATGTTTCTAATGCAGGCCTTTTTGGCAAAGACATAAAATTTAAGGCGGTTGATGATGTCAGCTTTAAAATATACGAAGGTGAGACCCTTGGGCTTGTAGGTGAATCCGGATGCGGAAAATCGACGCTTGGCAATGCGATTCTGCAATTGGACAAAGCCACTGCCGGTAAGATCCTGTACCATGGAAAAGACCTGTTGACATTATCCAACAAAGAGATCAGGGAACTGCGTAAAGAGATACAGATCATTTTCCAGGATCCTTACTCATCCCTGAATCCAAGGATAACCGTAGGCAAAGCTATTATGGAACCTATGCAGGTGCACAAGCTCTATAAAAATGATAAAGAACGCCGAGCCAAAACTATAGAAATACTCAACCGCGTTGGTTTGGGTGAGGAGCATTTCAACCGTTATCCGCATGAGTTTTCAGGAGGACAAAGGCAGCGTATCGGTATCGCGCGTACTATTGCGCTACAGCCAAAACTCATCGTCTGCGATGAGTCGGTATCCGCACTCGATATCTCGGTGCAGGCGCAGGTGCTGAACCTGCTTAATGAACTAAAAGAGAATTTCGGGTTTACCTATATTTTCATTTCGCACGACCTTGCCGTGGTGAAATATATGAGCGACCAGGTATTGGTTATGAACAAAGGAAAGATCGAGGAAATGAACGAAGCTGATGCCTTGTATGAACATCCGCAGAAGGAATATACAAAGAAGCTGATTGCGGCTATTCCCACTCATTAAGTCCCAAGCCCCCTAACCCCCGAAGGGGGAACAGCTGCACTCATGTCGGAAAGTTTATGTCATTCTAAACGGAATGCAGTGAAGTGAAGAGTCTCAATAAAGGATGTGAAAAAAGAGATTCTTCCTTCGTCAGAATGACACTCGCCGGATAATATGCAAAAAAGCCCAAAGGTTTTGAAAACCTTTGAGCTTTTACTATAACTTTAATGTTCAACTGCACAGATAGACATTCGGGTGCAGCTGTTCCCCCTTCGGGGGTTAGGGGGCCTTAGTCGATCACCATCTCCGGTATCTCACCCTCTATTATAAGATTACCCTCAGTAGCATTTTGTATATCTTCCACCGTTACGCCCGGGGCCCTTTCAAGCAATTTGAAACCTTCAGGAACTATTTCGAGCACGGCCAGTTCAGTTACTACTTTCTTTACGCAGCCTACACCTGTAAGCGGTAAGGAGCAACGTTTCAAAAGTTTCGATTCGCCTGCCTTATTCACATGCATCATGGCAACAATGATATTCTCTGCAGAAGCCACAAGGTCCATGGCGCCGCCCATACCTTTTACCATTTTGCCCGGAATTTTCCAGTTGGCAATATCCCCATTCTCTGCAACTTCCATAGCGCCCAGGATAGTAAGGTCTACTTTTTGTGCGCGTATCATCCCAAAGCTCAATGCCGAATCAAAGAATGATGCGCCCGGCAATGTGGTGATCGTCTGCTTGCCTGCATTGATCACATCGGCATCTTCCTCTCCTTCGAATGGAAACGGACCCATGCCCAATACGCCGTTCTCACTTTGGAATTCTACTGATATATCATGCCTCACGTAGTTGGCTACCAATGTAGGAATTCCTATTCCTAAATTCACGAAATATCCATCTTTAACTTCCTTTGCTATTCGCTTTGCGATTTGTTCTTTACCTAATGCCATGATTAACTTCTTTGTCTTACGGTTCTTTGCTCAATTCTTTTCTCATACTTCTCACCCTGGAAAATCCTTTGTACAAAGATCCCGGGGATGTGGATAAAGTTAGGGTCAAGTTCGCCGGCAGGAACCAGTTCCTCAACCTCAGCAATGGTTATTTTTGCTGCACCCGCCATACAGGCATTGAAGTTACGTGCAGTACCCTTGAAAATAAGGTTACCCGCCTCATCGCCTTTCCAGGCTTTTACTATGGCAAAGTCGGCTTTGTACGCCTCTTCCATAATGTGCATTTTACCATTGAATTCACGTGCTTCCTTACCTTCGGCTACTTCTGTGCCGTAGCCTGCCGGTGTGTAAAATGCAGGGATACCTGCCTGTGCGGCACGACATTTCTCGGCCAACGTGCCCTGTGGTGTAAGTTCTACGTCAAGCTCTCCACTAAGCATCTGCCTTTCAAATTCGGCATTCTCGCCTACGTACGACGATATCATTTTCTTTATTTGTTTCTTTTGAAGCAGGAGGCCAAGTCCAAAGTCATCTACCCCGGCATTATTGGAAATGCAGGTAAGGTCGGTTGTGCCTTTCTTTACCAGTTCGGCAATGCTGTTCTCGGGTATACCGGAAAGGCCGAAACCACCCAGCATAATCGTCACGCCATCTTTTATATCACGCAACGCTTCTTCAACGTTTTGTACTTTTTTATTAATCATACAACAGAATTTAATTTTCGCGTATAAATATATAAAAAAACGCCTTCAAAAGAAGGCGTTATATACTAAAAATCAAATTCAGAATCTATAGCTGTGCTGTCGACGACTGTGGTATCCACCACAGGCGGTTTCCAGCAGTCCACTTTAATGGAGAGGTTTGCCGGCCTGTCAAACGGCTTTTCAGATATTTTATAAACCAGGCTGTCATCGGCATAGCATTTTTTCATAAAAAGTCCCCATATCGGCAGCGCCATGGTTGCCCCCTGTCCGTATGTAAGGCTCTTAAAGTGTGCCGAACGGTCTTCGTTGCCTACCCAGACACCGGTAGCGAGATTGGGCACCATTCCTACAAACCACCCATCCGACTGGTTTTGGGTTGTCCCCGTCTTACCGGCAACCGGATTGATTATACTATAGGGGTAACCCGTCATGCGGTCGTAGCCGGTACCGCCGGCACCGCCCCATTTCAGCCTTGCGCCCGATCCGGTTTCGGTTACACCCTCAAGCAGTTTTATGATTGCATAAGCGATATCTTTACTCACTACTTCATGGGTTTCAACTTTTGGCTGGAACAGAATCACACCGTTCTTATCTTCTATTTTGGTAATTACGATTGGCTTAACGTACATACCCTGGTTGGCAAAGGTACTATAGGCCGCCACCATATCACTCACCGTGATCTCTACCGCACCGAGTGCAATAGCAGGCTGTTCCGGAATATTCGATTCTACGCCCAGCTTGTGGGTCATATCCACAACAGCCTTTGGCCCTACGCGGTCGATCAGCTTGGCCGACACAGTATTGATCGAAAGGGCAAGCGCTTTTTTAAGGGTCACTGTACCCAGGTATTTTCCATTAGAGTTTTGCGGGTTCCAGTCGGCATCGATGCCGTACTTGCCTTTAGGCATGCTGAAAGGCTCATCGCGAATAGAGTCGCATGGCGAATAATGCAGCTGCTCTATAGCCGTTGCATACACGAAAGGCTTGAAGGTAGAACCTAC
The DNA here is from genome assembly GCF_038289855.1 of Flavobacterium arundinis. Lineage (NCBI taxonomy): Bacteria > Pseudomonadati > Bacteroidota > Flavobacteriia > Flavobacteriales > Flavobacteriaceae > Flavobacterium > Flavobacterium arundinis. The sequence continues at coordinate 18,663 of NZ_JBBYHR010000011.1, forward strand.
CTGCCTCGCGCCCTGCTGTACGTGGTCGTACTGGAAATGCTTGTAATTGATACCGCCCACCCATGCTTTTACATGGCCTGTCTGCGGTTCCATCGACATCATACCCGATTGCAGGAAGTGCTTGTAATACCTGATAGAATCGAGAGGGGTCATCAGGGTATCTTTTTCGCCTTTCCAGGTAAATACCGACATACGGGTTTTCTTTTTGAACGATGCTTTTATCGCACTTTCATCTATATTTTTCTCCGACATAATCCTCCAACGCTCGGAGTTCTTCATGGCCCTTTCCAGAATCTTCTCTGTTTCAGCATCCGAAAGCTTTATAAAAGGCGCATTTTTATTATTCTTCTGGTCGATGTAGAATTGTTCCTGCAGGTTGGCAAGGTGCTCGTCTACTGCTTCCTCGGCATACTTTTGCATTTTAGAATCAATCGTAGTATAGATCTTGAGCCCGTCGGTATAAAGATCGTACTCGGTACCGTCTTCTTTCTTATTTTCCTTAACCCACTTTTTCATGTATTCCCTCAGGTACTCCCTGAAGTAGGTAGCAATACCTTCTTTATGGCTTTGCGGGGAAAAATGCAATACAATAGGCTTTTTCTGGTAGGCCGTTTTTTGCGCTTCGGTCAGGAAGCCTGATCGCTCCATTTGCGACAGCACTGTATTCCTCCTGTCAAAAGAAGCCTTTTCAAATCTTTTAGGATTAAGGTAATATGGATTTTTCAGCATCCCTACAAATACTGCTGCTTCGTCAACGGTAAGCTCCTTAGGTTCTTTGCCGAAGTACGTTTTCGCCGCCGAACGGATACCAACAGCATTGTTCACGAAGTCTACCGTATTGAGGTACATTGCAATAATCTCTTCTTTGGTATACTGCCTTTCCAGTTTGGTTGCAATGATCCATTCCTTCGCTTTTTGTACGATCCTGAAAAGGAAAAAGTGGGAGCCTTCGCCGTGAAAAAGATTTTTAGCCAGCTGCTGTGTAATGGTACTCGCCCCACCGCTGCCGCCAAGGGTAACAATTGCCCTGAGCGTACCTTTCGAATCGATACCCGAATGTTCATAAAAGCGCTCGTCCTCTGTAGCTATCAATGCTTCTACAAGGTGCTTCGGGAGCTCCGTATATTTTACAGGTGTCCTGTTTTCGATATAAAATTTCCCAAGGGTCTCACCATCGGAAGAAATGATTTCTGTCGCGACATTTGAATCCGGATTCTCCAGCTGGTCAAACGATGGCATGGCGCCAAAAACACCCCATGATGCCAAAAGGAAAAACAAGATTACCGACAGGAAGCCTATACCGAATATCTTCCAAAACTTTCTTACATACTTTGAATAATCCTCGTTATTGTTGCTATTCTTATTTGCCATATTATTTTTATTCTGTTGACTCAATCCTAAAACCTACATCTGTTATGCCGTCCAGTTCCTGAACGCCCGGCACTTTTCCCGCCTGCCTTACAGCCTGCTGAATGCTTACTTTATATTTTCCCGGTTTTGGGAAATTTACTTTTTCCTTATACCAAAGCTTGCTTTCCTTAATGTCGCTAAAGCCATCGCCCAACAGTGAGCCGTCAGGATTGGCCATCTGGTATTCCAGCGTGTCTACCTTTATTATTTTGGTACCCGGCTCCTGCATCTGCACGATAAGGAACAGGTTGTTGTAGGGGTAGTTGTTGTTGTCCCTTACATTTACAAATAAATTATATTTTGACACGGTGTCCTTTTGTTCAAATTCAAAAGAAACAATACTGTCTTTATTCCATTTGCCGTCCATGGATTTGTATTCGTCGAACACCCGTTGCCTGTCACATGAGCAAACGAGCACCAATACGCCAAGGAGCGACAGGCTAATTTTTATTGTCTGTAGTACCTGCATTATTGTTATCCCTCGGAGGGCGGTTACGGTTTTTATTCCTGTTGCGGTTCTTGTCCTTGTTGCGGTTGGCATTAGGGTCCTGCCCTGCGTTTGCTGCACCTTCAGGTTTTGGTGCCTGTTGGCGCTCTGCGCTTTGGATCTTTGGGCCCTGGCCCTGCTCACGGTTCGGTTTGTTATTGCTCCTTGCCTTGTCCTGTGGTTTTTTGTCCCTTGGCGCGTCGGCGTTTGCAGTGACTTTATTCCTGTCTTTATCTCCGCCCGGTTTTTTCCTGTTCTTACGCTTAGGCGCGTCGAAACGGGTAAGGCTGTCCTGGCCCATGGCATTTTGAAAAGTCTTTTCAGGCTCCACAGCTGTAACTTCTTCCGCATAATCCTCAAGTGAAGAAGCCCGTTCTTTTTGCTTATTGATGGCAATAATTTCCTTTACGTTCTCAGCAGTTAACACGTGCCAGTGTGCCATATTATCGGTATAGGCAAACCACATCAGCCCCTTGAAAATGTCTACTTTCTGGCAGATGGCATCACCCTTGTCGGTATACAGTTTTGTATCCATGTCCGGAAGGCCTTTCAGCGCATCCAGGTAGGTGTCTAGTTCGTAGTTAAGGCAGCATTTTAGCTTTCCGCACTGGCCTGCAAGTTTTTGCGGGTTAAGCGACAGCTGCTGGTAGCGCGCCGCAGAGGTATTTACACTCCTGAAATCGGTCAGCCATGTAGAACAGCAAAGCTCACGCCCGCACGAACCGATACCCCCAAGGCGTGATGCCTCCTGGCGGAAGCCCACCTGCTTCATTTCGATCCTGATGCTGAACACGCGTGCAAAATCCTTAATTAGCTGCCTAAAATCGACACGGTCATTGGCCGTGTAGTAGAATGTGGCTTTTGATCCGTCTCCCTGAAACTCGATATCCGAAATTTTCATTTCGAGCTTAAGCTTTATGGCCAGTTCGCGGGCAACCACTTTCATCGGTTCTTCCTTATCGCGGCCATTACTCCAGATGTCTATATCCTTCTGGCTCGCTTTACGGTATATTTTAGCGAGGTCGGCATTTGCCTTTACCCCTTTTTTCTTCATTTGTATCTTCACCAGTTCCCCGGTAAGGGTAACGATACCGATATCATGGCCCGGTGAAGCCTCTGTGGCAACAATATCGCCAATGCTTAGTGTGAGCTTTTCGGTATTGCGGTAAAACTCCTTGCGTCCGTTCTTGAAACGTACCTCAACACCGTCAAAGGGCGCCTGCCCGCCCGGCAGGCTCATATTGGAAAGCCAGTCGAAAACCGTCAGTTTGTTGCAGCTGTCGGTTCCGCACGTGCCATTATTTTTACATCCTTTTGGGGTTCCGTCTTTGGAACTCGTGGAACAACTTGTGCATGCCATATTTTGTGGTGTATATATAGATCGCGGCATTGCCGCTACGATTCTGTTTGTACTTAAAACGTTTTTGTGGGTAAAGATAGTATTTTTTTATGAACAGGAAATTGTTAATATGTGTTCGCGAGGTCTCATCTCCTTTTGTCTTGAAACAAAAGGAGCAAAAATTCAAGGCTTCAAATATTTGACTTAAAATCTACGGCAAGCTTCTCCCCTCGCGACCCAAGCCGCGGCTTGCTGCGCGCCGCTCGTGGGTCATTCTCCTTCACCCGACGCTGAACCTTCCCTTGATTTTTACGCAAAATATTTAAGGCCGAGCTTCACTGAGACGTGCTTACTCTGATGAAATGCAATACCTCATCATCGACAATTATTCTACTTTAATAGTTGTTAGTGGGGATTATGAATTGAAAACGTAAGCGTGAGGGGCAGAAGCGGCGAACCAGCGGAGCCGGCACGCAAAAAAAATCGAAACGGAAGCCAACCTGACCCGTTTCGATTTTCTATCTGTTACTGTAAAGCTGTTTTAGATTATCCCGGCAATTTAAACAACTTGTCAGAAAGGCGTATCCTGAATGGCAGGTTCAACGTTACCCTGTCTCCGGCAGTTGCTGTATCAGCTTCTTTGCCGTTTACAAACATTTTGTCTATTACCAATTTATGTTCGCCAGTGGTAGGGCCCGAAATAAGAACGGCTTCACCCACTCGCAATTCACCTTCAACAGAGAATTGCCCTATTCCGGCTTTAGGGTAATAATGTTCGCCTTTGCCCACCAGCACTTTTTTGATGCGCTGCCTTGGCGATGGCTTTACCTTTGGCGCAACGGCAATGGCAACATCCGCTATTTCGCCAGCCTGTTTCAGGGAAACTTTTTCAGAACGCCCTTTCTTGAAGATCATGTTGCCGTTCATAATACCGCGTCGGCGCCTTACCTGCTCATCTAACGGAAGCTGTATATAATCGAGGCACTCAACCGAGCAGGTGTTATGCATGATCTCTTTGCACTCATCGCATTGGATGAACAGCAGGTGGCAGGCCTCGTTGGCACAGTTGGTATGGTTGTCGCACGGCTTGCCGCACTGGTGGCACTGGGCTACGATATCATCGGTAATGCGCTCGCCCAAACGGTGGTCGAATACAAAGTTCTTGCCTATGAATTTGCTTTCCAGCCCCTCCGCTTTTACCTGACGGGTATATTCAATAATACCGCCCTCGAGCTGGTACACGTTTTTAAATCCTTTATGTTTAAAGAATGCCGAAGCCTTTTCGCAACGGATGCCGCCGGTGCAGTACATCAGCAGGTTCTTGTCTTCTTTGTGCGCCGCGATCTGGTTTTCTATAATTGGCAATGACTCACGAAAGGTGTCCACGTCAGGAGTGATGGCCCCGGTAAAATGGCCTACTTCGCTTTCGTAATGGTTCCGGAAGTCGACCACAATGGTATTCGGGTCTTCGAGCATGGCGTTAAAATCTTTCGCGCCGAGGTGTATGCCTTTGTTGGTTACGTCGAAAGTAGCATCGTTAAGGCCGTCGGCTACGATCTTGTTACGTACCTTGATAGTCAGCTTGAGGAAAGAGTGGTCGTCCTGCTCCACGGCCACGTTGAGGCGGATGCCGTTGAGGAACGGTATGGTATCAAGATGGTCTTTGAAAGCGTAGAAGTTATCTGCGGGAAGCGACAGCTGGGCGTTGATGCCCTCGGTAGCTACATAAATCCTTCCGAGTACCTCAAGCGGGTCCCAGGCCAGGAATAAAGAATCGCGAAATTGTTTTGGGTCTTCGATGTTTGCGTAGGCGTAGAAAGACAGCGTAAGGCGCTGCTTGCCGGACTGGTCTATGAGTTCGGCCCTTTCCTCCGCGCTTAAAGTGTTGAACAGTTGCATGCTATACAATTTTAAGTGAGAAAGTTATGTAATGGCTTCAGATGGTGAAACCAGGGCAAAGGTAGGGAAAAATGTGAATTGCGCAAGCTTGTAAGCTATACTATTGATTCAAGAAACTTTGATGGATCCTGCCGATTATCCCAAAAACTAAGAATAAGGATTGATGAAGAATTATATTCGTAGAAAATGCTAAAATGCCCTAAAGATAGCGTACGTACATCTTCAATATTGGTAAGTTTTCCGATATCAGGATTTTTTTGAAGTGTCTTTAAACGATCATTAATTTCAGCATTCAGCTTTCTTGAGTAGGAATAACTTTTATTTCTCTCATTCCAATATTCAAAAATTGATCTTCGTTGAATAATTGCAATTTGCGACCAAAAGACCTTTAGCGTAGCCATTCAGGGTCAGATGCTTTTAAATCTTCATCCGAAATAATTCTCCCGGCAGCAACATCTTCTTTTGCCATCATTATCATCTTTACTTGTTCAGGAGACATCTCAACTATTTCTTCTGTCTGTGAAGAATCAAAAATCGCAGTGATCGCTTTCAAAAAACTTTCATTTTTTGTAGCAAGTATCCTGTCGATCAAACTGTGCCGTGTGTTTTCAAGAGAAGTCATAGCATTCTTTTTTGTAAAGTTCGTGAATGTGTTTGATTTTTACAAGTTTGATGCCAAATAACTCTCTCCAAGGTCAGGTAGGGAAAATTAATTGCGTAAGAGCATCAAAATTATTCAGGGCTTGTTATTTTGAATCATTCCGTTAAAATTTTCTGTAGATTTTACATTAGTTGTAAGGTTGAATGCTTTTTTCAACAGTATTTCATAATACGTAAAAAGCGGTTGGTACTTATCGATGAACCGCTGCCTTATTTTTTTGATCACTATCCTGCCACCATAGTTGTCATCAAACCGGACGCTAATACTGCCTGATAGAGACCTTATGCATACAACCCGCAACGGCAAAGAAAATTGATCTACCTGCATCCAAAGCTTCTCGGATGTCTTATGACTGTCGTGTGAATATGCAATTATGCCATTATCAACATCTTCGATTACGGAGAATCTGTGTTCGCCAAGGAATTGCTTAATTTTCGATAATGAAGAATCATTGTAGGGAATCTCCAGCTCAAACTCATGAACGGCCTGACCGCCTTTCAGCGTTGCAATATCAGTAGTTGACTTTTGATGCTGTAGTTTGGACTTATTCTTACGGGATATTAAGAAACCCAGTATCTCTTTTATTGCTCCGTTAAGTATTCCTTCCATATTTATTTAACTTCAATTAAATGCCGTTATAAACATAGTGAAAAAATTTATCTCCAAAATGATAAAATTTTCATCAAAATAAATTTCTTTATTAGAAAATATTCTTATATTTACCACATCAAAAAAAGAATTACTTTTACATCATATACTTTTTAAAAAATGAGCGGAGATAAAGAAGCAAAACTGAAAGCATTACAGCTTACGCTGGACAAACTGGATAAATCGTATGGCAAAGGCGCCGTAATGCGCCTGGGCGATAAAGCGGTAGAAGAAGTAGAATCGATACCATCGGGATCACTGGGTGTTGACCTTGCCCTTGGGGTAAACGGCTACCCACGCGGCAGGATCATAGAGATATACGGCCCGGAATCGTCGGGTAAAACAACATTGACTTTGCATGCTATTGCCGAAGCGCAAAAGGCGGGCGGTATCGCGGCATTCATTGATGCGGAGCACGCTTTTGACCGTGGCTATGCCGAAAAGCTGGGCGTGGATGTAGAGAACCTTATCATCTCGCAGCCGGACAATGGTGAGCAGGCATTGGAAATTGCCGAAAACCTTATCCGTTCGGGAGCTATAGACATCGTGGTTATCGACTCGGTTGCGGCACTTACGCCAAAGAGCGAGATCGAAGGCGAAATGGGCGATTCTAAGATGGGCCTTCATGCCCGTTTGATGAGCCAGGCACTAAGAAAATTAACGGCTACCATCAGCAAGACCAACTGTACTGTGTTCTTCATCAACCAGCTTCGTGAGAAAATCGGTGTGATGTTCGGTAACCCGGAAACGACAACCGGTGGTAACGCACTGAAATTCTACGCTTCGGTACGTATTGATATCCGCCGTGCAGCTCAGATAAAAGACGGTGAAAATGTTATCGGTAACCGCACCAAGGTGAAGATCGTGAAGAACAAAGTGGCACCTCCGTTCAAGACCGCCGAATTCGACATCATGTATGGCGAAGGCGTTTCGAAAACAGGGGAAATACTGGATCTCGCAGTAGAATTTGAGATCATCAAGAAGTCCGGATCGTGGTTCAGCTACGGAGATACCAAGCTCGGGCAGGGACGTGACGCTGTGAAAGCACTCATCAAAGACAACCCTGAAATGGCTGATGAGCTCGAACTCAAAATAAAAGACGTGATCAAAGAAAACGCGTCCTAAAATTAAAACCCGATTTTTTCGGGTTTTTTTTGCTTAATACGCAACCTTTACCGGTTTCCTGCATCTAAAGAACATAAGTGGAAATTATATTTAGAAACGATTTATGAAAAAGCTGTTAGTATTGCTTGCTGTAATAGGTATAGCAGTCGCCTGTACCGATGAACCTGATACCCTAAAATTCCATGTGGCATTTGTACCTGTAATAAGCGTGGAAATGCCGGAAGAAATGATATTCGGACAAACGTATGAGATTAAGGTAAAATACAAAAGGCCCAATGATTGCCACTATTTTGATGGTTTTTACCATGATCCCAATAACACTTCGGCAGAGATTATAGCCGTACAAACCCTTGTTATAGAAGATGCGCAATGCGCACCTTTGGACGGGTTGGAACCGGATGAGTCTTCATTTGATTTTACCTGTTCTTCTACCTATGCCGGCACCAGTTACCTCTTTAAATTTTATAAGGGCGATGACGCGCAGGGCAATCAGCAATTTCTTGAAATAGAAGTACCAGTCCATCAATAAACCAAATAAATGGAACTCATTGGGGTTAGAGCAACTCATACAGGATTGTCAGAAGGACAGCATAAAGGCACAGGAACAGTTATACAGGCTATTTGCCACAAAGCTGTTTGCGGTGTGCCTCAAGTATTCGCGCAATTATGAGGATGCACAGGACAGCCTTCAGGATGGCTTCCTGCTTATATTTAAGAAAATAGGCCAGTACCAGTTTAAAGGGTCCTTTGAAGGGTGGGCAAAGAGAGTGATGGTGAATAACGTGTTACAGCGGTACCGCACAGAGGGGGTTTTTGAGATCGTTAGTGAAAACATTCCCGACGAACCCGATATAGAAATTGAAGAAGAATCGGTAAGCATGGAGTTCCTGGTCGCTATAATACAGGCACTGCCGGACAGGTACCGGATGGTTTTCAACCTGTATGTGATAGACGGGTATTCGCACAAAGAGATTGCAGAGATGCTGGGCATTACCGACGGCACTTCGAAATCGAACCTCGCACGGGCGAGAATGATATTAAAGGAAAAAATTGAAACGCAGCAGGGAAATAGTTTACCTTCAGCAAAATGAATGAACAAAAGAACATAGACAGACTATTCCGGGAGAAGTTCAAGGACTTTGAAGCGGCGCCTCCTGAATTTGTTTGGGAAAACATTGAGGAAGTGCTCCGGGAAAAGAAAAAAAGAAGGGTTATCCCATTGTGGATAAGGCTTTCGGGTGTGGCAGCGGTTTTAGTTGCGGGAACATTTTTTATGTCACCCTACTATAGCGGCATTGACTCCAATGATAATCCGGTTGTGATAGATAAAAATGGCAACAAACGTATTTATCCTACCGATAATCCGGTACAGAACCACGAGACAATTATTGGCGGCAGCCAAAAAAATAAAGATGGTGCAAATTCGGCTGTGGCATCGGGAGATGATGCGTCAGGGAATAAAGGCGATCACAAAACAAATACTACAGAGAGCACAGGCGCTCCTGCAGCCGGAGCCAAAAAACACGGAAGCACTGCCTTTGAAAACAATACTAATGCTGTAGCCCATGATGATAAATCGGGAACAACGGGAAATAATAAGCGTAACACTAACACACACAATAAAAACATAAGGCAGGCGGCAGGCGCACACAACAATGGAGCCGTTGCCCATAATCCTGCCGCGCAAAAAAACAAACCCGGAAAAAGCAATAGCAATAATACCATACAGGAAATACAGGACCTTGCGGGAAAATCAGGAAACAGTGGGAATGCGGTGGCAGCCGGAACTGGTAAAAACCCTTACAAGCAACCGGAATCTCAAAACACCGTTATTCCAAATAATTCAGGACAGGAAAGCGGGATCATTAAAAAAGATATCCCTATAGACGAAGCCATAGCCGAAACTCCTGTGGATACCACTTCGGCCCTGCTTCCGGAAAATGAGCTTGAAAAACTATTGCAGGACAAACTAAAGGGCAAACCTGACGAAGAAAAAGCTGTGGCCGAAAATAGTGGCGGCAAATGGAACATCAAGCCACAGGTAGCACCCGTGTTTTATAATTCACTGTCGCAAGGTTCGCCGATAGACGGCGAATTTGCCGGTAACAGCAAAAGTTTCAATAATGACCTGAGCTACGGTATAGGTATCGATTACGCAGTAAACGACAGGCTTTCCATACGTTCGGGCATTAATACCGTAAACCTTAATTATTCGACCAACGATATACAGTTTAGCGCATCGCTCAATGAGCAGACCAACAATGTTTCGACAAATGCCAAAACAGCAAATATAGTAGTAACACCACGAAATTCTGTCCCGGAAAATCCAAATATTGCATTAGGTTCCTTGTCAAGCCAAAGTTTCAACGGCTCCATGGTGCAGAGGACAGGCTACATTGAAGTGCCTGTAGAAATGTCGTATGCGTTGGTAAACCGTAAATTTGGCATCGACCTTATTGGGGGTGTGAGTACACTCTTCCTTAACGAGAATAATGTGAGCGTAGTTTCCACACAGGGTTATAGTACCGAAGTGGGCGAAGCGCAAAACCTTAACAGCATACATTTTAGTACTAATGTCGGCCTGGGTTTTAAATACCGTTTCTGGAAATCGTTCCAGGCTAATTTTGAACCTACGTTTAAATACCAGGTCAATGCCTACAGCAGGGATGCGGGTAACTTTAAGCCGTACTTTATCGGCCTTTACTCAGGCATAAGTTTTAGTTTTTAAGCTTGTTGGTTAGCTTAAGACTTTTTAGGTAGTTCATCAGCGCTCCGGGAACGGGGCGCTTTTTTTATCTTCACAAAGGGCAATAAAGAAAATAATTTTTTGGGCGCGCCACACCCCTGCTGCTTCCAACGCCGTGGCCGGGCTGTACGCTCTATCTCCCTTGCTTCGCCGGGAGGATGCCGCTTCCATCCCTCGCGCAAGGGCCTCACCCCACCCCCTTTCCAAAGGAGAGGGGAGCAGGACGTAAAACAGATATGAGATACTTAAATATTTAAAATACGATTTAACTGCGCCTATAACTTTTTCGAAAATTTCAGCAATTGCCTGTAAATGATCTGGCGCACTTTATCCTTCAGCCCTTTTTTATCCTCTAAAGTCAGGCCTTTGGTTTCAACGAAAGTGTGAACCTTGGCACGCATCCTGCCCGGGCTGCCACTGAAGAATTTAAAAGAGAACCGCTTCTTATTGTCAGGAAACGTCATAGGTACAATCGGTATCTGGTGCTCTATTGCCAAACGGAAAGCTCCATCCTTGAACTCGTCGAGCATCACGATTTCATCATCCGGCACCCCACCCTCCGGGAATATGCAAATGCTAAGCCCCTGCTCAAGCCTCAGCTGCGCGCGTTTGAATACTTCGAACCGGCTTTTGGAACTGTTTCTGTCCACTAATATGCAGGTACGCTTATAGAAAAACCCGAAGATGGGTATTTTGGCAAGTTCTTTTTTACCGACAAATACAAACGGGTTTTTGGTTATCGCCAGCATCAGCATAATATCGGTCATAGATGTGTGGTTGGCAACCAGCATGTAGCTTTTACCTTTTTCGAGTTCCTGTTCGCGCTCTACAGTATAGGGTAAGCCCATCCCAAAAAGGATAAGTTTGGCCCAAAAGCGCGCAAGGATGAAAAACTGCGGATATGTTTTCTCCGAGAGGATGGAAAGTATGAGCAGTGGCGACAATATAATAATGGGTACACCCATAAGGATGTAAAACCAAATCCGCCACAGCGTCCATAATATATACCGCACTATTTTCATACCTGCCAAATGTAAGAATTCAATTCCTATGTTTTACCCAAAACCCTTACCTTTGTACAAAATTCAGATCACTGTTACGATGGCAAAAATACTAACCGGCATACAAAGCACCGGCACCCCGCATCTCGGCAACCTTTTGGGCGCAATCATTCCGGCCATAGCAATGGCTAACAATCCTGAAAATGAGTCCTTCCTTTTTATAGCCGACCTTCATTCTGCTACGCAGATCAAGGATGGCAAAACACTTCGTGAAAATACCTACAGCGTGGCTGCCACCTGGCTTGCCTGCGGGCTTGACATTAATAAGGTGGTATTTTACCGCCAAAGTGATGTGCCGCAAACGGCTGAGCTGTCGTGGTATTTGAGCTGCTTTTTCCCTTTCCAAAGGCTAACGCTGGCCCATTCTTTTAAGGATAAAGCCGACAGGCTGGAAGATGTGAATGCAGGCTTGTTTACCTACCCGATGCTTATGGCGGCAGATATATTGTTGTATGATGCCAACTTCGTTCCTGTAGGTAAAGACCAGTTACAGCACATAGAGATCACCAGGGATGTGGCATCGCGTTTTAACCACCAAATGGGTGAAACATTCGTACTGCCGGAACCTATAAGCAGTGATGACACAAAAATAGTTCCCGGTACCGATGGTGAAAAGATGAGCAAGTCGCGCAATAACTTCATCAATATATTCCTGGATGATAAAGCGCTGCGCAAGCAGGTAATGGGCATCCAGACCGACAGTACACCACTGGAAGACCCTAAAAATCCGGACACCGATAATGTGTTTGCGCTTTATAAGTTATTGGCATCAGCTGAACAGATTGAAGCTATGAGAGCGAATTACACCGGCGGCAATTATGGCTACGGCCATGCCAAACAGGCACTGTTTGAACTCATAACAGAAACCTTTAAAACCGAGCGTGAAAAATATTCTTACTACATGGCCAACCTCCCTGAAGTGGATTCTGCCCTTAAGGCAGGCGCTGCGAAGGCTGCTATTGTAGCGAATGGCGTATTAGCAAGGGTAAGGGAGAAACTGGGGTACGAGGCCCCCTAACCCCCAAAGGGGAATTAGCCGCAATCGTGGTTTCGGTTTTTAGTTGAACGCAATTATGTAAAGACCCTAATGGTTAAAATCATTAGGGTCTTTTTATTTGTCATTCTGAACGCAGCTTGCGGAGTGAAGAATCTCAAAGCCAACAAAGAAGCCAAAAGCTTCTTCCTTAGCCCTGATGAAAGCGGCATCCCCGACGCAGGAGGGATATAGCGGACAGCAGGAACATGGTTGGCTGAAAAGCACTGGCCTTTCGCTTCTTAGAAAGATTGCTTCGTCGTTCCTCCTCGCAAAGACAGGTGATGGTAGTGTATTTTGTTATCTAATAGAGATTCCTCAACTCCGCAAGCTGCGTTCGGAATGACAAACGGGACAAGACTGAAAACTGCGATTGCGACTGGAACTATCATATAGCTTCAAACAGTTTCCCCGGCAGCGGCCTGATGACCCCTTTGAGTTCCATAGTTAATAGTAATGAGGAAAGCCTGAAGATGGGCATTTCGCATTCGAGCGCAATTATATCCATAAGTTCTTTGCCCTTTTTTTGAAGGTAGTCATAGACTTTTTGTTCTTCGGCCTCCAGCATTACGAAAAGTTGTTTCTGTACGGGTTTTGACTTTTTATCCTCCAGTTCCCAGTTGAGCATGTATATTAGGTCGGCGGCACTGGTGAGCAGGTTGGCGCGCTGGCTTTTTATAAGGTTGTTGCAGCCCATACTGTATTTGTCGGTCACGCGGCCCGGTACGGCAAAAACATCACGGTTATAATCGTTGGCAATATTGGCGGTAATCAGCGAGCCTCCCCTGTCTGCGCTTTCTATAATGACCGTAGCCTCCGACAGTCCGGCTACAATACGGTTGCGCCTTACAAAATTTTCTTTATCGGGATTGGAAGTGCTCCAGAATTCGGTAAAGAATCCGCCATTCTCTTCCATCTTTGCCACATATTTCTTGTGTACTTTCGGGTAGACCTGATTAAGGCCATGCGCTACTACACCTATCGTTTGCAGGTTTTGCTCCATGGCAATCGTGTGGGCGTGGATGTCTACCCCATAGGCAAATCCGCTAATTATTACAGGGTCAAGTGGTGCAAGATCTTCAAGTAACTTACGACAGAAGTCAGCGCCATAAGAAGTCATTTGGCGTGTGCCAACAATGCTGATGGTTTTGCGGCTTTGCAGGTTGATGTTGCCTGAAGAGAACAACAGCACCGGGCCGTCTATGCAGTGCTTTAGTCTTTCGGGATAATCCGCCTCAAGATAAAAGAGTGGCATTGTTCCAGAAGTTTTAATGAATTTCACTTCGGCTTCTGCCAATGCAAATACATTCTTGTTTTTCAGGTTGTTATAAAGTATCTCGCCAATCCCTTCTATAGCCAGGATTTGTGATCTCTTTGCATTGAAGACCCCTTCGGCCGAGCCGCAATGGTTTATCAGCCGTTTGGCGACTATATCTCCCACACCTTCTACACGCAGAAGGGCAAGGGTGTTAAGTAATTCGTTATCAGTCATTAATACAGTTTTACAGGCGTTTATTCAATTCTTTTGGCATTGTTAATAAAATTTGTGGATAAAATTTTGGTTTCACCCGTGAATGGTTAATTTTGTTTCTATGATGATAGAAAAACATATATCGGCTTTATTATATCGCTACCAGTGCGTTACCGTTCCGGGCTTCGGCGCATTCCTTACCGAAATCCGCACCGCACAGCTGGATACTGCCGCAAATACCTTCTATCCTCCTAAAAAACTAATTTCATTCAATGCGAATTTAAAAAATAATGACGGGCTTTTGGCCAACCATATCGCATTGCAGGAAAAAATTTCTTACACACAGGCTGTGGCCAACATCGAACAGGTTGTAGACACATGGCTTTCCAGGCTTTCGCAAAGGGAAACCCTCGGGCTAAAGAACCTTGGCGAGATGTCCTGCAACCTTGAAGGCAGCCTTGTTTTTGCTCCCGATACACCCATCAATTACTTTACGGATGCTTTTGGTTTAACCGCCGTTGTATCTCCAGCCGTTAAAAGGGAAGTGTACAAACAGCAGGCCGAAGCTATTGAAGAATTGGCGCCGGTTATATTTACACCGGAAAGGAAAAAGGATTATTCGTACCTGAAATATGCCGCAGTGTTTGTTCTAATGGCATCTGTTGGCGGGGCAGGCTTCAAAATGTACCGCGACAATGAAGTTGCGACCCAGACGCTGCTTGTGGAAAATGCCGTACAGGAAAAAGTACAGCAGAAGATTCAGCAGGCTACTTTCTTTATAGAGAACCCGATGCCGGCCGTAAAGCTTCCGGTGAAAGAGGAATATAAAGTATTGCCATACCACGTAGTTGCAGGCGCATTTAAAAGCGAAGCCAATGCCCAAAAGGCAGTACAGCAGCTAATAGAAAAAGGCTTTAAGGCCCGCATGATAGAGAAGAATAAGTTCGGATTGTATCCGGTAGTATATGGCAGCTTTGCCACCTATGCCGAGGCGCATGAAAACATGAACGAAATACACCGCACCGTAAATAAGGAAGCCTGGCTTCTGGTAAAAGAATTATAAAATCAATCCTCCGTAAGGGGGATTTTTTATAGGCCTCACCCCCGGCCCCTCTCCTTTAGACAGGGGAGGAGGACGTAAAGCAACTTTATTACGGATTTCACAAAGCGGATAAAAATCCATCCCTCAGGGTAAACGCACTACGTTCGTTCTAGGAATGTTTAGCCACGAATTACACAAATTTCCACAAATTTTTATTCTCTTTTCCACCGAGTTTAAGAGACAGGTAAAGTTCACCTATTTTAAATTTGTGAAAATTAGTGTAATTCGTGGCTTATTTTTTATGATGGGTTTACCAATAATCCGTCCTGTATTCAATGGAATTTTCTTTTCTTCTGTACTATCTTTGCCAAAAAAAAACAATGCAGCCAAAATATCCTTCTGATTCCGCTTGTATCATGACCGACCTGGTGCTGCCGGGTGAAACCAACCCATTGAATAACCTTTTCGGGGGTGAGCTCCTTGCCCGTATGGACCGCGCCGCCAGTATTGCCGCACGCAGACACTCGCGCCGCATTACGGTAACGGCATCGGTTAACCACGTGGCCTTTAACCGTGCCATTCCTTTGGGAAGTGTGGTTACTGTTGAGGCGAAAGTATCGCGCACTTTTAAATCGTCGATGGAAATATTTATAGATGTGTGGACGGAAGACCGCGAATCGGGCACAAGGGCCAAAGCCAATGAGGCCATATACACTTTCGTTGCAGTTGATGAAACCGGCCGCCCTGTAGAAGTCCCCCCTATAGAACCGCAAACCGAACTCGAAAAACAACGCTTTGAAGCCGCGCTTCGCAGGAAGCAGCTGAGCCTTGTACTTGCCGGTAAAATGAGCCCGCACGATGCTACAGAGCTGAAGGCATTATTTCAGTAATATAGTATTGAAATATAATAGCCCGGAATTATACTAATCAGCACAAATGTAATTGTGAAATTAGTATAATCCCGGGATATATCAATTTACCTATTGAACAACCCATGATGAAGGGTTGAGGCTTGTGGTATTCTGCATTACGCAGAATTTAAGTACGGTTTTACCCGATGGGCTTGTGGCTACGGTACCTATAGTTTCATTGGCATTTACCTTATCGCCCGACTTTACATTGATGCTTGCAAGGTTGTAATATACTGTAAGGTAGTTACCGTGCTGTATGTACACAATCTTATTCATAGATCCCTGGATCAGCTGTATCTTTCCTACTTCGCCACCAAATACCGCCCGTACCGAAGTTCCCGGATTGGTGGTAATATCGATACCGCTGTTATGTATTTTAAGAGTCTTATCAAGTGGGTGCGGCTGGTCGCCATAAGGCACCGATATATAGCCTTCCTTAACCGGCCATGGCAGCCTGCCTTTGTTTGCCTTGAAATTATCCGCTATCAGCCTGCCTTCTTTGGTAAGCGCAATTTTGTTCGGCTCGGCTTTTACCGCAGCTGCAATTTCTTTTTTCTCTGCTACAGTGGTTGCTTTGGCAGCGGCTTTCCTGTTGGCTTCGGCAATCGCATCCTTGATCATCTTGTCGATCTTCTTGTCGATATCCTTGGCTTCTGCCTGCATCTTTTTGATTTCGCCGGCATATTTTTTCTTGTCCTTCTGTATCGCTTTTACAAGCTTCTCCTGCTCCTCTTTGTCCTTTTTTAGTTTTTCCTTTTCCTGTTCGCTTTGGGTAAGCAACGTTTCTTTTGCTGTTTTCTGTCCGCCAAGCGTGCGATTTAGTTCTTCAAGCTGGAGGGTTTTGTTGCGTATTTCGTCTCCTTGTATTTTCCTGAAGCTGGCATATTGCTTCATATACTGTACCCTTTTATAGGCCTGCAGGAAATCCTGGGAAGACAGGATAAACATAATGCGGCTCTGCTCCGAACGGTTCTTGTAAGCCCTTACCACCATGTTGGCATAATCTTCCTTTAGCAATTTAAGCTCCCTGTTGAGCTTGTTTATTTTCAACTGGTTTGTATAAATATCATCTGTAAGCAATTTGGTTTGCTTCTGTGTAGTATTGATGAGTTTTTCGCTGAGCTTTATTTTGGCAATATTTTCCGAGATCTTGCTTACGACAGTTTTTTCCTTCTTACTTTCCGAGTTCACAAGCCCCTGGAGCGTTTTCATTTCTTTAAGGATCTGGGCTTTCCGCTGCTCCAGCTTTTTCTGCTGGTCAGTCTGGCCCCAACTCAAAGTGGTGCATCCGATAAGGAGAATAGTAAGGAAGAATCTGGTCATTTTTATTGTCTGGTTAATCTATAAATATCTGTTCGTAACCTTCGGGGACATCATAGGGGAACGAAAGTTTCTCATCAAAGGTAACCGTATTGTACTCAATTTTTATATTCACCCTGTCCTTTTGCTCAGCTTCAATCCTAATTTCTGCCGGAAGCACCGCTTTCGGATATTCTTTGTGTGCGGGATATTGTATCTCGAGGCTGCGGGGTTCCTGCCCGCCCTGAGCGACTACTTGTTTCTTAAGCAGGAAGTTGGCACCTTCAAAAAAGAATTCTTTATTAATGCTTTTGCCTTCTTTACCCTGTAGCTTGTATTGCCCATTCTCGACGCTAAACTTATAATCGCCTTTTCCGAGGTTATCCAGCGCTTCGCCAAGGAGCATATTTTCCACCTTGTTATAATCAAGCTCTGTTCCCAGCCATCGGCTCAGCATAGCATAGTTCCCTTCAAAATAGGTATTGTTTATCTTTTCGTAGTAGCTTACTTTTTTTGGGGTAATAAGCGCTTTCGCCATAGTGATCCCTAAAAAACGCACGCTTACCAATATCATCTCGCCTTTTTTGATCCTGATCTCGGCCGTAACATTCTGCGACTGCTTGCTGTCTTTGTAACTGGCATTTGCTTTTATGTACAGGGTCTGAAAATCTTTAGGTATCCTGTTATGCCCATCTATCACTTCTTTTACTGATTTGGCGCTTTCGGCCGTTACTGCCTGCTCGGGCACCACTACCTGTTTTGTTTTGCAGGAAGCAAATGCCAGTGCTATTATAAGTATTGCTATGCTCTTTCTCATTGTAATTTTTCTAACGCAATTATTTGGTTTTAGCCTGGCCGTTTTTTGCAGTTGTCAATTCCTTTTTAAAGCTGGCTTCGAGCGCCTTGTCATCAACTACAAAGTCTATCCCGTCTTCGAGCCATTTCTTAGCTTTGGCATATTGCCCTAGCCCATTGGCGCCAAGCCCTGCAAAATAATACAACCGCGCATGGGTAGGATACAGGTCAATGTAGCCTGACGACTTTTTGAGAAGCTCATCATTCCTGCCGCTTTCGGCGTAGGTATAAAGGAGCAGCTCTATAGCTTCTATATCGTCCGACTTATTGCCAAGGCTCTTTTCAAAATATTTCGAAGCTTCGGTGTATTTCTTTTTATTGAAAAAGAACTTGCCTACCTCTTTTGCAACGTCTACATTTTTATCGTCTTCAAAATACCCAACGGCTTTTTCAAGCTGTGGCGCATATTGCGGATTGCTACTGGCAAAAATAAGGAACTCGTTCAGCACCCTGTGCTTTATCTTACCGTCTATTTTTTTGCTTCCCAAAACACGGAACATCGATTCTGCTGCCGCATCGCCCTCATTTTTACTGATGTGAAACTTGAACAGGCTCACCTGTGCCCAATCGGACGACGGTATCTCTTTCTCCAGCTGTTTCGCCACCTGCTCTGCTTTCGCTTCCTGGTTGCTTTCCGAATAAAGGTATATCAGATCGATGTAATTGGACTCGGCCTTCGGGTTCTTCTTAATGGCTTCCTCAAGCGCCTCTTTCTGTGGCTTTTTATATTTGCTGTCGTTCTGGATCTGCATTTTGTAGGCTTCCCTTTTATCTGACATGCCCACCGTTGCCTCCATCTCGTTGATGAGCTCGAGCGCCTTTTCAAATTGCTGGGTATACATATACAGCGAAACCAGGTCCTCCTGGTAAAAATCCTTTTTCCACTCCATCAGCTTCTGCACAACGGGAATGGACTTGTTATAATTTTTTGTGTCGTAATATACATCATACAATCCCTGCCAGTACCAACGGTTCTTCGGGTCGATCTGGGTAGCTTTCAGGAATGCCTTTTCGGCTTCGGCATAATTTTTAAGTCCCAGATAATTTTTTCCCAGCTCATTATATAGTACCGGATTGTTCGGTTCCTTTACCACACATTTTTCAAGGGATTGTATCGCCCTGTCGTAATTCTCGATCCCTTTTTGCTTTAATGCTTCATAGAAATTATCCTGGAACTCGTCTTTAGCCAGCGCGAGCGAATCAGGCTCTGCCTGCGCGTGACTGATGAGAGGACTAAATAATGTCCCTGAAAGCACTAAACCGTAAAGAAGGATCTTTTTCATATTTGTGGCCTCACCCCTTGCCCCCTCTCCAAAGGAGAGGGGTTGTTGGAGCGAATATTTAGTTATTCCAATACCGAATAGTCGCCGATGCTGATATGGGTAAACTTACCATCGAATGTGGCATAGTTCCCTATCATGGCGTTATCCAGGTTTGCATTTTTTATTACCGAGTGCGTTTGCACCAGGCTGTTTTTTATCGTGCTGTTTTCTACCACGGTCTTATTTCCCAAAGAAACATTCGGGCCTACCGTTGCATTCTTGAGCACTACATTCTCGCCTATATAGCATGGCGGGATGATGGTTGTGTTCTCAACCGTTGCCGAATCTGCGACCATGTGCTCGCCATCAGCATGCAAAAATCCAAGCATCCTTGTGTTGGTATCTACTGTAACAGCTTTGTTGCCACAGTCCATCCATTCGTCCACTTTACCGGGAACAAATTTCATGCCCTTTATTTTCATATTCTCAAGGCCATCGGTAAGCTGGTACTCGCCGCCTTTTGTTATATTGTTGTCAAGCAGGTACTGCAATTCGTCACGAAGCGTTTCACCACTCTTGAAATAGTAGATCCCTATGATCGCAAGGTCCGAAACAAAATCCGCTGGCTTCTCAACAAAATCAACGATCTCATTCTTTTCATTAAGCTTCACCACACCAAAAGCAGAAGGGTCATTTACCTGTTTCACCCATATCACACTGTCCGCTGAAGTATCTAACGTAAAGTCGGCCCTGAATAGTGTATCGGCATAAGCCACCACAACCGGCCCGCTCATCGATTCTTTGGCGCTCATGATAGCATGTGCCGTACCCAGCGGCTGTTCCTGATAGTAGATCGTTCCTTTTGCGCCCAGCTTTTCAGCAATGGCGATCAGGTCCTTTTCTACTATGGGGCCAAAATCCTTATGTATTATAAATGCTATTTCTTCAAGGTCCTGGTGTATCAATCCGGCGATATCCTCCACCAAACGGTGTACGATAGGTTTTCCCGCAATAGGGATAAGCGGTTTTGGGATAGTTAATGTGTGAGGGCGCAGGCGTGAGCCCCTGCCGGCCATAGGTACTATTATTTTCATTGTCTTTGGGGTTATTCTTTTAAATCTATGTTATTGTTTTTTGCAGCAGTTATAAAAATATCCTTTTTGCCTTTCTGATTAAGGTCGGCATAGTATCGTTTTAAATTTTCCAGCGCATCATTTACATAAGGAGATTCGGCTTCCTTGTATAAATTATATGCCCTGAACATATAGTCCACTCCCTTTTCATATTCTTCCATTTTATAATAAATGCTCCCTGCGCCAAAGTAACCTTCAGGGTCTGTGGGATGCTTTATTGTAAAGGCTACATAGGTTTCGGCTGCTTTTTTATCATCATTCAGCAATTCATAAGCTATAGCCATATTTTGTAATGGCATAGTTCCCTCCGGATTGATATCCAAAGACTTTTGGTAGCATTTAATGGCTTCGGAATACTTATTAAGCCTACGGTAATTAAGCCCGAGATAGTTCCAGGCGGTAACAAATTTTGGATCGGCACTTACCGCTTTGCTATAGCTTACCACAGCCATATCATAGTTTTTTATATTTGTATATTGCAGCCCTTCCTCATAAAAAGCCATTGCTTTTTTATTTTCAGAAAGCACTACCTGATCCGTACCCGCCATCAGTTTTTGCACAACGACACAGTTCTTATATAAATAGGCCTGTATCTCCTTAAAGTTTTCATCAAGGGTTATGTTATATTCTTTTTTTTCGCCTGTGCCTTCCGATTTTTTAGAATCCTCGTTTACTTTAGTAAGCTGACTAAGGAGTGTGTTCCTCCGGATACATGAATTGATTTCTTCTATGACCTTTTCTTTTGCCAGGGCACCATTTATAGAAGCCGAACACTCGCAGGCCTTATCTGCAAGAGCCTTTATAGCGGCATTATCACTACTATCCTGCGACCTAGCAGCACCGCACATTATCAGCACCGCAAAAAAGCAAGACCAGGATAGAAAGTCATTTTTCATGTATTGTGTCTTTAATTACTTAACTCCGGTACTCCCAAAGCCGCCTTCACCACGCACTGTTTCGGTAAGCGTTTCCACTTCTTCCCATTCGGCGCGCTCATGTTTTGCTATTACCAGCTGGGCAATACGCTCGCCATTTTCTATGGTAAAGGCCTCACTGGATAAATTTACTAAAATTACACCAATTTCACCACGGTAATCGGCATCAACCGTCCCTGGACTGTTAAGCACTGTTATCCCTTTCTTGGCAGCAAGTCCGCTACGTGGACGCACCTGGGCTTCATAGCCTATAGGCAGCTCTATGAATAATCCTGTCTTAACAATCGTCCTGCCCAAAGGCAACAGCACTATTGGCTCGTCAAGGTTGGCTCTCAGGTCCATACCTGCCGAAGCAATGCTTTCATAATTGGGTAATGCGTGCGATGATTTGTTGATGATCTTAACCGTCATTCTTATTTATATTTTTTAATTTCTATTTTCTAATGCTGCTATCCCCTTTTCAGGAACTTTTGAAGTACCTGTTTTTCATTTTTATAAATAAGCGCCATAAACCCGATGAGCGATGCGATACCGAAAATATACGTTTCGCGCAAAATGTCTACGTAGAATGTTATTGCAGAAAGCCCTATCGAGACCCCAAGGTAAAGGGCTATCTTTTTCATGTCATACGGTATCGGGTAATACTTGTTGCCAAGCCTCCAGGAGATGAACATCATGGTGCCGTAGGCCGCGATTGTTGCAATGGCCGAACCCATGTAGCTGATGTAAGGTATCAATACGAAGTTCAGCGCCAGTGTTATAACCGCGCCTACGATCGAGATATAAGCTCCGATTTTAGTCTTATCCGAAAGCTTGTACCATACCGAAAGGTTGTGGTAGATACCAAGAAAGAAATTGGCCAGTATGATCAGCGGTACGACTTTCATTGCCTCCCAATAGGTTTCATCCTGTATGATGATGACTTTTAGCAGATCGGCAAATACAACGACTCCGAGCAATATCGCTGAACCGAAAATAACAAAGTATTTCGTGATCGTTGCATAGGTCTGCGCAGCGCTGTCGCTGCCGGAATGGCTAAAGAAAAATGGTTCTATACCAAGCCGGAACGCTGTCCCGAACAAGGTCATGAACAGTGCCAGCTTATAACATGCAGAATAGGCGCCTACCTCGCTATCGGCAATATTCGCCGGAAGGATGTAGCCCAATAATATCCTGTCAAAGCTCTCGTTAATAGCAAATGCCATACCCGCCACCAGTACCGGCAGGGAATATTTCATCATGCTTTTCCATAACGCGGCATCGAAATGCCAGGACAGCCTCAAATAATGTGGCAATAGTACCAGCAGGGTTACCAGGCTGGCTATAATGTTGGCAACAAAAACATAGCCTACCGCAAAATCCTCAACATACAAACTGGCCATAAAACCGCCCGGATGCGATGCTGCCAGCTTCGGCAGGTACAGGAGGAAGAATAGGTTGAGTCCCAGGTTTAAGGCAACGTTACCTATTTTGACCAACGCATAAAACATTGGCCTCCCTTCAGCCCGTAGTTTGGAAAAAGGTATGATGACAAGAGCATCAAGTGCTAGTACCCAAATGGTGTAGGTAATATATTCTACATCGATGTGTGATGCTTTTGCAAGGAAATCCCGAGCCAATAAAGCCCCGCAAAGGAATAGTATTGTAGACCAGAACAGGGATATCGTCGAGGTACTCAGCACTTTCTTTTTAATCTCTGTATTGTAAAACCTGAAAAAGGCAGTTTCCATGCCATAAGCCAGTATTACGTTGAACAGCACCAGCCAGGAGAAGATGATGGACACCTGCCCGTATTCGGCTTTATCCATCACATCAGGGTGCGTATATAGCGGTGTAAGCAAAAAGCTGAACATCCGCGGCACAACTGTCGCGATGCCATATATTGCGGTTTGCTTAAAGAGGTTTCTGTAGAGGCTCAAGTGGTTTGTTTAGTTAGTAACAAAAGTAACAATTTTAAAGCAATACGAAATTACATAATAGTAAAACCTATTACATCGTTATTACTCCAATAGACATTATATTTGCCCGAATATTACCCCCTATGAAATATCTTTTTCTTTTTACTTTATTATGCACCGGTTTTTTTGCCAATGCGCAAAATTATCCGGCCACCAAAAAAACGCCTACAGCGGTTACGAAGCATGGCATCTCTTATGTTGATGACTATACGTGGCTTGAATTGCAGGATAAAGATGCCGCGACATGGGTGGATGCGCAAAATAAGCTCTTTGCCAGTCATCTCGAAGAAATAAATACCCAAAAGGCGATCACTAAAAAGATAAAGGAGTATGATGCAGGTTCTTCTTATGCGCTTCCTGTGAAGCGTGAGAAGTACTATTACATAATGGTGCGAATGAATCCCGGCAAACCCCCACAACTCCACTACATGGACAAGCCGGACGGTGCCCTAAAGCCTTTGCCTAACCCGCTTAGCGATGATGATAGCAAGGCATTCGTAATCAATTATTACCCTTCGGTTAACTCCGCATATCTGGCATTCAGCATAAGCCCTAACGGAGGCGACAAGCATGATGTCAAATTTCTTGATATGAAAAAAAACCGGTTTGAAGATGATGTGCTTACCGGTATAAAATATTCCGGCATCCGGTGGAAAAATGATGAGGGCATATTTTATAAACATAATATAAACAAGACCGCGTTTGCCGCAGACAGTACATACCAGCTCTATTATCATGTTATAGGAAAGCCACAGAAGGAAGACAAATTAATATTTGATTCATCGGCTGCCAACAGCCATTTTAGTTTTGGTGTCAATGACGAGTACCTGTTCATCACTGAGGAGATAAACAACGGGAACAATAAGAATTATTACCGCCTGCACCTTGACAGCCTGTCGGGATCACCTGTCAGGTTTATTTCTAACGTCGAGGCCGACTTTGATTTTAAATATTACTATAAGGGCCGCTTTTATTATTCCACCCAACAGTATGACTGGGGTGAGTTCCGCTCCAGGAACCTGGATGGCACTGATGAAAAAGTGGTTATTCCACAATTTTATAACCAGCTGCTCACAAGTACGTTATTATTTTCAGACTTTGTTGTCTGCAAATATAAAACACCCGGCAAATACCATCTTTCGGTTTATGATAAGGATATCCATTTTATCCGCAAATACGACCTGCCACCCGGTATGGACTGCAAGGTGTACTTTTATAATGAAGAGAACAACTGCCTTTACATGAGCCTGAGCTCTTATACATTGTCTCCTCAAAACTACACGCTTAATCTGCAAACCGGCGAGTTCAAGCCTTTTTATTCTGCCACATTCAAACCAAAGCCAACGCTTTTCCCTCTGGATCATTTTGAAAGCAAAACCGTAACCTATAAAAGCCGCGATGGAAAAGATGTCCCCATTACCATTGTACATAAAAAGGGACTGGCAATGGATGGGAATAATCCCACATTGCTAAAAGCTTATGGCGGATTTGGACGCATAAGTACACCGGCCTATGATACAGGGCTGTTGTATTTCCTTGAGCAGGGAGGCGTTTTTGCGTATGCAGAAGTTCGTGGCGGTGGAGAAAAAGGGCTGAAGTGGCATGCGGGAGGACAAGGGAGGAGCAAGATAAATGCTATAAATGATGTTGTCGATGCCGCCGAATTCCTGATCGCTGAAAGATATACATCGCCTGCCAGGCTTGCGTTTACAGGAGCGTCCCACGGTGGGCTGCTGGCAACAGGCGCTATGACACAAAGGCCGGAACTGTTTAAGGTTATAATATCGGAAATGGGCGTAACAGATGTACCTTCAGCTATGCAATATACTGTGGGGAACTATCATAAAGATGAATTCGGTGATACTGCCGTTAAGGAAGATTATGAATCCATGCTTACCTACTCCCCTTATCAAAAGATAAAGGAAGACGTCAACTATCCTGTGACCTTATTGATAACCGGCGAAAATGATGACCGTGTGCCACCATTCCAGTCTTATAAGTTTGCCGCAAAGCTTCAAAACAGGACTGTCCAAAAAAATCCGGTTTATATAAAAACAAGTGGATCAGGCCATAACAAATCGCCCAACTATGATGAGCGCACTAAAAACGCTGCCGAATTTTACAGCTTTCTGTTATATCATCTTATGAAATAATAACGCTTTTTTTACTGCTGCTTCAGGTAAATGTGTCGTTAGCGTCCGTGCCCAATATCTCGGTACATCATATTCCTGCTGCAGGTGGGCCACTACATCATTTGACTTTTTCCCGATCGCTTTAAACGCATCGAGGATAGTGGTCCATTCCAATAGGTCTTCTCCCGCTTTTTCAACAGCCTGTTGGTTGGTTACGTCCCAGTATTCTTTTTTCATTTTGTAATATGTGTGCGTTGAAAGATGATAAAAACACAAAAAAAGGCTCCCCTTTCAGGAAGCCTTCTTCAACTATGTTTGTTTGTAATCTTAATTATTTAATGCCTCGGCACCACCCACGATCTCAAGGATCTCGTTGGTAATGGCAGCCTGGCGAGCTTTGTTGTAAGTCAGTTTCAGCTGGTTCCTAAGATCAGTGGCATTGTCGGTTGCTTTGTGCATTGCCGTCATACGTGCACCATGCTCAGATGCAAAAGAGTCACGAATGGCTTTGTACAATTGTGTTTTTAGCGAAAGCGGCACAAGGCTTTTTACGATCTCTTCTTTTGATGGCTCAAAAATGTAATCCGTTGCCGTTGTAGCTGCCTCAGTAGTTTTAGCCGGGGCCAACGGAAGGAACTGCTCGGTAAGCACAATCTGTGTGGCAGCATTCTTAAAGTGGTTGTACACAATTTCGATCTTGTCGTAATCGCCTGCTGCAAACTTGTCCATAAGCGACTGTGCAACATTAGCCACATTCTCAAATGTAAGCGTATCGAACAGGCTGCTCTCGTTGCCTACGATATTGCAGGTTTTCTTAAGGCCGTCATTACCTTTCTTACCGATGGCAAGCACGTCAACTTTTTTGCCTGCGTATGCATCCTGAAGGTTCTTTATCTGCTTCATTACGTTAGCATTGAAAGCGCCGCACAATCCCCTGTTGGAGGTGATCGCAACAATAAGCACCTTGTTTACGGCACGTTGCTCAGCAAATACGCCGCCGTTGTCGCTATCAAGCGTTGCGCTAAGGTTTTGCAAAAGTTCGGTAAGCTTTTCAGAATAAGGCCTCATGGCAGTGATGGCATCCTGTGCTTTTTTAAGCTTGGCTGCCGACACCATTTTCATCGCGCTCGTGATCTGCATCGTCGATGAAACTGAAGTAATCCTGTTACGTATTTCCTTTAAGTTTGCCATTGTTAATTGTTTAATGAAACAATGTAGCAACGTATCAATTGGTACATTGCCGCATTGTTAAATTGATACATTAGTATTTTGCAGAGATCTCAGCCGCGGCTTTCTCAAGCACATCTGTGATCTCATCTGTAAATTTACCTGCTTTAAGCGCATCAAGGGTACCCTTGTGTGTTGCTTTCAGATATTCTATATAGTCTTTTTCGAACTCTTTCACCTTGTTAACCGGTACGTTTCTAAGAAGGTTTTTAGAACCTGCATAGATAATTGCCACCTGGTCTTCTACAGTAAACGGATCGTTAACTGCCTGCTTAAGGATCTCAACGTTCCTGCGTCCTTTTTCAATTACGTTCAAAGTAACTGCATCAAGATCGGAACCAAACTTAGCGAACGCCTCAAGCTCACGGAACTGTGCCTGGTCAAGCTTAAGCGTACCGGCAACTTTCTTCATCGACTTGATCTGTGCGTTACCACCTACACGCGATACCGAGATACCTACGTTGATGGCCGGGCGAACACCCGCGTTGAAAAGGTCAGATTCAAGGAATATCTGTCCGTCAGTGATCGAGATCACATTCGTTGGGATATATGCAGAAACGTCACCCGCCTGTGTTTCGATGATTGGAAGCGCTGTAAGCGATCCGCCACCTTTAACGATTGGCCTTAACGATTCCGGAAGGTCGTTCATATTTTTAGCAATGTTGTCATCGGCAATCACTTTCGCAGCACGCTCAAGAAGCCTTGAGTGAAGGTAGAAAACGTCACCAGGATATGCCTCACGGCCCGGTGGCCTTCTTAGTAGAAGGGAAACCTCACGGTAAGCAACAGCCTGTTTTGACAAATCATCATAGATGATAAGCGCAGGACGGCCCGTGTCGCGGAAGTACTCACCTATCGCAGCACCTGCGAACGGAGCATAAACCTGCATCGGTGCAGGGTCAGAAGCATTTGCAGCAACAATAACGGTATAAGCCATTGCGCCTTTTTCTTCTAATGTTTTTGCGATACCTGCAACAGTCGAAGCTTTTTGCCCAACCGCTACATATATACAGAATACAGGTTTGCCTGCATCATAAAATTCTTTCTGGTTCAGGATGGTGTCGATACAAACCGTTGTTTTACCTGTCTGGCGGTCGCCAATAACAAGCTCACGCTGGCCACGTCCTACCGGGATCATCGCATCGATCGCTTTGATACCTGTCTGCATCGGCTCAGTTACCGGCTGGCGGAAGATAACACCCGGAGCTTTACGCTCAAGCGGCATTTCATAAAGCTCACCGCTTATTGGGCCTTTACCGTCAATCGGGTTACCCAGTGTATCCACAACACGGCCCACGATACCTTCACCTGTTTTAAGTGAAGCGATACGCTGTGTCCTTTTTACATTAGAGCCTTCCCTGATACCGGTTGAAGGGCCAAGCAATACTACGCCCACATTGTCCTCTTCAAGGTTCAATACAATAGCCTCTAACCCGTTGTCGAACTGTACTAACTCACCATACTGTGCGTTAGAAAGTCCGTAAACACGGGCAATACCATCTCCTACATTAAGAACTGTTCCCACTTCTTCCAATGTAGCACCCGATTCAAAACCGGACAATTGTTTCTTTAATATTGCTGAAATTTCAGCTGGTTTAATTTCTGCCATCTGATCTATAATTTAAACACTGTTGTGTGATAAAATACTAATTACTTAATTCTCTTTTTAATGTAAGGAGCGCGTTCGCCACCGAAGCGTTGAACTGCTTATCGCCAATCCTAAGAATAAACCCTCCTATGATAGACGGGTCAACCACATTCTTAAGAGTTATCTTCTTATCCGAAAACTCTTTTACCTTAGCAAGCACTTTGGCTTCAAGTTCGGGAGTGATAGGGAATGCCGTAGTAACCGTAGCTGCTTCCTCACCGTTCATCTCGTCGAACTGTACTTTGTACTCAATTGCAATTTGCTCAAGGATATTGAACCTCTTGTTTTCATGCAAAAGGTGAAATAGTCCCTGCGTGATGTTTTGCGTTCCAGCAAAAACTTCTTTAAGGGCAGCTTCTTTCACATCCGCCTTAATAGTAGGATTCCCGATAAAGCTTTTAAGCTCGGCGTTGCCTTTAAGTGTTTCTGCCATAAGGGCCATATCTTCGCTTACCTGCACTGCAGTTCCCGAAGCCTGGCTCATTTCCAGTATCGCTTTGGCATATCGTATTGCGGCTCTTGAACCTGTCATAACGATGATTAGTTTAATTTAACGTCGCCCAGCATTTTCTCAACCAATGCGGTTTGAGCTTCCTGGTTCGACAATTCGTTTTTAAGCAATTTCTCTGCAATCTCAAGTGACAGGCCGGCTACCTGGTTTTTCAGTTCTGCCATAGCAGCGTTTTTCTCACTGTTAATGGCGGCTTTAGCCTGCTCTATCATTTTTTCGCCTTGTGCCGTAGCTTCCGCTTTGGCATCAGCGATCATTTTTTCTTTGATCTCGCGTGCTTCCTTCATCATGGCATCCCTTTCAAGCCTCGCTTCCTGAAGGATCCTTTGGTTATCCGCCTGAAGGTTATGCATTTCTTTACGGGCAGCTTCAGCAGAAGCCAATGCGTCCTTAATTCCCTGCTCCCTGTCGTTTACCGACTTAAGGATAGGTTTCCATGCTACCATCTTTAGTACGATGATAAGGCCTACAAATAGTAAAACCTGCCAAAAGAACAACCCGAATGAAAAATCCTCAATTAACTTTTCCATAGTTATAGTATGTGTATCTTAATTAGTTTTGTTTAATTAATTGAAGCAATAGTTACAACCAACCGTTGCAACTATTGCTTTCTTTTAAGGATTAAGCGAACAGCGCCGCGAAACCAATACCTTCAATAAGAGCTGCAGCGATAAGCATTGCAGTCTGGATCTTACCTGAAGCTTCAGGCTGGCGAGCGATAGCGTCCATTGCTGAACCACCGATCTTACCAATACCAAGACCTGCACCGATTACGATAAGGCCCGATCCTACGATTTCTGGAATTTGCATAATATATTAATTAAAAATTAAACGTTCTATTTATTAATGGTGGGCTTTTACTACTCCATGTTCATCATCATGGTGGTGTTCGCTATGCCCGTGATCATCTACCGCGGCACCAAAGTAAAGGGCAGAAAGCATTGTGAATATATAAGCCTGTAGCAATGCTACCAATATTTCAAGGAAAGAAAGAGCGAATGCAAGCACGAAAGAAAGAGGGCTGCCTATCCAGCTCTTAAAGGCAAACATAAGTGCGATGATGCTCATCAGTACAATGTGGCCTGCAAGTATGTTGGCATAAAGACGTATCATCAGCGAGAATGGTTTGATGATCGTTCCAAGTAATTCGATCGGTGCAAGAACGATCTTCATCGGCCACGGCACACCCGGCATCCAGAAGATGTGGCCCCAGTAATGTTTGTTGCCGGAAAAAGTTGTAATAAGGTACGTCAGTATCGCAAGGGCAGCTGTTACGGTAAAGTTACCGGTAACGTTTACTCCCAGCGGTGTCAATCCAAATATATTAAGGAACCATATAAAGAAGAATATGGTCAATAAATAGCTCATGTATTTTTTGTAGTGCTTCTCGCCGATGTTCGGGATAGCGATCTCATCGCGGATGTATACTACGAATGGCTCAAAAAACCTTCCTACTCCCGAAGGAACACCGCCGTTTTTAGCGTATGATTTTGCAAGGCTCCTGAACAACCATATCATCAAAAGACATGTGATCATTATCATAAGCACGCTTTTTGTAATAGAAAAGTCAAGCGGCCTTACGTTGGTTGGATGATCATGGTGGTCGCCTTCATAAGTAAGCGTACCTTTTGCATCTGTCTTGTATATTTTACCGTGGTGGAGTTTGTAATAGTTACCATCAACTTCGGCAACGGCTTCACCATGGTTGAATTTTGCAGAAGAGAAAACTTTAAGTCCGCCATCGATCAAAATCACCGGAAGCGGGAATCCATAATGTTTTCCTTCAGCCTCATCTGAATAGAAAGTGAAATCATGGGAATCCTGAACGTGGTGCAGGATATGCGCTTTGTTCTTTGATTTTACATCAAGTCCAGCCCCATGCTCGTCTACAACTACTTCAACTGATTCAACTTCAATAGTATCAGCACTCTTATGGCTATCCTCTTGGATCGCATTAGCAGATGCAGTGAAAGGAAGAACGGCAAGCATAGCTGCCATTATAAATTTAAGCGGTTTGTTGAAAATCACCATTGCCTTATTTTAGTTTTTAACGTTCTAAAATTTGGTGCAAAGGTACATTAATTATTTTCACAACCAATACCCAAAAATTTATTTTTTTAGAATATTGCTGCTCTCCTCTAAGATTACTGCTTATTATTTAATAATCTTATCGTTAATAGGGTTTCTATTGCCAAAAATAAAAGGAATACGATAAAGAAGTTTATTTTCTCAAATCGTGCGGCATCGCCCATAGCAAGTATTGGGCGAAGCATCAGATAACACAATCCCATTTGTAACAGCGTTGCACCCACAAATATATAGCCGGTATTATCTTTACTTTTAGTATGGCATATATAGACCGCAAATACTATGATCGCAGCACATAGCCAGAAAAAGCAGTACAGTGTAGCCAGATTATAATGATATGCCGAATACTTTTCTGAGTACTCCGGTTGTGAAAGAAAAAACCAGTTTCCCGCATAGAGCAGCAATGCGGTGATTGTCATTATAAGTATTGCGCGATATTTTGCCATCATTTGTCCTTGTCCAGGTTGTTTACCTGCCGTATTACATAATATAAAGAGAGGAATACGCCAAGCAGCGTGATTATTTTTTTATAGAGGCCATTGTCATTGGGGTATTTTTCGTCAAGCCATCCTCCAAACCATGAGAAGGCAAAAATAACGATACCCATTTGTATGGGCAGGCTTATAAGTACAAGCCACTTGTTTGGGTTTTTATCCGGCTTGTTGCTGCTCATTGTTTTTTGGTAAAGGTTTTACCGTCGTTTTCATAATGCAGGACGCGCTGAATTCGGCGCCGGGTTCCACAGAAAGCTTGCCGGTAATCACTTCGCCTTTGATGTGCGCCTTCGATTTTACATTAAGCTGTTCGTCCACCTCTATCTTACCATTAAAGCGGCCTTCTATATCGGCATTCCTGCATTTGATGTCGCCCGTCACGCTTCCGGCAGGGCCTATCACTATTTTCCCTTTCGAGGTAAAATTTCCCGTAAGCTCGCCATCCAGCCTGAAATCGGCCTGTGATATAATATCTCCTTTAATAGTTGTTCCTTCTACTATCCTGTTGGTTTTGCCAAGCAGGTCGGTATACGATTTTTGGGGCTTTTCAAACATGGTTCCTTATTTTATGGCTAAAAACCCGGTGAGATTTTTTTTGATCTGTACCACTTTATAATCTTCCGTCGAAATAACTATCGGCGTTTCAGCGATCTTATAGTCCTTGTATTCTTTTAGTACCGAAGCTGCATCCTCAGCAGCCAATTTGCTGTTGAAGCCATGCACTACAAGGAAATCCTCGTTAGTAGTATAAACATCCTGCGAAATGGTAATGCTGTTGTTGAGGCCTTCCTTAATGAACTTTTCTATCTTAGCCCTGAGGACTGCTATCTTAGGGTCGGTAGGGCTGTCAAATTTAAAGATCATCTTATACGTTACCGATGGCTTACCGAATGTGTTTTTTTCCAGGTTAGGAAGATCGGTTTTTAAGATCGTTTCTGCCAGTTTGCCTTCGGTACTGTTTGGATACGTTAGCGCGACAAAATTGAGTGATTTTTTATATTCCTCAAGCCCCTGCAGCCTTCCCACTATCCTTGCCTTCAGCAATTCAAATTTAGAAACGATCTCTTCGCCAGTATAGGTTTCTATATTGGTTTCCAAAAGCGCACGCACTTCCCTCGTCTTCCCTTCTTCATATTTTTTATATACAGCAGCATACACTGCGTCAGGGCTTTCGTTGTTTACGGCATCCAGTCCCGGATTCTTTATGATCTCGGCATACCTGCTGTCCGGATACTCTGCCAGTACCTGCTGTTTGTATTTATCCGCTTTTGCAGGATCTATAATTTGGTAGATCTTATACAGGTTGTATTTTGCCGGAAGTATAAGGCGCTCTTCCGGGCTGTTTACCAAAAGCTTCTCCAGCTTGTCGGCAGCACGCCGGTACTCCTTAAATTTCTCTTTATAAATAAGGCCCAGCTGATAATAGGCGAAGTTGCGGTCTTTAGCAAGGCTGTCCAATATTTTTTGCGATGTAGGCAGTTGCTTTATGTAAAAATCTGTTGTATAACGTTCGTCTATTTTTTCAGCTCCTTTTTTATCCGCTACAAGGCTGTCGTTATTTTTTGACGCAGTTTCCGGATCTTCATTTTCTTTACCGCTGTTCCTTATTTCAGAGGCCCATCTCCAGTTATCTACTAACGGCCTGCCGCCCCAACGTTTCTTAAATTCAAGCTTACCGTAAGAAACCGTCGATGGCGTATAAAAATAAAACTTGCTGCCATTGCCCCCGGATACTCCAC
Organism: Flavobacterium arundinis; assembly: GCF_038289855.1. Taxonomy (NCBI): domain Bacteria; kingdom Pseudomonadati; phylum Bacteroidota; class Flavobacteriia; order Flavobacteriales; family Flavobacteriaceae; genus Flavobacterium; species Flavobacterium arundinis. The sequence goes on from NZ_JBBYHR010000011.1 coordinate 51,777, forward strand.
CGGCACCGGACGCTCCACCCAAACCGGATGCTGGCATACCCGGCTGGGCTTTTGCCGCCGGATTGATACTTTGATTCGGAACTCTTGAATTATCTCCTTTACCCACTGTGCTAAAATCGTCACCGGCATTTTTACGCAGCGATGTCTGCGGGCCACTGGTACTGCCGGGCGGCATCATCGCATCATCATCGTTAAATGACCGCATATTTCCGGCTGCTGCAATATTGGCCTGCTTTTGCGCCTCTGCTTCAAGTCTTTTCTTTTCCTTTTCTTCCTGTTCTTTCAGCCTTTTAATATAATCCTCAAAAAAAGCAACCCTCGCTGTTTCAGAAAGCGATGCTATACGGAGTATACTGTCGTTGTTCTGTGCAATCGCTTCATATTTTATTACATCTTCAAGATTGTCCCTTTTCTTTTTGATAGCCTTAAACTCCCTGCCCCTGTTGTCAAGGTACACCATCGTGCTATCAAAATACTTGCCGGCCGTAGGGTATTTCGCTTTTTCAAAATTGATCTCGGCAATGTTCCTGTAATTGGAAGCCATAAGGTATTTGTCAGCCGATTTGGTACGGAGCGATTTGTTGTAATTCTTTACCGCTTTGTCGTCATCACCCTGCTTATCATAGTACAGCGCGACCTGATGATGGATGATATCAAGGTAAGGCCTGTTCTCCCGGTCTTCCAGCAGATCCCTCATGTTAGTCATAAAAGCCAGCGTATCTCCTTTTTCATAGTCAAACTGGCCGGCCTGCATGGCATGTGCCTGTATTACATAGCGCCTCGGCGATTTCCGGTTCATATCTATAACCGACTGGTAGTAGGCATAGGCGCTGTCCGGCTGTTTCATTTTGTCATACAGCTGCCCCAATATAAAACGGTAGCGGGCTTCCTGCTCGCGATCCCTGGTAAAGTCCATAGCTTTTTTAAGCACATAAACAGCGCTGTCATTCACGCCGGTATTTATATATGCCTGTGCCAGCATTGCGTTGGCATCAGAATATATCTGCTCGTCCATCTGGTCTTTCTTTTCCTTCAGGAGCTGGTTCAGGTTTTTTATAGCGGTACTCTCATTCTCAAGGCGGATATTGGTTTTTTCGCGCCATACTTTTACCTCATCTATCCTGCTGCTTCCTTTATGCTTATACAACACATAATTGAAGGCTTCGAGTGCGGGAATAAAACGGTTGTCGTAGTAGCGGGATTTTCCCAATAATAAGTGGGCTTCATCCATTTGCTGGTTCCTTTCGGTACCCCCAAGGTTCATGGAGTGCTTTTGTATTGCCTTGGTAGCCTTGGTCTCTGCCCTTTCAAAATTGGCATTCCGTTTATCGGTGGGCTCCATCTCCTCTTTGGCCGGCTGCATCTTTTCTACGGGCAGTACCTCCCAAAAATTATCGGCATAGGTGGTTTTAAGGTCGGTTAGCCCGGCCTGCAGCGCAAGGTCACCATTGTACAATACGTTGTACTTGGTGGTCATGCCGTGGTAATTCCGGTTTACGAAAGAGTCTTTTTTGGTAGAGCAGGCTATAGCAAAGCCGAGTACCCCGCAAAGAAGAATATATTTATACTTGCTGGTTTTCAATGTAAAAGCTTTTTTATCCTTAACTTTTAAAATCTCTTTTTAGTATAGAGAGGGGTAAAAATACGCTTCTTTTTGGTAAGTGGAACTTTTTTGGCAAAAAAAATCCCCGCATGGCGGGTGATGATAATTTACTATACCGCAAAGAATTCTTCCAGTTCTTTCAGCGTTTCGTCAGATGTCTGTATGTCTTTTACAATACGGCCTTTATCCAGCGCCACAATACGGGTGCTTACCTCGGTAGTATGCATAAGGTCGTGGCTCGATACCAATACTGTTACATTCTTATCGTCGGCCAGCTCCTTGATGATCTTTTTGAGCCTGAACTGTGTGGTAGGATCCAGGTTGGCAAAAGGCTCATCAAGCACGATTACTTCAGGATTGCCTATCAGCGTTGCAATAATGCCTACTTTCTTCTGGTTTCCTTTAGAAAGGTCGCGCAGGTATTTTTTCTTGTTGAGTATTTCGCCGTTAAAAAAGTCTTCGTGCTTTTTCAGGAGTGCATCCACATCGGCTTTGTTCTGGCCGCGCAACTCTCCTATAAAGTAAAAATATTCTTCGGGGGTCAGGTAGCCTATCAGGAATGTTTCGTCAAGAAATGCCGCTGTTACCGGTTTCCATGCCTCGCTTTGGTTTACCTGTATGCCCTTGATCTTCACATCGCCATTGGAAGGCTCTATCAGGTCGAGCAGCAGGCTGAAGAATGTCGTCTTTCCTGCGCCGTTGTTTCCTACTAACCCGAAGCTTTCGCCTTTTTGAATTTGCAGGTGGTCTATATTCAGTACGGTTACCCCGTTATATGTTTTCCTAAGGTTTTGTGCCTGTATCATTGTGTTGTAGTTTATGATTTTTGTTTGTAAGCGTCAAGTGTTTTGTATTTCTCCATTTTGTAGACCTTTTCTATCTGCCGGAACATCATGTTACGGAAGGCAAAGCCAAGCAGTCCGGCACCGGCTACAAATGCGTAGCCCCCATTTGCACCGGCAACATAATTGCCAAAAGCGTACAACCCGATTGGCAGTAATAATTTAGGTATTGTAAGCAGGAAAGTTTTAAGGTTGAATGCCTTCTTGTCACCAAAGGCCTGTTTGCTGCTGGCAAGGTCGATAGGCGTTTTGATAAATGCACCGCCCAGGAGTACCAGATGCGAATTCACTCCTATATTATATACCGCCCCGGCAAGAATTATCAAATAAGTGTCCAGCCCGAAATAAAGGTAAAATGCCGCCAGTACCGTACTTATAATCGTACCGATGACTACAAGCCACCATTTGGAAGCGATATATTCTTTGTACTGTATGTTCTGGCTCATCATCAGCGGGTAGTAGGCGCTGTCCCAACTCGGCACGAACTGCCCGAACGTAAACATGAAGCCTCCCGTTACAAAAATAGCCGCAAATACTTTCCAGAACGCGTTATCGGACTGCTCTATTGCGCCTGTCATGAACAGCAACCCGTAAAACAGGAACAGCACGCTTGCCAGCACAGCGGTTTTAGAACGTTTGTTCCTCCGTATAAGTTTAATGTCGTTCTTGAGGAAAGTACCCATAGTGCCAAACCTGTTGAGCCAGGTATAATCCTGCGTTTCGGCGACATCGTGCTTTCCTTTAAGGCCGGTATCGAGGTACAGGTTTTTACGGAAATAGGAAAAGGTTGCCATCCACAAAGCTACCAGTGCCGCAATGGGTACCAGGAACATATAGTATGTGCTGTAAAATCCGTGATAGAACATGGATGTTATAATGGTAATGTCAAACAGCTGGTAGTACTGCAATGCCCCGATACCAATAAAGAACGCCAGGATTACGGCAAACACCCAGTCTTTGTTATTCGCCAGAATATTAAGGAAGTTATTGCAGTATACCAGCGCGGTAATGCCGAGATACCATAATAGCGCCGAAAGAGGGTCATAGCCGCCGGTAATCAGCATGATCGTAAACGGTATTAAAAAGAAGGCGTGCAGGAAGTTGAAAAATGACAGTACGGTCTTGCCAATAGCGAAGTGTACGATCGTGCTTCGTCTTATCGGCAATGTAAGCAGCGGCCTGATATTCATTACCGGGATCTTTTGCAGGAAGATGCGCATCAGTAAATCTGCCAGCGTATAATAGATCATGTACTTGCTGACGATGACCAAAGGATCCTGGCCGTTTTCTTCAATGATCTTGTATACCAAAACCCCTGATGCCAAAAACACCAGAGAGAAGTATATAGCGCCGATGATCATAAATATCTTTAAGGCAACATTTACCTTAAAGGAAGATGCCCTTGTGAATGCTTTCCATTCGAGGCTGATGAATTTTCTGAACATTAGTTTTGGTGGTTTAGTTCTACTGATTAGTATTTCAAATTTACCGAATGTTACAGTTTTATTTTACAAAATCGTAAATCATTTTATTTCCGTAAAAGGAATGCTTATTTTTGCTGAAATTTATAAACATGTCTACATTCCATTCACTTTCAATAAAAGATATCAGGAGAGAAACACCGCAGGCTGTTTCCATCGCTTTCGAGATCCCTGAAAAATTAAAGGAAGATTATAATTTTACCGCCGGCCAGTACATCAATATCAAGACGCAATTTGAAGGGCAGGAAATACGCAAAGCCTATTCTATATGTTCTGCTCCGGGCAGCGGCGAGCTACGAGTTGCCATTAAGGCTGTAAAGAACGGCGGCTTCTCTGTTTTTGCCAATGAAAAGCTTGCCATAGGCGATACCATGGAAGTAGGTACCCCTGAAGGAAAGTTCACTTTTGAGCCAAAAGCCGACAGGCAGCGCAACTATGCAGCTTTTGCGGCAGGGAGCGGGATAACGCCTGTGCTCTCTATCATACAGTCGGTTTTGCAGAACGAGCCGGAAAGCACTTTTGTACTGGTATATGGTAACCGGACACCCGCTGATACCATTTTCCACGACTTCCTGCACCAATTACAGCAGGAATATGTAGGCCGCTTTTTTGTGCATTTCGTGTTCAGCCAGGCAAGGGCCGAAGATGCACTGTTCGGAAGGATAGAGCGGTCTACGGTAAATTTCGTTATCAAAAACAAGCACAAGGAAAAAGAATTTGAGAAATTTTACCTGTGCGGCCCAGAGGATATGATCCTTACGGTAAATGAGGTGCTGAAAGAAAATAACATTTCTGAAAAGAATATAAAATTCGAATTGTTCTCTACCCCGATAGCCGAGAAAAAGATCGAGGAGAACCTGGACGGGCAAACGAAAATAACCGTATTGGTAGACGACGAAGAAGTTACCTTCCTGATGTCACAGCAAATGACGATACTCGATGCTGCACTGAAACAAGGTATTGATGCGCCTTATTCGTGTCAGGGTGGTATTTGCAGCAGCTGTATGGCACGCATAACCAATGGCAAGGCGGAGATGAAGAAAAACGCTATACTTACGGATGGGGAGATCGCGCAGGGGCTTATCCTTACCTGCCAGGCACATCCTACCACTCCGGAGGTATATGTTGATTATGATGATGTGTAGTTAGTTTTCGATGGTAGTCACAGGTTTCAGTAACCTGATCCGACCGTTCTCAAAACGCAATGTTGGGAAGTCATATGTATTGATGTACAATAAGTTGAATTACGTCAGTATGATTTTACTAATTGTTAGTGTTCGTAACATGCCGTTCCTCTGGAACTCATGTGTGCGTCGTAATTGTTTGCTATAAACATGTCGTCCCTCTGGGACTCATAAACATAGCCCCAGCGGGGCGATATGTTTATAGAAATATAGAATATGAATGGCTTAGAGCTCCGGAGGAGCGCTATGTGAATTATTCAAATTCTTCCGCTTATAGTTTCACAAACCTGTAAGGTCTTTACATAAAAAAAGGATGCTCTAACGGGCATCCTTTTTAAGTATATCATTTATTTTATTTACGACTGTTCCGGGCAGGATGGTCTTCATCGCATCGTCATAGCCTTTCACTTTTTTATTACCGTATACCGATGTGGGGAGCAATGGGTATTTTTCCCTGTCGGATACTATCGCATAATCTTTTGGCTGGTTAAATGGTGCAAAACCGGTATACGGATGCGTTGCGCCCCAAAGCGTTACTACTTTTACCCCAAACATAGCTGCAATATGTGCATTGCCGCTGTCCATGCTCAGCATAAGGTCGAGGTTGCTTATGAGCCGCAGCTCCTGCTTCAGGTTCATTTTCCCGGCAATGACAAAAACATTGTCAAGACCTTCGGCATATTTTTTTAGGGTATGTGTTTCCTGCTTGCCGCCGCCAAACAGCATCAGCTTATAGCCAGGATTCGCGGCAAGGCCGGTTATCACCTGCTGCATAAGCTCACGTGGGTATATCTTACTGCGGTGCTGGGCAAAAGGAGCTATGCCTATCCACTTTTCGTTTTTAGGGCCTAATAGCTCCAGAAGGTCGAGCGTGAGTTTTTGTTTTTCGGGAAACAGCGGATTTTCAAGCGTTACAGGGAAGCCCAGTTTTTCGAAAACGGCAGCATACCTCCTGCTTACCGACATAAGTGGTTCGAACACTTTATTAGTAAGGCTTGTAAGCGCAGCCCTTTCTTTTCTTGCTTTATCAACGGTTGCGGTTTTTTTACCTCTTAAGGCGAAAAGCTTTGTGATGACCTTCGACCGGAGCACATTATGAAGGTCGGCAACCGCATAAACACGGAGTGATTTGAGTTCGTTGTAAAGGCGCAACAGGCCAAAAAAGCCTTTATGCCTTCCTTCGGTATCGGCTTCAAAAAAGCTAACACGCGGAATATCATCAAAAAATGGCTTATAAGCCGCTTTTGATACCACTGTTACCTTTACGTTTTCGTGCCTTTCAATTAGTTCACGCACTACGGGTACGGTCATTGCGACATCGCCCATAGCAGAAAGCCTTATGACCAGTATATGTTTGGTTCCCCGCATGGGAGTTACTTTTTGTTTTGGTACAGTACGGGGTTCAGTTCCTCGTCATTATACATCTTCATCTGCTTGTATACCTTCATGTATTTGTCACCATTCTCAATATCAGTAATAAGATCGTCGATAGCTGTAGAGAGGTCTTTCTTCTGTTCCAGCAGCACATTCAGCTTTTCCTGGCATTTCGCCCTGTGTTCCGGCGAAGCATCCTCACGGGTAGCTTCTTCGTTCATGTGGTATATCTTAAGGGCAAGTATCGAAAGCCTGTCCAGCGCCCATGCAGGGCTTTCCGAGTTTATTTTTGCATTATCTTTTACTTTCACATTGCTGTATTTCTGTAAAAAATAACTGTCAATATATTCTACCATATCGGTACGTACCTGGTTGGAGGCATCGATCTTTCTTTTAAGCACAAGCGCTTCAACCGGGTCTATGGCCGGGTTACGGATTATGTCTTCATAATGCCATTGTACAGTATCTACCCAGTTTTTTGCGTATAACAGGTGTTCTATCTTATCTTTACCGAATGGATTCTCTATAGGCTGGTCTACATTATCAAACCGGTGATAATCATTAATGCTCTGCTCAAATATGGGGAAAGCTATTTTAGAAAACATAGTCTTAATTTTAATTTTACAAATATAGTTTTAATACTTTTAACCTGCTAACACAAATTTTAACCCATGCACGTACACTACCTTTCAGAAAATAACAGCATTTTAAACCATTTTCTTTCGCAAATCCGTGATGTGGATGTGCAGGGGGACAGCATGCGGTTCCGGAAAAATATTGAGCGCATCGGCGAGATCATGGCCTACGAGATAAGTAAGGAACTTGAGTATAAAGACCGCGATGTAAAAACCCCTTTGGGAATTAAAAAAACAACGGAAATAAAAGATGGCGTAGTGCTTTGCTCTATACTTAGGGCAGGACTGGCGCTACATGACGGGTTCCTTAGTTTTTTCGACGATGCCGAAAACGGGTTCATCTCAGCGTACAGGCACCACCCTAACAACGATGATTTTTTCGATATCCTTGTAGAGTACCAGGCCGCACCTTCGTTTACCGGCAAAAACCTCATCGTACTGGACCCTATGCTGGCAACAGGGATGTCGTTAGCCGAAGTGCTTAAAAAAATATTGCCAGGTCAAAACCCAATATCCTTCCACATTGCGGTAGTTATTGCCGCGCCTGAAGGTATCGAACTGCTACAGCAATCGTTGCCGGATAACTGCCATTTGTGGGTTGCCTCTTTGGACAGCCACCTGAACGAGAAGAAGTATATTGTTCCCGGGTTGGGCGATGCAGGCGATTTGGCCTATGGAGTGAAGTTGTAATTTGCAGTAGTGTTGATTATTCAGCTGAGATTTCTCTCTCCGCACGCTACGTTCGAAATGACACAGATGTTATTCCATTTCGAAGGAGAAATCTCAAAATCGGATCGCTAATGATTTGGATTTACAACTGCGAGCTAAACAGGAATATCGCTATCAGGACTATCAATGCCAAAAGGATTTCCCTGACCCATACATTTTCCTGGCTTTCGAGATAATTGGCTCCCATAATTGCCAGAGGCGCAAATGTGAAAGCAAGGAAACTGTTATTCTTATCTGCCGAAAGCACGTATATACCTACCCCGATGAGAAACGAATAAATTATTTTTTTGTGTGATGCCTGGAGGTTCAGGGGTTTGCTGGTAATAGAAAATATGTAGGGTACCGCAAAAAGTGCCGCGATAGAAGAGAAAACAGCCAGCGCTATATTCTGGTAAATGTTCTCGAAATAGGTAAAGTCAAAACTTACCTGTATTTCATCGAGCACCTGTTTAAAGAAGCCTTCGCCGGCAATGAGGCCCGCCATAAAATAAATTACCGCGACACCAAAAAAAGCGATAAACGGTATAAGCCAATTCCTGTAATCCCTCGAAACGTGGAAAATAATGGATATAAACACCAGCACTATATAGATAATGCTCCAAAAGTGGAAAACAGCCGCGGCAAAAATCCAGAAGGAGGCATCAAAAATTTTCTCTTTCGGCGTGATTAACGACTGTAGCGAAATAAGCCTCCGTAATGCCAGAAGCAGGAAAAAATTGGAGATAATAATATTGGTATTAACCAGTATGGTGGGAAAAAGTATCAGGAAAACCAAAAACAGGAACATGGCATAGGTGTTCGCTTTACTGAGCGTATTCCTGCGTGTGATGAAATTAACAAGGAAGACCGAACCCGCCAAAACAAGCAACAGCCCGGCTTTTTGCAGGACCAAAAGATAGTTGGATGTCCAGTTATCCTCCCTGAAAATGTATAAAACATAAAACAAAACCAGCCCTGCGCCAATTAAAGCGTAATTTACCGGCCTTGATTTATTAAAAACACTTGCTAACATGCGATTATTTTATACTTTTGTGACTGTAAATATAACACTTGTCTAAAAATGAAAACATTTTTCGAAGCACTGGGATCTCTTTTCACTGATTTTCTTTTTGTTCCTATGCACTTTTTCCGTGCCCTTGAGCTTAAAAACTGGTGGATAGCAAATATCATGACCTGGATATTTATCCTTATCTGCTGCGCCGCTACATGGTACTGGTTAAAACAGCTAAGTATATTCAAGCAAAATAACGACGACGACCAGGATACTACAGCGCACTCGTTCTTATCATAAGTCGAGCCCGATATCCTTTCTATAATACATCTTATCAAAATGTAGCCCCGCTATATTTTGATAAGATTTTTTTATGGCATCCATAAAGCCATCCCCGTATGAAGTTACTGCTATAACGCGGCCACCGTTTGTAACCACCTGCCCGTTTTCGGATTTTGTCCCTGCATGGAACGCAATGGAGCCTTCCACCTTTTCCAGCCCAGTAATTACATCGCCTTTTCCATACGCTTCCGGGTACCCACCCGCAACAATCATTACCGTAGCTGCGCTTCTATCATCGGTTTCCAGCACTGCCTCATCCAGCTTTTCATTGGCTACAGCCATAAACAATTCTACAAGGTCCGATTTCAGCCTTGGTATCACTACTTCCGTTTCCGGATCGCCCATCCTCACATTGTATTCGATAACAAACGGATCGTCTCCCACTTTTATAAGCCCGATGAATACAAACCCTTTGTAATCGATATTATCGTTCTTAAGCCCATCTATAGTTGGCCTGACAATGCGCTTTTCTATCTTTTCCATAAATGCTGCATCGGCAAACGGTACCGGCGATACCGCACCCATGCCGCCTGTGTTGAGGCCGGTATCTCCTTCGCCTATGCGCTTATAATCTTTGGCAGTAGGCAGCAGCTTGTAGCTTTTGCCATCGGTAAGCACGAAGCAGCTCAATTCTATCCCATCAAGAAATTCCTCTATTACCACTTTAGCGCTTGCCGCACCAAATTTCTCATCGACAAGCATGTTCCTTAATTCCTGCTGTGCTTCGGCAAGATCGGGCAATATAAGCACGCCTTTGCCAGCAGCAAGGCCGTCGGCTTTTAGTACATAAGGTGGCTTTAGTGTGGTAAGGAACTCACAACCCTGCTCTACGGTCTCTTTGGTAAAGCTGTCATAAGCCGCGGTAGGTATATTATTTTTTATAAGGAACTGTTTTGCAAACTCCTTGCTGCCTTCCAGCTGTGCGCCGTGTTTAGAAGGCCCTATAACCGGAATGCCCTTCAAATCGGCATCGTTCTTAAAGAAGTCGTATATTCCCTTTACCAACGGGTCTTCGGGGCCAACGACCACCATATTGATGTTTTTGCTGAGTACTGCCGCTTTTACAGCTTCAAAATCTGTCGGGCTTAGGTCGAGGTTTGTTGCGATGGCGGATGTACCGGCATTTCCGGGCGCTACAAACAATGTATCGCACAAAGGGCTTTGCAGCATTTTCCATGCCAGTGCGTGCTCCCTTCCGCCGGAACCAAGTAATAAAATTTTCATGTCGTGTTGTTGTTAGTTGTGTTGTTGTTAATGGCCGGTACGCATCAATAGGCTTTCTCGTCGCCCATAAAGATGTTTACAACGGTTTGCACTATAATTTTTAAATCCAGAAGCAACGACCAGTTCTCTATGTAGAACACATCATATTTAATGCGGAATATCATATCTTCATTGGTGCTTATCTCGCCCCTGAACCCTCTTACCTGAGCCAGCCCTGTAATACCCGGCCTTACATAAAGCCTTACCATGTATTTCTTAATGCGGTTGCTGTACAGGTTGTTTTGCGACCATAAATGGGGCCTCGGCCCCACCACCGACATTTCTCCCTTTAATACATTGAAAAACTGCGGCATTTCGTCGATACTTGTTTTTCTTATAAACTTCCCTATCCTTGTGATGCGCGGGTCGTTCTTAACTACCGATTGTTCCGTGCGTTCGTTTATCTGCATGGAGCGGAACTTGTAGCAAAAAAATTCTTTTTCATCGAGGCCCGGGCGGCTTTGCTTAAAAAACACAGGCCCTTTTGACTCCAGCTTTATCAGGAGTGCTAATATTGGAGTAAGCCAGGATAAAAGCAATATGACCACCAATAAAGAGAACACGATGTCGAACATCCTTTTTATCATTTGGGCAAACGGGTCGTGAAGGGCTGTTTTGCGCAATGAAAGTACCGGGAACACTTCATAATAATCCATCTTTAGATTCTTAGAAAAGATGCCATCGGTATCGGGAATGAATTTTATAACTTTTTTATATGCGTCGGCAAACTCCACGAGTTCTTTAATCTGGAGGTTGCTTATCTCATTGAGGGAACAATAAATCTCATCAATATTGTTTTGCAGGATGTAGTCTTTTATGTCGGCTGTTTTCCCTATAACTTCCGGATTAGATTTTTTATCGGAAAAAAAACCAACGAAACGATAGCCATAATCCGGCCTTGTTTCAAACACCTCTTTAAGGCGTATTGCCTGCGGGGTATACCCTATGATAATAGCCGTCCTGTAATTGCTTCCTGTAACTACCCTGTAGCGCTTCAGGTAGTAAAACATCAGGAATTTGAAAACACCAATAATTATAAAAACAGTCGTTAGATAGGCTGCGATAGCCTGCCCGCTAAAAACAGTGTGCTTGGCAAAAGGGAAAAATGCAATGACAACCAGCAGGAAAAGGACGCCCTGCCCCATCAGCTTGGTCATGATCTTTATAGGCGGGGTATAGCGGTACACGCCGTAGAAACCCGAAAAATAGGAAATGATGGCCCAACAGGCTATCTGGTAGGCACCGAAATGGAGGTAATTAAGCCCGTGCTCCCTGAAAAAGAACTGGAATGTAAACGTAATTACCAGTATATCGAAAAATATACTGATGGGCCTTAAATATTTAGAATACCTCCTTTTATCGGATAAAATCATTGCTTAATGTATAAAACCGGAGAAATCTTTATGCTCTTCCTTCTGCAGCTCTTCTTGTGAAAGCGAGCTGAAATAATCATACGTTATTTTCATTCCTTCCGCCCTGCCCACTTTGGCTTCCCATCCTAAGAGCTTTTTCGCAAGTGTAATATCCGGCCTCCTCTGCAGCGGGTCGTTTACCGGCAGGGGCATGTATACCACTTTTTGGTTAGTACCTGTCAGCTTGATTATTTCTTCGGCAAAATCCCTGATGGTTATCTCATCGGGGTTGCCAATATTAACAGGATAAATATAATCAGAATGCAACAGCCTGAAGATACCTTCTACCTGGTCGTCTACATAGCAAAAAGAACGTGTTTGCATACCGTCGCCAAATATGGTGAGGTCTTCTCCCCTTAGGGCCTGGCCTATGAATGCCGGAATTACACGGCCATCATTAAGCCTCATGCGCGGGCCGTAGGTATTGAATATCCTTACTATGCGGGTTTCTACGCCGTGAAACGTATGGTAGGCCATGGTTATGGATTCCTGGAAGCGCTTGGCCTCATCATACACGCCGCGGGGGCCAATGGTGTTTACGTTACCGTAATAATCCTCGGTTTGCGGGTGTACTAAAGGGTCGCCATATACCTCCGAAGTTGAGGCTATAAGTATCCTGGCTTTTTTTACCCTCGCAAGGCCAAGAAGGTTATGCGTACCTAAAGAACCCACCTTAAGGGTTTGTATCGGGATCTTTAAATAATCTATAGGGCTTGCCGGCGATGCAAAATGCAGTATATAATCGAGATTGCCGGGTATATTTACAAATTTGGTAACATCGTGGTGGTAGAACTCAAAATTTTCCAGCTTAAAAAGATGTTCGATGTTTTTAAGGTCACCCGTAATCAGGTTATCCATCCCTATTACAAAATAGCCTTCTTTTATAAACCTGTCACAAAGGTGTGACCCCAGGAAGCCTGCTGCTCCCGTTATTAGTATTCTTTTCATGTCTTTCTTTATCAAAACCTTTTGGTAACAAGCCATTAAAGAGGCAATACAGCATTGTGAAAAACACTATCCCCCGCTGCCTCCATAAAAATGATTCCGTCAAAAGTAAGGCTATCATAAGAATTGCAAAAGCAATATGTATAAAATCTTTAGTTTTAAATGCCTTTTTTAGATTAGCACCCAGGATGAGCAGTAGCAAAAGAAAGCCGAATATGCCCAAATCGGCAAATGTTTCGACATATTGGTTATGGAAATTCTGGACACCATAACCATATCCGGTACCATCGTCCGGGCTTACATTGTGCTCTATGCCCTTTTCATATACCTTTTTTGGCGATGCATTAAGGCCGTAGCCGGTAAATACTATCGGCTCTTCTGTAAGCAATTCTGTAAAAATACGGATTTGGTATATCCTGAAAGCAGATCCGTTAAAATAGTCGTTATGGGTAAATCGTTGCGTTTCCCACGCTTCTTTTACAGTAAGTATATTAACGCCGTTTTCTGTTTTGGACTTTGTGGTAAATTCAGCAACAAGCCTTTCTCCTACCTTGCCATAGTAGCCCAGAATTATTGCCGATGCCATAAATAGTACAAACATCGTGATCTTTGCCCTTTTTTGCATCCGTGTATAGAAGAGCAGGTATATCCCTGTAATCAAAACATCTACTATAATTACAGTTTTAGAAGCCAATAGAAAGATAAGCCCAAAAAGGAATATAAACCCTGCATAGTTCCAAAACGATTTACTTTTTACCGTAAGAAACCAGAATAGAGGTACTGAGAAAAGTGCTGAAAGATAGATGGCATTAATATCCCGGGTAGCCAGTTCATGATAAAAGAAAACATCCGTATTGCCGGTAAGGATATAACGTATTAATGCCCTTGCCAGGACTACAATGCCGGCCAGCACCATTCCCCTGCTGAAATTTTTAAGTATAGCGCACCTCCCCATCCTGATAAACCGCCTGTTAAAAAAAAATGCAAGGGGTACGAACAAAAGTGCTGCTTCTTTGGATAGCGCCTTGAGCGTGCTTTCAATATCTATAGACCATAGCAATGATAAAACCATGAAACCGTAAAGGAACATTGGCAGGAGGAGCATTTTGCTTATATGCACATTCCCTTTCTTTGCGGAAAGCAATGAATACAAAACAAACAGTATGAGAACAATACTGTTATAAGCATAGCCAAGGGGCAGGGTTATGAGTACTGCCGAAATGAAAAAAACCAATGGCTTTTTACCCGGAGAAAGCCCTATTCTTTTTAATAAGGCATTGCTCGAAAAGTTGTAGATAGTCCCCATTGATTTTTTCCCAGTTAAAATTTTTCTCTATAGCTTTAAAATTTTTCTCTATTTTCTGCTGTTCCTCACTTTTTCGCAATGTTGCAAGCAGGCTGGCAACCTCTTTAGGGTTGGCAAAATAATAGGCATTATCCTGTAGAACGCCTTTGTTAAAGTGATTATTGTGTGCAGCGATAAGAGCATGCGATGCCATAGCCTCAAGCAGCGAAGGGTTGGTACCTCCCACCGAATGGCCGTGGAAATATATTTTTGAATAATAGCGCAGGCTGTTAAGGTGATCTATGTTATACAAACCACCTATGAACCTTATATTAGGATGGTTCTTAAATTTTTCTTTCAGGTAGGCGCCATACTTTGTTTCATGCTTGCCTACCACCAGTATCGGTGTGGTATCGTTACCTTCTGTTACTCCGGTAAGCACCATATCGAGGTTATTCTCCGGCTCGAAGCGGGCCATGATCATATTGAAATTTTCTTTTTCAACATCATATTCTGCCAGTACACTTTCATCCGGGGAATAAAAAGGGTGGGCACCGTAGGCTATGTAGGTAGATTCTTTTTTGTATTCTTCTTTCAGGAATGCCTGTATGCCCAGCGAATCGGCAACAAGGTAATCACTGTGCATTGCGGCAAGCCTTTCTGCATATTTAAGGAAGCGGCGCACGGGAGCCGAATATTTCGAGCGTTTCCACTCAAGGCCGTCCATATTGGTAATAACAATTGCGCTTTTAGGGAGCAGGAAATACCAGATCGAACTGCTGGTATAGCCAAGCTGGAGTATAATGTCAAAATCTCTTTTCCGAATATCGCGAATGCAATTGAGATCGTAAATAAACTGGCCAAAGGTACCTACTTTGTATTCGGGATCATATTGGTGGAGTATATGCACGCCATTGAACATCTTTTCCTGATACGGATGGTTGTGCGAATTATATACATATACCTCATGCCCCTTTTTTGCAAGGTAAACCGAGAAGTATTCTGCAAACTGCTCAAAACCTCCGTAATAGTTCGGGATGCCCCTTGTACCTAATATGGCTACTTTCATGAATTCAATTTCCTTTCACTGCGCGCCAAAAATACATATAAATACATTATGGCATTCAACATTATTTGCAATTATAGTAAAATAAAGGCATTTCGCCGGAACAGTGAATATGATTAATTATGGTTACCCTTATCGCCGGCCAAAGCAAGCTTGTAGCCTTTTATTGTTTCTGAAGCTGTTTTTTCCCATGTATAATTCTCAAGAATCCTTTTTTTAAGACCCGGGTCAACATCTGCCCGGAATGCTTCGTCGATAGCCTTTCTTATAGAATCTACATCGTCTGGCTCGCAATAAAAGGCAAAGTCACCGAAATAATCCTGAGTATCCCCTTTTTTCGTGACTACGATATTACAGTTCATGGCACCAGCTTCGAGTGATGACAGGCCGGGTGTTTCCATCCAGCTCACAAGGGCGTGCACCTTAGCTGCTTTATATAATTCGCGGAGCTCTTCATGAGGCATTACGCCTAAAAAGAACACGTTATCGCCTGCCTCTTTCCGCACCTGCTCAACATACGCCTTTTGATTAGCGGATGCTTTACCTACTAATACCAGTTTATACGGGGAATTTTTTACTGCCCTTACGAGGTTTAACGTCGACTTACGACCTTCGATGCGTGCAGCACAGAGAATACAATCCTTAAACTGTGAGAATTTATCGCCTGTTTTCGCACTGTCATCGTTAAACACATCTTTATCTATGGCATTGGGCACGCTAAAGTATTTATACCCTTTTAGCCTGAATTCCTGTGCCACCCTTTGCATCTCGGAGTCGGAATTGGGAAGGAATACGCTTGTGTTATCCACTATTTCCTTCATCAATCCATAATACCCTTTAAAGAGCATTTTATATACGCCCTTATGGATCCTGCCTTCGGCAATATATTTTACAAGCGTTTTTATATAGCCTATCTGGTATGGCGAAAGCACATTGGCCACTTTCTGGAAAAATCCTCCTCTTGCTTTCCTTTCAAATTCGGTATACAAGCCGTATATCGTTGATAGCACAATCTTCTTTCCCTGCCTTTTCGCATTCCTCATCTGCAAATAAATGTCCTGCGGCTCCATAAGGTTGAACAGGTGCACCAGGTCATATCCATCCAGGTCCGGCTCAGCATCTAACGATATATCTACTTTTATGCCCTGCTTTTCGAGAAATTGCCTGGTCTTTTCCATCTGCACAAGATCCCCGCCCGGGGCAGCATAAAGATTGGCTCTTGATTGAAATAACACTTTCATCCTATCATTTTTAAACCTTGCAAATATAGTTTTAATTAGTAGTTTTACGGACAATAAACAAATTGCCTGCATAAAGCATAATGAAAAATATACTATTCCTTTTTGGCACGAGACCTGAAGCTATAAAAATGGCACCGCTTATTAAGACATTTATGCAGGATAGCCGTTTTTCGGTTAAAGTTGGTATTACGGCCCAGCATAGGGAAATGCTGGACCAGGTGCTTGATTTTTTTGATATTAAAGCAGACTACGACCTTAATATCATGGTCCCTAACCAAACGCTGCATGAACTTACATCGAACCTGATCCTGAAGATCACGAACGACATACTTTTAAAAGAAAAATTTGACCTTATTTTTGTACAGGGAGATACTACCACGGTGCTGGCTGCTTCGTTGGCTGCTTTTTACCAGAAAATAAAGGTTGCCCATATCGAGGCCGGACTGAGGAGCCATGATATATACTCACCATTTCCCGAAGAAGCCAACAGGGTGCTGACATCAAAACTCGCACACCTGCATTTTTGCCCGACCGGGCAGGCACGCGCCAACCTCTTGCAGGAGAACATTACCGAAAATGTTTACGTAGTGGGCAATACCGTGATCGATGCCTTGTTCGCAGGGATCGAAAAGATCGAAGCCACAGGTGAAGCTGGTATGGATAAAACATTCGGCAATATCGATCTTAGTAAAAAGACCCTGCTCGTTACTTGCCATCGCAGGGAAAATTTCGGGAAGCCTTTTTTGGAGATTTGCGAAGCCCTGCTGGAGATCGCCGACAAATATCCGGATATACAGATCGTATATCCCGTACACCCTAACCCAAATATTAAAGCAACAGCACACGAGATACTGAAGCGGAGAAATATAGAACTTATAAGGCCCCTGGATTATCATGAACTGATATGGCTCATGAATAAAAGCAACATTATACTTACCGATTCGGGAGGCATACAGGAAGAAGCCCCCAGCCTTGGGAAGCCGGTACTGGTACTGCGGGATGTGACAGAACGCATGGAAGGTGTAGAGGCGGGTACAGCTATATTGGTAGGATCCGACAAAGAAAAAATAGTTTACGAAACCGAAAAGCTCCTTAACGATGATCTTTACTATGCAACAATAGCCACAGCCTCCAACCCTTATGGCGATGGAAAATCAAGCGAAAAAATTAAAGAAATTATTCTTGGAATAGCGCTTTCTTAGCGCTTACTATGTCATCGTGATAACAGGTCCTTATCAGGCGGTATATAAATGGCTGTTGTTTCTATTCCTGTAAATGGCCTGAAGCCTGTTGTTTTATATAGGCCTCTCTGGCACATATGAACATCCCGATAAGTATGGATTTGGTGTCGGCGAGGAAGTACAGCCCCATAAACACCCATGCCGAAATTATCATAAATATTCCTGTACCCAGCATGAGCAAATTCAGCTCTCGTACCCGGGGCAGCACACTCCTTCGTTTCTTAAAATTGAGACGCAGGGATATTATAAACAGCACTATCCCTAAGAGTCCCGATTTTAAGAACACTGTCATAAAGCCGTTATGCAAAATAGAGATGTACCTCATCTCCTGGTCGCCAAGCCACATTTTTACTTTAAGGTCTATGGTAGATCCCATTCCTTTGCCAAAGAGTACTGCGGGCACACCTTCGGCCGGAACCTGCTTCATCGTCATAATGTTCTCGTAAGAGCGGTAGTTATCGTTGAATTCTTTCCAATCTGTTAGGTCTACATGTGTACGGAATGGCTCCAGTGGGGCGAGTTTAATTTTATAAAGCAACGCTTCAAGGCCATCCCCGTTCCGTTTAGGGTTATAATAAAGTATTGCCGAATATCCTATTACAACAAGCATAATTGTGGACGATAATAGTATCACGGACCTCCGGTTGATCTTAAAATAATTTTTCATGGCCATGGATAATACCACTACTTGTATAAAATTTGTCCTGGCCATATACATGAATACCGAAAATCCTATGAACGCAACCAATACATACACCTGCTTTTTGGAAAAACCAAGATCAAAACGTTTGTAAAACAACAAAAGTATTAAAGCAAATACTTCAAAATCGCTAAAATACCCCGCGTGTTGTCTTATATCATTCACGGTATGGGCATGCAGTACCAGTACAGCGATAGCAAGTTTTATATAATGCAGCGATGCTATAATTGCTCCTGTTATAACGATCAGTCGAAAAATTCCAGTATATGACCTTTTGCATATCTGGTAGCCAATGAGCAGTCCTAATACAGGTTTAATCAGGTATGTAAAATCGCGTATTATATTATACATCTGGTATTTGCCGAAAAACATTGCGAAAAAGGCAATGAGTAATATCCCGGCAAAACAGGCAAGCTGCTTTATAATTTCCATGCTGTATTTTCTGCAAATTGTAGCCGCTGCCGTAAAAGACCATACCATAAAGGTAATCTCATAATTGTCAAAATAAGGCATTGCTATACATAGCACAAAAAGTGCCTGATAAAAAATATTTGCAGGGACAATTACCTTCATTCGTTGGTTTTATGACTTAAATGTAGATAAGAATTTTTAAAATACAGGCTTATAAACAACAGTTCAGCGGCAATAAAGGTAGCGATCAGGCCTATTATCCCAAACTTACCCAGGATAGAGAACATCGATACTATACTGATGATGGTGACGCTGATAACTATTCTTATATATTCCTTGTTCCTGTTGGCTATCATCATAAGCTGCTCCAACGCAGTAGAGGCCGCCATAAGCGGAGGTACCAGCAGTACAAGAAAGAGTGGCGGTGTGAGCTCATTTACAGATTCTTCAGAGGCGTTGAAAAAATATAGTAACTGCTCAGGCATTAAAGCTATTACTGACATTGCGGCCAGGACAATGAGAAAATCAGAGGTACTGTACCTCTTCCAGAAACGGAATCCAGCTTTGAGGTCTTCTGCCGCTTTATAGCAAACGAGCGGATAGAAATACCTCAGAAAAACCTGGATGAATGTCCTTGATGAAGTAATTACCTGCTCTATGATCTTATATTGTCCTGCAGTATAATACCCTAAACAATAACTGACCAGGACAATGGGTAGCAGCTGCCTGGCTGAAAGGAAAAGTTGCGAAATGCAAAAGGAAAAATCGCCCTTAAGTATGGCGGTCACCTCGCTTACTACCGGTACCGCTATTTTAAATGAATATCTGTTCATTATATAGGCCAGCCCCACTATATTAAAGACCAGTGAGCTACCCCCTAAAAAAAGATTGACATATATATAATCTCCATTGTTGGCAACAAAGCTATAGACTAACAGCAAATAAAATCCTTTTGAACAAATATTAATTATGCTTGCCGCCGTGTACTGTTCTGTTCCCTGAAGAAACCAGTGGGGTGTGAACACCTGTGCCAGTACAATAGAGAGGCTTAGTGCAAACAGCGGCTTTTCATCCTGGAAAAAAGGCACAAAAAATACCAGAGCGAGGAAGATCGCCACTACTGCCAGAAACAGCAGGCATTTTATCGCGATAGTATTTATAAAAAGCTTCTCAAGCTGTTGCCTGTCATCCCTCATTTCTGAGGCTTGCTTCGTACCCTTTACATCGAAGGCATAATCGACAATTAGGATCAGGAACAATGACAGTGCAAAGCCCAGGCCTGTTTTCCCCAAACCTTCCTCGCCACAAACGGCAACAATATAGGGAATGACCAATAATGGGCTTATAAGATTAAAAGCCTGACCCACCCCGTAGATAAAAAAATTTTGCGTTTTTTTATTTTTTAACAATGAAGACAGCTTTTCTAAATCCATATTGCATTAATTATGTCCACAATATATTAGGGACTATATGCCTTCTTTTGTAAATTCACGGGGAATAAAGCCCGGCGGGAAATGCTGCTGCTCATAGAAACGTCCCCTTAAGGGTAAACCCAGAAGCGAAAGTATTGCTATAGCCACAATACATGATCATGCTGCTTTTTAGCAGCTGCCTTTAGTTAATCTTTTTTAATACCTCCACAAGTTCGTTATTCCCACTGAAGAACGGGTCGTATATGCCATCTACTTTTAAGCCTGTGAACGAAAATTTGGCAGGGTCTGCTTTTACGTAGTCTGAGGGCGTAAAGTATTTGAAGAAATCGGCAGCGCTAATCTCCAATTCCTTATCGCCTATCTTAACAACCATTTTATTAACTATCATTTCGCCCTGAGATTCGTTCTGTCCTGTGTCAAACCTGAGATTTCCAACAATGGCATCGCCTGGCAGATCAAATACTATCGCCTGGCTCTCCGCCTTTCCCGACACTTTTACATATATACTGTTAGGCCCAAAATCAGAAGTGCCTTCGGTATAGAACAACTGAAATAAATCATCGTTCTTAACCACCATTTCGACTACTACCTGTGCAGCCTGTTTAGCGGATTCCTGTTTTGCAGGTTCTGCTTGTTTTTCATTTTTACAGCCTGCCAGCGTTACTAAGAGGAGGCATATCGCAATGCCGTTTCTAATGTGATCCATTTTATTAGTATAATTAAATTTCTTTCTGTATTCGCGGGTACTATACATGATCCCACATAATTCCCGAACCGCGCAAAGTTAATATTTTACCGTTATTTTTTTACAATTATCATTTTTTTTTGTAAACCGCGTAAAATTTCCTTTTTATAAGATAAAATATAACCCTAACCTTAGGAGGCTTTTCGAAAGGTGCTTTGCCGTTCGGTAAAAAGTTTTACTTTTGGGGAAATCTTCCAAATCTTGCAAAAATGATAAAGCCATTCTCATCCGGATATTACAAACTTCTTATTTTCTCGATCCTTATATCTTTTATTACCTACGGATTTGCCCTATCGAATTTCTCCTTAAGCATAGATAGCGAACAGGTATTCTCACAGGATTATGTATTAAACCTTGGCCGATGGGGCACTACCTTATTCCGCTATTACATTTTTGGAGGCATAACCCCCTATTTTTCATTACTGCTCGGGCTTATATTTCTAAGCCTGGCATCGGTAGAAGTGTCAAAGCTGTTCCGGCTTGGCGGCTTGGCGGCGTATGTATTCTGTGGCTTATTCTTAACATTCCCCCAGATGGCCTACCAGCTGGTATTCACCATGCAAAGTGATGTATTGGGCTGTGGTTTTCTTACTGGGGCGTTAGCTGTTTCCTTCTTTCTGAAATCCATTAATGGGCCTATTTCTTTAAAAAGCGCAGTTAATTTTACTGTGTCAGCTCTTTTGTTCATGTTCACGATCGCGCTAAACCAATCATTGGCTATGATCCCCGTGATTATTTTTACGATAATACTTTTCCAAAACACATTTTACAGCGAGTATTCTTTTAAAGGAGAACTAAAGAAGTTCCTTTTATTCGTGGGGCTTTGTGTGTCCTCCGTACTATTCTACTATCTTTCTGTAAAGATACTCTGCCCTCCCGGTGCAGGACTCGCGGATTATTATACTTCGGGGACTTCTGATACCGGAATATCAGGCTTCCTGAAATTATGGTTTACCAATCTTGCCGGTAATTCTTACTATGGCGCTAAAACTTTCATTGTTGCAACTGTAGCTGTTTTGATCCTCCTGGTCCGTTTTATCATTTGGGACCGAAAGCATTTTGCCATCCGTGCACTCCTTTTAACAGGTATGCTGCTCTTGCCGTTCTTTATGTCGTTTTTTATTACAAATGGTTATCACCCGCCAAGGCTTTATGTCGCTTCGGGCATCGTGTTCGGTTTTATCATTATGCAGTTCGCCTCGACCGTCTCATTTAGCAAGCTTTCTCTGAACCTTGTGTCGCTGATCGCTGTGGCTAATATTTATTTTATAACCATGCTGTTCTGGTCACAGTCAAAAATATATAACCATGACATTAACATAGCAAAAAATATAGATCAGACTATAAAAACCAAATATCCTGATTTTGATCCTACTAAAGACTATGTGTACTTTTATGGAGGGCTGCCTTTTGAAGAACATGACAAATTCAGGGTCCCGAGATCTGAGGTCTTCGGGGGCTCTTTCTTTTCGTGGGACGGTGGCAGCAATCACAGGATCACTGGATTTATGAAGTTCACCGATGTCGCATACTATAAGGTAATAGACAACCCTGAGACCTTTAATAAAATGAAAGACTCTATTGCACCGATGCCATTATGGCCTAAAGATGGTTATATAAAGCGCGTGGACAATGTAATAATAGTGCGGTTAGGGCAAACCAAGGGCGCGCCGCTATGGGGGGTAGAGATGTAAGTTATTTATTTCCTTTTATATTAATCCTTTGTCAGTTCCGGACCCCTTTGGTATGCCTACTTATAGTTACCAAAGGTTTTTTTATCTTTAATTTCTTTTGCGGTCCCTAAATTAATAAATGTCCATTTATCATTTTTATCCTTAACAGCGATCCCTACAGTATAATCCTTTCGTAATATATTGTCTGTAAAGACCGACGTTGAAAAACCGGAGCTTGACAGGTCTTCTCTGTTAAAGCCTTGTGTAATGTCGGGCCGCACTATCTGTGTGGCTTCCGATATGTAGGTCGTGTCCTGGGTCGATAGCGTTATATATAATACATCACCCTTATTATTGGACTTATCTTTGATGAATGCCCATCCGGAGATCTTTATGAAATTATTATTTATATAAATGTCCTCTATATTGTATTTTATTTCATCCTTTGGGAAATCAGGCCTTTTTATGACTTTTACAAATTTAGTCCCGGGATCTTTGGAATATACTGTCCTGACCGAGTCCAGCTGTTTTTGTGTGGCTGCATCCCTTTTCAAGCCATCCGAACGTTTCCTTTTATGGTAAAACAGGTAATAGCCGTCAATAAGGTCTATCTGAATATCCTTATTACGAATGATCGCCCCAAAAGCGTCCAGATTTTGCGGTGTGGTGATATACAGTTCGTTTTCCTTAACCTTACCATACGTCAGGTCATTCGTGAGCGATTCTGTATATGTCTCATATTTTTTCACATCTACCCGTGCCGAATATCCCAGTGTGATCGCTTTTTTGTTTTTGAGCGCCAAAAAGCACAGGTCCTGGTAGTCCATATTGTTCACCAATGTAAAAGTGAACGGCGGATAAGTGATTATCCTGTCATAATGCGGAATTATCTCATTCCACCTGGTTTCATTAAGAGGGCTGTCATAGCTTCCGTAATTACGCTGTTTAAAGGTATAAAGGTTCTTTACGTCGTATATCTGAAACGCAACGATTACGACCAGCAACGGAACTTTCACCCAATGTGGAGCCTTGCTTTTCACGAAAACGACAAGGACAAAAATAAAGAACAGGTAATAGGCCAACCACATAAACCTGCCGCTCGCCCTGAAAGTGCTGCCTATCTGCTTGATAAATTTCGGTATCGGATATGTAAAAAGCACCTTGTCATTAATGCTCACCTCGTTGGTAATGGCGAAAAGCGCGAGAAGGATAGTCAATACCAATAATGGTATCAGGTATTTATTTTTAAAGATCCTTGTTATACTGCGCGTTATTATAAGATAGCCTATCACAAGTATAGCCAGTGCCATCAGGCCCACGCCCAGGTAAAGAAAACCTTCATATTGGTGTTCAGGGCGCAGCCACGGAATTGTAGGAACGAACATTGAAAATCCTGACGGGTTATAAAACGAATTAAGGTTAAAACTATACTGCCCGTAGCTGTTTTGCACCTCAAGGCCTCCAGTATCAAAAGAGATTACCCCTACAACGATCCAAAGCAGAAGGCTCCCAAGCATGGCTATAACAGGGTATTTGAGTCCCTGTTTCCATGTGAAGAGTTTTTGGTAATAACAGTGCTTAAGCGGTAAAATAACAGTAAACCCTATTATCATAAGCCATAGGTAAGGGCTTATCAGCGAAACAATGAGCACCAGTACTACCTGCGACCTGTTAATGGCCGCCGCTGTTGCTGCCGTTGCCGGTTTTAAATAGTAATATATTGATGCCAGTATAAATCCGTGAGCACACAGCGAAGGGTGCATCCCCCTGAAAAATAACACCGGGCTGAGGACTACGAAAATCGCAGCAAGTATTACATAAACAGCTTTTGCCTTGTAAATATCAAGGATCTTGATAGTATAGTGCGCGACCATGAGGTTACAAAGCAAAAGCCACAACCCAAGATATTGAAAATCTTCGGGCAATATCCCGGAAAAAGGCTTTAAAAGAAGGGCTGGCAGCACGATAGAATCGGTAAGGCCTATATTTGTCCCGGCAGGATAGCAATAATCCGGTATATTGCCTATCGGAAAACTCCAGGGTGCATCTCTGTAAAATGCCCATCCTAAATAATGAGTACCCCAATCGTGGTGTGCTTCCATCAGCCACCGGATATTCGTTGGGACTATGATATCCAGTCCATAGGTGAGATGGAAACATACTATGACAAGCGCCATTATGCCCCAATATACTATTGATCTTTGCTTTGCCATATAATTGCTGATCATATTTCTTTTTTCCAACAATATAATATTGATACCCCGAAAGGAAACCTGATGCCACCATTAACAAATGTGCTTTCAGATGCCATGATCTTAAACAATATCCTGTTTATAAGGCCGGGATTAAATGCTTCAAAATCACTTCCGGATCCTTTTCTCTTTTTTCCGCTGCCCATCATATTGCTTAGCTTCCTGAAGAAATATACCGGTGGAAATAAAAACGAATTAAAGTAGGTGTAGTACAAATTCCTGCCTTTTTCACCATTTTGGAAAAGGCCGTCAATTTGTTTCATCTTATACCTCCTGAAGTGATGGTTTATAACATCATGATGGCTCCACAAATCCATAAATGCTGGAACCGTAATCAGTAATACCCCGTCATCTACAGCCACCCTTTTCATTTCATGCACTGCCTTTTGGTGGTCTTCTACATGCTCTATTACATCAAAAGCACATACAAGGTCGAACATTTTATCTTCAAACGGCAATTCTGTGATTGATCCGTGTATAATCTCAAGCCCTGTTTTTTCTGAGGCAAATTCACAACAGAATTTATCATATTCTATGGAAACAACCTTTCCGAAATCCGAAAGATATTCGGAACTTCTCCCCGGGCCACAGCCCACATTCAGGATTTTTGGGTTTGCTTTAAGCTTTCCCGTACTTATGAGTTTTTTTATATAGTTGGTTATTATTCGCTCGCGTGCCACAAACCACCAGTGGCTGCGTTCCAGGTCATAATATTCCTTGTAGTATTCGTGCTGCATCTTTCTTTATTCCGTTTTTTCTTTACCCTCCTGTATGACCTTATCCACTACAAATAATGGCCTGTTACGCACCTGGTTGTAAATCCTGAGTACATATTCGCCAATGATGCCCAGGGAAATCATCTGCACGCCACAAAAAAGAATGATCGTTAATATTGTTGCTGTAAATCCTTGTGGAACATCGTTGTAAAATAATTTTCTGTAGAGGTTGTATCCAAAGAAAATAAGCGAGACCAACACTGTTATAAAACCCATTCTAGTGATAATCTTTATCGGAAAATCGCTGAAGTTAAATATACCGTTGAATGCCAGCTGGAACAATTTGCTCCAACTGTATTTTGTTTCCCCTGCATGGCGCTCGTCCCTTTCATATACAAATGCCTTTTGCCTGAAGCCCACCCATGCCCTCATACCGCGAAGGTAGCGGCTTTGTTCCGGCATATCGTTCATTATGTCAACAACCCTGCGGCTGATCATCGAAAAATCGCCACTGTCAATAGGAATCGAAAAACTGGATATGCTTTTTTGGAAACGGTAGTAGCTTTTATAGGCCATTTTTTTAAGCATACTTTCTTTGCGGTTCTTCCTTACTGCATAGATAACGTCATACCCGTCATTCAGTATCTTATAAAAATCTGTTATCAGTTCCGGCGGGTCCTGCAGGTCTCCATCAATAATCATGGCCCCTTTTTTTCCCCTTACATACGAAAGCCCGGCCGTAACAGCAAGCTGGTGACCATGGTTGCGTGATAAAAGCACACCTGTAAACCTGGGGTCTTTCTTACATTGCTCTTCAACAAGCCTGTCTGTAGCATCGCTGCTCCCATCATTCACAAGAATTACTTCACAGCTAAATCCGCATTTATTAATAACGGCAGTCAGTCTCTCTATAAGGAGGGAAAATACCTGCTCCTCATTATAAAGAGGCGCAATGATAGATATATCAATAGTTTCGTTACTCATGTCCTGTTTTCGTTAATGCCGTTTCCCAGTCCTGTATGTCCAGTCCAAAAACCTTCTTTATCTTGCTCTTATCCAACACACTGTACTCCGGCCTTTTGGCAGGCGTTGGATATGCGCTTGTAGGAATTTGGCGTAAATCTATGGCAATATTGTTTATATCAAATATTTTTTTTGCAAAATCATACCATGTGGCGCTGCCTTCGTTGCTGTAGTGGTAAATGCCATATTCCGTTATACCGCTTTGTATCATCTGTACCAGGGCACGGGCAAGGTCATTAGCATTGGTTGGGGTACCTTTCTGGTCATCTACAACGCTCAAAGAGTCGCGTTCACCGCCCAGCCTGATCATAGTTTTCATAAAATTATTCCCGTATTCCGAATACAGCCACGATGTCCTCACGATAAAATGTTCGGGTAAGACATTCTGTATCTCCAGTTCTCCCTGCAGCTTGGTCAGGCCGTATACGCCCTGCGGATCGGTTTCATCATTTTCGGTATAGGGCGTTTTTTTCTTTCCGTCAAATACAAAATCGGTTGAAACATGCAATAATATTGTGTTGTATTGCAAGCACGCTTCAGCAAGGTTTTTAGCGCCTTCTGCATTTATAAGATGTGCTTTTTCAGGTTCGCTTTCGGCTTTATCAACGGCTGTATACGCAGCCGCATTAATGCAGTAGGCCGGTTTTACTTTGGCAAATATAGCGTTCAGGCTATCAATGTTCGTGATATCTGCTTCCTGCGAAGATGCAAAATAAAACCGCAATTTATCATATTGCGGCGCTATAGCCTGCAATGCCTGGCCCAGTTGCCCGTTGCCGCCTGTTACTAACACTACCATACCGCCCTGCTGTTTTGGAGGGTTGGCAAAATAGTATCTTTTTCAGATATAGTGAAATCGCCCTCGGGCATACCCCACTCTATTCCAATAGACGGATCATTATAAATGATGCCACCTTCCGACTCTTTATTATAAAAATTATCGCACTTATAGAAAAAGACAGCGGTTTCGCTCAGCACCAGAAAGCCGTGTGCGAATCCTCTTGGCACAAAAAACTGCCTTTGGTTTTCGCCCGAAAGCAATACCGCTTCATGCTGGCCAAAAGTTGGAGATCCGGGCCTTATATCAACCGCCACATCCAGCACTTCGCCCTTAAGCACCCTAACGAGCTTTGCCTGCGCATGCTCGCCTGTTTGGTAGTGAAGTCCCCTTAGTACACCTCTTGACGAGAACGACTGGTTGTCCTGTACAAAATGCGTTTTTGTGCCTGTACCGGCTTCAAATTTGCTTTCGTTGAAGCTTTCCATAAAGTAGCCCCTCTCATCTTTTATAATGGCAGGATCTAATATATAACAGCCTTCCAGCTTAGTAGGTGTAAACGTCATCTTACGATATTATGCTTAATAAATGTGTGCCGTACCCGCTTTTCAATAAAGGTTCGGCAAGTTTTTTTAATTCATCTCCTGTAATGAAGCCCATTTTATAGGCAGCCTCTTCAATAGCCCCTATCTTGAGTCCCTGTCGCTCTTCTATTACCTGTACAAATTGCCCCGCCTGCATGAGTGAGTTGAAAGTACCGGTGTCCAGCCATGCTGTGCCCCTGTCCAATATACTCACTTTCAGCTTTCCGCGATTCAGGTATTCCCTGTTCACGTCGGTTATCTCAAGTTCACCACGGTGGCTTGGCTTTATATTCGCGGCAATATCTACCACATCGTTATCATAAAAATAAATACCCGGCACCGCATAATTCGATTTTGGTGTTTCCGGTTTTTCTTCTATCGAAAGCACTTTTCCATGGTCATCAAATTCCACTACGCCATAGCGCTCCGGGTCGTGCACATGGTAGGCATAAATGATACCGCCATCCGGGTTGCTGTTATTTTGCAACAGTGTAGAAAGCCCCGTGCCGTAAAAGATATTATCACCCAGTATCAGGGCCACTTTATCATTCCCGATGAATTCTTTTCCTATTATAAATGCCTCGGCAAGCCCGTTGGGCAGCTCCTGCACTGCATATTCAAAACGGCATCCAAGCTTACTGCCATCGCCGAGCAACTGCCTGAACAATGGGAGGTCATGTGGTGTAGATATTATCAGTATTTCCCTGATACCGCTCCATAACAATGTGGATAGCGGATAATAGATCATCGGTTTGTCGTATATCGGCATTAACTGCTTGCTCACGGCCAGCGTAAGCGGGTGCAGCCTGGTTCCGGAACCTCCTGCCAGTATTATTCCTTTCATCAGCTTTTTATGTTAGCTTATGCAAATACCACTCAATGGTCTTTACAATTCCTGTTTCAAAATTTTCATCGGCTTTCCAGCCCAGTTCATTTTCTATTTTAGAAGCATCAATAGCATAGCGCATGTCATGGCCCGGCCTGTCTTTTACAAACGCTATCTGGTCGCTGTAACGGCCTTCTGCTTTTGGCTTCATGGTGTCCATAAGGTCGCATATCTTATTGGCAATATACAGGTTGTTCCTTTCGTTCCTGCCACCTATGTTGTAGGTTTCGCCGGATCTTCCTTTTTTATATACCAATTCTATGCCTGTACAATGATCCAGCACATACAGCCAGTCCCTCACATTCTCGCCCGTCCCGTAAATGGGGATGTTTTCGCCGACAAGCGCTTTTCTTATAATCGTAGGTATCAGTTTTTCAATATGCTGTTTTGGACCATAGTTATTAGAGCAATTAGTGGTTACCACATCCATTCCGTACGTATGGAAATAACTCCTCACGATCATGTCGCTCGATGCCTTAGAGGCACTATACGGACTGTTTGGCGCATAGGGAGTTTCTTCGGTAAACAGGCCTTCCGCTCCAAGTGTGCCATAAACCTCATCGGTAGAGATATGGTGGAAACGACATCCTTCATATCCCTGCTTGTACTGTTGCGGCGCTGACATCCAGTTGTTCCTTGCCGCGTCGAGCAAGTTAAAGGTCCCGAGCACATTGGTGCGTATAAATGCTTCCGGCCCTGATATTGAATTATCAACATGTGACTCTGCGGCAAAATGGATCACTCCCCTGAAGTCATACTCTTTGAACAGGCTATCGACAAAAACCCTGTCGCAAATATCGCCTTCAACAAACTTATAATTTTTGTTGTCACCAATCTCTGTCAGGTTATCCAAAGTACCCGCGTAGGTAAGATTGTCAAGGTTCACCACAAAATATTCCGGATTATTCTCCAGGAAATGCACTATGAAGTTCGAGCCTATAAAGCCTGCCCCTCCGGTGATTAACAGCGATTTGATCATTATTCTGTAATTACAATTTTTCTCTTATTTATCTGGCTCCTGTAATACGATCTGAATAATACCAGAATTACAAAGAATATCAAGAACAAGACCGGAATAATAAATTTCATATTGCCGGATACAACATCGCTGCTTTTTTCATTAAGCAGTATGCCGCGATCCTTAAATATTTCTGTGTAATTGGCTTTGTTTATCCTTAGTCTTGCCTGCTCTGCCAAAATCGCATTCTTAAATTGCAACACATCGCCTAACTGTGAATTGTCACTATAATACATCGTATTCGCTCCAGGGCTTTTGCCGGGATTAACAATATAGCTCAATATCTTATCCACCTGCTTAATTACAGAATCATTAGCGGCTAATTTAATATTCACATTATTTATTTGTTCCTCCTGAATCCGCTTAAAATAAGGATTCGAGTTAAGATAAGCCATAACCGGGTCTACAATATCCGATTGTTTTGTTTTTTCTTTTGAGATTATTTCAATGAGATGGTTATCATAATTTTTACTCGTTGTAGGATCCTTTAGGATCTCCTTCATGTCACCGTCTTCAGCAATGAGCTTAAATACATCCATTTTCCTGTCTCTGTCTTCTTTCTGGTCATTTTCAGACTGGTTCATGAAATTATAAATATCAATAAGCGGCTCAATTTCTATCTTAAGAAAACGCTTTGGTTTCTTTATCCCAATACTTTTAAGGAAAAGGGTGTCGCGTTGCTTAATTTTCAAATTTATCCCCTCAACAGCCTCATAAAGATAATCAACACTTTGGAAGTTGGGGTGAACAATTACTTTGTTCGAATAGGTTTTCGGGCCCATATCCAAATAGAAGCCCAGTCCCGCACCAACCAGTACAATACCTGCTATAAGAATAATGTTGCGCTTTATAAATAATATCCCGTCAAAAAATGAGTCATTAACACGTGTAAAATAGCCTTTTACTTTTGCCGATACCTCCGACAAGTCGATTTCCCTGTCAGGATCGTTATTCGTTTGGTTTGCCATATTTTATTGAATATTGAATATTTGTTCGAGTATCTTAATAGTTATCAGATAAGTGGGTTTTACGCCTGTTGTACCCAATCCTCCGGAGGCCAGCGTGCTGCCGGTTTCGAGCGGGTTATCCGAAGCGTAATAGGCGTAGCGTACTTTTACATCAGGATTGATGCTTTTCCTGATCTTCGATGCCGACTGTATTGCCTTCTGGTAATAAGCACCTTCCATTTCCAGGCCGCTCACACCCCATGTCGATTCGTTGAAAAACTTAAGCAGGTCTTTGTTCTGGAGCGATGTACCCAGCACTGTAACCATAGGGCCAACGTATACCGGTATGCCTTCGCCTTCAAACATGGCGGCGGTTAGCTCATTTTCAAACGGATAATTATCGCCAGTGCCCTCATTTATGTGGGCAGACGGAATCATGATATCGCCTTTGTTGCCTTCCAATATACCTGCCTTGCCCATAATGGATACCGACTCCACATTCATAAAAGTACGGATGTTGTCTTCCTTGAACGGTTTTAGCAGCTCATCTATGGTTTCATAGGCCTGTTCGCCAAAAGCGTAGTCCATGACTATAATTACCGGCTTGTCTTCAGCAAGTTTAGCCGAAGGAAATGCGCTTTTGGAAAAATCTATTTTAGCAGTGTCAAATATCTGTACATCGATATTCGTACCCGATGTATCGGGCATTGCTATCATGCCGCTTTTCAGTGCTGCTTCCTCGATCTTTGCCCTCATGGCATTATTCCCCGATTTGCTTAGTTCCTCATAAATAAAGAAATCATCTTTATCCTTAAATTTCGTTTTGAGCAGCGGGGTTGCAAAAATAGAGTTCATCACGCTGTGCATGTTGGCACTGATGATGTGTATCGGCCTTTCGAGAAGCCCATTTTGCTTTAATACATTCTTGATATTATTGGCCCATATCTCTCCATGAATGTGGTGCCCCAGCCTTTCGCGGAGTATCGGGCTGAAGGTAATGGTCCTTTTTGCACCACCCATAGCTTCTTCTATCGCAAGTTTGCCAAGGTGGTAAATAACGTGAAGGAACCTGTCGGGCGCTGCCGCTGAACCAAAAGCATCGTAGATATCTATAATCTCTGCAAATGTCCTGCCCAGCACATTCGAAACATGCGATATCGCTTTTTCGCGCTCTTCAAGTGTTAGCTTTTTCTCTTGCTGTATCGCCTGCTCCAGCTTTACCCAGTCGCGGGCAATCTCGCCATTATCGTCTACCAGTACCCTGTCTTTTATCTTATGCGATTCGATAAAAATAAAAGTAAGGTGCGTCATGATATCATAAATATCAGAGCGGCCACGCGTAATTTCCACGTTCATCTGCTCTTCGTCGATACGGTAGCAGTTACGCCTTCTTTTCGGAGGTACTATAGCCTTAAAATGCGATTTCGAATAACCTTCATCGGATGTAAGGTTAATGAACCTGCACTCCTCTATCCCTACCGGCAAGCGCTCTATAACATACAGCAGCCCGTTCAGCTCGGCTTTTTCCTCGGCAATCGAGCCGTATATTTCGGGGCGAAGGGACAGTAGCGCTTCCCTTAAAGTATCACCCGATATGCCCATTGGTTTGTAAAACCCGCGGTTAAATAAGTGCCGCATCGTTATGTAAAGTCGCTCAATAGCCGCAGAAGATTCCTGCGCCCTCGACCTTGATATGTTTTTAATTCCCTGCATTCGTAGTATTTTGTGGCAAATGTATTGATTTTATTTTTAGTGGGGTTAATCCCCATGTTGAGCTGTTATTTTTCCTGTTTATTCTCATTTTTTTAAAGCATCCGCAATAATCCTGTCATTTGCCAGCCTTGGCAATTTGTTCTGCCCGCCCAGTTTGCCTATTGATTTCATATAGTCCCTGAAACCGTCTTTGGGCACCGGTGTTATGACAAGCGTACGCAATACTTTCCCCACGATCAGGTCGTCATAATACACATTCTGCTTGCGCATCGCTGCATCTATTTTCAGGGCGAATGCTTCAATATCAGCCGGCTCTTTTTCAAACTCTATAAACCATTCATGGTAGGGTAATCCTTCTGCAGGTGTTATTTGTGGTGCTACAGTAAACTCATTAACCGTCACTCCGGTACCTTCCATAGCTTCGTTTAGCGCTTTTTCTACTTCCTTGCCGATAACGTGCTCGCCAAAGGCAGAGATGTAATGCTTTATCCTGCCTGTAACAATAACGCGGTACGGGCGGAGTGAGGTAAACGCAATTGTATCGCCAATGTTGTATGCCCACAGCCCTGCATTGGTAGAAATAATAAGGACATAGTTTACGCCTAATTCTACTTCTCCTATAGTATGTCGTTTTGGGTTTTCGGTAAAGAACTCATCGGCTTTTATAAACTCATAGAAAATGCCCGAGTTCAGTAGCAACAGCATGCCTTTTTCCTTCTGCGAATCCTGGTAGGCAAAGAAACCCTCGGAGGCCGGGAACAGCTCAATGCTGTCTACCTTACGGCCAATCAGGTTTTCGAATTTCGCACGGTAGGGCTCGTAGTTCACGCCGCCATATATAAACAGGTTGAAGTTTTTGAAGAGGTCTCCTACTTTCTTCCCTTCCTTCTGTTGTAATTTTTCAAAATACATCTGTACCCACGATGGTATGCCGGATATCACCTGCATATCCTCATTATAGGTTTCTTCCACAATTGCATCTACCTTGGTTTCCCAATCGTCTATAATGTTGGTTTCCCAGCTTGGCATACGGTTCTTTTGCAGGTAGGCCGGAACATAATGGGCCACAATACCCGAAAGGCGGCCCAGTTTTACCCCGTTCTTCTCATCGAGTTCGGGGCTTCCCTGCAGGAATATCATCTTGCCGTCAACGAAATCAGCTTTCCCTGTTTCATGGATGTAAGCCAAAATCGCGTTTCGCGCTGCCTGTATATGGTACGGCATGCTTTCTTTTGTAAGCGGGATGTATTTCGCTCCCGATGTCGTGCCCGATGTTTTTGCAAAGTACAATGGCTTGCCTGGCCACAGTACGTTCTCCTCCCCTTTTACAACGCGGTCAACGTACCCTTTCATGGCTTCATAATCGCGTACCGGGACTTTTAAAGCAAAATCTTCAAAAGATTTAATATTTCCAAAATCATGATCCCTGCCAAAAGCTGTTTCCGATGCCTGGGCTATCAATTGTGCGAAAACCTTTTGTTGTGTCCCCACAGGATTACCCGCCCATTTTTGGGTTTTACTGTGAATGATGCCTGCGAAGATTTTTGCTGCAAATGATTTTATGGACATGAGAGATTTCAGATTTTAGATTTTAGAATTCAGATTGAGCTTCACTCTTGCCGGACGTATCCTTAAACTCTTTTTTGATTGCTTTCTCTGTTGTAACCATCAAATAAACCACCATAAGTACCAGCAGGCCCATGCCTATTGATTGTTTAACTTCGACAGCGATTGGGACAAAATACCCCAGCAATGAAATTAGCATCAGCGCCACTGAACCCCTAATCATTTGGATGCTCGAAAACCGCTGTGCGAAATCCCACCGTTCCTGCGACCTCATCGAGGAAGCGGTGCGATAGCCATAAAAGGCATTTATCTTTTTTGGCGGAAAATAGTACGTGATCGCGGCTACTATCAAAAAAATAATGCCGCATAAAAACGATGTGAAGAATATGTTGGCTATAAAATCTTCCATATTATTCAAAATTAATAAATTGTGTCGGGTTTATAGGGTAGCCGTCTTTCCAAAGCTCAAAATGCAGGTGTACGCCCGTTGATTGCGTACCTGTAGAACCCGCCAGCGCGATCACCTCGCCCGATTTTACAATATCGCCCTGCTCTTTGGTCAGTGATGCAGCATGTTTATACACCGATATAATTCCGTCGTTATGACGCAGCACGATTACGTTGCCGTTAGTCGGTGTCCAGTCGGCCAGTATGACCGTACCTGCTGCAACAGCTTTAATAGGGGTATCTTTTGCAAGGGCGACATCCACGGCAAAGTGCTTGTCTTTCGCATTATAGTTATCGGTAATGTGCCCTTTTACAGGAGCAAATAACACGAGGCCCACCTTTGGCTTAGCAGTTTCAAAAAGGTTGTATTTGTCTTCCAGGGCTACTTCCCGGCGCAGTTTGAGGTCGGCTTCCGAGGGTTTCATTTTTTCATCGGAAAGTACGGCCTGCTCCGCAACCACGATTGAATCCCTACTGAGCTTTGTGTGTTCAATATCGCCTGTAAGCACTTTTTTTATTGAGGCGAGGTAGGCACTATTTTCATTAATAATTTTTTGCAGCGAATCGGATTTTATAGCATTTTGGGTAGCTTCGCGCTTTAGTTTTGTCGAAGCATATC
The DNA here is from genome assembly GCF_038289855.1 of Flavobacterium arundinis. Lineage (NCBI taxonomy): Bacteria > Pseudomonadati > Bacteroidota > Flavobacteriia > Flavobacteriales > Flavobacteriaceae > Flavobacterium > Flavobacterium arundinis. The sequence goes on from NZ_JBBYHR010000011.1 coordinate 86,922, forward strand.
CGGGGATGTATTCGCGTAATGGGGTGAAGGCAATGATATAGGTGGTTAGGGCTATCATCACGATGCTTATTGTGGTGAGCGCCACAAAAACGTTCATGAGGTTGAGCCTGAAGGAAAATAGCTCTTCAAAAGTTTCTTCGTTAAGTATTACCAGGCGATTTTTGGTAAACAGCCGCTTTTTGATGAGCTGCCTTTTGAGCCTTTTTGCCGACATAATAACTGTTTAATTGACAAATATAGTAATCCTGTGGCATTATGGTATTTCAATACGCATGAAAACCGTTGCCGCTTTTTATTAATATGTTAAATTTTTATTTTTTATTTAACGCAAACCATAAGCAAATATTTGACGTAAATAGATTTTGTAATTCATTTTATATTTAACTTTGTCGGATAATTAAAATATGTTGTCATGGGAAAACTAGGTTTAACAGAAATTCTTGTTATATTGGTAATCATCGTATTGCTGTTCGGAGGCAAGAAAATCCCTGAGCTTATGAAAGGCCTGGGTACCGGTATTAAAGAATTTAAAAACGCTGCTAAAGACGGAGACCAGCCTGCTGCTTCTAAAAAGCCTACGCAGGAAGAAAATAAATTATAATAACGTAAGGTTATTGTAAATGAAACCCCTCTAAGGAATCCTTGGAGGGGTTTTTTGTGTAAATCAATATCGCATACTATTTTGCCTGTTTTTGCGTAATCTTATAGAATCTGTTATTAAGTTATATGGCAATGAAAAAATTACTCCTGCTGATTATCACATTATGTTTTTTGTCGAATGCCTATGCCCAGCCATCAAATGACAACTATACCCTTACCATCAAAAAAGGTAAAGAGGTTAAAGAACGTGGCAAAGTATTTTGGGCGATCCCGGTTACCCTGACAAATTCTTCTAAAGACACTCTTAAATATTATTCGATGTCGTGTTCGTGGCAGGAATTTTATGATGTTGATAATCTCAATTTAAATGTGGAAGGAGTTCCTTGCGACAAAAATATCCCGGAAATTTTACAGCTTGCACCCGGACAAAGAAAGACTGTCATCCTTCGGTTAGAGCTTACCGGTAATAGTTCCAAAATAAATTTCAGGGTTGGATTAAACCTGATACATTATTCGGGAAAATGGATGCATGGTTGGGATCTGCCTCATTCCCCTAAAAACATGATCTGGTCCAACCAAATAACAATGGAAAGAGAAAAAGAGTAACCTGTTAATATTAACAAAGCCCGTTAAGCAATTGCTTGTCGGGCCTTTATATGGTTTTATCCAGAATATTAGAGAATCATCGTCAGTGCTATCCTTTTCCTGTCCTCATCCACCTCGGTTACTTTTACGGTAACATGCTGGTGCAGCTTTACCACCTCGTTTACATCGGATACAAAGCCTTCTTTCAATTGCGAAATGTGTACCAGTCCGCTCTCTTTTATGCCGACATCGACAAAACACCCGAAGTTGGTGATGTTGTTCACAATGCCCGGCAATATCATTCCGCTGCGCAGGTCTTTAATGGTTTTTACGTTTGGGTCGAACTCGAACATCTTAGCCGACTTCCGCGGGTCGAGTCCCGGTTTTTCTAATTCTTTCAGGATGTCTTTAAGGCTGAGCAGCCCGATATCTCCGGTAATGTATTTGTCAACCGGGACTTTGGAGATCGCTTCCTTATTCGATATCAGGTCGGATGTTTTCAGCTTCAGGTCTTTCGCCATTTTCTCTACAATCGGGTAGGCCTCCGGGTGTACCGCCGAGTTGTCCAATGGGTTCTCCGCATTCGGGATGCGGATAAACGCCGCCGCCTGTTGGTAGGCCTTCTCCCCCAGCCTCGGCACTTTTTTCAGTTGCTTGCGGTCTTCAAACGGGCCGTTCTCCGCGCGGTACGCCACGATATTCTCGGCCAGCTTTTCGCCAATGCCCGATACATAACCCAGTAGTGACTTACTCGCCGTATTGATGTTCACCCCCACCGAGTTCACGCACCTCATTACAACAGTGTCCAGCTCGTCCTTTAGTTTTCCCTGGTCCACGTCGTGCTGGTACTGGCCTACGCCAATTGCTTTCGGATCGATCTTTACCAGCTCGGCCAAAGGGTCGCTCAGGCGGCGGCCAATGGAAACGGCGCCCCTCACGGTCACATCGTAATTAGAGAATTCGTCCCTCGCAATTTTTGATGCCGAGTACACCGATGCCCCTGCCTCGCTCACGATGAACACCTGCACGGGCTTGTCCCACGCGATTTTTTTTATAAAATGTTCCGTTTCGCGGCTGGCGGTACCATTTCCAATGGATATCGCATCAATCTTATAGGCATTCACCATAGAACGTATCTTTTTCATGGCGGTGGCGCTTTCGTTTTGCGGCGCGTGCGGGAAAATGGTCTCGTTGTACAGCAGCCCGCCGTTCTCGTCCAGGCACACTATTTTACACCCCGACCTGAATCCCGGGTCTATAGCAAGGATGCGCTTTTCGCCCAGTGGCGGTGCTAATAGCAGCTGTTGCAAATTGGCAGCAAACACCTGTATGGCCACCGTATCGGCTTTTGCCTTTGCTTCCTGCAGCACTTCGTTGGATATGGCAGGTGCCAGCAGCCTTTTATAACTGTCATCGATCGCGAGCTTCAGCTGTTGTGCGGTCTCCCGTTTATTTTTTATGATGGTTTCCTCCATAAAGTCGAGCACCTCATCATTATCAACCTCGACTTTAAGTTTTATAAAACCTTCATTTTCGGCACGGAGCATGGCGAGCAGGCGGTGCGATGGCGCCTTGGTTAGGTTCTCACTCCAGTCGAAATACTGCTCGAATTTTTTGGCTTTCTCGTCCTCTTTGCCCGCCTTGGTGATCTTCGTTCCTATGGCCGCTTTGCGGCCGAAAATTTTCCGGAGCGATTTACGGATGTACACGTTCTCATTGATCCATTCGGCAATGATGTCGCGCGCGCCCTGCAATGCCTCATCTTCGTTTCCTACCTTATCGTTCAGGTATTTGGAGGCAAGGAAGTCTATGTCGTCGGCGTTTTGTGCCATGATCAGTTTCGCCAATGGCTCCAGGCCTTTTTCGCGGGCTGCATCGGCGCGGGTCTTCTTTTTCTTTTTGTACGGGAGGTAAAGGTCCTCCAACTCGTTCAGGTCGAAGCTGGCAGTTATTTTATGCTGCAATTCGGCAGTAAGCGCGTTTTGCTCGGCAATGCTTTTCAGTATCGCGTCCTTGCGTTTTACGATAGCATCATACGCTTGGCCGGACTTTGCGATCTGCTCGATAACCACCTCATCGAGGTTGCCGGTCTTGTCCTTACGGTAACGTGCGATAAAGGGAATGGTGCAGTCTTCAGACAGTAGTTGCAGTGTGGCTTCGATGCTTTTTTGCGGCGCGGTAACCTGTGCGGAGATGTATTGGAGGTTTGTCATGGATTAGAAATTTTAGGGATACAAAGATGGAGAAAAAGTTTTTTGGAAGATTGTTGCATATTAAGATTTTTTTCTACATTTGACACAAATACCGATGATTAAAAACAATTAAAGCCAAAATAAATTATTAACGTATATCCTCCTTATCATGAAAAACATCTTACCCCTAGCTACTTTTTTATTATTATTAATAACCAGTGCAAGTGCACAGGAACGTGTAAATGGTGTTAAGCCAACATTTACTGCGGAATCAGGCAAGCTGACCTCAGCAACGGGGTGGGCTCTTAATTCCGCTGACAAAGACTGGGTGGACTACCCCAATATGATCAGTGAGGATAAAGATTATAAAGGCGAATATGTAAGTGCTATGGACGGCCTGGCACAGTCAATGACGGATCAAAGTTTTTTAAGCATCCAGACTAAAGCGCTAAACTATAAAGATAAAAAGTATTTTGTGATCCTTGTGGAAAAATGGGAAGGACGTCAGGAACACTCCTACAGTAGTTATTCTACCATTAAAGAAACTGTTGGCTATATTTTTACTGAAGCGGAATATAAAAAGCTTCAAAATATTGTCAAGCCGGTGAGCCTTAAAACTAATATGGTCGCCAGATTGGAGTCAGCTGATTTGACCGATGCAAAGCTGATTAGCGAAATACAGCAAAAGATTAAAGATCCTTATAAATCATCCGATCAATTTTATTTTCATGTAATAAAGTCAACTGAAGGAAAAATACGTTTTTTCCTTCCTGAAAAATTTGGTTATACCGATAAGCATGAATTTGCGGTTTCATATTTTGAAACCGAAGCTGAAAATTTTAATAAAATAATTTTGAAATAACCTGAATCCGCCAAAAAATAGGCGGATTTTTTATTCCTGCTGGTACAAACCTCAGCAGTTGCAGTGTGGCTTCGATGCTTTTTTGGGGCGCGGTAACCTGTGAGGCGATGTATTTGTGGTTGTGTTGGAGTGGAAAGTTAGGGATATAAAAATTTCAATTAAATTGGAGTTGTTTATTATTTTTCGTTCTTCTAGCCTGAAATATCATTCAGAAATATATTATTTTGTTTTAATAAAAGTAAGTGTATTTTTATACCAAACTAAAATCTATATCCAATGAGTATATTCTCTGAGATTCTTGAACGTTCGAAGCTAAACAGTGAACTTATAGGGCTATGGAAATATAATGATGATGATGGCTTTTGGTGTGGCAGTGTTATTGATTATAATGATGAAATTATTACCATACAGCATTATACCAAATTTGGTAAAAAAGACGGCATTTTTATCGCTCAATCTTCTGATATAGAAAGTGTTGATTTCAACGATGATTATGCAATTGCTATGCGGTATCTTATAGAAAACGCCAACGAACTGGACAATCAGGGCACTATTGACCAAATCATACTGGAAGAGGATTGGCAATATGAGGTGTTGAATCAGGTAAGCGGAAGTGTTGAAAAAATCGTTAGTGTTGAAATAAATGGAGATAGTTATTATTCCGGATTTGTCCAGCGAGTTACCGAGGTCGATTTTGTAATGCTGTGTGTTGGGAAAATGGGCGAAAATGAAGGCTTGGTTTTGCGTAAGGTGGCGGATATAACCGGTTTTAAAATAAATGACTTGGATAATCGTAAAAGGCTTATGCTTTACAATTGGAGAAATGCAAATAAATAAGTCCTTTTGTAGTAAGCCTTAAGCTCAAGGGTCACATTACTGGAGGCAAAATTCCCTTACCAGCACTCGGAAAATCAAATTCAGGATGTGAGATTTCTCCACTCCGCAGGCTCCGGTCGAAATGACACAGAACACCTAAAACAATTTTCAAAATTCCCTACATTAGCCTTACAAATACAACCCTATGCAAAAAGGACGATTAGAGGCATTCAGCGATGGAGTGCTGGCCATAATACTAACCATTATGGTACTGGAGATCAAAGTACCGCACGGTATGGAGTTTAAGGACCTGCTGCCGTTGGTGCCGGTGACCCTTAGCTATGTGCTCAGCTTTATCTATATCGGTATTTACTGGAACAACCACCACCACATGATGCATACCGTCACTAAGGTGAATGGCGCTATATTGTGGGCCAACCTGCACCTGTTGTTTTGGCTTTCGCTGGTACCGTTCGTGACCGGGTGGATGGGGGAGAACCATTTTGGTCCGGAGCCGATGGCGCTGTACGGATTCATCCTGCTGATGGCGGGTGTAGCCTATGTCATCCTCCAGAACCTTATCATAAGATCGCAGGGAGAACAGTCGCTACTGGCGGTGGCTATTGGCGGCGACATCAAAGGCAAGCTCTCGCCTGTGCTGTATATTGCCGGTATCGGTTGCAGCTTTGTAAGCAGCTGGCTTTCGGGGTTGATATATGTTGCTGTGGCGCTGATGTGGCTTATTCCGGACAAGAGGATTGAGAGAACGGTGGGGTAAGCCTCACCCCCGACCCCTCCCCAAAAGAGGCTGAAAGCCGAACTGGCGAAGCAAAAGAGAGGGGAGGAGCTGCACTCATACTGATTAGTCCTCACCCCTCCCGATAGCTATCGGGATCTCCAAAGGAGAGGGTGACGCAACGTAAAACTCTTGCCGATCAGGCCATTAAGAATCTAAATATTATGCAACCCGAACTTTCTAAAACCCTTGACCAATTAGAAAACACCGACTGGGGTGAGCCAACTTACAGTTCCTACCTGGTGCGGACCTGCCATGCATTGCGGAAAAAACCATTGCAGGATTTTACTATTGAAGATTTGCGCATCATGATCGGGCAGAACATTTCACTGGAATACCTCATGCCGCTGGCCATCCCGGAGCTTGAAAAAAACATTCTCGCCGAAGGCGATTTTTATCCCGGCGACCTGCTTAAAGCGGTACTTTCCGCCGAAGGAGGTTTTTGGGAAAAACATCAGGGAACGCATGAGAGGGTCGCAACGCTTTTCCGGCAGAATATTAATATTTTTGAGAGTAATAAGGAATTTAAAGAAATTAATAAGGCGTTTGAAGGGTTTGAGGGAATTGTTTTTCCGACTGAACTTTTGTCGAAAAAGAGGGGGAAAAAGGCGTAACACTCTTGCTATCAATGTCATTCTGACGCAGGAAGAATCTCTAAAGATGAGATTCTTCACTCCGCAAGCTTCTTTCAGAATGACAGACCCTTAACACGAAATCTTATCCACCCTGGTTTGGTGCCTGCCGCCTTCAAAGGCAGTATTCAGGAACGTATCCACCATTTCGATAGCTTGCTGTATCGCTGTAAATCGCGCGGGGATGCTGATGATATTGGCATCGTTGTGTTGGCGCGCCAGCGCCGAAATCTCTTTGGTCCAGCACAGGGCGGCGCGTACTTTTTGGTGCTTGTTGGCGGTCATAGCCACACCATTGCCGCTTCCGCAGATGATAATACCGAAATCAACGGTGCCATTCTCTACGTCATTCGCAACAGGATGTACAAAATCAGGATAATCAACACTGTCGAAAGTATCGGTACCGTGATTGATTACTTCTATACCTTTGCTTTCAAGGTGTTTTACGATGGCAAGCTTGTAGTCGGGACCGGCGTGGTCGTTTCCTATGGAAATTTTCATATCTAAAATTTAGTGTGTTGTTGTATCGTGTAAAATTAGGAATAATGATCTGTAATCTCAAAAAAAGATAGCTTTGTATTCAATACAAAAATCCAAATGAAATATATTGATAAACAGAAACTCCTTACCTATTTGAAATTAAAAAAAGAAATGGCTTTGTTTTTAGGGGTAGGCGAATACTTCGAAAGCAAAACCTTCGACTGGATAAAACTTGAATACTATCCTAACAGAATTAAATGTACGAAAATCAGAACTTTTGATGAGGGAGCTGCTATATCTAATGATATAAAGTCATTCTCTACCCTAAATGATCTGGAAGGAGAAGAGGAACATGTGGTAGGGACATTAGAGCATTGTTTAGATTGGATCACCACAAATGAAAATGCCGATGCAGGCAAATTTATCGTGACTGAAGATTTAAATGAAATATATTCGGTCCTCGTGGAAAACGGAACTTTGGGAAATTGACAGCCTTGCCATAAAAGATAAGCTTCATTGCGTTCTATAAAGTTAGGTCAATTTTTAATTTAGTATTCACCTCATACAGACCCGGAAATGATTTATATGTACTGTTGCAATAACCGCTTACTAATCAAAAAGTTATTGATATATTACAATTTACTGGCCTATCAATATACTCTGTAAAATGTTAAAATCCTACATTGTTGATAAATTAATAAAGTTGCTGTAAACAAAGGATTTAAAATTTAACAGATATTGTTGATAACTAAAGATGGAAAAAGAGAAGTTTTTTAGGAACGGTAAGCAAATTTTTATAAGACAAAAACCAAAGCACATTTCCAAATTTATTTCTTACTATTTTATGGGAATGTTATGAAAAGGTTAACACAGTTTATTAACAGTAATTAACAAGTGAACTTATCAAAAGAACAGATATGAAAACGGTAGTTAACCATTGTTAATAACCTTTTACGAAAATTACGAAAACACCTAATTTTTATCCCTTTACGTTTTCTTAACATTGTTGAAACCTTTGTACAACTTTCAATAAGTCGGAAATAGAATACTTTTCAAAAAAAGTTATTGCGGCTATTAACACGCTATAATCACCACCAAAATTTTTAAATTTAAATAAATCTTTTTTTGTTGTATTTAATAACTGTTGAAAACCTTTTCAGGATTTAGACGATTTTTAAATTGTCATTTGAAAGAAATTGGTCAAGGATATTTTTTACGGTGTCAAGATCGTTGGGATGTACCTTCAATTGGATTCCCCCGAATGCGTGTGAGTACATGGGTGCAATACCGGTCATCATCTCATTCTCGAAGTAATGCGTAATTTCTGCTTCCTGTAATAAATGTTTTATGACAGTTATTTCATGCGGATAAGTAAAGACTGCAGCCGTTATAAATGGGTTCATATAGGTATATTATTAGGTAAAGCCTGTATAAATTTAGGCATTTAAAAGTTATTATTTCATTAAAGACAGCCAGTTATCTAATAGTTATTTGTAATTTTCACGAATTATTTTAAATTATTATGAGCAACAGGAACGGAAAACCGTCAGCTAAAAAGGAAAAAGATTTTTCAGGAAAAATTTACAAGATACTCGCAAAAGACCCTAATAAGTCTTTTAATTACAAGCAGATCGCTGCGGTATTGGAACTTACTGACACCAAAAGCAGGAACGAAATCATCAAGGAACTAAAGATATTAGCTTCCCAGGAACAGATAGAAGAGACCGTTAGAGGGTCATACAAAGTAATCGCGAAAACCGATTATGTAGAAGGCACGATAGACATGACCAGCAGGAAAACAGCTTATTTTGTTTCGCCTGAGGTTGAAGAGGATATTTTTATCCCAACGAACAACCTTAACAAAGCGCTTGATAAAGACAAGGTTAAAGTTTATATTTATAACAGGAGGAGAGGGCGCAGGCCTGAAGGTGAGGTAGTCGAGATCATTGAACGCTATAAAACCGAATTCGTGGGCGTGATCGATATACAAAAGAACTTTGCTTTTGTATCTACTGCCAACCCTAAGATGTACACGGATATTTTTATCCCGAAAAACAAAATGGGTGATGCCGAGCATGGCGATGTGGTATTGGTAAAGCTGGAAGACTGGCCTGCCAAAGCCGACAGCCCCTTCGGTGAAGTGATAAAAGTCCTTGGCAAACCGGGAGAACACAATACAGAGATCCATGCTATATTGGCCGAATATGGCCTCCCGTATGATTTCCCAGTTGATGTAGAGGTATTTGCACAAAAAATAGATACCGAAATACATGAAGATGAAATTGCCAACCGCAGGGATATGCGCAAGACACTCACGTTTACTATCGACCCCCGTGATGCAAAAGATTTTGATGATGCCTTATCCTTCCAGAAATTGGAGAATGGCAATTATGAGATAGGTATCCACATTGCTGATGTATCGTATTACCTGAAAGAAGGGACCATACTCGATGCGGAAGCCTACCAGCGTGCAACATCGGTTTACCTGGTAGACAGGGTAGTACCGATGCTTCCGGAAGTATTATCGAATTTTGCGTGTTCGCTAAGGCCGCACGAGGAGAAATATACGTTCTCCGCTGTGTTTGAAATGAATGAAAAAGCAGAAGTGGTGAACCAATGGTTTGGCCGTACTGTTATTTATTCGGACCAGCGTTTTGCTTATGAGGAAGCGCAACATATTATAGAGACGAAAAGTGCCACCATACCGGCTGAAATATCATTGACTGATACAGCGTATACTGTGAGCGATGATATCATGAATGCGACGCTTAAAATGGACCAGCTGGCCAAGATCATGCGAAGGAAACGACTGGCAAGCGGCGCTATTTCTTTTGATAAGGTAGAAGTGAAGTTTATCCTTAACGAAGAAGCAGAGCCTACCGGTGTTTATTTTAAAGTTGCTAAAGATGCTAATCATCTTATTGAGGAATTCATGCTATTGGCCAATAGGAAAGTAGCTGAATTCATTGGTAAACAGAAGAAAACATTTGTATACCGTATCCACGATGAACCTAATGAAGACAAGCTTATCGCGCTGCAAACCATTATTGCGAAATTTGGTTACAGCATTAATTTCAAATCGAAAAGCCTCATATCGAAATCATTGAATAACCTGCTGCATGATGTACAGGGTAAAAAAGAACAGAACCTTGTAGATACCCTGGCGATTAGGAGTATGAGCAAGGCTAAATATTCTACCCATAATATAGGGCATTACGGGCTTGCATTCGATTACTATTCGCATTTCACGTCGCCGATACGCAGGTATCCCGATGTAATAGCACACCGTTTGCTGCAGCATTACCTTGACGGAGGAGCGTCAGTTGATGAGGAAGTCTATGAAGAGCAGTGCAACCATTCCTCAAATATGGAGTATATGGCAGCACAGGCCGAGCGTGACAGCATTAAATACATGCAGGTAAAATATATGCTTGACCATAAAGATGAAGAATTCCTGGGTGTTATTTCCGGTGTAACTGAATGGGGAATTTATGTGGAAATTGTTTCTAATAAATGCGAAGGCATGTGCCGCATCCGCGAAATAAAGGACGATTATTACACATTTGATGAAAAACAATATGCACTGGTTGGAGAGGTGACTAACAATATCTTACAGCTTGGCGACGAGGTGTATGTAAAAGTTAAGAACGCCGATTTAGTTAAGAAACAGCTTGATTTTACGCTATTAGGAAAAAAAGCGCAAGAATAATATTTTGCCACGAATTACACGAATTTTTTTGAAGCACATAAAATTATTTTATTCATTTAAATACTTATTCATTAAGTTATCTGAATATGTAATTTGTGAAAATTAGTGTAATTCGTGGCTAATTATATAATACCTGTAACACTGGTTCAATTTTTGAGTCTTTACAGAAATCTAATCATTCAAAAAACAAAGAGTATGAAAAAGTTTATTGTAATAGCATTTTTAGGATTGGCGCAGCTGCTGTCGGCACAGTCGACACGAACGATAGGGGAGTTCTCTACCGTGAAAGCATTCGACCAGATCGATGTGTTGCTTATAAAATCGAAAGAAAATAAGGTTGAGATAAGCGGTTCACGTAAAGACGATGTAGAAATTGTAACCAAGAATGACGAGCTGAAGATACGAATGAAGCTTACAAAGCTGCTGAAAGGCGATGAGATCAGTGTTACTGTGTATTATACCGGGAATATCGATCACGTGGAAGCCAGTGAAGGTGCAAGGGTAGCATCGCAGGATCTTTTTAAAGCAACCTCTTTTGAGCTGAATGCCAAAGAAGGTGCCGAAATAAAATTAAAGTTAGATGTGAAGAAACTAAAATCAAAAGCAAGCTCAGGCGGAATACTAAGTGTTGACGGCAGCGCTGCTAACCACGACGTTGTAATCACATCCGGCGGTATATTGAATGCTACTAACCTTGAAACTTCGCAAACAGCTATCAGTATTAATGCCGGCGGGGAAGCAAATATCAATGCAAGCGAATATGTGGATGCCAAAACCAGGGCAGGCGGCGATATTAAAATTTATGGCAACCCTAAACAGGTAGACAAGAAACAAGTTATCGGCGGAACTATAACGATAGTAGGACAATAGCCTATAATTATAAAGATTAAATGAATCAGCCCCGGAAAGCAATTGTTTTCCGGAGCTGATTTTTTTGTATCGGCAAGAAAGTAATTTATCATTCAAATTTTAGGCATTTCTTGCCGATAACGGCAAATATTATAGTATTTAAATTTTTTACTCAAAACTGTAACATTCAATAAATACTGTAGTCTTTGTTCTAAATGCATTAAATTAAAACCTAATACGATAACTATGAAAACATTATTTGCAATTGCCGCCCTCGCTGCCTGCCAGCTTACCTTGGCACAGAAAACACAAGACCTTAAAGACCTGAAAAGGATTACACTAGGAAGCGATATGACGCTGAACTTGGTGAAAGGCTCTGAAAATAAAATTGTGTATAACGATGAAGAAATCGATGTAGACTTCAGCAACGGCAGCCTGCAAATTAATGGGGACGGGAGTGTAACAGTATATTACAAAAATGAACTGGAAAGCATTACGGCAGGATCAGATGCGCATGTTAGTGGCAGCGATGAGATAAATGGAAAATCTTTTACACTAACTGCCGGTTCGGACAGCAATATTGATCTTAACCTGAATGTGAAAGACCTTACTGTTGCTGCCGGATCTGATGCTCAGGTTACCCTTTCAGGAAAAGCAGATAAAGCAACGGTTGCTGCCGGATCTGACGCTGAATTTAATGGTAAGGAATTGAGCGTAAAGGGTGATGCGGATGTTACCCTTGGATCGGATGCTGAAGGCAGGATAACAGCCAAAGGTACTGTGAATGCTGTTGTTACATCGGATGCGCAGCTTACTATATATGGCGGCCCAAAGAAAGTTAATGAAACAAAATCAGGCGATGCCGAGATTATTGTGATGCAATAGTCTTTTATTAAATAAATACCAAAGATTAAGTAAAAAACCTAAAAACATAGTATGAAAACATTTCTTGCCTTAGCTGTGATGGCTGCATGCCAGTTTGCCGTAGCACAAAATATAACAGAACTTAAAAGCTTCCGCGGATTAGCAATAAGCGGCAATATTGACGTTACACTTGTAGCATCCAAAGAGAACAAGCTTGTAATAGAAGAGGGCGATCCCAAAGGCCTTAAAATAGGCTCTGATGAAGGGAACCTGGCCCTGAGCACAAAAGGCAATGCGGGTTATGAAGTTACTTTATATTTCAACGGCCCTATAGAAGAAATGGCGGCATCGGGTGGTGTAGAAATCACTACTAAAGGCACCATCAAGGGAAAAAATATGGAAGTAAGTATTGCCGGAGGGTCTAAAGCTACATTGTCACTTGATATAGACCACCTTTCCACAGCTATTGCCTCGGGTTCTGAAATGACACTCAGCGGAAAAGCAAAGAATATGGAAGCGGCTGTAGCCTCGGGTGGGGAACTGGAAGCGGGCGGCTTCAAAACTGAAAACAGTTCTGCAGTAGTAGCTTCCGGTGGCGAGGCAAAAATATATGCTACAGGAAATGTTGATGCAACAGTAGCTTCGGGTGGCGAGCTTACTATACTTGGCAACCCTAAGAAAGTGAACCAGGTTAAGGCCGATGGCGGAGAAATTAACGTGGTGAAATAAGTTTTCTGATTTATAATTATGGCCCTGCCGGAGTGTATTTTTATGCATTACGGCAGGGTTTTTTAGTTTACACAAGCTTCATAGTAGGATAACAGCTTTCAAATAAAAATTTAAAATTGTAACTTGCCCTCTTAATCACTGATATGTTAGAGGACATTTTAAGCGCTATCCCACTGGGATTTTTCCTGAGTGTTATGCCCGGCGCAGTATTTTTTGTATTACTCGAAACGAGTGTAATTAAGGGCTTTAGGTCGGCAATTGCTTTTGACCTTGGCGCCATAACCTCTGATATCATTTTTATCCTTATCGCTTATTTCAGTAGTTACAAATTACTCGAAAAAATAAAAGATGAGCCTGCCCTGTTTATATTCGGCGGTCTTATTATGCTTACTTATGGGCTTATTTCATTCTTTAAGATCAGGAAAACTTCAAAAAACGAACTTATTGATGATGCCTCACGCGATATTATCAAAAAAAATTATTTCAACCTTTTTGCGAAAGGCTTTATCCTTAATTTCATCAACATCGGCGTATTGGGATTTTGGCTGGCCATCATCATTACATGGGGTCCGCAGCTTGACCTGAAGCCATCGCGCATGTTTGTTTTCTTTGCATCGGTAATTGGCACTTATTTTGTTATTGACATCGGCAAGATAATGTTGGCTAAGCAGTTGCGAAGCAAGCTTACCATAAAAAACATTACGAAAATCAAGCAGGGGATAAGCATTATCCTTATGGTTTTCGGAATTGCGCTACTGGTACAGGGATGGTTCCCAAAGGAAATGAATTCTACCATTGAAAGGCTTGAGCAAAATGCCGGCAGCAACGCGCATAGTGCGGATTAATCAATTTCAGATTTCAGAAGGTAGATTTCAGATTGAGCTTCACTCTTGCCGGATATGGAATGGCCCACGTTGCGCCCGTCATTGCGAGGAGGAACGACGAAGCAATCTTTCTTTGTACTTCCACGTCCCATTTTGAGATTTCTCACTTCGCAAGCTGCGTTCGAAATGACAAAACTCCCTATAAAATTGGTGGAAATTTGTGTAATTCGTGGCAAAAGAAATCCGCGTTAATCTGCGTGATCCGCGTTCAAAAAAGCTTAAAACAAAAAAAGCTGCCTTTTCAGACAGCTTTTCAGAGGCATCTAGCGGATTCGAACCGCTGTAGCAGGTTTTGCAGACCTGTGCCTAGCCACTCGGCCAAGATGCCATAATAATATGGTTGGCAAATTTACATATATTTTACACTAACGCAAGAAAAATAACTATAAACTGCAATAAAAATCAAGTTCGGTATTCTTCAAGCTGGATAGTTACCGCTTCGACATCGCCGCCAATGGGTGGGTTAAGCTTTGAAACTGAAAGCACTATCCTCGAAACTTCGGGCAATTCGCCAAAAACACGCTTCACGATGCGTTGTGCTACATGCTCCAGCAAGTTTGACCGTATAGCCATTTCTTCCACCACAATTTTATTCAGCTGTACATAATCCACGGTATCTGCAAGTTCATCGGTCTCCATCGATTTACGGAGATCGGCCTTAATTTCAAGGTCAACACGGTAGTCTGAGCCTATTTTGCTTTCCTCTACAAGGCAGCCGTGGTAAGAGAAAGTACGTATGTTTTGAAGTTTTATTATTCCCATTTCTTTAGAGTTACAAAGTCTCAAAGTTACAAAGTTGCAAAGTCTTTGAGCGCATTTTTAAATATTTTCTGGTACAAATTTAATCATCATGTCTTAAGAAACTTTGCTACTTTGCTACTCTGCCACTTTGCAACTATTTGTTACATTTGCACCTCATACAAGAAAACTATGTCAACTGAAGAAAAATCGCTCAATTTTATAGAGCACATTATAGAAGAGGATTTAGGAAAAGGACTGCCGCAGGAAAAACTGCGTTTCCGTTTTCCACCGGAGCCTAACGGTTACCTGCACGTAGGCCATGCCAGCGCTATCTGCCTTAATTTCGGATTAGGGTTAAAGTACAATGCGCCTGTAAACCTGCGTTTTGACGATACCAACCCGGCCAAGGAGGAGCAGGAGTATGTAGATGCTATAAAGAAAGATGTGCAATGGCTTGGCTACGAATGGGCCGAGGAGCGTTACGCATCCGACTATTTCCAGGAATTGTATGACTGGGCTATTCAATTTATTAAGAAAGGCGTGGCCTATGTGGACAGCCAGTCCTCTGAAGAAATGGCAAAACAAAAAGGATCGCCTACACAACCGGGAACGGACAGCCCTTACAGGAACCGTTCGGTACAGGAAAACCTTGACCTTTTTGAAGGCATGAAGAATGGTGATTTTGCCGAAGGTACCCATATCCTGAGGGCCAAAATAGATATGAAATCGACCAATATGCTGATGCGTGACCCGATCATGTACCGCATATTGCACGAGCACCATCACCGTACCGGCGACCAATGGTGCATATACCCAATGTATGACTGGGCCCATGGCGAAAGCGACTACCTCGAGCAGGTATCGCACTCGCTGTGTACACTCGAATTCCTGCCACACAGAGAGCTTTACGACTGGTTCCTGGATCAGATATACGATGAGACTAGAGTTCGCCCTAAACAGCGTGAATTTGCCCGCCGTAACCTGAGCCATACCGTAGTTAGCAAGAGAAAGTTGTTGCAACTGGTAAAAGAAGGCCATGTAACCGGATGGGACGACCCACGGATGAGCACCATAAGCGGCATGAGGAGAAGAGGCTATACGCCTGCTGCCATCCGTAATTTTGCCGATACCATTGGTGTTGCCAAAAGGAACAACCTTATCGATGTTTCGCTTTTGGAGTTTTGTGTGAGGGAAGACCTGAACAAAACCGCACCGCGCGTTATGGCTGTGCTTGACCCCGTAAAGCTGGTTATAACCAACTATCCGGCGGGTAAAGAAGAATGGCTTGAAGCTGAAAACAACCCGGAAGATGAAAGTGCAGGATCGAGGGAAATACCTTTTTCCGGTGAGCTGTATATCGAGCGCGAAGACTTTATGGAGGAGGCCAACAGCAAATATTTCCGCCTGACATTAGGTAAGGAAGTAAGGCTGAAAAACGCTTACATCATTAAAGGCGAAAGCGTTTTAAAAGATGCTGAAGGCAACATAACTGAGATACACTGTACGTATGACGAGGACAGCCGAAGCGGAAGCGGGAGCGAGGCCAGCATGCGCAAGATAAAAGGTACGATCCACTGGGTGTCGATACCGCATGCCGTAAAAGCGGAAGTGAGGATATATGACAGGCTGTTTAGCCACGAAGCACCGGACGGGGATAAAGATGTTGACTTTAAAAGTTTCATCAACCCCAACTCGCTGGAAGTGATAACAGGCTACCTTGAGCCGGGACTGAAAAGCGCCGAAGCAGGGGAGCGGTACCAGTTCCAAAGGCTGGGTTATTTCTGTGTTGATAAGGACAGCAATGCCGAAAGGCTTGTGTTCAATAAGACAGTAGGGCTTAGGGATACCTGGGCGAAACTGGAAAATAAAGACTAATGAGTATTGATAAGTTATCCGATGCCTGGCTCTTTCAGGAGCATTCTAAAGAAACAGTCAGGCGTTGGGTAAACAATCTCCATTACTTTTATTTCAGGCGTGCCTGGGGAGGCCATGCCAATGATGGAGATGAATTTATTGCGAAATTCTCCTATGAAACCAGGCAGGATCTCCTGTCGAAACTTGATAGGCTTGGCATTCAGCTAAACAAACTTGCTGAAAATCATCCAAAGCCGGTTACAGGGAAGCGGTATACGGCTGACGAATTTGCAAAGTTTAAAAATGCGATAAAACAATTCGCAGACCTTGAGCAACCGGGCCACAGTATTGTACTTGGCCACAAGGCATTTATTTGGATTTCGGAGACTACTATCGACATTACAATTATAAATCCTGAAAATCCTTATTCGTTAACAGAAAAGGATTTTCAAATTTGCCTTGATCTTGAAAAAGAATTTGATGTCATTGGCTTTTCAAATTTTATTGACAGGTCTTTAGAAAAAAATTTGTGCGTACTATCAGCACATAAATATCCTGAGCTATTTGATGTCGATTAATTATAGTAAAAAACTATGATTTTGTAAATTTCTTTCATTTATATCTATTATTGTAAATAATGATAGTTTTTAAGTTGGCTATTGGATTTCACTATCAAAAGTGACCTCACAGAATCATTTCTCCTGCATTATTTTTTGTAAGAAACCCAAAGCCTTATAATGAACAATAAAAACAGCTTAAATCGCCTAATTTTCTTTTTGTGCATACTTTAGCGTTCAATTAACTACACATTAACATCCTACAAAATTTAATTTGCCGTATCTTTATATAAAGAAATTATTAATCTAAAAAATAAAAGTTATGGCTGGTAAAACAGGAACAATAGTAGCTGTCCTTGCGGGCGCTGCGGTAGGTGCTGCTCTGGGAATTTTATTTGCTCCGGACGAAGGCGCAAAAACAAGGAAAAAAATTAAAGATGGCGTTGGCGCTAAAACCGATGAGCTTAAAGACAAGCTTAGCGAACTTACCGAAACGGTAAAAAGCAAATTTGGTGGTGCAAAACAGGATCTTGAAAGCTCATTAGACAACCTTGTGTCGAATGTAGAAGACAAAGCCGGTGATGTTATCGCTACATTAGAAAGAAAATTGGAAGAGCTAAAAGCAAGAGGCGCATCAGCAGCCGGTACTAACGGTACATCTGGCGGAAAATAATAAAGTACAGCTATGGGATTTGAAGAAGTAAAGGAAAACGCGGAAGATTTAAAGAATGAGGCCAAACGACTTGTCGATGCCAACTTAAGGTACTACAAGCTGTGGGGCTTTAAGATCCTCATGAAATCGACCACCATGATGCTCAAGCTTTTTCTGCTTGCAGTAATGCTCATGATCGTTACCATATTCTTCTCCATTGCCGCTGCGCTGGGTATTGGGTACTGGCTTGATAATTTTGCCTGGGGCTTCCTTATCGTTGGCCTTATTTACCTGGTGCTCGCTATAGTAGTATATTATGTACAGGATAAGATCGTTGAAGGACCTATGCTGTCGCGCTTCTCAAAAATATTCCTGAAAAAATATTAAATATGAACACGAAAGTATACCGTACCTACGACGAGATAAACCGGGATCTTGAGATATTAAAGGTTGAGAAAGACCTTGCTTATGCCCGGTTCAAAAAAGACCTTGATGAAACAAAAGAAAGCCTGCAGCCCATGAACCTGATAGGGGAGACCCCACGAAAGGTGCTTGGACTTCTTGGAGCATTTTCCGGCCCGTTAAAAAGTGCAGCCCTAACGTGGCTGTTCAAAAAAATGTTTTAACTGGGGAAATGAAAATGCAAAAGCCGCTGATGTTATGTCAGCGGCTTTTTTTGATCCGGGTTCCTCTTCAAAGAAAAGGGGGAGTTACATTAAAAGGATACCGAATACGGATACAAATCAATCATGATTCATCTGATCTGTGGTATCCGTGTTTACAATCAAACAGGTTACTTCTGTTTTTTCATTTCTTTGTTTTCCTTTTTTCCTGGCGGTAGGCTTTCATCTCATCTTTATCAATGAATGAATCCTTGTTGGTATCGATAGTTGCAAAGTTCTCTTTCAGTTTTACTTTATCGCCTTTATCCGCTTCGGCCTTACTTATTTTGCCATCGTTGTCGGTATCCAGCTTTGCAAACATTTCGCCTTTTCCTTTTCCATCATGTTTTTTTTCCTTTTCCTGTGCAGTTGCTGCCGCTGTGGTAAACAATGCTGCGAGCATCATTACGCCTAAAAACTTCATTTTCATAATTTAAATGTTTTTTGATTTTAGTATAAGACTGTGTTTTATTCTTTGGGTTTAAAGCAGTTGCAAAATTTAACATTAAGGCATAAAAAAACCGCTGAATCCAGCGGCTTAATTTCTATTCGGTTTTGTCTTCCGGATCTGCTGATGGCAGGGCAGGAGGTAAGGGAGTGTTTTTCCGTTTCTCTTCCTCGCGTTTCCTGTTGCCTTTCTTTATCGACTCACCTACCTGGTTGGAAGCAGTGAATGAGGCCACCATGTTGTTCAGCATATCGCTGCCCGCCTGTGGCGAATTCGGCAATAAGATCAGGTTAGAGTTGGTATCGCTTCCTATGGCCTGTAGTGTATCATAATGCTGTGTTACCACAATAAGGGCAGAAGCTTCCTGCGAATTGATTCCAACCTTGTTCAGTATATCCACACTTTCTACAAGCCCTCTCGCTATCTCCCGCCTTTGGTCGGCAATACCCTGGCCTTGTAATCTTTTGCTTTCTGCTTCTGCTTTTGCTTTGGCAACGATGCGGATACGCTGTGCTTCAGCTTCATATTCAGCAGCCGATTTTTCGCGGTCAGCGGCATTGATGCGGTTCATGGCATGTTTCACCTGAGGGTCGGGATCAATGTCGGTGATAAGGGTATTAATGATGTCATAACCATAGCCTGACATAGCCTCGTTCAGCTCACGTTTTACAGCAACGGCGATATCATCCTTACGTTCGAAAACATCATCCAGTTTCAATTTCGGTACCTCTGCACGAACTACGTCAAATACATAAGAGGTTATCTGGTCATGTGGAAATTCCAATTTATAGAAAGCATCGTACACTTTTTCCTGTATCACTTTAAACTGCACTGACACCTTCATTTTTACGAATACATTCTCTTTAGTCTTGGTCTCGATAATAACATCCAGCTGCTGTATCTTCAGGTTCACCCTGCCTGCAATACGGTCAATAAGCGGTATTTTCAGGTGAAGTCCTGCCTGCCGGATGCTGTGGTACTTGCCAAAACGTTCCACGATAACCGCCGTTTGTTGTTTGACAGTAAAAAAGGAAGAGAGAAAAATGAGCAACCCTAAAAAGATAACTACTCCTAATACGACATTTTCCATGTTTTTTATTTTAATTGATTGTTGGTAAGATACGAAATTTAGGCAAAACCACAAATTCTATGTTCCCCTAACCTGCAAGGTTTTTGCAACCTTGTAGGTTTATAAAAACAAAAAACCTCCCCAAAGGAAGGTTTTGTCTATTTAATTTAAACTTACAAAGTCTTGGAGACCTTTCAGGTTTTTAGAGTGTTTCCATTGCCTTTCTAATCCTGGCAATCGTTTCTTCTTTTCCTATAAGAGCGATTATATCAAACAGGTGCGGACCTTTCATAGCGCCTACAAGGCTTAAACGCAGCGGCTGCATTACCTTGCCCATCCCGATGCCGTTTTCTTCTATCCAGGCCTTGGTAACGGCCTCGATATTGGCAGAGGAGAAGTCATGCGTATTCTGTAGTACAGTTATAAGCTGTTCCATAACTTCATTGGTTTCAGGCTTCCAGTTCTTAGTGGCTTTCTCATCATAAGATGTTGGCCCTATAAAGAAGTAGTCGGTCAAATCCCAAAGTTCGCTGGCGAAAGTAGCGCGCTCTTTTACAAGGCGTACCGCTTCGGTAATATACTCAACAGGCTTATTGATCCCTTTCTCCAAAAGCACCTGAGAGAGTTCTTTAGCTAAAACTTCATTGTCCTGCCTGCCAAAGTACTGGTGGTTGAACCACTTGTTCTTCTCCGGGTCGAATTTGGCGCCTGCCTTATGGACACGCTCAAGGTCGAACAGGTTTACAAGTTCATCTAACGTAAATAATTCCTGGTCAGTGCCGGGATTCCAGCCGAGCAACGCAAGAAAGTTGATTACCGCTTCAGGGAGGAAACCATTTTCCCTGTAACCGGAAGAAGTAGTGCCATCAGGATTTTTCCATTCTAACGGGAATACCGGGAAGCCCAGCTTGTCGCCATCGCGTTTCGAGAGCTTGCCGTTGCCTATTGGTTTTAATATCAATGGAAGGTGGGCAAACTGCGGCGCTTCCCAACCGAAAGCTTTGTATAAAAGTTCATGGAGCGGCATTGAAGGAAGCCATTCCTCGCCACGGATCACGTGGGTAGTTTCCATAAGGTGGTCGTCTACAATGTTGGCCAGGTGGTAGGTAGGCATACCGTCGCTTTTGAACAATACCTTATCGTCAAGTAAATTAGTTTCAAACTTTATATCGCCACGAATGATGTCATTAAGGTGCAGCGTCTCGCCTACAGGCGTCTTGAAGCGGATGACATAATGCTCACCGGCATCGATCCTTTTTTGGGTTTCTTCTTTCGAAATAACAAGCGAGGTGTCGAGTTTCTCCCTGTTGCTGTGGTTATAGATGAAAGTCTTTCCTTCGGCTTCATCCTGTTTGCGGAGTTCATCAAGCGCTTCGGCAGTATCAAAAGCATAGTACGCCCATCCTGAGTTAATCAGTTCGTCTGCATACGCACTGTATATCGCTTTCCTTTCGCTTTGGCGGTACGGCCCGAAACCGCCTTCTTTGCCAA
Organism: Flavobacterium arundinis; assembly: GCF_038289855.1. Classification (NCBI taxonomy): domain Bacteria; kingdom Pseudomonadati; phylum Bacteroidota; class Flavobacteriia; order Flavobacteriales; family Flavobacteriaceae; genus Flavobacterium; species Flavobacterium arundinis. The sequence goes on from NZ_JBBYHR010000011.1 coordinate 108,394, forward strand.
TGCCTTCATCAAAAGGTATGCCCAGCCAGTTGAGGGCTTCGATGATGTATTCTTCTGCTCCGGGAACGAAACGGTTCTGGTCGGTATCCTCTATACGCAAATAGAAAACGCCGCCATGTTTCTTAGCAAACAGGTAATTGAAAAGGGCGGTCCTGACACCGCCTATGTGTAATGGCCCGGTCGGGCTTGGCGCAAAACGCACACGAACTTGCTTTGGCATTGGTTGTAAATTTTGGGTGCAAAGATAGGGGAAAGAAGTGGCAAAGTTGCAAAGTCTTAAAGTTTGCAGACCTCACCCCCGGCCCCTCTCCGAAGGAGAGGGGAGCACTCAGGGCCACTTACTCAACCCGATGATGGGACTTTATAAGGCGTGAGTGAAGCTTCTCCCTCTCATTTGGAGAGGGCTGGGGTGAGGCCAATTCAACGTTATTAACAGTCAAAATTCTTTGCGAATCTTTGTGCTCCTTTGCGAATCTTTGCGAAATAGCCTCCAACAGTCTAAGAATCAAAACATCTAACAATTCTTTCCCATATCATAGAATGCCTTTTTTAACGTTACTTATCCAACGGAATTTGTATTTTTATCGGTTATTAACAATTGTCAACATTTTGGAAACAAAAAACATCATATACGCCAAGCTCGAAGCATTCATCAAAAAGTATTACACCAACGAGCTCCTACGTGGAACAATCTTCTTCATAGGCCTCGGATTGCTCTATCTCATCTTCACTTTGCTGGTCGAATATTTCCTTTGGCTGCCATCGGGAGGGCGGACAGCGTTGTTCTGGGTCTTTATCGGGGTAGAGGTATTCCTGCTGTTCCGGTTCATATTATTCCCAACTTTCAAATTATTCAAATTACAAAAAGGCATCGACTACCGCCAGGCTTCCGATATTATCGGCCGCCACTTTAGCGAGGTAAGCGACAAGCTGACCAACTTCCTGCAGCTTTCGGGACAAACCCAACAGTCGGAATTACTTGCCGCTTCCATCGAACAGAAAGCCAACAGCCTCCAACCGGTACCTTTCACAAATGCTGTAAATTTCAAAAAGAATTTAAAATATGTTCCGTATGCGGCCATTCCGTTGTTGCTGATAGTGTTTTTCCTGATCAGCGGCAACTCATCTGTATTAACAAAAAGCTTCGACAGGGTAGTGCACTACAGCAAACACTACGCCCCGCCTGCACCATTCGAATTTGTGGTGACCAACAATACACTTACCGCAGAGCAAGACACCGACTTTTTATTGGAAGTAAAAACGCAGGGAACTGTTGTGCCGGAGAATGCGATGATCACCATAGGCGAAGAGAATTACTATTTAGAGAATGTAAAGCCGGGCGTGTTCCAATACCGATTTGAAAAGCCGACAAAGAACCTTGAGTTTCAATTAAAGGCCAATGACGTTACCTCACAACCCTATGAGCTGAACGTGGTGGCCGTTCCTACCATTGCCAATTTTGAAATGGTACTCAACTTCCCGGGCTACCTTGGCAAGAAAGCCGAAGTTGTACGTGGAACAGGAAACGCCGTTGTACCCGAAGGCACAAAAGTAACCTGGAGGGTGGAAGCGCTTGCGACCAATAAAATTGAATACAGCAGCAATGGCGCACTCACGTCCTTCAATTCAGGTGAAAATGGCTTCTCCCTGTCGAAAAGCATCATGCAAAATACCGATTACCAGATACTTACTTCGAATGATAAAGTAAAACACCACGAAAAGCTGCAATACCAGATAACAACCATCAAAGACCAGTACCCAACCATCGCTGTAGAGAGCGCTCCGGACAGCCTGAAGTTGCAACGAGACATCGTTCTGGGTCAGCTAAGTGACGATTACGGGCTTACGAAACTACAAATTGTATATTACCCTCAGGACAATCCTAATGCTGCCAAACGCGCCAACCTTCCCGTGAAGCGCGAACCTGTGGATCGTTTCTATTATTCGTTCCCAACCGGACTTGATATAAAACAAGGCGTTAACTATGAGTTCTATTTTGAGGTATTCGATAACGATGCGGTGCACAATTATAAAAGCACGAAGTCGTCTGTATTTTCGCATAGGGAAATGACCGAGGAAGAGAAGCAGGAAAATGCGCTTCAGGAACAGAACAGCAATATCAACAGCCTTGAGAAAACCATAAAGAACCAGGACAAGCAGCTTAGCGAACTGGAAAAGCTCCAGAAGATGGGCAAGGAGAAAACCAATATGGACTTTAAGGACCAGAAAAAGGTGCAGGATTTCATCAACCGCCAGAAGCAGCAGGACGAGATGATGAAGGAATTCTCTAAAAAACTGAATGATAATCTGGAACAGTTTAACCCTGAGAAGAAAGACGAGTTTAAGGAAGAGCTTATGAAGCGCCTTGAAAAGAATGAGAAGGAAGCCGAAAAAAACCAGAAGTTATTGGACGAACTGAAAGAGCTTACCAATAAGCTGAAAGAAGAAGAGCTGTTCGACAAGATGGATAAGTTCAAGCAGAATGCCAAGGACAATTCGAAAAACCTTGAGCAGCTGGTGGAATTGACCAAGCGTTTTTATGTTGAGAAAAAAGCAGAGCAGATTGCAGAAAATCTCGAGAAGCTGGCTGACAAGCAGGATAAGCTTTCCGAAGATAAAGACAACAATACTGAGAAACAGGATGCTATCAACAAGGAGTTTGATAAACTTCAGGAGGAGATGCGTGAACTGGAAAAACAGAACGAAGAGCTTAAGAAACCCATGGATATCCCTGACGATGAAAAGCAGGAAAAGAGCATTGAGGAGGATATGAAGAAGGCTTCGGAAGAACTGAAGAAAGAAAACAAAGACAGCAAGGCGAAAAAGGATAAAGCTAAACCAAAGCAAAAATCGGCTGCTGAAAAGATGAAGCAAATGGGCGGCCAGATGATGGATGCCATGTCAGGTGGGGAGATGGAGCAGATGGAAGAAGATGTGAAGATGCTCAGGCAGATACTTGATAATCTCCTGGCCTATTCGTTCTCGCAGGAGGATGTAATGGGGCAGTTCAAATCTACAACAGGGCGTTCGGCCTCTTATGCCAAATACCTTAAGAGGCAGCAGGATCTGAAGCAGCAGTTCCGCCATGTGGATGACAGCCTTTTTGCGATGTCGCTGCGTAACCCAAGGATATCAGAAGAAATAACTAAGGAGGTTGGTAATGTACATTACTATGTAGATAAGGCTTTGGCCGACCTTGCAGAAAACGTCGTGCCTAGAGGAATATCGAACCAGCAATATGCCATATCATCGGCGAACAAGCTTGCCGATTTCCTAAGCGATATACTTAATAACATGCAGATGCAAATGCAGGGTATGGGAGAAGGCAAAGGACAAGGTAAGGGGCAGGGCAAAGGCAAGGGAAGCGGTGAAGGAATGCAGCTCCCGGACATTATAAAGAAACAGGAAGGGCTTGCTAAAAAAATGCAGGATGGCATGGAGAAAGGTGATAAAGGCAAAGGTAAAAAACCAGGCGAAGGCGAAGAACCCGGCGGCGGCAAAAAAGGAGGTAAAGACGGCAAAGGTGAAGGCCAGGGCCAGGGTGGTGAAGGAGAAGGCGAAGGCGGAAATGAAGGCGATGCCGGTAAACTATTAGAGATATACAAAGAACAACAACGCTTGCGCGAGGAGTTGCAAAAAGCGCTGGATAAGCAGGGAATGGGAGGCAACGGACAAAACGCAATGCGCCAGATGAAAGACATCGAAAAACAATTGCTCAACAAAGGCATGAACAGGCAGACGATGGAGAAGATGCAGAACCTTAAGCACGAGCTTTTGAAACTTGACAAGGCTATGCAGCAGCAGGGCGAAGAGAATAAAAGGCAGTCGCAAACCAATAAAAAGGAATACAACAATGCCGCGAAGGAACTCCCTGATGCTCTGAAAGATTATTTGAATAGTGTAGAGATATTAAACAGACAAAGCCTACCTTTGCGCCCGAATTTTAACCAAAGGGTGCAAACCTATTTCAGGAAAGATGATTAGTTTTAATTACGAGACAGGGTTTGAGCTTGGCAACGAGCAGCAGTATGAAGAATGGCTTTCTGCGGTCATTGAGTCGGAGGATAAAAGCGAGGGGGAGATCAATTACATTTTCTGTGATGACGATTACCTTCTCAAAATGAACGAGGAATTCCTTGACCACGACACGCTCACGGACATCATTAGTTTCGACTATACCATGGGCAACCTTATCAGTGGCGATATCTTTATATCGGTAGAAAGGGTAAAGGAAAACGCTGAAGAATTCAACGTTCCTTTCGAAGAAGAAATCAAGCGCGTAATGGCGCATGGCATACTGCACTACTGTGGCTATAAGGATAAGACCGATGAAGATTCGCAGGTGATGAGGGAGAAGGAAGACGAAAAGATTAAATTATTTTAATATTAGCGTATGAAAAAAATTTTACAATATATCCTGTTTTTAATGTGCAGTGCCAGCTACTCACAAATTGTATCATTAGATGAGTCATTCAATACTACCCAATTTCAACAGGGTAGGAGAGTAGTAGACATTTTAACTCAGCCCGACGGGAAAATTTTAGTAGCTGGTAATTTTACATCATATAACGGCGTTGAACATAATAGTCTTTTGAGGTTAAACATTGACGGATCATTAGATACTACCTTTGATCCAGGAATGAGCACAGGGTTAAATGGACAATACTACATCACGTCTTTGGCAATGGACTCATTTGGCAAGATATATGTGGGCGGAAATTTTAATAACTTTAATGGTTCTTCCAAAAAAGGAGTAGTGAGATTAAATGCGGATGGTAGTGTTGACCCTACTTTTACATTCGATTTTTTTTCACCGAATTCCCAAGCATCTGTTGTATATGATCTGGCTTTTGATAGTTCAGGAAAGCTTTTAATAGCAGGAAATTTTTGGACAACCACTCCTTCATGGGGTTCTGCGACCGGGCTGATGAGGGTTAATTATGACGGCAGTTATGACAATTCGTTTACCCGTATAGCGGGTGATAATGATGTAATCTTTAAAGTTTTAGTACAACCCGATGGTAAGGTACTTATTGGAGGCTACTTCAATATTTCTACAGCCCCAAATGATGCAGATGGCTTAGCTCGTCTTAATGCCGATGGAACTTTAGACGTTTCTTTTCTGTCAGAAAATGATGTCTTTGGGTTTATTTATGACATTTATGTTGATTCGAATAATAAAATCATTTTAGGTGGCCTTTTTAAAAAATCTTTTTTTTCAAACCAATGGAATATTTTGGCGCGATTTAATGATAGTGGATCTGTTGATGATAGTTTTAATGCCTTTGAAGTCGGTTTCTTGTCTACTTCCAATAATGTTGTTTACTCAATTAAGCCTTATGGTAGTGATATTCTTATCGGTGGGCGTATTCCGTATTATAATGGTAACCCGGCAGGTGACTTGATGTTAATTGGTGAAAATGGAATTGCAGATACTTCCTTTGATATTGGTGAAGGATTTGAGTCGTTATCCGGTGCCGCGGAGATTAACTGCATTACAACACAAGATGACGGAAAAATTATAGCGGGCGGGTATTTTTCAAGCTACAATGGCTCTACTGTTCATGGTTTGGCAAGGCTTCTACCTTCAAATCTCGGTCTCGAAGTTCCTGAATCCTCACAGTTTTCTACAATAGTATTCTCTGAAAATTCTGTTGTACATTTTAATGCAAGTAATGATATATCTCAAATTATCGTTTATGATACTTTAGGCAGAGAGGTGCTTTATAAGAAGGGAATTTTCAATAAAGAGTGTTTAATTGACAATCTTCCTGCCCAGCAGGTTCTTATAGCAAAAGTAACATTTACTAATCAAACGGTTCAATCAATAAAACTACTTAACTAGTGTTCCACGTGGAACAACAACGAACAACTGCTTCGAAAAGGAACGTTCCACGTGGAACATTTGTTTATGTTAATGGAAGATAAAAAATAATCAATACAAAATTGTTTGTTCCACGTGGAACAGCAGGAAGGAAAATAAAATGTTTAACGAGGTGTATGATGTGATAGTAGTGGGTGCCGGGCACGCCGGAAGCGAAGCTGCGGCCGCTGCTGCTAATATGGGGTCGAAGACCTTGCTGGTTACAATGAGCCTGCAAAATATCGCGCAAATGTCGTGCAATCCCGCTATGGGGGGCATTGCCAAAGGGCAGATCGTACGCGAAATCGATGCGCTGGGCGGTTACTCTGGGATTGTTTCCGACAAGACCGCCATACAGTTCAGGATGCTCAACAAATCGAAAGGGCCTGCTATGTGGAGCCCGCGTGTGCAGAGTGACAGGATGCGCTTTGCGGAAGAGTGGAGGCTGATGCTGGAGCGTACCCCAAACCTGGATTTTTACCAGGAAATGGTGTCCAGTGTACTTATCGAAGACGGAAAGATAGTGGGCATAAGAACATCCCTGGGAATAGAGATTAAGTCAAAAGCAGTGGTGCTTACCAATGGTACGTTCCTGAATGGATTGATCCATATTGGGGAGAAACAATTCGGTGGCGGCAGGGCAGGAGAAAGCGCTGCTTACGGCATTACTGAGGATCTCGTTCGTGCCGGTTTTACCTCCGGAAGGATGAAAACAGGTACGCCGCCACGTGTGGATGGCCGCTCACTGGATTATTCGAAAATGATAGAACAGCCTGGCGATGAGAACCCGGATAAGTTCTCGTATATGGACATTACACAGCCGCTAAAAGAACAACGCTCATGCTGGATGACGTACACGTCGCAGGCTGTACATGACATATTGAAAGAAGGTTTTGACCGCTCGCCAATGTTCAACGGGCGCATCAAAAGCCTTGGGCCACGATACTGCCCATCGATAGAAGATAAGATAAACCGTTTTGCTGATAAAGACCGCCACCAGCTTTTTGTAGAGCCGGAAGGATGGGACACGGTTGAGGTATATGTAAATGGCTTCTCGACATCGCTGCCAGAAGATGTGCAGTTTAAAGCGCTGCGTTCGGTAGAAGGTTTTGAGAAAGTGAAGTTCTTCCGTCCCGGATATGCAATAGAATACGATTACTTCCCGCCAACACAGTTGAAGCATACGCTTGAGACTAAACTGGTGGAAGGGTTGTATTTCGCAGGCCAGATAAATGGCACTACAGGTTATGAGGAAGCCGCTTCGCAAGGGCTAATGGCAGGAATTAATGCTCACCTGAAAGTGCACGATAAAGACCCATTCATCCTGAAAAGGAACGAAGCTTATATTGGGGTACTGATAGACGACCTTATTACAAAAGGCACCGAAGAACCATACCGTATGTTTACTTCGCGCGCTGAGTACAGGACGTTACTACGTCAGGATAACGCTGATTTCAGGCTTACCCCGCTTTCGTATGAGATTGGCCTTGCTAAAGAAGATAGATTGCGTAGAATGGAGAAGAAGCGCGATCAAAGTGAGGCTTTCGTGAATTTCTTTAAAGAAACAAGTGTGACTGTTGCGGAGGCCAATCCGATATTGGAAGCCAAGGAATCATCGCCAATTGTACAGGCCGATAAAATGTTTAAGGTATTCTCCCGTCCGCAAATTGATTTGGAGGACATCCTTAAATTCGAAAAAGTTAGTCAGTATGTTGCCGAGCACAACCTCGACAGGGAAGTGATAGAGCAGGTGGAGATACAGGTTAAATATTCGGGATACATAGAAAAAGAAAAGAATAATGCCGACAAGCTCAATAGGCTGGAGGATGTAAAAATACCGGAGAATTTCGATTACGATAAAATAAAGTCGCTTTCGTATGAAGCGAGAGAAAAGATGAAGAAAATCAAACCCGTTACCATATCGCAGGCATCGCGCATCAGTGGTGTTTCGCCTAGTGATGTCTCGGTACTTTTAATACACATGGGACGATGAGGAAAATGTTCCACGTGAAACCAATTATAAAAACCCTTTTTTGCAAAGGGCTTTTCGTGCTTTTAATATTGATGCTGTCAACTTCCTGCATCACCCCAAGGCATACCGTCGAAATAAACAGCTATGTATTGATGGAGAATGGCAAGGAGATTTTAGGAAAAGAAAAAGGGCTGATAGCTTTCATCTTTGAGAACAATCAGAGGAAAATGCCTTTTGCACAATTTGTCGCATACAAATATAATCTCGGCACATACACGGATGTTTCCTATTGGGTAACTGTAGATGGATACCGTCTTAAAGTTTTCCTGTATGAAAATGCAGAACTTGAGAAATATTTTGATATTTCTCAGTTCATGGTTTCAAATGTAGAGACGGAGGCCAACATTGTGGGCTCTAAAGCGAAGTTCTTGGCAATGTCGGTGATCAGTGAATCGAATGAAGATTGCCTTGCAGATAATTCGCTGTATAAAAATATCACAATAAAGTACCTTGAAGCATTAAAAGACGAATACAATAAAAGCTAATGGATTTTAGTAACGCTACTACTTATATCAAAGTTAAAGACCATTCTGTGTCGGGAGAAGAATTTGAATTGCTTTTAGACGAAGAACTGCAACTCCTGAAAACCCATCCACAACCATCACATGAAAACCTGGGCCGCTATTATGAAAGTGACGATTATATTTCCCATACTGATGGAAAGCGCTCTTTGTTCGAAAAGCTGTACCATACTGTAAAGCAGAAAGCATTGCGCGACAAGATAAAGCTAATTACAGGATTCCAATCCCAAAAAGGCAAGTTGTTGGACATTGGGGCAGGTACCGGTGATTTTTTGGCAGTAGCGAAAACGAATGGCTGGGACACTACAGGTATTGAGCCAAGTGACAAAGCAAAAGGGATTGCGATTGCAAAAGGCGTAACATTTGCGGATAGCCTTTCAATTATTAAAGATCATTCTTTCGATGTGATAACTATGTGGCATGTATTGGAACACGTGCCGGATGTGGAGTTGCAGATAACGGAACTTAAACGAATATTGCAACCGGATGGAGTAATTTTCATCGCTGTACCAAATTTTAAATCTTATGATGCGGAATACTATGGTGAATTTTGGGCGGCTTATGATGTGCCAAGGCATTTGTGGCATTTTTCTAAAACTGCTATCGAAAAACTTTTCGCACGCCAGGGAGTAGAATTAATAAAAATCCTGCCAATGAAATTTGACAGTTTTTACGTGAGCCTTCTGTCTGAAAAATATAAAATTGGTAAAATGAGTTTCGTGAAAGGATTCTTGACAGGATGGAAGTCAAACCGTAAAGCAGCGAAAAATATGGAGTATTCATCGCATATTTACGTACTGAAAAACGCTAAAAATTAATTACATCGAATTTCCTGCCGTTTTAAAGGTTTAAATAAGGCCTAAGCTGTCAAAAAGTAGAAAATCGCTTAAATCGCTTTATTTGAAGTCGGTTTTTAAAGAAAAAACCTATAACATAAACGAATTGAATAATTAAAATCTATAATTTAAAAAGTAATAAAAAAACAGGTTTTGGTAGGTTGGAACTAATTCTTACTTTTACCGAAATTTAATAATCTAAATCAGGAAATGAAAAAATCACTATTGATACTCGGTTTTGCTTTAACATTGTTTTCATGCAACAAAGAAACTCAGGCGGCTAAGACATCTGAATTTAAAACTGCCTATGTAAACATCCAAATTCTTTCAGATTCGCTACAGGAATTTAAAGATCTCGAAAGCCAGAGTAAAGTTAAGATGGAAGAAATGGGAAGGGACCTTGATGCAAGGGTACAACAATTTAAGCTGGAAGCAGCAAGCTTTGAAAATGAGGCTAAAGCCAAAGGACCACAATGGGCACAACTAAAAGGGCAGGAGCTTCAAAAAAGAGAGCAGGAGCTTGGCATGATGCAACAGGCTATGACCCGCCAGCTTCAGGATGAATTCCGTCCAAAAAACGATAGTGTTACCAGCAAAATGAAAAGGTTTATAAAAGATTACGGCAAAAAGAATGGTTACGACTATATCTATGCCACAGCCGATATATCTTCGATATTATATGCTAAAGAAGGCTATAATATTACAGATAAAATACTTAAAGAACTGAATGATACTTACAAAGGAGGATCTAAAACAGAAGATTCTGCTTCAAATACAGCAAAAGAAGAAAACAAAAAATAAGCTTTCTTTTTAAATGAAAAATGCTCCCAACAGGGGGCATTTTTTATTAATGTTCCACGGGAAACATATTTAATAATAGTCTTGTAACAAGCATAAGATTTTTTTCATATAACTCGCTAAAAATCCGTATTTTCGGCAAATTAATATACGCCAAATGGAAACTTTATCTACCGCCGCTTCTTATACCTTACGTTTTATAAACCAAACGAACAGATCGGTATTCCTCACCGGAAAAGCAGGGACAGGCAAAACCACGCTGCTTCGTGAAATTATCCGTACTACCCACAAGAATGTTGTTGTGGTCGCGCCAACAGGAATTGCTGCACTAAATGCCGGGGGAGTCACAATACATTCTATGTTCCAGTTGCCGTTTGCAGGATTTATACCGGAACACAACCTTCCTTTCCAGTTTTCTGATACGGTAAAGTTTGAGACCAAAGACAGCCTTCGCCGCCACTTTAGGATGCGTGCCGATAAGCAGGCAGTCCTCCAAAACCTGGAATTGCTGGTGATTGATGAAGTGAGTATGCTCCGCGCCGATCTTTTGGATGCCATTGATTATATGCTGCGCACGACTCGAAGGAAGCAGGTGCCATTTGGAGGCGTGCAGGTGCTTTTTATAGGCGATTTATTGCAATTGCCCCCGGTAGTAAAAAATGAAGAGTGGGATGTGTTGAAAAAATACTATAAAGGGAAATTCTTTTTCCATTCGCATGTAATACAGCAAAATCCGCCACTGTATATTGAGCTTGATAAGATATACCGCCAGACAGATACCACATTTATAGAGGTACTTAATAATCTTAGGAACAATGTTATAACACAAAAGGATCTTGCCATACTCAATGGGTTTGTAAACCCCGCTTTCGACCTGAAAAAGAATACCGGCTATATCACGCTTACCACCCATAATGCCAAGGCAGATGCGATGAATGCAACGTCTTTGGAAGAGCTTGACGGTAAACAGTTTAGCTATCAGCCAGAAATTGTAGACGATTTTCCCGACAAAATATATCCGGTAGAACAGGAGCTAAGGCTCAAAATCGGCGCCCAGGTAATGTTCATCAAAAATGACCTCTCGCCTGAAAAAAGGTATTACAACGGAAAGATAGGTATTGTCAAATCGCTTTCCGAAGATGAAATACTCGTACATTTCCCGGAAGAGAACGTTACCATAGAAGCCGATAAATACGAATGGAAAAACGTGCGCTACTACGTGGACGAGCTTTCGAAAGAAATAAAAGAAGAGGTAATGGGGACGTTTGTTCACTACCCGCTGCGTTTGGCGTGGGCCATAACCGTACACAAAAGCCAGGGACTGACATTTGACAAAGCTGTGCTCGACGTATCGCAGGTTTTCATGCCGGGTCAGGCCTATGTTGCCCTTTCCCGTTTGCGTTCGTTAGAGGGGCTTATTTTGCTTACCCCGATGCGTATGAATGGCATTTCGAGCGATGCCGATGTGATGGATTATGCTTCTGGCAGGGCAGAGGAGGCACACCTGGAAGACTCACTTAAACGCGAAACCCAAAATTTTATTTATAATTACCTGATAAGCAGCTTTATGTGGGGCGATTTGGCGACCGAATGGCAAAAACACAAGATGAGCTATCTTCAGGAAGGGCCAAAAGCATTGAAATCGGGCTACCGCGAATGGGCCAACCGACAGGAAAATGCGATATACGGCGTTCTCGATGCTTCGGGTAAATTCATAAGCCAGCTACAAAAGCTGTTCAGCCAGCAGCCGATTGATATGGCTTTTATAAGCGAAAGGGTTACAGCTGCGGCCAATTACTTTTTCCCAACTATGGACAGAATGGCGCAGGGCATTTTGGAAACCATGGAAGAAATAAAACGCCAGCGCAAAGCAAAAGGATTTTATGAAGAACTGGCAGAACTTGAAGAAATGCAGACAGCCGCGGCCATAAGGCTGATGAAGGCAAAGCTGCTTATGGATATTGTATTGGCAGGGGAAGAAGTAAGCCGCGAAAACCTGATTTCACCCGAAATACAATCGTACAAGGCTAAAAAGCTTGAGGCTATACGCGCAGCGCAGCGCAATAACCCTGCCTCGCTTATGGATGAGGAGGAAGAAGACCTTTATGTGAGGGAACGCTATGCCCCTAAAAAGAAAAAAACCGGGGAGCCGAAAAAGAGTACGCTCGAAGAGACTTTTGAGCTTTGGCAGCAAAAAAATTCTATTGCAGATATTGCAACGGCGCGAAAACTAACCGAAACCACCATCCAGAGCCATTTGGCAAAGCTTATCGAGGTTGGAAAAGTTGAGATAGGGGATGTTCTTCCAAAAGAGAAAATTGAGGCTCTTGCAGAAGCTTTTAAGGGCTTCGAAGGCGAAGCGCTGGGCGAATTAAAAGAAAAACTTGGCGATGCCTTCACCTGGGGCGAGCTCAGGTTATTCCGGGCAACACTGGAATAAAAAAGGCCGGAAGTTGTATTCTGATATTCAGTATTTTAAATATAACTTTTGTGAAGTGCATATTTTATAACATTAATGCCGATTGTAGTAGCCTTTCGATTCGGATAATATTGTTTTATAAGCCAATACAATAGAATGTGTCAGTTGCGGTTATCAGGCGCTGTAATTCTGACAAAGGAAGAATCTATTAATTGTCAAAGGCCTAAGATTCTTAACTTCATTGCATTCCTTCGGAATGAAACTTTTGAACGTCCTGACTGTTACAATGATAACAGGGAAAGGATCAGTACTACGAAACATTTATCCCCATTGACCGTGCGAGGCTGGCGGCTATCTTTTCGGAGGCGGCTTCACAAAAATCAAGGCCCGAATAGTCCGGGTTGAATCCGCCGATGTAAGGCACCGCCATGATATAAATGCGTTCGTTATAGGCGCCATACTGGTCTAATACCTGGAAATCATCGTTAATGCCAATGCCGGGGACTTTCAAAAAATAGCTGCCATCGCTATCCTTTTCCACACTGCCATCGCCTTTTTCGAAAGCTTTTTTTCCTTCCTTTTCATTCTGGAAACGCAGACGCGCGGGGGCTATTGTTTTACTTTTGATTAAGGATTGAAACGGAAAATCGTCATACATCAGGTGCGGCTGGCCTATAGAATCTACAAAAGCAGGGTAGGGAACTGCCACTTCTTTGCCTTCCTCGTCGGTGTAATGGTAGATGATACCCCCTTCGTCAAGCGCTTCAACGCTGCTGTCGCCCCCTACAGGTACAATTTCGAGTTTTCCCGCATTGTGCAGGGCAAGCAGTTCCCGGCAGGAAGTCTGCGGGATAAATGCAATCACTATCGATATCAGTGGTGAAAGCGTTTCTTTCAACGTTAGCATGTCTTCGGCAGAAAAGTATTTTGCAGGATAGTTCATAGCGAAACTTAGCACCGCAAGCATTTCTTTCCAATACACCGATTCCATTCTTTTTATAGATTTCTCAGCCTCAGCATATTCTGCTTTTAATAATACAAACGGGTCAAGCCGTTCGCGCAACTCCATCATGGCATCGACAAATTCCCTGATATCCATGTTGCGGATGCGTTCATAAAAAGCCGGGTCCTTTTCGCGGAACTGGTCCTTGAAATCTTTTTCGAAAAGGTAATCAAGCGACAGGAAGCCGTCGTTACCGGCGCGGTGTGCGGTTATCTCTTCGTCAGTCAGGAGAGTATCGTTCTTAAGGTGGGAGTCTTCAAGGTGGAATCGAACCGCCGGGAGCAGGCCGCTTCGGGAATGCATCACCATCCTGAAATCTCCGGTGCCCGGATTCGGGATATAATGTGGTATGCCATTATCGCTGTCCGCAAAGGAACCGTTGTTTCTTGCGAGTGTGCGTATAGCATCAACAGCCGTAAGCGATGAACCGCGCACCGCAACTGGTATGTTTACCAACGCTTCAAGCTTTGAAGGCGGGTAAGGGCTATCGTAATAATTTTTTATCGTTCCTTCCTTTTTTTTCGGCCAGTTGTGCCCGGTGGAGATTATAACCCGGTCAAAATCAAAAGAAGTGCCATCTTTTAGTTTAACGGTAACCTTTTTTTCATCGGGATGATCTTCAATATCAACTACTTCTGCGCCAAGGTGTACTGTTGTACTTATCCCTGCATCAGAAGCGTGTTTGAGCAAAAGCTTAAACTGGTCTTCAAGGTATTTCCCAAACAACAGCCTTGGAAGGACTTTGTAATCATTAAAATTCTGTGGAGTGATGTGAAAGCTCTGGGCAATCGGTTTTTGTAGCGTGATCCATTCCGATACAGGCATTACTATATCCGGGATCTCATTGCCGGAAACATTGGTTATATGTTCCTCTGATGAACCTTCCCTGCTATACGGCATACCCGCGCCAAGCTGTTTTTTGCGTTCGAATATTTCAATTTCAAGGCTGGTGTCTCCGGCTTCTGTCAGCCGCTTGTACATGAATAACCCTGCCGGGCCGCCGCCAAGTATGGCAATTCGTTTTTTTGGTGTTTCCATTTTATCTGAAAGCATGATTAATGCAACAGTATAAAGTTATTTAATGTGCATTTAAACATTTCATTATAAATTCATAAATGATGGCAAAAAGGCCAAATAAATTTATAAAGATGGTTTCACCTTTGAATTTGGCTGGCTTTAAGCCGTATGCAGCCAATGCAGAAGAAGCACTGTAGGGATAAAATAAATTACGATAGTGCGCGCACCGTCATAATCCTTTGCCATGCGCTGTCCCAAAAGCAGGAAAAGCAAGGTTATAGCTGATAATATCCCCGCAAGCATAGGGAACTCGCTGCCTTCGTTCACCAATATCTCAATAATACCGATTACCGCAAATGCCCCGGAAATAACTTCGAGTACCAAAATGAGCATTAGTGATTGTGGTACCATATTCTTTATAACCGTTTTCGAGAAATGGCCTTTCAGCCATTCCAGGTTGCCTTTCCAGTCGGTCACTTTGTCGTAGCCGGATTGAATAAAAGTTATCGCAAGGAAAGCAAGTATGATAATGATGGCAGGCTGTGGTATCATAATTTATTTTTTATGGATTAAACGGGTCAGTTTTATCGAAAGGTCGGTTAGTATGATCTTGGCATTCCCGTTGCGCTCTATGTGGTACAGCGCATCGCTCAGCTCCTTAAAAATATCATTGATATTGTTGCCGTTCACGAAGGGGGCAAAATTCTCAAGCTTAAATTTCTCTACCGTAGGCTCCATGAAAACCAGTTCCCTGGCGTTGTAATTGAGCATAAGTGCCTGGCGGAACATATCGATGCAAAAGTGCAAAAACTGCTTTTGCGCCTCTCGGCCTATACCGGCTATACTCTCGCTCCATGCTATCAGGTCCTGTATGGCGGCGGCGTTTCCTTTAGCACGGAATGCGGCGCGGACCCACTGCACGAACCATTCTTCAAACGGCATTGCATCATCGGTCTTGTGGAGCAAATGTAGGGCTTTATTATAATTTCCCTGTGCCTGGTGGGCTATTTTTGTAGCGGAATTCTGCGGAATGCTTAGTTTGTTAGCCAGATTATTGGATATCGCATTTTCGCTCAACGGCCCGAATTGCAGGATCTGGCAGCGTGATAGTATGGTCTGCAACAGGTCATCCTCGCTTTCGGCAATTAGGAGGAATACCGTTTTTTGCGGCGGCTCTTCCAGCAGTTTCAGCAGTTTGTTGGCGGTGGCAGTATTCATTTTATCGGCCATCCAGATGATCATCACTTTATAACCGCCCTCATAGGCTTTTAGCGAAAGCGCCCTCATGATCTCGGTTGCTTCATCAACGCCTATCTGGCCCTGCTTGTTTTGTATGTCGATCTTCTTGTACCAGTCGAAAAGGCTGCCGTAGGGCGTTTCATTTATAAATTCACGCCATGGCTTCAGGAAGTTGGCGCTCACAGGGTGGCTTTTCACCTCGCTGTTGCTGGCTACCGGAAAAACAAAATGCAGGTCGGGGTGCGAAAAGTTCTCGAATTTCAGGTTGCAGGCAGCGTTGCCGCCATTGTTCTCTCCCGCTTCATTGGCACAAAGGATGTACTGCGCATAGGAGATCGCCATAGGCAAAGTACCCGAACCTTCCGGCCCGATGAATAGCTGTGCATGGGGAATACGGCCCTGCGACGCGCTTTTGGTCAAATGGCTTTTGATGTGGCCCTGGCCGATGATCTCTGAAAAAAGCATAGGGCAAATATAGGGGAAAATAGTTTTAGAGTTTCAAGGTTGTAAAGTTTCAAAGTTGCAGAGCAGCAAAGTTTCAAAGTCTCCGGGAGATGAAATGGCTTGTTATTGAGTTGCCGTGTGTCCAACGTATGGCAACTCCGAAGGAGTTATACTTTACAGCCCGGGGCGTCGCCCCGTGATCGCAATAACAAGGCAGGCCAAGCCCTGAAGGGGCGTAACTTGTTTTTAGATTAGAGCAGCCTTTCGCCGGAGTATCTGTGTCTTCCATTCATCCCTTTCACCGGAATAAAAGCCATATTTGTTTGTATCGGTTTCTACAGCGAATGATTTCCCGAATGTGCAATCGAAGTCTATAGAAACGCAATAAACATCTGTAATGAAAATTATTACCTCACGCCTTGCAAAATGATTGAGCGAATTGGTCTGGAACACAAGGCGGTCATTAAGTAAGTATAGTTGGCCACCCATTGAAGTGGTAGTTTTCCTGTTTGAAAAAAGGCTTGAGCTATAATATATTTCATCATAATAATTTACAACAGTAGTATAAATCACTTCTTTACTGTCCTCAAAGTTATAGTTGAATTTGCTAGTTTTAACATTATTAAATAGCCGAAAATAAGATAAAGGCCAGGAAAAGATAATGAATAATACCCCTATGAACCATCCAATTCCGGGTATTCCACTCTGAAAAAATGCATAGGTACCAAAAGTAACGCTTAATAGTACAGCGGCAATTATAGAATATTTGAGTCTTTTATCCATTGAAGTATAGTACAGGCAAATTTATGAAAATATAGTTAGTGAAGTTTGAAGAATACAAGTATTCAAAGGATCATATATCTATAAGTGCCTTCTCATACTAAATCAGGTATTTCATTACAAAATACTTCCGTTTCATGTTAATTAACACCCCGTTAAACATCTACAAATCATTGCATTACTAAGTTGGTACAAATCTTTGTGAACATTTTTTTGGCTATTTATTAACAGAAAATCCTATATTTGCCTTTCCACAAAACGAATACACGCTAAAAAACACATTCAATGAAAACGCTCGGAGATATTAATTTTAAAGATAAAAAGGCACTAATAAGGGTAGATTTCAATGTCCCGCTTGACGAAAATTTCAACGTTACCGATGACACCAGGATCGAAGCCGCAAAGCCGACTATCGATAAAATTATAAAAGACGGGGGCAGCGTGATACTGATGTCGCACCTTGGAAGGCCGAAAGGAAAAGAAGACAAATATTCCCTTAAGCATATTGTTGCCAAAGCTTCTGAAGTTTTAGGTGTGAACGTAAAATTTGTGGACGACTGCATCGGCGAAAAAGCAGAGCAGGCTGCTAAGGACCTAAAACCGGGTGAAGTGCTTTTGCTTGAGAACCTTCGTTTTTACAAAGAGGAGGAAGCCGGTGATGAAGGCTTTGCCAAAAAACTGGCCGGCCTTGGCGATGTCTACGTGAACGATGCCTTTGGTACCGCCCACCGTGCGCACGCTTCTACAACGATAATAGCAAATTATTTCCCAGAAAATAAAACCTTTGGCGCACTTCTTGCCAAAGAGATCGAAAGCCTTGACAAAGTATTGAAAAATAGCGAAAAACCGGTAACAGCAGTACTTGGAGGGTCGAAAGTATCG
This sequence comes from Flavobacterium arundinis, assembly GCF_038289855.1. NCBI lineage: Bacteria > Pseudomonadati > Bacteroidota > Flavobacteriia > Flavobacteriales > Flavobacteriaceae > Flavobacterium > Flavobacterium arundinis. The sequence continues at coordinate 126,228 of NZ_JBBYHR010000011.1, forward strand.
TCTAAGATCACGGTTATAGAGAATATCCTTGACAAGGTAGACCACCTGATCATAGGCGGGGGGATGACCTTTACCTTCATCAAGGCGCAGGGCGGCAAGATTGGCGACTCCATCTGCGAAGATGACAAGCAGGAACTTGCCCTTGAGATCTTGAAAAAAGCGAAAGAGAAAAATGTACAGATACACCTTCCGGTAGATGTTATTGCTGCCGATGGCTTTAAGAACGATGCCAATACGCAGGTGGTGGACGTAGATAAAATTCCGGACGGATGGCAGGGGCTTGATGCCGGGCCGAAGTCGCTGGAGAATTTTAAAAAAGTAATACTGGAGTCCAAAACCATTTTATGGAACGGGCCCCTTGGAGTATTCGAGATGGAAAACTTTGCCAACGGCACTATCGAGCTGGGCAATTTTATAGCAGAGGCTACAGAAAACGGCGCATTCTCGCTTGTAGGCGGCGGCGATTCGGTTGCTGCGGTGAAGCAATTTGGCCTTGAGTCAAAGATGAGCTACGTTTCCACAGGCGGCGGCGCCATGCTGGAAATGCTTGAAGGAAAAACACTGCCAGGCATTGCTGCCATTCAGGGTTAGTGTGTTAAAATATGCAATAGAATCCAATATTTCAGGTTATATAGTTCAATGGTTATTTATAATGCATTGTAATTTAACCGGTTAAAAAAGTAAATTATGATTAAAAAAAGAGCATTGCCATTTGTTTTCGCACTGTTTTCCGCTGCGGGTTTTGCCCAGGAAATCGCCGATGCAGGCATCACTTTTAAGACTGAAAAAAAATTATCCTATTTAGATTCCATAAAATCTACCTTTGCCCACCACGAGGAAATGGCCTGCATCGACAGCCTTTGGCTGAAAGAGCTCTCCAGTACGGATCTGTTCGAGAACATGCAGGAAGACCTTAAGAACATCAACCCTGATGTTGAGGTAGATTATGACCTTTCTACCGATCTTTTAAAGAAAAGGCTTGCCACGCTTGATGCTAAGTCGCCCTTTAATATCGAGTACAGCAAAGGCCTTGAGAACATCATAAAATCCTACCTGAAGAACAGGCCGCGTTCGTATGAGCGCCTTATGGCCATCTCGGAATTTTACTTCCCCATGTTCGAGGAGCGCCTTGCCAAGTACAATGTGCCTATCGAAATTAAATACCTTGCTGTTATCGAGTCGGCGCTTAACCCAAGAGCAAAATCAAGGGTAGGGGCAACAGGCCTTTGGCAGTTTATGTACCCTACCGGCAAGCAATATAACCTTGAAGTGAACTCGTATGTTGACGAAAGGAGCGACCCATTGAAAGCTACCGAAGCTGCATGCCAGTACCTGTCGAGCCTTTACAATATCTTCGGCGACTGGGACCTTGTGCTTGCATCTTACAATGCGGGGCCGGGCAATGTTACCAAAGCGATACGCCGCTCCGGCACCTACCACAATTACTGGAACATCAGGAAAAACCTGCCTAAGGAAACACAGGCTTATGTGCCTACTTTTCTTGCTACAATGTACATTTACGAATATGCAAAAGAGCACGGCATCAAGGCTAAAAGAGCGCCGCTTACTTATTTTGAGACCGATACCATTATGGTAAAGCGCCAGATGTCGTTCAGGCAGTTGTCGCAATTGCTTGATGTGCCGGTAACGCAGCTGCAATTCCTGAACCCTATCTACAAGCTGGATATTGTTCCTTATACTACAGAGAAACCGCATTTTATAAGGCTTCCGAAAGACAAGGCAGGAATGTTTGCCTCTAACGAAAGCTCGATGTATGCTTATATTGACCATGAGGAAAGCCTTCGCGAAAAGCCGTTTTTCCTGAACAAGCCGGAAACCACAATTGCATCGAATGATTCTGTCAGGCCATCATATAAGAAGAAGAAAACAACTTCAACGTCTATAAAATCATACGTTGTAAAACGTGGCGATAACCTTGGCGGTATTGCTGATAAGTATGGTGTTTCGGTTGGTGAGCTTAAAAAGTGGAATAAAATAAAAGGCAATAACATCATGGCCGGGCAAAAGCTGAAGATACAGAAAACGGTTATCGTAAGCGTTCCGGTGAAAGATGAAGCCATTGCTGCCAAAGTAGTTAAAGAAACCCCTGCAGATACTAAAACTGCTGTGGCTTCGGCTACGACGGAAGAAAACACTGCTGAAGAAGTTGCTGTTGAAACAAAAACCGCAGTTGCTGTAAAAGAGCCTGCAAAAAGGATAAGGGATAACAGTTATGAAGACCAGCGCATGTACATTGTGCAAAAAGGCGACTCTTTATTCAGCATTGCCAAAAAGCACCCGGGTGTTACGGTAGAAAACCTTAAGAACTGGAACAAGATACAAGGCGAGAGCATCCAGCCGGGCATGAAGCTCAAGGTAGTTGAGGTAAACTAAATTTAAACAACTGCTCATGGAAAAAATGAAACAATTGCTTTGTTTTGTTTTTATTCTCTGCTGTATTGCCTGCAAAAGCGATAAGGATACTAACGCTTCTGCAGGCAATATCAATGAAATATCAATTGTTATAAGCGATGTGCTCTGGAACGGCGAAGTAGGCGACAGCCTGCGCAAAAGGCTTGCCGCGCCTATTGATGGCCTTAGCCAGGAAGAGCCCCTTTTTACTCTTAGCCAGTATAACGGCGCATCCTTCGAAGGCGACCTTACAAGGCGCAGGAATATTATCGTTGTCGAGAAATCCGGTAAAATGGATTTTAAATTCAAGCAGGACAGCAAGTGTACCCCACAAAATGTATTTACCATAACCGGCAAAACCATTGACGACCTGGTTGCGCTTATTGATATGCATTCCGAAGAGATCATAAGCACCATAAAGAATACCGAGATATCGGAGAACCAAAAGCGCAATGAAAAATCAGGGCTTTTGACTGAAAAAGGCTTTGCGTCGCGTTACGGTATTTCTATCAAAGTCCCGAAATCCTATAGCCTGCCAGTGAAAAGTGATGGATTCTTGTGGCTCAAGAAAGACATCCCGAGCGGAAATACCAATATTTTACTGTATTCCGTTACTGACAATGTGATTGAGAAGAACAAGGATATCCTCAATAATATCATCAGGATGCGTGATTCTATCGGCAGCCTTTACATCCATGGCACCGAGGCCGGAACCTATATGGTAACAGAGGAAGCCTACTCGCCTTCTTTTTTCATGACCGGCTTTAATAATAAAAGCGCATTTGAGACGCGCGGCAACTGGGAAATGAAAGGCGATTTTATGAACGGGCCATTCCTGAACTATGCTATCAGGGACGACAAGCACAATTGCTACCTCATTGTCGAAGGTTTTATTTATAGCCCCTCTTCGCCTAAAAGAGATCTTATCATGGAACTGGAAGCCATAATCAAGTCTATAAAATTCTTATGACCCCCGAATTCAAAATAAAGCGATTTAACGAACTTTCGTTACATGAGCTATACCAACTGCTGCAATTGCGCAGCGAAGTGTTTGTAGTGGAGCAAAACTGCGTTTACCAGGACATTGACGGTAAAGATGAAAAGGCGCTGCACCTGTTAGGTACATATGATAATAAAATTATTGCCTATACACGCCTTTTTGCACCCGGCTATTATTTTGATAATGCCTCCATAGGCAGGGTAGTTATCAGCCCTCAATACCGTGACCGAAAATGGGGCCATGACCTGATGAAAGCGTCTATTGAGGGAATAAAAGAGTATTACCAAACGGCCAACATCACAATATCAGCACAGCTTTACCTGAAAAAGTTTTATGAAGGGCATGGGTTTGTGCAGGACGGAGAGCAATATCTGGAGGATGATATCCCGCATATCCGGATGCATGCGGAAATTTCAGATTTCAGAGGGTAGATTTGCTTCGCCAGTTCGGGCATTGCCCTCGGGTCAGATTTAGCTTCACTCTTGCAGGTCAATGTGGGCGGGTAGCAAATCAAACGCTTATTGATATCGCATCCCGACTACGGTATAATATGTTCCACGATTTTTTGTAAGATTACTTTCTGATTTTTATGCGCAGTGATTTAGATTAGGAGTGTAGCTCAATCTGACCCGAGGGCAATGCCCGAACTGGCGAAGCAAATCTACCCTCTGAAATCTGAAATTAAATCTTCGTAATAACCAACTCAACACGCCTGTCATATTCCGTGCCTTTTCCGAGGGATTTTGTATTCCCGTACCCTTTGTAGGTCATACGGTTTTTGCTGATATTTTTTGAAATCAAAAATTTATATACTGTAAGCGCCCTGTTGCTTGACAACTCACGTTTACGGGTATCCTTGTCTATCGCCTCCTTTTGGAAAGAAGGCGTACAGCAAATGTGCCCCTGTATCTCAAAGTTCAGGTTTTTATACTTCTGTAACAGCCTCGCTACCTTCTCCAGCTCTGTCCTTGATTTTGCGGTCAGCTTGCTGCTGCCCCGCTCAAACAGTATGTTTTCGAGATAGATATGATCGCCTACGATAAGGTCTTTTTTAAGCGTATTGTAAAAACCCGGCTCCAGTTTTGGCGGCGGGACAGGCCTGAAGTTTACCACCACGTCTACACGGCGGTTCTTGGACCGGGCCTCGCTTACATTGTCTATATCTTCCTCAAGCATTATCCTGCCTTTTCCTTCTATGGTAACGATAATCTTGTTCCTTATGCCACGGCCTAATAATGTATCCCTGATAGTATTGGCACGCTTAGTGGATAGCTTGTAATTGTACTCATCTTTGCCGCGGTCGTCGCAGTACCCGAATATTTGTATGGTTTCGATACGTGCAGTATCAATTGCCTTAATGAAAGCAACAACATTATTGCCCTGCTTATCGTCAAGGTTATATTTATTGACTTCGAAATAAACGGAATATAGTGTCTCCTCCTGCGAAAATGCTGCCTGGAAAAGGAAAAATACTGCGATAAGAAAAATCTTTTTCATTGGTTAGTTCTGGGGCTGCGTGGTGTTGTTTTCGTCTATCCTGGCCAGTACCATATCTTCCGGCGGGTGGATCACTATAGGGAACTTCTCTACTTTTACCGAGCTGCTGTCCAGGCCAAATGCCCTGCCCTCGGAAAGGCTGACTTTTTTCAGTATGAAATAGATATCAAGTACGATCCTTTCATACCACGGCAGTTCATTGTCATACGACAGGAATTTCTCTATAAGGACAAATTTAAAGTCACCAATCACATTATTACGGTTCAACGATTCATAACGGCTTGTGATATCTACCTCGCCGCGCTGCACCATATCGCGTACTACCTGCTTAAACATCAGGTTGATCCTCGGCGCTACACGGAAACCAAGATAAAAGTCTACCCTTATAACGTCATCTTTCATAATTTCGCGCACACGGTACTCCATTTTATACGGCTCATCAACGACATTTACGTGAACGAACCAGTATATATCAGCCCGTTTAGGCCTTTTCTGCAAAATGGAATAAATGATTTTTGATTCGATTTCGTCGCCAAGGTTAGCATTGGTCATATACACCAGGTGCGTAGCATATTTGGGGATCGACTCATCATTGCTAAGTTCTGACAACACCTGCTTATAACTTGCGATCTTGGTAAACTCAGTATATTCGCTCCTGATCTTTTTGGCTGTGTACCATACCGACATTATAATGGCCAATAATCCCGCAATTGCCAGTGATACATAGCCCCCATGATGGAACTTGCTCATATTGGCGATAAGGAAAGAAATTTCAATTGTAAAATAAACAGCTATAATAGCTATAATAAGAATGGAGTTATACCGCTTCATTACCATATAATATCCCAACAGCGTTGTAGTCATTAGCATACAAAGCACAATAGCAAGGCCGTAAGCAGCCTCCATATTGCCCGATTCCCTAAAATGCAGCACTATAAAAACACAACCTATAAAAAGCAGCCAGTTAATGGAAGGTATATAAAGCTGGCCCTTTAATTCGGTTGGGAATTTTACAGACACCTTAGGCCAGAAATTGAGCCTCATTGCTTCGCTTATAAGAGTAAAGGAGCCGCTGATCAATGCCTGGGAGGCAATAACTGCAGCCGATGTTGCTATAGCAATTCCAAAAGGCAGGAACCATTCAGGCATTAAGAGATAGAACGGGTTGCCCGGATTTTCGGCATCACCGCTTAGTGTGACAAGCGTCTGACCGGAATGAGCTATAAGGTAGGCACCCTGCCCAAAATAATTAAGCACGAGCATTATCTTTACAAAACCCCAGCTTACACGGATATTATCCCTGCCGCAGTGCCCCATATCGCTGTAAAGAGCTTCTGCCCCTGTAGTACAAAGGAATACAAAGCCCAATACATAAAATCCTTCGTGGTGGATGCTTAATAAGTGAATGGCGTAATAAGGATTAAGCGCTTTCAGGACGCCAATATTTGACATCAGCGGGAGTATACCCAATACGCCCAGCATACCAAACCATAGTAGCATCATAGGGCCGAAGAACTTACCTATAAATTTTGTGCCGAAACGCTGGATAAAAAACAGGGCAAATAAGATACCTATTACTATAGGCACAGTATCTAAATCGGGTTTATATATCTTAAGTCCCTCTATTGCCGAAGATACAGAGATTGGAGGAGTAATTATACCATCGGCAAGCAAGGCGCTACCGCCAATTATTGCAGGTACTATAAGTCCTTTTTTCTTAAGCCTCTTTACAAGCGTATAGAGTGAGAAAATACCACCTTCGCCTTTATTATCGGCCTTAAGTGTGAGATAGACATATTTTATCGTGGTTTGTAATGTTAGCGTCCAGAATATACAGGACAGCGAGCCCAGTACAACGTCTTCCTGAATAGGAAAATTTCCCATTATGGCCTTCATTACATAGAGAGGTGAAGTACCGATATCCCCGTAAATAATCCCCAAAGTAACAATGAGTCCGCCTAACGTTACCTTGTTAATGTGTTTGTGACTGTTGCTCACGATAGAATGAATTAAACGACAAAGGTATATGTTTTTTATAAAACAGCGTTTTTGAAGGCGTTATATTTAGCTTCAGCTGTAGTAAGATATAAATGCCGGGAAAAATTACATAATACCACGCCCGGTCATTTTATCATTTCGCGACCACTCGCTCCACGAGCCAACATATAATTTTGCGATTTGTAGCCCTGCATAATCCATGGCAAGCAGTGTATGGCAGGCGGTTACTCCCGACCCGCAGTGTACGGTTACATTTTCCGGGCTTATGTTTCCAAGCGCTTCGGTATATTTTTCTTTGAGGATGTCCGGCGGGAGAAATAGCCCGTTACTGTCAAGATTGGTGATAAAAGGGATGTTAACCGCCCCCGGGATATGGCCCGCAACAAGGTCTATGGGTTCAGTTATGCCGTCAAACCGCTCTTTATCCCGAACATCTATAACTAAATGATGGCTGTCCGCAGCTGATCGTTCGACTTCTGTCATATCAGCAGTTCGCAATCCCCAATGGCTGAAGTTGTAATTTTCGACAAGTTCAGCAACAGGGATTTTATTGCTCACAGGAAAACCCGTTTTTACGGCAGCCTGCATTCCGCCATTAAGCACCTGCACTTTAGGATGCCCGGCTGCACGGAGCATCCACCAAAAACGCGCTGCCGCATTCGACCCGTTTTTATCATCATAAACAATTACATGGCTTTCCGCCGATATACCAAGACGTCTCAGCACTTTACCAAATTGCTCCGGGGTAGGCAGGGGATGCCTTCCGCCGTGCGCTGCGTCCTGTGGTACAGCGGCAAGATCGGTGTTGAGGTCAACGTATAGCGCGCCATTCAAATGCTCATTTTCATAACGTTCCCGCGATGGGCCGGCATCTATGAGGACAATTGTTTTATTTTTAGCCAATGCCGATAAATGTTCCGGCTGCAGGATAGGGGAGAGGGTTTCGTTCATAACAAAAAATCCCGACAGTGCCGGGATTATGATTTATTTTAAAAGTATCTTATTGTATTGTGTTGGGTTGTTCAGCATCGCAGCAGCTTTCTGTATTTCAGGATTGCTGGTGGTGTAGTATTTATACAGCCCTTCTTTGTACTGGTAACGTTTGATAAGCTCATCGAGCAGCAGTTGTTTTATCTCCGCTTTGTGGGCAATTAGCTCTTTTTCCTCGCTTTTTTGCAGGGCAGTTAAAAGCTGCTGGTATTCGGCGGCAATACTTTCATCCACTTTTTCTTTTTTGGCTACCTCAAGGGTCGCTTTCAGGGACTTTTCAGTCTCGGTATCAAACTCGAACTTCTCTTTTTTCAGGTATTGCTTAAAGGCTTCAAACTCCGCATCAGACATTGTTGGGATCGTTGTGCCTAAATTCGGGTTTTTATAATAATACGTTGTCGCATAATTGAATATCCCGTCGTTGCGCACCAATGCATCGGCTATGGCGCTTTGTTTTGACTCATCAAGTTCTATATCCGGCAATATACCCCCACCATCATAAACCGTCCTTCCTTTGCGGGTCTTGAAGGCGTTGTAATTCTTTTTATCAATACGGATAGCTTTACCGTCAAGATCTTTATGTGTGTAGTCAAGCGCCTGTATGCCGCGGCCTGACGGTGTGTAATAACGCGAGATGGTTACTTTTACCTGAGTGCCGTAAACAAGGTCGATCGGACGCTGTACCAAACCCTTGCCAAAACTTCTGCTGCCTACAATAACAGCGCGGTCAAGGTCCTGCAATGCGCCGGATACAATTTCGGAAGCCGAGGCGCTTTTGCCATCTACCAGTATGGCCAGCGGTATTTCGGTATCAACCGGGGCTTTTTGGGTTTTATAAGTATTATTGTATTTCTCGTTCTTCGATTTTGTGGTAACAATGATCTCGTTTTGGGCAACAAAAAGATTACAGATGTTCACCGCCTCATTCACAAGCCCGCCGGGGTTGCCCCTCAGGTCAAGGATGATATTTTTCGCGCCCTGGCCTTTCAGGTCAATAAGCGCGGCCTTAGTCTCCTGCGACGCTTTAGCATTGAATTGCGACAGTACGATATAGCCGGTCTCCTTGCCTACAAGCGCGTAATACGGCACCGCCTTCACATCCACTTCGGTAAGAACAAGCTGTGTGTTCATAGGTTTTCCCTGGCGCAGGTATTTGATGTCGATCTTTGTATTGCGGGAACCTTTCAGCAGCTCGCTCGCATCTTCCTTAAAATCAGCCAGTACGATATCGCCGATCTGGATGATCTCATCACCGGCTTTCAGGCCTGCTTTGTCGGCAGGATAATCCTTGTACGGCTCCTTGATGATCAGTTTGCCTTCCTTACGGGTAATGAGCGCGCCAATGCCGGTATACTCGCCGGTATTGTTTATCTTGAATTTCGCCACGTCCGCCTCGTTGAAGTAATTGGTGTACGGATCCAGGTCGGCCAGCATGCTTTTTATGGCTTTATCCATAAGCTGCCCGGGGTTGGTCTCATCTACATAATTATTATTCACGGTTTTAAACAACGTGGTAAATATCTCTATTTGCTTGGCGATTTCGAAGAAATCGTCTTTAAAGCTGGCCCCGACAAACAAAAAACCCACAGCAACTGCCGGCAGCACATATTTTCTCTTTAATCTTTTAAACATGGTTTTTCTTTTTCTTAAATTTTTCCTGATAATGATAATACAGTTACGAAAATAAGGATTAATGGCCAAAGGTCGAACGATCTGATAAAGAAACTTCGCCATCACCCTGATAGTAAACGCGTGGGAATATAAAATAGTACTGTATCAGGATGTTTTACAGGTTTTCCTGCGCAGCAAACTTCTCAAAAAGCTGGATGGTCTTCGTGTTGATCTCCTCAAACGAAAGCCTGTCCTTGCTTTGGTACAAAAACATCATGGCATAGGGCTTATCGGTACTTTCGGTAAGGATATGCTTGTGGTGGCGGTAGGTTTCGCGCAGCACACGCTTAAAATAATTGCGATCGTGGGCTTTTTTGAAGTACTTTTTGGACACCGAAACCCCCATCTGCATAATTGCCCCTTCCTCCGGCTGCAGCACATATACCAGTCGCAACGGGTATTTCGACACCGACTTGCCTCCTGTAAATAAAAGGTCAATCGTGGTGCGGCTTTTCAGCTTTTCTTCGCGGGGATATGTATAAGGCCTGTTTTCCATGAGGCGCAAAGGTACGAAAGGAATGGCGTTGGGCAAGGGATATAAAAAAACCGCCACGAGGGCGGTTAGATTAATTATAATATTAACAATTAATCCCCTGTCGGCTAGAGCTTCCGGCTTGTACCAAGCATTGGCATTAACGAGTTACCAATATTTTTGGCTATGAATAAAAAAACCGCCACGAGGGCGGTTGAGACTATTCGTCAATATCAATGATTCTATTTGGAGTAACTAAGTATATAAATTTATCCGTATTGGCATCAAGGCTAATAAAAAAAGTTTTCCCATCTGCTGCATCGCTTTCTATATCGTAACTGACAATATGCATTGCGACTAATGTTCCGTCTATTAATTTTTCATTTTCCTTTATACCAAGATATTTTAAGCTCTCAATATTGTACTTTGTTCCTCGCTCTTTTAAAAACCGTTTAACTTTTTCTAAAATCTGAACATCTGTCATGTGCTGTTTATTTAGGGATTTCTATTTTATTCTTCACAAGCTGGTATTCAATCCAATCAATATACCGTTCATTATGAATTAATTCATGATTATTGAATTTTTGCTTTTTTGCGTGCTTCTTAATTTGCTCATAAACATATTTTTCTCGTCTGTAAGTTCTCAACAGTTGTTCTGCATCTGTTCCACCCATTTGGGCAGAGCCTTTTAAATATTCTGCTTTTTTCAATATAAAACATTCCTCAGCGTGGAACGATTCATGGCGTAATATATAATTTGTTACACCTTCTTTATACTCGATCGTGTTCAATTCTGCAATAAACCGCGCCTCAACTCCCTCATCTGCAAATTCATCAACCTTTTTTATCTTCGTTCCAAATCGTTGTAAAAGTTCCGTTGCATGTCTTGCTATCTCACTTTCAGATAATATTTTACCCCCAAATAAGCCGTATTTTTTTATATTATCTGCTGTAAGATCCAAATATTTTGAAAGATTTGCCTGTTTCCCAGCCTTCTTCCAAATATCAAAAACCTCCCGTATCAGGTCTTTTACAGTACCCTCGGCAATTACCTCGCCTTTATAGACCAGGGCATAGCCTTTGCCTTGATAGGTAGTAAACTTTAGCTCTCCTTTCAATACTACTACGCCCAGCTCCTGTAGTTTCTTTAGCTTTATCGTGAGATTGACAGCAAATTCTTTGCTAATGTCAAGTACTGCTGCTTTAGTCCCGTTAACGAAGTTACCAATATTTTTGGCTTAAAGGTGTAAAAAACCGCCACGAGGGCGGTTGAGTGTCCGTTCAAACTTAAAATTTGATTTACTCAGGATAAAAATCCAAGTAGCTTGTGGGAGATAGTCCAAAAAGCATTTCTCCTGTTTCTGCATCAATAACTATTTCGATCAATATCTCATTTTGGTATCCTTCATAAAAATATGCCAAACTATAAGTTTTTTTTACCTGATCAGTATATTTGCCATATGGTATTTCTTCTTCCTGAAACTCTACTTTATCACTTATTCGTGTATATTCTATTTTATGTTTATCTAAATAGTTTTTTAATATCTCCCGGGCCTTCTCTTTTTTTATCATACTTATTCCAGTTTTAAAAGTTTATTTATTGTTACAGGCTGTCTTTTCTTAGGGATCTTGTCAATATCAAAACTAAAATCGACTACATTTTCGGAACCATAATCACGATAGTTTTTATTCATATACCTTTTAGCGTGTTTCAATTCTTCTTTGTTAAGATATTTCATGTGCTCTATCATTTTATCATAAACATACCACTCCCTTCTGAAAAGGCCTTGAGGTTGGGTCTTGCCGAGCTTTTCTAGCCTTATTTCAAGGTCGATTGTAAATTCTTCGGCGAGGTCGTGCACTACTGCTTTCGTCCCGTTAACGAAATCACCAATATTTTTGGCTATCGTATAAAAAAACCGCCCGGAGGCGGTTAAGTTTACAACTTACAATACGCGATACTTAAGTTTGCAGGTAAGTAGGATTTATAATTTCTTCCTGAGCTCAGCTACATAAGCATTAAACTCCTGCTCAGTTAGTTCTTCTCCATCACCGGATCTGTCATCTCTGATTTTTGTGAAATAACTCATATTTTCTTTAAACTTGCCTGTATCCCACTGGTAAGCATAAAAAGTTGAGTATTCAGGTTCTATTTCTTCGATAATAGGCCTTAAGCCATATTTATAAAATCTTTTTTCCATAAAATTATTTCATTTTAATTATTTTATCCCACGCATCACTGTGTAATTTGTTTTGTTGAACATCTAATGCCTTTCTTTTCATTTTTTCTATTTTAGTTAACCTGCGCGCTTTAGCAATAGCATCCAATTTCCTAACTTCCTTATAAAGCTTGTGGCTTTCGTCAGCAGCTTCATCCATTGTCTTTAAATGAAGCCTAAATTCAACAATATGCCCGTTTGACATTTTTATGTTTATCAAAATATCTCTATAGGCATTTGGTAAAGGCTTTAATATTCTGTCTTTAAACCTGATAATTTCTATCTTATCTTTTATTTTGTCAAGGGCTTTGTATAACTCTTCAATGGTGTTATATACAATTTTACTTCCTGCTATATCTATCAACTTTCCTGCATTCCCTTCATAATCTGCAGCAATCTTTTCAAGTGCCCGTTCACGTTCTTTTAGTCCATTAGTAGTTCCTTTTGGCCTGAACCCGGGTTTTCCGCCAGTTGCCTTTGCTAAATTCGTAGTAAGTGTTTGAAGTTCTTCATTGGCAATAGCGGCGGCAACGTAGAGTTCGTCAAGGTCTTCCGTAATTTGGGCTACTATATTAGTGGCAGTTTTGGCAGTAAGTGATTTGCTTAACTCTGTTTCAGATTGGGTTAATCCGGTTATCCGCCTCTCAGCAACCTCATCCAAGTACTTCGCAATCCCACCTTCTTTCCCAGCCTTCTTCCAAATATCCCAAACTTCCCCTATCAGGTCTTTTACAGTACCCTCGGCAATTACCTCGCCTTTATAGACCAGGGCATAGCCTTTGCCTTGATAGGTAGTAAACTTTAGCTCTCCTTTCAGGACTACAACGCCCAGTTCCTGAAGCTTCTTTATCCGGGTTACCAGGTCAAGGTTTGCAAATTCTTTGCTAATGTCAAGTACTGCTGTCTTAGTCCCGTTAACGAAATTACCAATATTTTTTGATTTTTCCGCTACCTGTGCCAGGCAATCCTGCATACCGGCAATAAGTTTTCCATCCTTTGCCAGGCGCAGCACTTTTGTCCCCGAGGTGAATATCTTACTGACCAGCAATGGGCCTGCTGTAGCAATGCCGCCCAAGATCACTACCTGGTTCCATACAGTAAGGAATTCCCGCCCTTCATCCGTTTCTTCAAGCTTTTTTTCAAAGACGGCAACCCCAATATCTGCCGCAGAAAGCGCTATGTCGGCATAAGCAAGTGCAAGCAGGAATGGCGATGCGGTGCCGAGCGATGCAATACCCAGTATAACCGCTAAAATATCGGCGCCAATACGAATGTTTTGGTGTATGTCCTGCCATTCGGCCTCATCCGAAAGGGACTTTATATATATTGCCGGGACAGGAATCGGCTGGCTATCTTTGTTTTGCGTATCAACAAGGTAAACCATATCGAGTGGCCCATAATGGCCGGAGTGCATGGGTTCAGTATTTTTTTCATAATATCCCCCTGTTTTGGTGGTATATTTCATATTGGGAGACTTAGTGGTCTCCTCAGGGATATATTTCGATGTCTCCTTAAGCTGCTCTAAAAAGATCGAATGTTCCTTTTTCTCAATATCATCTTTCGAAAAAACATTCGCATTAAAGCCATAGCCCGGGCCATAATAAAATACAGTTCCAGATTTTGCTACACCGTTGAAATCATTGTAAGCACAAAGAGCTTTCAGGATATTGGTGAACGCTGTTTTGTTGGACATAGTAACACCGTCAAAAACTGATGTGCCATCTAGGTTTTCATAAACACGGTTAACTAATTCCCTGTCGCGGCAAAGGTCTTTATAAAGCCTTACAGATTCGCTCATTGCCCTGAGCAGGTTGATCAGTGACGAGCTGCCGTCCCTCCAGCCACTAAGCCATCCTGTATCATCATGTTCTGTTAGCAATACTATGTGGCTGTACATTACCTCATAATCAAGATACAGGCTAAAGTCATCAATAATAGCTTCGGGTAGTGATTCATAAAACAGTTTCAGTTCGTTGCTGTCTTTTGTGTTTTTTATTTTTGAGGCATAAAGCCGTGAAACGGCCCCTTTATAAAAACGAAAGTCTTCCTGTCCGCCTATTTCTTTTATAAGATATAAGAAATCATTGATACTCGTTGCGGTAAGCTCGATCGCGACATACCTGTCGTCTATCCTGAAATCGCCAGTTTCAGGGGTGTCTGTAGCATCATTGCGAAATTGTTTTGTGCCTTCGTAATAAAACCGCAGGGTTCCTGTAAAAACTTTGTTGGCAGCATCAAGCTTTACAGAGCAGCCATATTCTTCGAGATAGCAAATACGCGTGTTAAGCCGTCCGGATAATGAAGCCGTCACAATTTCTCCCTTTTCATTTTTATATTTAAATCCGGTATTTGGCGATAGTTTAGGAAATGGAGACCAAGTGCCACTGCTAAAAGGATCGGTGTTTTGATTTCCCAAGAACTCGGATAAATTGGATTCCTTTGCATAATCGCAATAATTAAACAGCTCGCAGTCATCATGCATAGCTTTTTTAAGAAAGGCAGCCAGGTTCTCGAAATGGATGCCGCCATAATAAAAATTGGCAGTAAAAGGCTTATCGCAATCGGTTGCTACTTCATAAGATGTACCGGCACGCATCTCTTCCCATATAGCCCTTGAAGAGCTTCTGTACGCAGCCGGTACAGGTGTTGCGCCTTGTGTTTGCCCTGGATTGCCTGTTACCTGCGGCATCAAACTCCCCAACAAGGCATTATCGCCCTGTGTTTCCCACACCAAGGGTATACCATTTATATTATCCATACGTCATTTTTTTTAGGTAAAAGAGAGGCCTGCCCCTCCGCTATACGGAGTGACAAGCCTCAAAAAAAACTACATTAAAATTATTTAGCCATTTGTTATACCGAAGGCTTCGGGTCATCGCCTTCCAATGGTGGTTCACCGGGTTTTTCCGGCAGTTCTTCACCATTATCATCATAAGACTTCCCAATCTGGAAATTCTTCTGGCTGATAGGATTCGGAATAGTATTGCCATCCTTGTCTAAAACTTTGTACTCATCGCACTCAGGGTTACATGGAAGGCCTGTTACATCAAGCCCGATGGTTCCGGCCTGTAGCACAGTAAGCGAGGTAGGCACGCGGCTTTCCCATGTTTCTTCTACGGTTCCTTCAAGGTCTTTCATTTCTTCTACGATAGAAAGGTATAACGGGTCATCCAGTGTTGTTACCTGTCCGCCGTTCCATATCTGGCCCGTGCCCATATACCAGTTCACGGTCTCTTCAAACCCCGGCCTAACAGTGAGCACTACGCGTGCCATACCGCTTTGCAGGAACGAACGGAAAAGAGGGTCGTCGTTGTCAATGTTGTACAAATCTTTCCATAGGTCTTGTTTGGCCCAATAGAACGGATAGAAGTTGTAGCTCATAAGGTCCCACTCGAACGCCTGCTCGAAGAACTTGACGAACGCCGCATATTTTTCTAACCTTGCCTCTTTATATACAGCATTTACATCATCAGAAAGCCTTGCAGTAAGCATATTCAGTCCCATGTTCGAATGGTCAGCCAGGTAGGCGATACAGTTTTTCTTTAGCGATATATTTTCTATCTCACGGTAGAACAATGGGTTGGTAGCCACTTTTTGGCCAATAGCCGCTTTTAGCTCTTTTACCTGTTCGTCATACTCGGCTTTGCGTTTCTCATAGGCAGCAATAATGGCGTTGAATGTTTCCATCTGCCATTTCGCAAATGCTTCGTTCGAAAGCTCGGTCTTGATGGAAACAGTTACTGCGGTTAATTGGTAATTGAATGATGAACATGCTACATGGATTTTATCATAATATGGACTAATACCTTTTTCAGCAATAGGATAATGAACAGTAGCAGGACTAGAATTTGTTTGAATATAAGGTAATTTTGTATGATAGTTCCCAACACTTAAACCAGCGGATATATTGCCGGTCGCATCATCTTTTAAAGTATAATCTGCCGTAAAGCTTAACGTGAAATACCCTTCGGGAACATCAATATCCACACTTTCCTTATACATTTCATTTGGTTGGCCGGCAGGGGCTGTAACGGCTTCTGCGAACGATTTCCCAATATATTTATATTGATCTGGACAAGGTGTTACTTCTGCATTATACATGGCAGCCCAAAAAGTATAATTGGTTCTGTCAATTACGGAATGTGTTGCCATGCTTACATGGCCATCACCTGTTCTTGGGTCAATAGGCCTGATCGGGAGGTCGATATCTTTTGCCTTTATAGCAAAATTGTGGAATGCGGCAGGCTCCGGTATCATGAACTCATACATAAGGCGCTTTCCGTAGTTTACCACCTTGTTGTTGTAGATCTTGTCTACCCAACGGTACACACCCGAAATGTGCTGATTGCCTTCGCGGTTGTCATAGCCGTGCTTGTTGGTTTCCTCGTATTCCTCGATTATTTTTACGATACGCTCCTCTTTTACCTTTTGCACTACCCTTTCGAGCGCCCTTTCTGTAACTTCTTTCGCCTGTGTAATGGCTTGGTTGTCCGAATGCTCTTTAGTGGTGTTGTGGGCAAAGTCCGCTCCAATATTAAGTTGACTCTTTGGTGTAGGGTCATAGCTTGCTGAAGTATGGAGACCCATAGAGGTATCCTCAGCAAGCAGGTTGGAGACTTCACGGTTCATTTCAAAGCGATCGGTAGAGGTTGTATCGGTCAGTTTTTCCTTTTCCTGTTCTTTGGATGTGGTGGTGGTATCTTCGCTCCGGCGCAGCCTGCGGGTTGATTTTTCCTTATATTCCCGCGCCATCACATTTTCAATATTAGATACTTCTCCTGGCACATAGCAGCATACTTCCTGCTCTACCTTGCGGTAATCTGCAATTCCCAGGCGCTTTACGCCAAAGCCTGACGGCTTGTAGTCGATCACCGAATTGCGGGGCGGGATATCATTACCGTCTTCATCAGTAACTTTCATCGGTGTGTATGTAAACGTACCATCCCCCTTATATACTTTTCGCTGTTGGGCAATGCCAATGGTGGATGTGTCGTTCTCTGTGTGGCAATCCCCTGAAAAAGATATGCTTGCTCCGTTCCTTAATGTCAGGCTCCCTTCCAGTGTAATGGTTTGTGGCTGTGTGGTACTTATCTTGTTGTCCTTAAAAATTGTGGCGTGCAGGTTACTGCCTACCCATTCATATGCAAAGTCATTATGCCTTGTAATCACAGTACCATTTGCGAGGGTAACAGTAGAGTCGGCACTAAGCACTTCAATCCCGGTAACAGGCATGCCTCCTATTACCATCAACAGCGATGATTTGTCTGGCATTATACCGCTGGAATTGATATTGAAAACAGGTGGATTTGTAATTGGACTGCCGAGCTGTGGTATAGTCGCAGGCTCTGGTGAGCTGTTGTCTCCGGGATTGTCAATATCATAATTTACAGTCGGTACCTGTTGGGATAATCCGGGCTGTTGGTATGCAGACGTAGCTATTCTGTGAGAAGCACCATTATATGCAGTTGCAGTTTCTTCTTCAATGCTTTGCTCAATGAGCTCAATGGCTTCACTGAAACTACTTACACCAGATTTTTCCTTAATACTTATAAGTATGTTATAAGAATCATCAGACATCTGCTTTTTAATGTAAACATCTTCAAATTGATGTGCTGGATGAAAAGTGAACTTTGGCAGCTTAAGATCAGGATAGCTTTTTACTGTTTTCGTAAGCCCGGTATCTTTGTCAATATAGGTCTGGATCTCTACTGAAGCATTATCGTAAGCATCTTTTACAGCATCATCATGTATCCTTTTTGCTAATGCAAATTCCCGGTCGTTCCGCTTGTTAAAATCAGCCTGTGCAAGCTTCAATTCCTTTGCCACTTTTTCCAGGTCGGCTATACGCGATACAGCCAATGCCCTTCTGGCGCTTAAGTCCAAGTGGAGGGTGCTAACCGGAAGGCTGTCAAGCTTCTTTTGCAGTATCAGTTCTCTCGAAGGAACTCTTATCGTGCCAAATGACTCTTTAGGGATTATCACCCTTGCCTGGGCAAGCTTGCGCAGTTCTTTAAGGCCATCTACATACGACTTATTTTTCAGGAAGTGGTCGGCTACTAATACAGACAGGATTGCTTCCCTAACATAACCCGATTTAAAGGTAATAATCTGGTAAAAAAGATTATCCCATAATTGCAGTAAGACCGATGTATTCAATATTGGGTCAATTGCAAGAAATTCATCCAATTCTTCAAGTGTAAATGTGGACCTGTTCGATGATAGCCAAATCGCAAAATCATATAATTCCGGAGGAACAGTATTTTTGACATCCTCACGGCTTTGCCAGGCAGAAACAGAAAAATCGGTTGCAGCAGTATTAATTACATGCCTTTTGGTCTTGTCGGAAGCAGCATTAATGAGTGTAAGAAAATAGTTGTTCGCGTGCGATGTGTCAGGGTGCCTTACGAAACGAAGGTCGACTTCTTTCTTTTCGAGATGCTCCGGGGCTCTCATACTGATAAAACGGAAAAGCGTGTTTTTGATCATATATAAAATTAAATGGTTACGATGGGATCGTTTCATTAATAATGAAAAGACTCTGGTTTGTTTCAGTTTTGAAGGCCTGCAATATTTTTTTCTTATCAATGAATATTTTTTTCTTCGAAAACTCTTATAGTTGTGCAAAAACACGTAATTTTGAACCTGAAGCTAAAAAAATGAAATTATGGTATCGCAAAGAGTGGGAGAATATATAGAGGCAAAAGGAATCAGTTATTATGCTTTCGAAAATAGTCTTGGTGCCAGCCGTGGCAGTATTTCTAAAGCAGTTAAGGATGGTAAAAGCATTGGCTCGAATATGCTGGAAAAAATTCTTGCAACCTATACCGACCTTAATCCCTCATGGCTGCTTACAGGCCAGGGCGAGATGCTTTTGGAAAGTGAAGACGCTGGGACTACCATAAAAACTTACCGCCTGAAGACCGATACTGCTGTAGAAAGCCAGCAGATACCGTTATACGACCTTGAAGCCGTTGCGGGACTCGTTCCGATATTTTCAAGCAACAGTGTCCAAAAACCTATCGACCATATCTCGATACCGCACCTGCCGAAATGTGATGGCGCCGTATATGTTACCGGAGACAGTATGTACCCGTTGCTGAAAAGCGGCGATATTGTTATGTATAAAGAGATACAGGATATACAGAATGGTATCTTCTGGGGCGAGATGTACCTGCTCGGAATCGATATGGGTAGCGGTGAAGAATATATTACCGTGAAATACATCCAGCGGTCCGAATATCCCGGCTGTGTGAAACTTGTAAGTGAGAACCCGCACCACCAGGCCAAGGACATTGAAATGGACAAGATCCGTGCCCTTGCATTAGTGAAAGCCAGCATCCGTGTCAACGCGATGAACTAATTCTCCACAAAATATTCTACATAATTCCCCAAGAGTCTACACTTCTGCATGTGCTATGGAATGTGGTACTTGGCATAATTTTTATTTTTAAACAGTTGTTTTTTAGTAAGTTATAATGTGTTTATTCCGAATTGGATTATGCAATTGGCATTGAGGCATTGATCTTGCCTTATACATTGGCAGAAGACATAATCTAAACAACGATATAATATGAAAAAGTTATTTTTAAGTGCCTTAATGCTTACAGGAGTAATGTCAATGGCGCAGGAAACCACTACGAAACAAACAGAAACGACTACTAAACCACAGCCGGCACAAACGACTGCTAATCCGCAGCCGGCACAAACAACGCAGACAACTGCTATGCAGAGTACCGAAGTGAAAACTACGGCACAACCTAAAACGGCACAGCCTGCTGAAGTAAAGAAAACGGGAGCTACCGTTAAGGAAGAGAAAGCCACCGTAAAAAAGGCTGACCCTGCTAAAAAGTCTAACTAATTTTTTAGCGCCTATATATATATCCATAGCAAAACAGGTTTTTATCTATTTTATCTGTTTTCACAAACCTCTGGTCCGCAACAACCAGAGGTTTTTTTGTATACGATATTTCAAATTATATAATTAAGTCTCATTGGAAATGTTTAGATGCCGCTCCTTTGGAGCTCAGGTGGACATGGCTGGAATTTTTGCTATAAATATGCCGTCCCTTCGGGACTCATCAGTGGCAGCCCCAGTGATTGACTATGATTACCTCAGATTTCCTGAGGAGCAGCATGCGAATTATTTAAACTCTTCCGAACACTTAATGTTTAGTCCTGTCAGGTCTTGAATTATATAAAATTACAAAAGCGGCACCAACCGGCACCGCTTTTGTAATTTGGTATTTGTATTTTGGAATTTACTCAACTATTTCGTTCCTCTCACAAACACGTTATTCTCTCTGTTCACATCGGCCATAAGGTCCGTAGGGTCTATAACAAAAACCTGTATGGAAGCTTTTGGCTTATTGATGGTGAACTCATACGTTTGATGGCCCCAATCCCAAGTGTCAAGAACATTTCTTTTCAGCTTCGGGAACGGATTGTCTTTTATAAAATGCATCATTTGCAACGGTATGTAATAGCTTTCCTGCGTACCATCATCGGATACAACAATGATATCCAACGGCATCGGCATACGGCCTATCCTTTCCAAAGTTACTTTGGTTGCGTTTCCTTCTTCCTTCATTTCCTTAATGCCATAGTCTATGGTATTGGTCGTTTCTGCCCAGTCGGTAAGGTACCAGTCGAGGTGGGCACCGCTTAATTTTTCTGCAGTACGTTTAATGTCCATCGGGGTAGGGTGGGTAAACTTATAGTCGGCATAATACCGCTTTATAGTTTTAGCCAATTTGTCTTCGCCAATTAGATAACCCAATTGCGAAAGGAATATTTCACCTTTGCTGTAGGATGCAATACTGTATAGCATGTTTTGGTCAAAACGGTCGGCCTGAGTTGTCAGTGGCTGCTCTTTACCTGTTTTTACCATATAAAAATAGTTGGAATACGCTCCTGCAAAAGGGTTAGGCTCTTCCTCGCCTTTCTTTACCACAGGAGGCATTACAGCCTGCATGGCCAAGGCTTCGACATAGGAGGTAAAGCCCTCATCCATCCAGCCGTGCTTTGTCTCGTTAGAAGCTAACACATGCTGGAACCACGAGTGCCCAAACTCATGCACGGTCACTTCAACGAGGCCTTCATAAGTATGTCCGGTGATAAGCGTACACATGGCATATTCCATACCGCCGTCGCCGCCCTGTATAACAGAGTATTGCTTGTAAGGGTAATTGCCAATAGTCTTATTGTAAAACTTGAGTATCTCAGCGGTTTTAGGCTGCAATTTCTTCCAGCCTTCGATGTTTTCCGGGGTGTTCTTATAAAAGAAATGAAGCTCTGTATTGTTGTCTCCCATTATTTTGTCGTGCGCATAATTATTGTCCGCGCCCCATGCAAAATCGTGTACCATAGGCGCTACAAAATGCCAGGTAAGCGTTTTGGCTTTCTTCGGATACTTCACTTCTACACCTGCG
This sequence comes from Flavobacterium arundinis, assembly GCF_038289855.1. Classification (NCBI taxonomy): domain Bacteria; kingdom Pseudomonadati; phylum Bacteroidota; class Flavobacteriia; order Flavobacteriales; family Flavobacteriaceae; genus Flavobacterium; species Flavobacterium arundinis. The sequence goes on from NZ_JBBYHR010000011.1 coordinate 147,915, forward strand.
TCCTGGTAGCCTTTGCCTATCTCGTTCTTGTTCTGGAGATAACCTGTACCACCAATGGTGTAGTCTTTATCTATGGTGATCTTTACATCAAAATCGCCCCATACACCATGAAATTCGCGCGCTATGTAAGCATTGGCATGCCAGCCCTCAAAATCATATTCCGCCATTTTTGGATACCACTGTGTCATCGACAGCGCTACTCCCTCCGCATTGTTCCTGCCGCTGCGGCGCACCTGCAAGGGTATCTGACCGTCAAAATTTAAGGTAAAAGTTGTAGATTTTCCGGGCAATATTGGCTTGGCCAATTCTACTTCAAGAATAGTCCCTGCCACTTTATTACGAATGTCTGTCCCGTCCTGTTTCAGGTTGGTTATTTTCAGGTAGCCTATCTCATCAGGCTTCAGTGCACTGATACGGCTTTCCTTTATGGTTTTGTCGCCGCTCTTAAAGCTTTTTACCATCCTTTTATCAGGATCGGAAATCGCTTTCAGGCGAGCATCCATTTCGCTGCCGGGCTGGAAAGCGTTGTTGTACAAATGGTAAAAAACGCGATAAAGCGTATCGGGCGAATTGTTAGTGTATACCAGTTCCTGCTTGCCTGTGTATTTATACGTTTTTACATCCATGGAAACATCCATTTTGTAATTTACGTGCTGCTGCCAGTAGCCGGGATTAGGGTTGTGCTGTGCAAAAAGGCCCGAAGCCGATAGTAATGCTGCTAAGAGTAATTTTTTCATGTGCTAAAAATAAAAAAACGGAAGGGATTTCGCCCTTCCGTTACATCTTTTTTGTCGGATTATTTTTTTCTTGACATCTTATCTGCAAGGATAATGGCATTGTAAGCATTCACGATCCTGCCCGACCTTGAAAGCTCGCTGAACGACCTCAGGTCTTTAGGGTCGCCGCCTAATGCTACATCCATGCTTATAGGGAGCCCTGAATCCATAAGGATATGTTTTACCTGAGAAGCCGTAAGGTTCGGGTAATAAGAACGGATAAGCGCTGCCACACCCGCCACATTTGGCGAAGCCATCGATGTTCCCGCAAGGAATTCATAGGTGTTATTCGGTGTAGTGGCGTAGATCTGTACTCCCGGGCCAAATACATCCACATCTGTTTTTCCGTAGTTAGAGAAATCAGCGATAAGCTCCGGACCGTAAGCGTTGCTTATAGCACCCACGCAAAGGAAGTTATCTGATATCTCTGTAGCAGAGTTCATGTCATCATTCGGGTAGCGTTCTGCAACAGCACCGGCAGGGTCAAGGTCTTTGCTTTCGTTACCGGCCGCACAAACGATCAGTACATCTTTTTGCGCAGCATATTTTATGGCATCATATACCCAGTCACTGTGCGTTGAGTAATATTTTCCAAAGCTACCGTTGATCACTTTAGCGCCATTGTCTACAGCATAACGGATAGCCAAGGCTACGTCTTTGTCGTATTCATCGCCATCCGGCACCGCACGCACCGACATTATCGCTACATTGTTGCTGGCGATACCGTCTCCGCCGAGGTTATTATTACGCACCTGCGCTATGATTCCCGCTACGTGTGTACCGTGCTTAGCGCCATCTTTTACAGGGCCTATAACATTGTTGTTGCCGTATTTGCGGTCATTGATATCGTCAGGGTTATCGCCTACGATGCTGCGCCCGTCGAATTTCTGGTTGAGGTTATATTTCAGGGTATTTTCAAAATGCTCTTTGGCGCCGCTTATCTCCTTGTCAAATTCTTCTTTCGATATATCGCTGAAGATACCTATGAATCCCTGCTTTGCTTCTTCAAGTCTCGAATCGCTAAGTTTGAGGTTTTTCAGGTCTTCAACGGTATAATTCTTCTTACCGGTTTTTTCCTGGAATATCTTGTCAATGTTGGCAATACCATCTATTTTTTGCTTTTCGGCCATAGCTTCACGGTATTCCTTGTCATATTCGGCTTTAGCTTTTTTATACCTCGCCGATCCGTCATCACCTTTTTTCAGGATACGTACAAACTCCAGGTTTTCATGCTCGGCATCACCAAGGAAGTTCCATCCGTGTACATCATCAATATAGCCGTTGTTGTCATCGTCTTTATTGTTTCCTGCAATTTCTTTAGGATTGGTCCATATCACCGGCATAAGATCAGGGTGTTCGATATCCACACCCGAGTCAACCACGCCAACAACTATTTTTGTGCTTTTCCTGTCTTTAAGCAATTCATAAGCCCTGTCAACGCTCATTCCGGGAATAGTGTCTTTTACAAGATCCAGGTGGCTCCAGCGTTTTTCCTGCGTATCACTGAGCGGTGCTTTTTTTGCAGTTATCGAAGTGGGTATGGCAATAGGCTCTGCTGTTATGCTTTTGGTAGCGCTGCAGCCTGCAAGGAACAAGGCGAGGGCAGCCGACAGATAAAGTGATCTGAATTTCATGTTATTGAGTTTACATTTAAAAAATAGGTCTAAAATTATCGGTTTTTGTTACAGCGGGCCGGAGCATTAACATTAAATTAAGATATCGCTATATCCAAATACCTCTTTCAGCCTCACGCCTTTATCGGTATGCTCAACAGTGATCATTTCATTATGCGCATCATGCTCAAGGAAAAGATAGTACCCATTATCAGCGGCTGCATTCATGAATTTTGCTTTTTCATCCAATGTCAGCAACGGTCGGGTATCGTAACCCATAACATACGGAAGGGGAATATGCCCCGCAGTAGGCAACAGGTCGGCCATAAATACGATGGTCTTGCCGTTGTAATTGATGTGCGGTATCATTTGCTTTTCTGTATGCCCGTCGGCAAAAAATATCCCGAAGCCCAGTTCGCTTTCCGCAAGAAAATCGCCTTCCGGCCTGTTGATGAATTTCAGCTGGCCGCTTTCCTGCATCGGCAGGATATTTTCAGTAAGGAACGATGCTTTTTCGCGAGCATTGGGTTTGGTGGCCCATTCCCAGTGCTTGTCATTGGTCCAATAGCTGGCGTTTTTAAAGGCAGGCTCATAACCGGTGCGGTCTTTGTTCCACTGCACGCTGCCCCCGCAATGATCGAAATGCAGGTGGGTCATGAACACATCGGTAATATCATCCCTGTGGAAGCCATATTTGGCAAGGGACTTATCGGTATTATGGTCTCCCCAAAGCGAGTAATAGCCAAAGAACTTGTCACTCTGCTTGTTGCCCATCCCGGTATCGATGAGTATCAGTTTGTTGCCGTCTTCAATAAGTAGGCAGCGGGCAGCAATATCTATAAGGTTGTTTTCATCGGCAGGGTTGGTCTTCGTCCATAATGTCTTTGGCACCACGCCAAACATTGCACCACCGTCGAGCTTAAAATTTCCGGTTTCTATAGGATAGAGTTTCATTTTTTAGTTTGTTTGTAATGCAAATTAAGCTTAATTTGATTTAAAGACAAAAGATGGGTAAAGTAATGCAGTACGAATTTTGCCAATATTGCCCCGAACAATCATCCATAGTTACATTATGGTAAAGGTGTAGGTATATTACAAAACTAAAATTTAATTTCGCATTAATATTAATCTCTTTACCCATGGACAGCATTATAGATCCTATTCAAAACCTGATAGACAAAGGAGAACGCCACAACAGTACAGGCCACGAGTATTTTGCATCATCGACAACAAAATTGTTGCTTCATTCATTTTCCATGTTTAAAGAGATTCCGTATGAGCGTAGTGAACAATTCGTAATCCCGGAAGCCTATATCAAATTCCTGCAAACGGTAGATAATGATACGGTTGCGCCATTGCCGGGCAAGGAACTTTATATTTACGGCTTTTACGGAATGGTCACCCATACATTTGACTATTTTGACGGCGAAGGCGACCTTGGCGATGCACCTGCCTTTTGGCTTGCGGTGGGGCACCGAAACGACAGGGGCAACTTTTTCCTCTGCTGCGACAAGGCATCGGATCTCTATGGGCAGGTTGGCGAATTTTATGACAGTACCCCTTTTAGAGATGAAGATGATTTTTACGATATAGGGGTTGACTTTCCCGACTTTTGCAAAAACGTAATGGATGGGAAAGTATATTAAGAATCCAATTTAGACTTTACGCTCCCACAACCTTTCAATGTGCATAAATAGGACCTATCCCTGTATAGTCATAAAATAGGCTGTTAATATTGCATTATCTAAAAATGTGGTATCTTTGTACCCAATTTAGATTAATTCCAAGTTATAAAGTTATGATAAAAGTATCTGAAACAGCAAAGAAGAGAGTTGCGCTGCTTATGGAGGACGAGGGTTTCAATCCATCGACCGACTATGTAAGGGTAGGCGTAAAGAGTGGCGGATGTTCAGGCTTGTCGTACGAACTTAAGTTTGACAGTGCCCTGGGCGAAAATGATAAAGTATTCGAAGACAATGACATAAAGATAGCCGTAGATAAAAAAAGCTTCCTGTACCTTGCAGGCACGATACTCGAATATTCGGGCGGGCTTAACGGTAAAGGCTTTGTTTTCAACAACCCGAATGCGCAAAGGACGTGCGGGTGTGGGGAGAGTTTTTCTTTATAGTTATAAAGTTGAAGGTTAAAAAGTTATAAAGTTTCTGTATGGCGAAATTACATTCCTTTGAAGAAATTATTTCATGGCAAAAAGCAAGGGAATTAAATTCAGAAATATACAGAGTTACCAATAACAATGAGATCTTCAATAAGGATTATGGACTGAGAGACCAAATGAGGAGAGCAAGCATATCTGTATCTTCTAATATTGCAGAAGGTTTTGAAAGGGAAACAACAAAGGAGTTTATACGATTTCTTTATATTGCCAAAGCATCTGCTGGAGAATTCAGGTCTCAGCTTTATTTGGCTTCAGATTTAGGCTATATTACTAATAGTGAATTCTATAGCCTTAATGAGAAGGTGAATGAGATATCAAAGTTATTAAGTGGATTTATAAAGTACCTGATCGGAACTTTATAACATTAAAACTTTAAACATTAAAACTACTAATGACAAAATACACTGAAGAGGAATTAAAGATCGAACTCGAGACCAAAGAGTATGAGTACGGTTTTTATACTGACATAGAATCGGATACGTTCCCCATCGGCCTCAATGAGGACGTTGTGAGGGCGCTTTCTAAAAAGAAAGATGAGCCGCAATGGATGACCGACTGGCGCCTTGAGGCTTTTCGTGCGTGGAAAGAAATGACCGAACCCACCTGGGCCAACGTGCATTATGAGAAGCCGGATTTCCAGGCGATATCCTACTACTCTGCACCAAAGGCTATTGATGCCAGTAAAACGCTTGATGATGTAGACCCCGAATTATTGGCGATGTACAAAAAGCTCGGCATCTCTATTGATGAGCAAAAGATGATGAACAATGTCGCAATGGATATTGTTGTTGATTCTGTGTCGGTTGCTACCACATTTAAAAAGACACTGGCTGAGAAAGGTATTATTTTCTGCCCTATTTCCGAAGCCATTAAAGAGCATCCGGAACTGGTTCAAAGATACTTGGGATCTGTAGTGCCGCAAAAAGATAATTTCTATGCAGCGCTGAACTCGGCCGTGTTTTCCGACGGGTCGTTCTGCTATATCCCGAAGGGGGTAAGGTGCCCAATGGAATTGAGTACGTATTTTCGTATCAACCAGGCGGGCACAGGGCAATTTGAGCGTACGCTGGTCATTGCCGATGAAGGCAGCTACGTGAGCTACCTTGAAGGCTGTACCGCTCCAAGCCGTGACGAGAACCAGCTGCATGCCGCAGTGGTAGAGCTTATCGCAATGGACGATGCCGAGATAAAATATTCAACTGTACAAAACTGGTTTCCGGGCAATAAAGAAGGTAAAGGCGGGGTGTACAATTTCGTAACCAAGCGAGGTATCTGCGAAAAGAATGCGAAAATATCCTGGACACAGGTAGAGACGGGTTCTGCAGTAACATGGAAATACCCAAGCTGCGTGCTGAAAGGCGATAACTCGGTAGGGGAATTCTATTCCATTGCCGTGACCAACAATTATCAGCAGGCCGATACCGGTACCAAGATGATCCACCTTGGCAAGAACACCAAAAGCACTATTATATCCAAAGGTATCTCTGCGGGAAAATCGCAAAACAGCTACCGCGGACTAGTACAAATAGGTTCAAGAGCCGATAACGCACGCAACTTTTCGCAATGTGACTCGCTGCTGATGGGCAATGCCTGCGGTGCGCATACGTTCCCGTATATCGAATCGAAAAACACTTCGGCCAAAATAGAGCATGAGGCAACAACCAGCAAGATCGGTGAAGACCAGGTGTTCTATTGCAACCAAAGGGGAATCCCAACGGAGAAAGCTATCGCTCTTATCGTGAACGGTTTCAGCAAGGAAGTCCTCAATAAGCTACCAATGGAATTTGCGGTTGAGGCACAGAAGTTATTGGAGATTTCATTAGAGGGATCTGTAGGTTAATATTTGTTTAAAGTTTAAGGTTTAAAGTTTTGAAACCGACAAACAATTGGTATGGCGACAATAAAGAGATTTGAAGATTTAGAGATCTGGCAGGAAGCAAGAAGGCTGGCAAAGGAAATTCATATTATCTCTATTGAAACCGGATTAAAGACAGATTTTAAGCTACGCGACCAAATAAAGGCATCATCAGGTTCTGTAATGGATAATATTGCTGAGGGATTCGAAAGGAATGGAAATATTGAATTCAGGCAATTTTTATCAATTGCAAAAGGTTCTGCGGGTGAAGCTAGGTCACAATTATATAGGGTTCTTGATTATAACTATATTGATGAAGAACGGTTTAGTGCCCTGAAAGAGAGTTTTGAAAACCTTAGTGGTAAGATTAATAATTTTATAATTTATTTGAATAACAAGGATTATAAAGGTACTAAGTTCCAATAGGCAACTTTAAACTTTAAACTTTAAACCTTAAACTTTAAACAATGCTATCAATAAAAAACCTGCACGCACGTGTTGAAGATAAAGATATCCTGAGGGGCATCAACCTTGAGGTAAGAGCCGGAGAAGTACATGCTATCATGGGACCGAACGGTTCCGGGAAGAGTACGCTGTCATCGGTGATCGCCGGTAATGAGAATTATGAAGTGACCGATGGTGCTATCTACCTTGAAGGTGAGGATATCGGCGAGCTTGCCCCCGAAGAAAGGGCGCACAAAGGAGTTTTCCTTTCGTTCCAGTACCCTGTGGAAATACCGGGCGTATCGGTAACGAACTTCATGAAAACAGCCATCAATGAAAGCCGCAAAGCACAGGGCCGTGAGGAAATGCCTGCCAACGAAATGCTGAAGCTCATCCGTGAGAAATCGGAGCTTTTGGAAATCGACCGCAAGTTCCTTTCAAGGTCTTTGAACGAAGGCTTTTCGGGCGGTGAGAAAAAACGTAATGAGATCTTCCAAATGGCAATGCTGGAGCCGAAATTGGCCATACTGGACGAAACCGACTCAGGCCTTGATATCGATGCACTGCGCATTGTGGCCAATGGAGTGAACAAGCTGCGCAGCGAAGACAATGCCGTTATCGTGATTACCCACTACCAAAGGCTTCTGGATTATATCGTGCCTGATTTTGTACACGTACTCTATAATGGGAAAATTGTGAAGTCCGGCGGTAAAGAACTGGCTTATGAATTGGAAGAAAAAGGATACGACTGGATAAAATCAGAGAATTAAGATGGAGCTGAAAGAAAAAATGCTGTCCTCTTTTATGGCCTTTGAAGAAAAAGTGGATGTTACATCAGAGTTACATGATATCCGTACCGAAGCCCTGAAGAATTTTGAAATTAAAGGCTTCCCGACCAAAAAGGAAGAAGCCTGGAAATATACATCGCTGAACGCAGTATTGAAAAATGACTTCAGCGTATTCCCCAAACAGGAAAATAACATCAATTTTACTGATGTAAAGAAATACTTCCTGCACGAGATCGATACCTATAAAGTAGTGTTTATCGATGGGGTATTCAGCTCGTTCCTTTCGTCAACAACACATGACGGGCTTGACGTATGCCTTATGTCTTCTGCGCTTACAAAGCCTAAGTACAAAGAGGTTATCGATACCTATTTCAATAAGATAGCCAACACGCAGGACAGCCTTACGTCGCTGAATACGGCTTTTGCCATTGAAGGCGCTTATGTCAATATCCCAAAAAACAAAGTAGCTGATAAGCCGATAGAGATCATGTACCTTTCTACAGGGAATGAGGCCGCGCTGATGGTGCAGCCCCGCAACCTGATCATCGTGGGCAAGAATGCCCAGGTACAGATCATTGAGCGCCACCAAAGCCTCAACAGCAACCCGGTACTGACGAACTCCGTAACCGAGATATTCGTGCAGGAACGGGCCATTGCAGACTATTACAAGATACAGAACGATGTCCAGTCAGCCAACCTGATAGACAACACCTACATAGCCCAGAAAGGCCAAAGCCATGCCTCTGTGCATACTTTTTCTTTCGGGGGGAACATTACCCGCAACAACCTGAATTTTTACCATCAGGGGGAACGAGTTGAAAGTACGCTGAAAGGCATTACCATCATCGGCGATAAGCAATTGGTAGACCACTATACATTAGTGCGCCACGCCACGCCGAACTGCGAAAGCCACCAGGATTATAAAGGAATCTTTGACGGCAATTCTACCGGGGTTTTCAATGGTAAGATCTATGTGGAGAAAGAAGCCCAGAAAACGGATGCTTTCCAACAGAACAACAACATACTCCTTAACGAGAAAGCCTCTATCAATGCCAAGCCGCAGCTGGAGATCTTCGCCGACGATGTGAAGTGTTCCCACGGGTGTACCATTGGCCAGCTTGATGAGAAAGCCATGTTCTACATGCAATCGCGCGGCATCCCTAAAAAAGAAGCCAAGGCGCTATTGATGTATGCCTTTAGCAATGAAGTTATAGAGAGCATCAGGATACCGGAACTGAAAAACAGGATCACCAAGCTCATCGCCTCAAAACTGGGCGTAAACATGGGTTTTGACCTGTAATAGACAAAATATATTCTTATCAAACGACTGTCCTTAGGGGCAGTTTTTTGTTACTATACACATTGTTTATTCCCCGAAACCATTCCTTAAAGCATAAACAGCGAGGCCGACCCTGGTTTTCATCTCTAATTTTTCAAACAGGCTGTCCCTGTAACTCTCTACGGTCCTGGGGCTGCAGAACATCTTTTCAGATATCTCTTTATAGGTCATTTCCGTAATGCTGTATTTTAAGAATTCTTTCTCCCTGTCGGATAATATAATGCCGTTATTTTGCCCGGAAACCTGTCCCACGTTAGCAAAAACCCTGCTTATTGCCCATTCCGGGAAATAGGACCCTTTTTGTACCAGGCTTACCAATGCTTTTTCAAGCTCGGCCGGGTGCGCATTTTTCAGCAAGTAGCCTTTGGCTCCATTTTTGATCATGGTTATCAGGCTTTGGTCCTCGTCCTGCATACTGAGTGCCATCACCAGTATGTCCGGGTGGTTTTCTTTCAGCCATTGGGCGGTTTCAAAACCATTCATTACAGGCATGCTTATGTCCAGCAAAACTATCTGCGGGATTAGTTCACTATTCTTAAAACGTTCCTGCAGCTCCCTGCCATTCCCGCATTCATAAAGGACTTCGAATTCACCGAAGTTTGCAATGATCCCGGTTAATGCTTTGGCGATCATTACATGGTCGTCTACGATGGCTATTGTAGTTTTCATGTTAAGGCTATCTCGATATTTAATTTTGTCCCTGCGGGATCACTTTGCAGGCTGTACTTTCCATGGATGATCGCTATCCGTTTTTTTATGTTTTTAAGGCCAATACCGTTGGTTTTTATACCGGCATCGAAACCTTTACCGTCATCTTCCAATGAAAATTCTATTGCGTTATCCTTTTTGAAAAGCACTATCCTTACCTGCTTACAATCCGAATGTTTAATGCTGTTTTGAATGAATTCCTGCAATATCCTCAGCAGTACCGTCTTCGTTTGATGGGGCAGGTGAATGGTTTTATCATTCGATCCAAAAGTGATCCTGCATACCTTTAATGTATTGACTTTATCGCATTCTGCCTGCAAAAGCTCATAGATCGATGTGTTTTCTATGGTATCATTGGTAAGCGACTTTGATAACTCCCTTAATTCAGAAAGGGACTGGTTGATGATCGAGCTAATGTTCTCAATACTTTCTTTGATATGCGGGGCTTTGTTCTCGTAAGCCAGTTGTTGTGTGTACAGGCTGGCAAGGGTCAATTTTTGCCCGATATTATCATGGATCTCGCGGCCAATATGCTGCATCGTCTGCTGTTGTATTTCTATCCGGGCTGACAGCAGTTCTTTTTGGTGCGCCTCTTCCTGCACCGCTATTGTTGCGTTATGCTCTTTTTTCTTAAGCTGGTATTGTCGTATATAGACAATGATCGCGCTGACAAAGGCAATAAAGAACAGATTGAAAATGATCAGCAATATTATAAATGTGGTTTTCCCCATATAAACGAAGCGGTGAAAATTAGGTATAAAACATTATTCAACACTAAAAAAACGGTCCAGTAATTGTTCCATATCTCCTTCGTATGCTCTACTGCAAAGCCGTCAAAAGCAAAGAAAGGCAATGTGCCGATGTAAAATAGCGCTACCCCGAAATTGACATAAAACATCTTTACATTAAAAAACTTCAGGATCGTATCTGATTTGATCTGTTTGAAGAATTCTAAGATCACAAGCACTAAAAGCTGCAATGTCCCGACCGAATAGGTTATCATGTTGATTATCCTTGTTTTATCGATGTCAAAAAAATGGGTTAGGCTAAATGTTAATAGATATACAGCACATAAAGACCAAAACAGGTGTGCCCGTTTTAGGGACTTATAAGCATAGAGCCAGTAGAAGAAGAAAAACTGGATCGGGATTATTAAAAAGTCGTAGTACACTTTCCTCATTTCGGGAAAAAATCGCAACCCATATTTGCTGAATAACTCCGCTGCGGCAATAAAAATTAAATAAGCCACGAACCATTTCCAATAAGTATTTTTTAGCTTGCTGTAATAGGCTACTCCAATGATAGCCGACAGTGCCTCCGTAAAGGATAGCAAATTATAAAAAAAGGTTTGCAGCGTTGTCATAATAAATAATTAAAATCCTAATCCGTTTGGATTTCCCGGAGGATATAATGCTCCGTGGTTCCTTGCAGCAATTTCAGATCTACTGGGTGTAGGATTTTGCAGACTTGCCGCAGGTGCAGACGAACCAATTAAAGCGCTGGTCCTTTTCAGACGGATATTACCGGGCATTTCCATATTTTGAGCCGGAGAATAGGTTGTTAACCCGTTTTTATAGGTCGCAGGGTCCAGGGGGTTGAAATCATGTGGTATGCCATCAGCTAACTGTAGTGTAGGTATCATCACCAGCGTATGCATTTTTTCATACTGCTCTGTAACCGGATTGCCCAGAAAAACCCTTAGGTCTTTATACTCGGGCACTGTTGTCCATAACGATTTATCAGGGTAGGCTGCATAATAAATGCGCAGGCCCAGCTTATTGTCTGTTGTTGCTGCATTTTTTTGCACCCCCTTTTCAAAATGGTAAATAAATTTTTTGATGGTATCCAGGTCAAACCATATACAGCGGGCATCTTCGTCCATTGGACTTGTTACGGAACCTTTGATGGACCGTAACTGATTGTTCCGGTATTTATTCACCATATCATAAACCAGGCCATTGGTAAGGGTACTTGGCTTATAGGTGTTGAAATCGAAACATACATCGTTTCCAGGCGGCACCGTAACGGCCTTTTCGCCAAAAGGATTATAAAATAATGAAATAACTAACGCAATGAATAACACTGCAATAATGAGCTTTAAATTTCTTGTTGAATTCATAATAGTAAGGCTTTGGTTGTTAAATATAATTTTTAATTCGTTACAAAGGACCATTTAATGCCGGGACATTCGTGTGGCCGTCTGACTATTTTTACTATCCGTTGAATAACGGTAATTTTTTCAGCCCTTTACCTGCAGTTTTTCTAGTCCATAGCCCATAGTATGTTTACAGGGCATTTTGCAGTTTTGTAAAGTGGTTTTGTGATCACATTTATTAAAAACAGCGAAGCCGAAAACTGAACAGAGTAGGTAAATAAAAACATAATTCGATCATGAAAAACGCAATGCATGCAGTTGTATTTATGCTGATAGGTGTAAATACATCATCCGGCCAGGTTAAGCCGTCCGGGAGTTCCACTAAGGTTGAAGCGAATAAAGGCGTAAGGCTGGAAACAAAAACAAATGTAACCGACAAGTCCTGTTTTTGCTGCGGTGAATTTTACAGCCTCCCAACGCCGCTGCTTACAGGGCCAAAAGAAGTAAAATGCGGCTCAGGAACTGTATTTACTTCCCCTGCCTGCGATGGGGCAACAGTGATTTGGACGGTAGCGCCGGCAATCCCGGGTGCGACACAAACAGCGACCGCATTTACAATTCCTCCAAATGCAGCGGCGGGGATATATACGCTTACACGGCAGGTGTCGTGCAGCAGGGAAAGGTTTGTGAGTACGCAGCTTCAGTTTACGATAGTGGCTGTGGCAAATTGCAAACCCGACTTTTTAATTACGGTTACACAACAGCCAAATGGGTTAATAAACATTTCCACAAATCCGTTAATGCAGGCTCCGGGCCAGGAGCATTGGTGGGGCATACAGTATAACGGAACGTACCCTAATTGCAGCCCGCAGGCTCCAATACCGTTCAGCTCCTTTACCCCGACCGGGGTGTGGGGCGGGTATATCTCATCCGCAGGAAACCTTACAACGTATATGGGTTCGCCTATTTGGATAGTAAATGGATACGGCATCAGTTACAGCGGCACTCCCAACAACAGCTGCATCAAAGTTACTCATTACGTGAAATGCTGTGGGCAGTTAATGAGGCAGACGGCTTATTTTTCAATTGGCACCAGCAATTTACGGATAAAGAAATCCGATAAGCCTGTTGAATTGAAGACTGAAATTATAATGACGGAATCAGAGGTTATGAATTAGAAGTCCGGCAGCGCGGTTTGTAATGTGCGCCATAAAGGAAACGATAATAAACAGGGAAGCCGAAAACTGAACAGAGTAGGTAAATTTTAAATTATTCATTATGTTAGAAAAACAAGATGGCCTGGAGCTTTTGATCAAATCAAAAATCCTGAACGAAGGAGTATCGTTGAAACAATTACTGGAGGCGACGAAGTTTTTAGACGGAACATCAATTGATGGCGTACAGGCGAAATGGTGCTTTATCGTTAAAGGTAAATTCATTTACAGGGACGATGAGGAAAGTAAGGGTAAGGTTCCCACACCAACGCCTAAAGCATGATCATTAAAACATACAGGGGCTATTTCTTAGCCCCTGTATTTTAAATGTTTAACCTACTTATTACTAATAACATGAATTTACTCAAAAAAATTATAAACGAAGTGGCCGAAAACCTGCCTTTTTTTTCGATACAAAAGGACATACACATGGACCAATATAAAAAATTCACAGAATTATCGGTTCTGGCAGAATACTGCAACTTGGGACATGGGATAACACGCGGAGGGGAGCTGGAAAAAATTAACCGGTTTATCTTCGACGAATTGAATACGCTGTCTGCGGATACCATATTTCAAAATTTTTACCTGCCCTATCATTTGGTTTCCCCATATCTTTCGATAAGAGAACAAATGAAGATCGATAAGTATGAAAAATATATTGATATCATTACTGACTTTGGCTTTTTTTCTCCCGAAGCCCTCCCGCACAGGGAAATGGAATGGTCATTTTTTAAATATAAGCTGGGTCTTCAGGCAGAGGTCGTAATTCCGGATTCCTGTATCCTGAATAAAAACATTTACCTGTCGCACCTTGACAGGGAATTGACCTATAGTATCACCCATGCACTGTTCTATAAGCTTGATTTCGGGTTTATGGAAGGAAAGCAAAATATTAGGGACGTTGAAGGAATGAGGTTCATGATAGAGAACCTTATCATCAAAAGCTACCTTGAAAATGATATTGATATTCTGCTGGAATTGTGCATAAACTATTTTAGCCTTTCGGGCTATACCGGACTTAACCCGGAAATAGTGCTGATAGCGCAGGACTGCCTTATAAAAAATGATTTTATCCGGTTCGGCTGGGATGAAAAAGGCATAACCCAACAGGTTTACCATAGCTTTTTAGTACTGGGTATTTTGTGCTGCCTGATTGAAAAACTGATAAATGTAAATGATGCTTTTTCCCTAAAATTAAAAGGCATCTATGAGAAAAGCATCTTTTATTCTGAGGAGAACGAACAACTGCATCAAGATCCGGAATTCGACATAAGGGCCTTCAGGGAATATAAAGCCTGGCAGGTAATTCTGGACTTTGAAGATAAGAATATAAGGCTTGATAATTATCTGAATTATAGGAATGACGAAGGAACGGATCCTTTTCTTGACAGCTATCTGGTTAAAATGTTGGATATTTTCCTGAAAAGAAACCAAAAAGACATTTTATGGGAGAGAGAATTCGGGTATTTAAATATTGGTCAGGAAAACAAAGAATTGTTGAAACAACAATATAAACAGCACATCCTGGAGGCATTAAATACTATTAGTGGCAATAAGGAAACAGCGATGCTCCACTAAATGAATTGCTTATTTCATCTTTGATCCCAAACACCTTAACCTTTATTTAGAATTAATAAAAATAATTTGCATATAAAATTTTGAGGGTGTAGTTTTGCAATTTAGAATTAATCTAAGTTAAGCCGGAATGCAAAACGGGACGAAAGCATTACTCTTCATACTTCTCACTACAGGTTTCCTTTCCACTGCGCAGGAAACCGTTACTGATACCATTAAAACCGAACAATTGCAGGAGGTTGTGGTAACCGGCCAGATCGAACCGCAATCCATCAAAAAATCGGTATTCAACGTTAAGGTCATCAGCCGCGAGGACATCCAGCGCCAGGCGGCCAACAACCTTGCCGATGTACTCAACCAGTACCTCAATATCATGGTACAGCCGCAAAGCGGCGAAGGGCGCTCCACCGTGTCGATGTTTGGGCTGGACGGCCAGTACCTTAAAATATTGGTAGACAACATTCCGCTGGTAAGCGATACCGGCCTGGGCAATAACATCGACCTCACCCAGATCAACCTTGACGACATTGACCATATTGAGATCATAGAAGGCTCCATGGGGGTTACGCACGGAGCCAATGCCGTTAGCGGGGTCATCAATATTATCACTAAAAAGGCCATCGGCAATAAGTGGGAAATCAACGCCACAGCGCAGGAAGAGACCATAGGCGATGAGTATGCCCCGCTGTATGACCAAGGCCGCCACATACAGGCCCTGAGGGCCGCACACACCATAAACGATAACTGGTTCGTTTCCATCGGTGGCAACCGCAACGATTTTACCGGCTTTAGAGATACAAGGGGCGGACGTGACTACACTGACTACGACCCTGCAACGTCATGGCTCAACCGCGGCTTTAGCTGGTTGCCCAAAGAGCAGTATTTTGGCAATGCCCTCATCCGTTACCAGAAGGACAATTTCAGGCTGTTCTATAAATTTGACTACTTCAACGAAAAGATAGATTTCTATAATCCCATTGTCGAAAGGCAGGTAGTTCCTGATACGGGCATACTGCTGTTTTCGCGCGACCGAAGGTTTTACACTGAGAAGTTTTACCACCACCTTAATGCCGTGGGCAAGCTGATGGGCACGCTGGATTACAACGTATCGCTTTCGCACCAAAGGCAAACCCGCGACCTGGAGCAGTTCAATTACTACATCCAGACGGAGCAGGAAACCAACCACACCGAGGCGACCTACCAGGATACCGAAATACTCTATTCTACAGGTACTTTAGGCAACTTTTTTAAGGATAAAAGCTTCGACCTGCAGGTGGGCTATGAATTCGTGAATACCAACGGCTACAATGCCGCCGCATCGGGCCTTTTTGTAGGCGGTGGGGCAGGAGAGGGCAACATCAAGCAAAGGCTGGAGAACTACGACGTGTTTACTGCGGCTGAATTCGGCGTTACCGAAAGGTTTTCCTTCCGTCCGGGCTTCCGTTACTCGTTCCAGTCGAAGTTCGACGACCAGTGGTCAGCCTCCATGGGATTGCGCTATTTGTTTGACCATGATATCGAGGCAAGGGCTTCCTTCGGCAGGTCGTACCGCACGCCGAATTACGATGAGCTGTACACCTATTTTGTAGACTCCAACCACAACGTGCAGGGCAATGAAAACCTGATGCCCGAAACCGGCAACTCCTACGAGGCCAGCATTAAAAAGACAACATCCTTCAGCGATGATGTGCGACTGATGAACAGCATCTCAGCGACGTACATCGGCATAGATGACCGCATTGAGCTGGTGCTGACGGAAACAGTACCTTCCTGGAAGTACGAGTACATCAACATCGATAAATACAAAATGTACAACATTGCCACTACCCACCAGCTGGAATATTACAACTGGCAAGTAAAGGCGGGTGTGGCGTTCCTCGGCATATCGAAAAAGATCAGCTCGGGTACGGCGGTGTCGGATGACAAGTTCCTGACCACCATGCAGTTCAATACCAACGTAGCCTATACAGTGCCAAAGTGGAACACCACCTTCTCTGTGTATTATAAGATCAACGGAAAGCAGCCGCAGTTCATCGAGACATCGGTCAACGGCCAGTCGCAGTTTGTACTGCAGGAAATAGAGTCGTTCGGGCTGATGGATGCCTCTGTAAAAAAGAGCTTCTTCGGCGGAAAGCTCGATGCCGTGCTGGGCGGAAGAAATTTGCTGGACGTAGTGAACATTCAGTCGAACGTGGCCTCCGGTGGTACGCACGACGTGGGCAGCACCAGTATTCTGATGGCCTATGGGCGCTCGTACTTTTTGAAACTTACGTATAATCTCAACTTCTAATACTTTACTATTATGAAAAAGATATTCTTACTTCCGCTGGCTTTTTTGGCCTTCGCGTGCAGCGATGAAGATACCAACGTGGCGCCTATCGAGCCGATCTCGGAAGGGACGGTATTCGGTACGGCCCAGCACCCGCTTAATGTGGGCGGACCAAGTCAGCAAAACCAGGTATATATCGACCTTAGCGAGGAAAGTGCCGTTGAGGTATCCCGCAACAGCTGGGACCTTGGGTTCTACTCCGGCGACGAGTTCAGGGTAGTCCTCAACGGATCGCTTAAAATGGCCGTAAAGCAGCTTGAAACGACCGACATTACCCTTGTACAGCAGGAGGATCAAACCGTGGCTGTAGGGACGTTTGATGCCGGCAACATGGCCTATATCGACCATCCCAACGGAAGCCTTTCGCAAACCGCTTTTGGAAACATCGCTTCAAGTGAGGCTACTGCCAAAGTATATTTGGTAAACCTGGGCAGCCAGGTACCCACCACAACGGTAGATCCCGGCGTATCCAACGTGGCCGGTGACCCGCGTGGCTGGAAAAAAGTGAAAATTTGGAGCGATGGCAGCGGGTACAAACTACAATATGCCAACATTGACGCGACGACGGCGACAACGGTGAGCATTGCCAAAAATGCGGCCTACAACCATGTGTTCTTCAGCCTTACAACCGGTGCCACCGTACAGGCAGAGCCTCAAAAAGACAAGTGGGACATGAACTTTACCACCTTTACCAACGAAGTGTTCCAGGGCACTGAATCGTTTGGGGCCTATTTTTTTTCCGATTATATCGTGACCAATACCAAGGCCGGTGTTAAGGCACAGGCGGTACAGGGCGACAGCGCCGCTTATGAAGCGTTTACGCTGCAAAGCCTCAATACAGGCAACTTCAGCAGCGACCAGCGGGCGATAGGCGCCAACTGGAGGAACGTACTCCCGGTGCAGGTGTACAACAACGTATTCTTTGTATTGCAGGACGGCGACGGCAACTACTATAAAGTTAAATTCCTATCCATGCTCAGCACAGACGGCCACAGGGGCTTCCCCGTGTTCCAGTACGCGCTACTGCAATAAGTACATCAGTTTTTGTTTTATTTGAATCCCGGGGGGCTTTTGTCTTCCGGGATTTTTTATATTTGGGAGTAGAGATGCAGCTATATTTAGCAGATAACGCCTAACATTAATAAGAGAAGAAAATTATCAAAAATTAGTCGTTAATAAATTCTTCCATCCGATCGTTCATATTTGTGATTCTAATTTGCGCATTATCTGGGGATGTTAAATGCTTTTTTAGTTCTAAATAGTAATTAGATTGTGAACTTGTCCAACGCTTTCGTACATCTTTTGCCGCATTCCCCAATGATGCAACACCGCCTAAGAAAATACCTTTACTAACTTGAACCATTGTAGAATACAAATCGAGTGGCGTTGAATAGATTGAACCAATCATACTCGTTGTAAATAGCGGTAATCCTACGTAAAGTAATGATGATTGTAGTTCTTTTACATAAGTTCTTAAAACCTCATTTTTATTTGCATTGATTTGTGTCAGTTCATTCTTAAAGTTTTTCAATTCTTGTAATGCAAACCCAGCATCTTCAATTTTAGTGATTTTCTCACTAAAATCTGACACACTTTTTCTAAACTCTTTTTTATATTCAGCCATCCCGCTATTTATTTTAATAAGCTCCTTGATAGATAGCGATCTAATGTCTGCTGGGATTAAATTTTCTATTACTAAATTAGAATAACTTTCGGAAGCCTCATCATCAGTATACCAATGATCAATATTTCCTTCTACATCAAAATATGTCATTGCAGTAAACATATCTGGATTATCGGTAAGCTTTGGGATATTTCTTCGTTTAGAAACAGCATCTGATAAAAAAAACATATACCCATTTGCAATCTTGGATGGTAATTTATAAAAGCCTTCACTATCGATTGATTTTGAAAACTGCGTAAAAAATGGCTTCAACCTCTCATCAATTTTATCACTATGTAGCCTAACTTCATACAAACTCGCATCAAGTCCTGCGGGTATTGAACTCGCATCATCACAAAATTTCTCAAACTCAATAGCTGTTCGTTTTAAATCTTCAGAAGTGAGATCAATATCAACAATAAGTCCTTCTTGCTTTGCAATATAAATCTCCTCAGAATCATTTGGATGGTATCCATTTGGAACTATGCGGTAGACTCTATCCCAAAATGATAAAGTCGACTTTACCCAAGTCTCATTTTGAAATTCGATAGTTGGATAATATAAGATGCTATCTGCGTTAAAACTATTTTTCATACATAAATTTGCTAGAGTTTATAATCAGGATAAGTGGTACTTAATTTATCATGTTAAATTCTGTATATCGAAAGGATAAAATTACTGTATTTTTAATATTCTTGTTTCGTCAACAGCTTTTCTTTTTATAAATACCTTTGCAAAAATTACAACACCATGAAAATTGAGATATGGAGCGACATTATGTGTCCGTTCTGCTATATAGGAAAGCGCCGCTTTGAGCAGGCGCTCGAAAAGTTTGAAGGAAAAGAGAAGGTAGAGATTGAGTGGAAAAGCTACCTGCTTTCGCCCGAAATGGTGACCGAACCCACTAAAAACCTCCACGAGTTCCTCGCCGAACATAAAGGCATATCCTTAGAAGAAGCTAAAGACCTCAATAACCACGTAGCTAAAATGGCCGCAGATACCGGCCTGGAATACAACCTGGACAAGGCCATACCCGCCAACAGTTTCAACGCCCACCGAATGCTGCACTTTGCCGCAGAGCACGGCAGGCAAAACGAGGCCAAGGAGGCATTGTTTAAAGCCTACTTTACCGACGGCAAAAACATTGACGATGCCGCCACACTCACCGAAATCGCCGGGTCTGTAGGTCTGGACACCGAACTGCTTGGCAAAGCCATGGGTGGCGAGGCCTACTTTCAGGATGTGGTGATGGACATACAGGAAGCCCGCAACATCGGCGTGCGCGGGGTGCCATTTTTTGTATTCAACCGCAAATATGCCGTTAGCGGCGCGCAGGAAGCCGAAGCGTTTTTAGACATATTGGAAAAATCGTATGGCGAATGGCAACAGGCCAATGCCCCCCTTGATGTTGTTGAAGGGGACAGCTGTGGTGTGGATGGGGTTTGTTAGCAAATAAATGTGCAGTCATTACCGGTACGTCCCCACTTCCCCTCCTTCGGAGGGGTGCCCGCAGGGCGGGGTGGTTAAAATAATTGCTGCAACCACCCCGGCTTCCAGCCACCCCTCCGGTGGAGGGGAATGAGCTTCACTCCGCCGTAATCGCCCGGGTGAAGCTGCCCCCTCTCCCTGGGAAAGAGGTTGGGGGGTAAGGAAAAAAAGCCGCTCCTCTCGGAACGGCCTTATCTGAATTACATAACCTTTTATATTACAGCGAAGCAACAAGTTCCCTCCACTCCTGCAGTTCAGGGATGCCCGGTTTCCTTTTGCCGAAAAACTGTACGATGATCTCGCCCATTTCGTTGAATAGCTCAATGGCGGTCACCTCACCGTCTTCCGTAGGCTTGCGTACGACCCACGTCTGCGCGATTTTACTCGTGTCCAGGTGCAGGTTGAAGTCGGGGTCCATCACGTTGAACCACTCATTGTGCCACATGGTCTTGCGTACCAGGCCGGTGTGTATCTGGATGTTGCCGCGGTTGCCTACAAAGCACATGATAGGCAGCTTCTGCTCCGCCGCGCCTTCAAGCATTTTCACCACCGTATCGTTATCCACTTTTTTAGCAAAATGCTCGTTTGGCGCAAGGCGAAGCGCCTGCGTGCGGGTAACGCCGAATTTCTTCATCATCCCGAAGAACGCGTGCGTATCCCTGAGGCCGCTCCATGCTTCCCGGAAACCTGCAACGTCAATATCCGCATCCGGTTTCTCATCAACGATAAGCGGCACTTCCACAGATGTTTCGTCCTGACTTTGGTTGTCCGATTTAAATTGGGCTACCAAAGCATCAAAAGCTTCTGCATTGCTGTCTTTGGTAAGGTAGATCTTGTGTATCGCGAGGCCGTCCTTCCCAAAGAACTGGAGACTTTTCCTGTCGCCATGTTCGCTGGTTTCCGATACGGCAAAAGCTTTGTCCCAGTGCATCAGGAATATACGAAGGTCGATATCCTCGCCCACGAACAATCCCGCAAACGGGCTGCTGAAATCGGGGTTGAGGTATACGCCTTTGCGCTCGTGCACGCACTCATCGTTGCGCGTCAGGCCCATTACTTTGCCGAGTTTTTCCACTTCCGTAAGAATGGCGGCAAACTCCGGCCTTAGGCGCGTTACGTTTTCACCTGCGCTCGTAGCGACAAGTTCGGCTTCACTAACGCCAAGCTGTTCGGCGGCATTGCGTATCCTCAGGTGCGGGTTTTCGGCTTTCAGGCTCTCCCACTGCGATTTCAGTGTGTTTGTGGTGGTATCCATAGTATGTGTATTTAAATTCCAAATATTATTAACGGGTTCTGGTTTACGGGGTTGGGGCATATCGTACACGGAAAGTTGTACACCCTGCTGATGATCTCGCGGGTAAATACATTGCCGGGCACATCGTGTGCCACGATCTTTCCTTTTTTGAGGAGCATTACCCTGTCGGCAAACTGCGCGGCAAGGTTAAGGTCGTGCAGTACCATTATGGCGGTGTTGCCGCGTTTGGTAAAGTTTTTTATGGTATCCAGTATGCGGTGCTGGTGCAGTACGTCAAGGTTATTGAGCGGTTCATCAAGGAAAACCAGCTTCTCAGACACCTCGTTATCCAGTTGGCAAAGCACCCGCGCGAGGTGCACGCGCTGTTTTTCTCCGCCTGAAAGCGAGTTGTAGTCACGTCCCTGCAATGCAGCTACATCGGTTTCTTCCATGGCGGTTTGTACGGCTTCGTTATCCGTTTTAGAGGGAGTTGCGTTAAAGTACGGGTAGCGGCCCATCATCACGACATCGCTGACAGACAATGGAATATCACTGGTGTTGCTTTGCGAGAACTTGGCCTTATTATGCGCAAGTTCCTTATCGTCCCATTGCTTAAAGGTTTTCTTTTTGAAGAGTACAGGGTCGGCACCTTTGGCTAATTCATTGGCCAGTACGCTAAGCAGGGTACTCTTGCCGGCACCGTTAGGGCCTACTATCACCAGCAGCTCCCCGGGATTGACAGATACGTCGATGCCCTCAAGTATACTAAACTTGCGGTGTGCGTAGGATATGTTGGCAGCTTGCAGCATGGGTTTACATTTGTTTCCTGTTGCGTAACAGGATGATCATGAATATAGGCGCGCCCATAAAGGCGGTAAGCACTCCTACCGATATCTCGCTCGGTGGGGCAATGGTGCGGCTCACGGTATCGGCAGTGAGCATCAGTATGCTGCCCCACACCGCCGCGAGCGGTAATATGATGTTGTACTTACTCTTAAACAACAGTCGTAATATATACGGCACTATGAGTCCCATAAAGCTGATGGTCCCGGCAAACGCCACGCAGGCGCCAACCATGAGCGCGGTGAGTACCACAATTTGTTTTTTTATCCTTTCAACGGGGATGCCCAGGTGCTGTGCGTCGGTTTCGCCAAGCATCATGGCATTGAGCGCTTTGCCTTTGTTGAGGAGCATGGTAAACGACACGCCAACCACAACTGCCAGTATGCCGCACTTGGCCCATGTAGCACCCGCCAGGCTGCCAAGGTTCCAGAAGGTGAGGTCGCGCAGCTCTTCGTCTTTACTGAAAAAGATAAGCAGCCCCATAACGGCAAACCCTATAGCCGTGATGGCCACGCCGCTAAGCAGCATCATGACGATATTGGTACGCCCTCCCTGTGTAGATAGCTTATACACCGTGACCATGGTAAGCAGTGCGCCCAGGAATGCCATAATGCTCAATAGCGAGTAGTGCAGCACCTCCGGAATGTACGGTTTGATGTAGCCGCCCAAAACTATAGTAATGGCCGCAAATACCGATGCCCCGGCGGTGATGCCCAGCAGGTCGGGGGTTGCCAGTGGGTTGCGGAACATCCCCTGCAGGCAGGTGCCCGAAACGGCCAGCGCGCTCCCGATGAGTATGCCCATAACGATGCGCGGCAAACGGAGATCCATCAGCACAAAGCGTTCGGAGGGATCGATGCTGCCATCGTTGGCCAATATCCCGTTGAATATTTCTAAGAACGAATGTTTTTCGAATACAAAAACCCCGCTGTACAGTGACCATACCGCTATTGTGATTAGCAGTATGAAACTGAGCAGCAGGTATAAAAAGAGCTTATTTCGCATTCTTAATCACAGTCTGAAATGTATTTGACCACATAGTAACATAGGGTTTATAGTTCTTCATTGATCCTAATATAGAGTTGAACATAGTGAAGCGAAGCTTCAGGCTCTGTGTTACTTAGCTACAGCCTATAGCTGCCATCTAAAAGCTATGTGCCTATGTGGTTGAAAAGTAATCACTGCAAAATTTGGACAGTTATTTAGCAAGCAGTTGGTTCAATGCTTTAGCTGCTTCGCCCGTGCGTGGGCCAAAGTTGGTAAGCAAACCGCCGTCCATAGTGATGATTCTTTTATTTTTTCCGGCATTGGTCTTGTCAACGCCCGGTATTTTCAGGATGCCGTCAATGCCTTTCACGCTTTCGGCGCCGCTGTCAAACATCAGGATCACATCGGGGTTGCCTTTTATGAGTGCTTCAGGTGTTAATGGCTTAAAGTCGGCAAAGTCAGTCACGGCATTTGCGCCGCCGGCCAGTTGTATCATGCTTTCGATAGGAGTGCCTGTGCCACTCACCATCAGCATGTTGGCGCCACGGGCATAAATAAAGAGAACTTTTGGCGCTTTTTTGAAGGCAACCAAACCAGAGCGATCAGTATCTATCTTGTCCTGTATCGGCTTGATGTCGGCTTTGTGGTCAAGGGCTGTGGCTACATCAGCAATCAGCTTTTTAGCGCCTTCAGGTGTAAATTCCTGTTTGAAGATCACCCACTTTATGCCTGATCCTTCTATTTTCGACTTCAGTTCCGGTGTAATGTCTTCTTCTGTACCGAGAATGAGCGTAGGCTTAAGTTCCATGATCGCCTCGATGGACATGCCGCGTTTTACATGGCCCAGGTCTTTAGCAGAGGTCTTAACGCTTTCCGGATACGTGGAGGTTACATCCCTGCCCACAATTTCTTTTTCATGGCCCAGTGCCGCAACGGCTTCGGTTACTGCCCCGTTCAGCGATATGATGCGCGCGCCCGCTGCTACGGTGGTGCTGTCGGTTTTTACAGTTGTTTCTTCGGTTGTCTTTTCTTCTTTTTTGCAGGAAACGGTCGCCAGCATAATGAATGCCATGACCAGCAATTGGTTTATTTTTTTCATTGGTATAAATCTGTTGTTTGTATTTATTCTAAATTACGGCAAATTTATTATTTTTATTTAGAATGAAAAAGAATAAGGGTTAAAACTTAGAAAGCTATTTCGCAAAGATGCGCAAAGGAGCACCAAGCTACACAAAGAGTCAGACCCAATAAGATTTATTAACCTTTGCGACACTTTGCGCATCTTTGCGCATCTTCGTGGTATAGCCAAAAAAACTTAAATCTTAACCAAAAAACCGTTATTACAAAAACATCCCGTAAATTTGCATTGCACAAGGTTATGGTATTATAATTGCCTGTAACCATAGCATTAATCAAGGAGGATATACCATGTTAGACATACAAAAAATAAGGGCCGACTTCCCGATACTGAGCCAAAAGGTTAATGGAAAACCCCTTGTTTATTTTGACAATGCCGCCACATCGCAAAAGCCGCAGCAGGTGATCAATGCGATAGGCAGCTATTATGGCACCATCAATGCCAACATCCACCGCGGGGTGCATACCCTCAGCCAGTTGGCTACCGACGCGTATGAGGCTTCGCGCAAAACGATCCAGACGCACATCAACGCGAAACATGCGTTCGAAGTACTCTTCACCGCAGGGACTACACACGGCATCAATTTGGTTGCCAATGGTTTTGCGAAATTCGTAAAAGAAGGTGATGAGGTAATGATCTCGGCCATGGAGCACCACAGCAACATAGTGCCGTGGCAAATGCTTTGCGAGCGCACCGGCGGGAAACTGGTCGTGATCCCCATGAACGAAAAGGGAGAACTGATCATCGAGGACTTTGAAAGGCTGCTTTCGGAACGTACGAAGATTGTGGCGGTGAACCATATCTCGAACTCGCTGGGGACCATCAACCCCGTTAAGCATATTATTGACAAAGCACATGCTGTAGGAGCAGCCGTACTGATAGACGGTGCCCAGGCCGCACCCCACCTGAGGCCGGATGTGCAGGAACTGGATTGCGATTTTTATGCTATTTCCGGGCACAAAGCCTGTGGGCCGACAGGAACAGGAATCTTATATGGCAAGGAAGAATGGCTAAACAAGCTGCCTCCTTACCAGGGTGGAGGCGAGATGATAAAGGAGGTGACCTTTGCCAAAACCACCTATGCCGACCTGCCCCATAAATTTGAAGCCGGTACGCCTCACATAGCAGGTGGTATCGTCCTCGGCACAGCGATAGACTACCTTACCGCAATAGGGTTTGATAACATTGCGGCGTATGAGCAGGAATTGCTGGACTACGGTGTGCAAAAACTTTCGGAAATCGATGGAATGCAATTTGTGGGAACCGCTGCCAAAAAGGCGTCTGTAATATCGTTCAATATAAAAGGTATCCACCCATACGACATTGGCGCGATAGTTGACAAGATGGGTATAGCGGTGCGTACAGGCCATCATTGTACACAACCGGTCATGGAGTTTTTCAAAATTCCGGGTACCGTAAGGGCATCGTTCGCTTTTTACAATACCAAAGAAGAAATAGACGCTTTGGCGGAAGCCGTTAAAAAAGCGCAAAGGATGCTTTCATAATAATAGTGAGTATAAATTAGTAATTTTATAAAAATAAATACTTCAGGCATTCAGGCCGGTCATATCGGCAAGAGTGTACTTCCTCCCCTCTCCTTTGGAGAGGGGTTGGGGGTGAGGCCAAAACACACACAATGAAAAAAACACTTTCAATACTGATTTTAACCGTAGCAGTTGCCATAGGCTGCTCTACTTCCAAATCCACATCGCAGTTGAGGCAGGCTAAAGATATTTCATTCGAATACAGTGCTATCACAAGAGGAAGCAGTGTTAATTATCTGGTTACAAAAGACTCTATTACCCAGAAAGAAAACTCAAGAGGCGAGATCACTACCTATAAGAAACCTGTTGATGATAAAGACTGGGATGACCTTCTTAACGCAACCGAAAAAGTTGACCTTGAAAAATTAGGCACTATTGAAGCGCCAAGCAAAAAACACCAGTTTGATGGTGCGATGGGAGCAACGCTGAAGATAACGGTGAACGGGAAAACCTACCAAACCCAAACCTTCGACCATGGTAACCCACCGGCTGCTATCAAGGATATTATAGATAATATAACTGTAATCTAAAAACGGATAAATGAAAATTAAGGAGATACAGGACGAGATAATAGATGAGTTCTCAATGTTTGATGAGTGGGACGAACGCTACCAGTATGTTATCGACCTGGGCAAAACGCTTCCGCTTATTGATGAAGGATACAAGACCGAGGAGAATATTATAAAAGGCTGCCAGAGCAAGGTATGGCTGCATGGCGAACAACAGGACGGCAAGATCGTATTTACTGCCGACAGTGATGCGATACTAACCAAGGGGATCATTGCGATACTGATACGTGTATTCTCTGACCAGACACCGGCCGCTATTCTGGAAGCCGATACCGCGTTTATAGACGAGATTGGGCTAAAAGAGCATCTTTCTCCTACACGTGCCAACGGATTGGTATCGATGATAAAACAAATTAAAATGTATGCATTGGCCTTTAATGCCAAAAACTAATAAACTAATTTTAAAGAACAATTTAATCACATAGATACATAGGCATATCACTTAATAGTTTCTTCATAAACTCACACAGATGAAGCGTAGCTTCAGCCTATGTGGTCTATAAGGCCTGACTTAAAGCCTATGAAAGCTATGTACCTATGTGGTTAATCTATAAAAACACTATGGAACAAGAAATAGACACCGCACAACTGGGCGAAGAGATAGTAAAAATGCTAAAGACCATATATGACCCGGAAATACCGGTAGACATTTATGAGCTTGGGCTTATTTATGACGTAATGGTGAACACCGATAACGAGGTGAAGATCCTGATGACGCTTACCTCTCCCAACTGCCCGGTAGCCGAAAGCCTGCCGCTGGAAGTAGAGGAGAAGATAAAAAAGATAGAAGGCGTTACAGCCGCTGAGGTAGAGATCACTTTCGACCCGCCGTGGAGCCGCGACCTTATGAGTGAAGAAGCCAAGCTGGAGCTGGGGATGCTTTAAGATTTTTCAATCGCAGTCACAGTTTTTAGTTATTACACGTAATAGTAGAGATGCATTAAATGCGTACCCTACATAGATAAAAGTCCGATTTCCTGAAATCTCAGGAAATCGGTTATTTCTATTATTCACCAGCCATTACTTTTAATTGTTTTAAAAAAGAATAGGTGGTTTGTAATCCTTCCTGCACGCCTTCAGGAAAATCTTCCTTGCTTCCTGTAAAAAGAGTGTCATTTTTACCATACGCCAAAATTGCTTTAGCCTTTTCTTTTTGATAAGCCGTATCGGTTACCTTTTCCAAAGCGCTGTATAATAGACAGTAGCCTGAATATTTATTTTTCACGAGGTTGTCTATATACTTCTTAAGCACAGCCTGGTATGTTGCATTGGAAGGATTGGAACCCGCCAGTCCTATCAGGTCTTTTTGTGATAGGATAATCCAGGCAATATGCTGTTGTATACCATAATGTAGTGTGTCAGAATATTTTGAATCATAATATGTCCATGGCGCATCGCTATGCATAAGTGAGTCATCCAGCGAATATTCTAAATCTGCCTCCGGCCCGGTAAGCGCATCTGTGTCAGCCGCATAAGGGGGTTCGTCAATGTATAATTTTGCATAATTCGTTCTTAGTTGACTGAATCTGGCATCTACGTCATTGCTGTCTTCACTCTCAACTGCCTTTTGGCAAGACGTAAAAAATAAAAGCGAAAGGAGAAAAAATAGTATTTGTTTCATAATGATAAATTTTAAGTTAACAGTGCATATTACTTTCATCAATATCAACAGCCTTACCATACTGAATGTATATTCCTTCATCATTTTTTATATACATTTTCCAACTAACTTTAGTTCCTTTTTTGGGATCGCCACAAGGGCCATCGCCAGATGGATCAGGATTTGGCCATGTATAAACATGCTTATACTTCTTGCCATATTCATAACACGTTTGCGTGCACGGATCTGCATTAACTACCAGAGAAGTTAAAATAAAGGAAATAAACAAAATTTTTTTCTTCATAATTATAAGTTTTAATCTTGTTAAAATTATAATTTTCTGTTAACTAAGTAAGTATGAAATTTAGAAATCTATCATTTGTCTATACTATATTGGATAAAGAAAATGATTTATAAAGTTTAAAAGTAAGATTTAAACTTTCATTACCTTTGGATAAAGTTTGAAACGACAATGGAAGAACAGGAAATAATAAACCGTGTTGCCGGCAGTGTCCTACAGGTATTCGACCTTGAGGATTACTATCCCGACGGGGAGCGGGCAGCGCTCGATATATCCGGCTGGCTTTGGGAAGGCTTTGTGCTGCGTGAAAAGGAATTCCGCGAGGCGCTGAAAAACCACGATTGGCAGCAATACAGCGGTAAGTTTATCGCATTACAATGCAGCACCGATGCTATTGTGCCCGCTTGGGCCTACATGCTCATAACGATATACCTGCAACCGTTTGCAAAAAAAATAGTGCAGGGTAAAATTGAAGACATCAATATACTTGTGTACCAGGAAATCCTTGACGCACTGGATTATACCGAATATACAGGTAAGCCTGTTATTATAAAAGGATGCTCGCGCAAGCCGGTCCCCCAGGAAGCCTATGTGTTAGCGGCACAAAAATTGATGCCCTTCGCAAAGAGCATTATGTTCGGGGAGGCATGCTCTTCGGTACCGCTTTATAAAAAGAAATAATTTATCCCCCTAAATGCCACATAAACCTAAACACTATGAAGAAAATCGTATTTGGAGTGCTTTTTATGGCCCGCGCTATAACGGCTAATGCACAGGAGGACATCCCTGTTGCCACTGATAATGATACCATTGGGCCATGGACAAAAAAGGGAAATGCCTCACTGCTTTTCAACCAGTCTACTTTTGATAATTGGGTTGCAGGGGGCGAGAACAATATTTCGGGCAATGTAGGGGTCAATTATGATTTCAATTACAAAAAAGGCGACTGGAGCTGGGATAACAAGGTGATTGCGTCCTATGGTATCGTAAAGACCAAAACCAGTTCTTTCGCAAAAAAGACCGATGACCGCTTCGAGTTCAATTCTGTTGTAGGTAAGGGCATAACCGAACACTGGTCGTATTCTGCTTTTGCCCGATTCAAAACCCAGTTTACAAAAGGTTATCTGTATGACAGGACTACAGAAGGTGCAGAAACGAGAGAGGAATATACCAATTTCCTTTCGCCGGCCTATTTATTTGTGGGTCCGGGTATGCTTTATAAAAAAGACGACAACCTAAAGATAAACCTCTCACCGGCTACTTCAAAATTTACCTTTGTGGATAAGGGATATACGTTGCCTGATGAAGCTTATTTTGGTGTTAAGGAAGGTGAGTCCATGCGTTATGAGCTTGGTTTCAATGCGTCTATGTACTACAAGCTGGATATTATTGCCAATGTGACTTTCGAAAATATCCTGAACCTGTATTCTAATTACCTTGAGGAAACTAAGAATGTGGATATTGATTACCAATTGAACATCGTGATGCGGATCAACCGTTACCTGACCACAAACCTTTCATTCCAGACGATCTATGACGATAATGCCTTCCGGGGCTTCCAGTTGAGGCAGGTATTTGGCGTTGCGGCCAATTACGGATTTTAAATCTTTATCCAAAAGGTTATTCCCATAAGAGAACATCTTAACTTTACCTTAGACATTGCAATGCAACGTCTCTACAACGGTGCTTTATCATGACCCATTAATATGATCGATGCTCTATGTAGAGAAGTTGCATTTCAACGTCTCCCATTTGATATATTGAACCGGGATTAATTAAACAGGTTTTTTAAATCTTCTTCAAAGATATTTCCGGACCGTCTGTTTTTACAGCCTGTACAGTAGGCGACTGCATTCTTCTCTTAACCATTCGGCTTACCCTGTACATTAAGAAGATACTGATAAGCGTAATACCCGATACGATATAACCCAGGGTGTCATAATGTTCTAATGGGCTATACTGTGTCTTTTGTACAACTATCGTTCCTGCAAACGCAGCGGCAATACCGCCTGCTATTTGCTGCAGCGAAGAGTTGATGCTCATAAACGCGCCGCGGTCCTGCATTTCGGGCACACCGGTTACCAGTGCGGTAGAGGGCACCATCCTGCCCATGATGCCTATCATCATCATTACGTTGAATACCATGACTAACCATAGCGGCGTGGTTTCTAATTTGGTGTATATCAATACAACAGCTATCATCCATATACAGGCAATAGCGAACAGCTTAAACTTATCTATTTTATCGCTGAGTTTCCCCACAAAAGGCATGATTATAAGGGTACTGATGCCCGCTACCATAAATAGCATAGGCAGCTGGTGGTTGGTAATGCCCAGGTTGTTGATCGCGAATGCGCTCCCGAAAGGCATCATCATAAACCCTCCTATAGATAGCAGGGCAGTTGCTGTAAATCCTATACGGTAATCTTTATTCATAAGCGTATGCAACAGGTGCTTAAATGCGGTCTTATCCCTCTTTATGGCAAGGTGGGCTGTGACCGGTTTTAGCTTTACAGCGATCAGGACAGCAACTATTGCTGCCATGACCCCGATCCACAAGAAAGGTGTATGCCAGTTCCACGCATTGGCAAGGTATAGCCCGATCGGGATTCCCAGTACCTGGCTGGCGCCGAAACCCATCTGCAGGAAGCCCATAACACGGCCACGCTGTTGTATTTCGAAAATATCGGCAACAATAGCCATCGAAATGGAGCCGATAACCCCCCCGAATAATCCGGTGAAGATACGGGCAGCTACAAGTAATTCATAGGTGTCGACAATTCCGCAAAGTATGGTGCCGATAATAAAACCGGTATAAAAGAACACCAGTAGTTTTTTGCGGTCAAATTTATCGGCAAAGCCGGCAGTCAGCAATCCTGAGGCACCGGCGCTAAAGGCATACGCCGAAACCGCGATGCCAAACTGGCTGGGTTCCATTTTCAGGGATTTCATAAGGATATCACCAAGTGGCGACATCACCATAAAATCGAGGATTACGGTAAACTGCGTAATGGCAAGGATAAAGATTACAAATTTCTGGTATCCTGAGAGCGGCGTGGCAATGGGTTGTTCCATAGGTATCCGTTTTTTTATTGAATTGATTGATGATCGAACTAGGGTGTAAGTGCTTTTATTACAATAGCAAAGGCTTCTTCTTTCATGTCGTTGTTAAATTTAAATGGCCTGTTCCCAAAACTTTTGCCTTCTGCATCAAATTGGAGCATATTGTACAGCGGACCGTAGGCTATACTCCAGAAAACCTCCAGCCTCAAAGGTACTAACTGTCCTCTTTTTACTGCATTCTGGCAAAAACGACCCATCGTTTCGCTAAAATTCCCGAAACTTTGCTCCAGTACATATTCGCCATGCGGCGAATGGCGGATAACATCATAACAGGCAGCCTCTTCTCGGTGCTCCATGGCAAAAGCAATCCTGTTGTCCCATTGCTTGCGTAGGCCTTCTGCAAAAGGCATATCGGGATCGAAATCTTTTAATGCTGCTCTAAAAAAGGCCTGGCCTATTTCTACACCTACTTTGCGGATAAGGTCATCCTTGTCCTGGTAGTAAATGTATAGTGTAGCCACAGATATGCCGCATGCCCTGGCGAGCTTGTTCATGCTAAAGCCCTGAAAACCTTCTTTCACCAAAAGTACTATGGCTTTTTGCTTAACCAAATCTTCTTTGCCTGCATTACGTGTGCGCATACTTACCCATTCATTTACAGGCAAATATAAATGAATGTTCGTTTAGTTATGAATTTTTCCGGAAAAATTCACACTAACATAATATAGCGCGGTTGGGGCGGCTATTCTTCCTCCTTTTCTTCAGCGGTATTTTCCTTATAATCGGGATACAAAAAGTTGTTATAAGGGAATCGTGAAATATGTATAGCCCTCACTGCTTCATATACCTTTTCCCTGAATTCCTCGAAGTTTTCCTTGTTTGTGGCCGAGATGAACAGTGCATTTTTTTCGCCTACATTGCCCATCCAGGTAGCCTTCCATTCTTCAAGGGTGTTGTGTCGGTTGGTTTTCTCTGTCGTCAGGTCGTCGCTGTCTATTGTAAGCGGCTGGTAGGCATCAATTTTATTGAAAACCATTATAGTGGGCTTATCGGCGCTTTTGATATCCTGTAATATTTGGTTTACCGATTCGATATGGTCTTCAAATTCGGGATGCGAAATATCAACAACATGTAGCAGGAGGTCGGCCTCGCGCACTTCATCAAGAGTACTTTTAAAGGAATCTACAAGTTGTGTAGGCAGTTTCCGGATGAACCCTACAGTATCTGAGAGCAGGAAGGGAAGGTTTTTTATTACGACTTTACGAACGGTGGTGTCCAGCGTTGCAAACAGCTTGTTCTCTACAAAAACTTCGCTTTTGCTTATAACGTTCATAAGGGTAGACTTGCCTACGTTAGTATAGCCCACGAGTGCCACGCGCACTAACGCGCCACGGTTGCTGCGCTGTACCGACATTTGCTTATCAATAGTTCTTATTTTTTCTTTCAACAATGCAATACGGTCGCGTACGATACGCCTGTCGGTCTCGATCTCTGTTTCGCCGGGACCACGCATACCAATACCACCACGCTGGCGTTCAAGGTGGGTCCACATACCGGACAGCCTTGGCAGCAGGTATTGGCACTGTGCCAGTTCTACCTGTGTGCGTGCATAGGATGTTTCGGCGCGCTGCGCAAAAATATCGAGGATGAGGTTAGTACGGTCAAGTACTTTAATATCCAGTATTTTCGTAAGGTTCTTTTGTTGTGCAGGAGAGAGCTCATCATCAAAAATAATGGTTTTAATATCATTCTCTTTAATATATAGGTGTATCTCCTCTATCTTCCCTGTTCCCAAAAACGTTTTTGGATTGGGGCGCTCCATTTTTTGGTTAAACCTTTTAATTACCTCGCCTCCGGCAGTATAGGTAAGAAATTCAAGTTCATCAAGATATTCCCGGAGCTTTTCTTCACTTTGGTTTTGAGTAATTACACCCGCTATAACCGTTTTTTCAAAATTAATTGTTTCTTTTTCCAACATTTCGCTCTTTTTTTAAGGAATACAAAATTACGGAAACCAAATGTTTAATTTTTGTAGATTACGTGAAAAAAATCTCAAAACACTTTTATTTTGTTAAAATTTAAGTATATGTTAACCGCGAGTTATATTTTTTTAAATTTGGGGATTAATTTTACCTAAACCTAAAATAACTATGAAAAAAATTACTTTCATTGTTTTCATGTTTCTGATGTCATGGTGCGGTTATTCGCAACTTGACCTGGAAACTTTTGAAAGCAACGGCAATGCGTTGCCGGCGGGGTGGCAGCAGATAAATGTTGCCGGGCCTTCACAAGCGTGGACGGTCGCTACCCACAGTGTAATTACGCCGTCTTATGGAGGAACGGGCCACGCGGCCTACATCCAGAAAGAGAATGTGGCAACTGGTACAACCGAAGACTGGTTGGTTACAAAACCCTTTACGGTACCCGCAAATGGGGAACTGCATTTCCAGTCAAGGCTTACCCAATTGGGTGATGACGGTAACACGTACCGCATCATGATAAACGTGGGTGGTACTAACGCCGGCACAACGGCAAATTACACCCAGGTACAGGCGTGGACCGAGCTTACTCTTAATCCGGATCCTTTCCAGACGGATTACCTTGAAAAAATTGTTACTCTTCCTGGATCATCAGTAGGGCAAACTGTAACGCTTGCTTTTGTGATGAATGGTGATAACGGCGACCGCTGGCTGGTTGATAACGTTGTGGTGGCATCACAGTGCCTTGCTCCGACAGGCCTGCCTACAACAAATGTCGGTACCAACACTGCTACGCTTAACTGGACCAATCCAAGCGGCGCAACACAATGGACAATTGATATTGTTGGAGCATTATCTGCTCCTACAGGAGCAGGGATCGCATATACAGGACCCCCATCGTCTTATGTAGCTACAACAGATAGCGCTGGCAACCCATTGCAGCCTGCTACGCAATATAAATATTATGTAAGGGCAACCTGCACCGGCGGTATTACAAGTGCCTGGGCGGGGCCATTCAATTTTGCAACGGTAGTACCGGGTGCTACCTGTACTTCACCGCTTGTTATAACTACAGATACCTATACACAGTCTTCAAATACAAACCTTTTTGGCGATGATATAGAAGGTACTGTAGGTTCTACAGGATGTGGTACAACGGCCAATTACCTTAATGGGGATGAGGTTGTATATGCTTATACACCAACTTATACAGGTACTGCCAACTTTAGCATGACTAATAACGGAATTAATTCCGGTATGTTTATTTATAACAACTGTGCCGATATAGGCGTGGGTTGTGCTGCCGGAGGCGGCATTGGCGCTACTCCAGCTCCTGTTACTATCAACCTTGCAGTAACTGCAGGGCAAACATATTATGTTGTGATCTCGACTTCGGGTACAACCCAGTCTACACCATATACGTTGACCATACAACGCGTAAACTGCGCACCTCCTGTAGGGCTTCCTACAACGGGTATTGATGGAGATTCTGCAAACCTTTCCTGGACAAACCCTGGTGGCGCATCGTCATGGCAGGTAGTAGTACAGGCACCGGGCACAGGCATACCAGCTGGCGCAGGAACGGATGTTTCTACAAATACCAACTATCAGGCAGGCCCGCTTGCAGAGGGTACGAATTATGAGTACTATGTAAGGGCAGCATGTGGAGATGGAACCTTTAGCGCATGGGCAGGACCGTATTTGTTTACTACAACACAAATACCGGCGCCAATACCTTACGTGCAGGATTTTGAAGGAACCAGTGGTTTTGCGACATCAAACGGTACGCAAACCAATAAATGGTTTATCGGTACGGCGGTGAGTAATTCTCCGACGCACTCTTTATATATAAGCGACACTAACGGTACAACGCATCATTATAATACATCCAATGCTTCGGTTGTTCATGCTTACCGCGACCTCGCTATACCGTCACCAGTTGACCAGCTTCAGTTA
This sequence comes from Flavobacterium arundinis, assembly GCF_038289855.1. NCBI lineage: Bacteria > Pseudomonadati > Bacteroidota > Flavobacteriia > Flavobacteriales > Flavobacteriaceae > Flavobacterium > Flavobacterium arundinis. Next base: position 183,195 of record NZ_JBBYHR010000011.1, read on the forward strand.
CAATTTGACTGGAGGAATCAGGGTGAAAGTAATTTCGACTTTATCAGGGTGTGGTTAGTACCTGCTTCTTTTACACCTACACCTGGTACACAGATAACGGCGGCTGCAGGCCGCATTCAGTTGGGAGCCAACTTCCAGCTTAATAATAACTGGACAACTGACACGCGAATCATTAATGCCACAGCATATGCAGGCACCGTAATGAGGCTGGTATTTGAGTGGACAAGTGATACAAGCGCAGGTACACAGCAGCCGGGAGCAATTGATAATATTAATATATCAGTTGTACCATGCCCGTCTCCTACAAACGTGGCACTTGGTACGCCACTTACCAATAACTCTGCTATTGTTAACTGGACAGGCCCTACATCGGTTAGCCCTACATTTGACTATGTATTTGGTACAACCAATACTGCCCCGGTTGCAGGAACAGTTCCTACAGGAAACGTTGCTACACCTACAGTACCGTTTACCAGCCTAACACCTTCTACCACTTACTATTTCTGGGTAAGGAGCAATTGCGGTGGCGGTATAACAAGTGCATGGGTAGGGCCGTTGAGCTTCACCACGCCACAAATACCGGCAACCCTCAATTATGCTATGGATTTTGAGGATCCAAACTACCAATGGACGCTTAGTAACGGAACCCAAACCAACAAATGGTTCTATGGCACCGCAGTAAGCAACTCTCCAACACACTCCTTATATATAAGCGATACTAACGGTACAACGCATCATTATAATACATCCAATGCTTCGGTTGTTCACGCTTATAGGGATATTGCGCTGCCAACACCGCTTGACCAGGTGCTGCTGCAATATGACTGGAGGAACCAGGGTGAAAGTAACTTTGACTTTATAAGGGTATGGGTAGTGCCTGTTACCTACACGCCTACACCGGGAACCCAAATAACTGTAGCCAACAGTGGCGGTATTCAATTGGGTGGCAATCACCAACTTAACAATAACTGGACAACAGAAAACAGGATTATCAACGCGGCAGCGTATGCTGGCACTACGGTAAGGCTTGTCTTCGAATGGACCAGCGATACCAGCGCCGGTACACAGCAGCCGGGAGCTATTGACAATGTTAATATCTCGATTATTACATGTCCATCGCCTACGAATTTAGCATTAGGCCCATTGACAGAGAATACTGCTACTGTAACATGGACAGGACCTACATCTGTAAGCCCAACGTTTGACTATTATTATTCTACGACAAACACGGCTCCTACAGCAGGTACTGTGCCTACCGGCAACGTAACGCCTGCGGGTGTTGATCTTTTAGGACTTACCCCTTCTACACAATATTATTTCTGGGTAAGGAGCAACTGTGGCAGCACAGACGGCAACAGTATTTGGGTGGGGCCATTAAGCTTTACTACACCACAGATACCTGCAACGCTAAACTATTCGCAGGATTTTGAAGATCCAAACCACCAATGGACTTTAGCTAATGGTACGCAAACCAATAAATGGGTATACGGCACAGCGGTAAGCAATTCGCCAACACACTCAATATATATAAGCAATACCAATGGTACAACACATAATTATGTTATAAACACTACTTCTGTAGTGCATGCGTACAGGGATGTAATAGTACCGGCAGAGGTAGGCATGATCAACGTATCATTTGACTGGAGAAACCAGGGTGAAAACAACTTTGACTACATCAGGGTATGGGTTGTACCGATTAGTTTCGTACCTACACCCGGAACACAAATTACAGCAGCTAACAGTGGCGGTGTCCAGCTTGGAGGCAACCACCAGGGCAGCAACACATGGACGACATCAAACTACAACCTTCCTACTCCCGGCCCTGCTGCGATCAGAAGGATAATTTTCGAATGGAGAAATGATGGTAGCGGCGGTACACAGCAGCCGGGTGCTATAGATAACATCAACATCAACATTATTACGTGTCCTCCACCGTTTGACCTGAATGTAAACTGCGTTTCATCAACGTCTGCAAACATAGAATGGGAGCCTGGCAGTGACGAAACAGAGTGGGAATATGCTTTGCTTCCGACAAGTGCTCCTGCACCTACCAGCGGTACAACTATCGATACAACGTCGTACATAGCGGAAGGCCTTAATACTAACACCAGCTACACGTTCTATGTCAGAGCGCTATGCAGCGATCCTAACGAACTCAGCTCTTGGGCTCAGGGTAGTTTTACAACTACAGATGTTTCTATTGTTGATGCGGAGCCATTCTGCGGAACAACCAACTCATCTATTATTTTTGATAACACTTTTGGACAGGGCTTTGATTCAGGTTACGGAGAAGTAGCTTGTCTTGGTTCGACACCAAATCCGGTTTGGTATTACCTTCAGGTAGATGAGACAGGGCAACTGGATTTCCGACTTGTTCAAAACACACAATTTGACAATAATGGTAATGCTATCGGTACCGGACTTGACGTTGACTTTGCAGCCTTCGGGCCGTTTACATCGCTTACACAGGCATGTGCACAGATTGACCTGGTAGACTGTCCTACTTGTCCATTCAGCAATGTTGGGTCTAACTTCTATCCTTTTGGAAACATAATTGACTGTAGTTACTCAACTGCAGCTATTGAGACCTTTACTGTCCCGAATGCACAGGAAGGTGAGATCTATGCGGTTCTTATAACCAACTTTGATGGTGACCAGGGACAAATTCAGTTGCAACAGCTTGATTCAAGTACAGGTACTACTGACTGTGATATTCTTTATAATGTTGCTTTAGGCCCGGACAAAATACTTTGCGGACAGCCTAATACTACAATTACAGCTAGTGTTACTACCCCAGGCAACGGCCAGGGACCGTCTTACCAGTGGTTTATGGATGGCTCTACAACTCCGTTCACACCAACCATTGTTTCCACTACAAGTTTGACGCAAACAATTTTGATAACAGAGCCTGGATACCATACGTATACCGTTGTGGTTACTGTTCCAAATGCTGCAAACACAGATCCTATTACCGATGATGTAATTGTGGCGCTTGGACCTGAAATAAATCTTACGGATGTAGCAGTTACATATTGTGGTAACGGAGGTTCAACTTCTGTAGACCTTACAACGCTAAATGATGATGTTCTTGGAACACTTGCTCCTGCAGAATATGATGTAACTTACTACCCGACATCAGCAGATGCGACTAACGGTGTTGGCGCAATAGATGTTAGCACACCTTTTGTAACGTCTTCAACTGTTATCTACGCAAGAGTGAATAATATTGAAGTAGATACCTGTTTTGATGTTGTTGCAATTACAATTACAGTTAATGCGACACCAACGGCTACTATTAGCTATGCAAACTCTCCATATTGTACAAATAGCGGAACAGCTGCGGTTACAAATACAGGAGATACGAGTGGTACATATTCATCAACTACAGGCCTTACTATTGATGCTGCAACAGGTGATATTACTCTTGTTTCGAGCACGCCGGGTACTTATACAGTAACGTATACAATAGCGGCCACTTCATTATGTCCTGAGTTTACTACTACAACACAGGTAGTAATAGAAGCTGCGCCGGAGGCAACAATTGCTTATGCCAGCTCTCCTTATTGTACAAGTGGTACGGCAGCAACTGTTACGCAAACAGGTGCAGCAGGTGGTACATATACTTCTACAGCCGGACTGGATATAGATCCTGTTACGGGAGAAATAGACCTTCAGGGAAGTACGGCGGGCACTTATACGGTGACCTATACCCTTCCTGCAACTACAGCATGTGCTGAACTTGCAGTTACAACAGAGGTAACTATAAACGTACTGGCAAGCGCAACGATTAGCTATGGTACAGTTCCTTATTGTACTAATGGTGGCACAGCTACAGTTACACAAACAGGTGATACAGGAGGTACTTATTCATCCGATGCAGCGCTTTCTATAGATGCTGTTACAGGTGAAATTACCCTTGCTTCGAGCACACCGGGAACATATACGGTAACGTATACTATTGCTGCTACGACTTCTTGTCCTGAATTTACAACTACAGCACAAGTAGTAGTAGAAGCGGCTCCAGAAGCAACGATCGCTTATGCAGCTACTCCTTACTGCTCTAATGGTGGCACTGCCACTGTAACTCAAACCGGATCTACAGGTGGTACTTATACCTCTGATCCAGGCCTTGTTATAAATGCTGCTACAGGTGATATCGATCTTGCGGCAAGTACAGTTGGAACGTATACAGTAACATATACTGTTGCGGCAACTGCAGCATGTGGGCCATTATCGGTTACAACTTCAGTAGTAATAAATGCACTGCCGGTAGCTACGATTGCTTATAACGCCTCACCATATTGTGCTGATGCCGGTACTGCTTCTGTAACGTTTACAGGCGATGCAGGCGGTACTTATACCGGAGATGCAGGAATTTCTGTCGATGCTGCAACAGGTGATATCAACCTTGCTGCGAGTAGCCCGGGTACACATACTGTAACTTATACTATTGCTGCAGGCAACGGATGTTCTGAAGTAACTGCAACTGCAACAGTTGTGATTACAGCATTACCTTCAGCATCATTTACGTATGAAGTTGCGGCGGTTTGCCAGAATGCTGGCGGAACACAGTCTCCTACATTTAATACAGGCGCAATAGCAGGAACATTTACTACCGATGTAGCAGGACTAACTATTAATTCTGCAACGGGTGTAATAACTCCTGGTACAAGTACAGAAGGCACTTATATCGTTACCAATACGATAGCAGCTGCTAACGGATGTGGTGTTGTGACTAATAGTGTTACTATAGTGATTAACCCTGCGCCAATAGCTACGTTTGCCTACGGCGCTCTTGCATACTGCCAGGATGCGGCTAACCCATCTCCAATTTTAGATGGCGGTGCCGGTACATTCACGTCTACTACAGGATTAGTAATTAATGGCAGTACAGGTACAATTGACCTTGCCGGAAGTACCCCTGGTACTTATACAGTAACCAATACGATCCCTGGTACTACAGAGTGTCCAGCTGTTTCTGCAACGGCAACTGTTACGGTTACTTCTATCCCGGTTGTAGCAGTACTACAGGGTTGTGAAGGAGGCTCTTTTATGCTGGAAGTGACTTTTGATAATGATGAAGTTTATACAGCTGACACGGTTGATTTTGTTTGGACGGATGGTGCAGGAACACAAATAGGCACAGAGTCTAAAATACGTGTAACAGAACCGGATACATACCATCTTACTGTAATTCCTAGGAATAACAATGAATGTGCTCTGGATACTGATGTTGTTGTTGACGATACAGCTTGTGATGTTCCGAGAGGTATCTCGCCGAACAATGATGGTAAAAATGACAGCTTTGACCTGACTGCACTTGACGTAAGGAAGATAAGCATCTTTAACCGTTACGGACAGGAAGTTTATACTCGCGGTAATGGATATACTAATCAGTGGATAGGACAAACCAGCGGTGGCGATGAGCTTCCGACGGGTACTTACTTCTATATGATTGAGCGTACCAACGGTGAGAGTAAGACTGGCTGGGTTTATATCAACAGGCAGATAAACTAATTTTAACAGGTATTTCCCCCGCGAAAAGCGGGGGAATATTTTTGTTATTCAGTAAATACTGTATCTTAGCATAAACATTTCATAAAATTCATATTAAATTCAAAAAAATTTATTTGCTTTGAAGTTGATTAATTAGAAAGTAAATAGGTTAATTAGAAAACCACACACATGAAGAAATTTTACCTTGCAGCATTATTAGCTCTAGGAGGGCTGTTGGACGCGAGCGCCCAGCAGGACCCGCACTACACGCAGTACATGTACAACATGAACGTGAT
>NZ_JBBYHR010000012.1:0-113872 GCF_038289855.1 Flavobacterium arundinis
AGTATCCCGTTCCCCACGTTATTTCTAACCTAAAAGCGACATAATAAGATAAGACAATGAAGAAATTATATATTACCCTTAGTTTTATGCTCGCCACTATGGCAGTAACGGCACAGGATAACACCGACCTGGAAGCAGCCGACAAGCTGTATGCCCGTTATGAATACGTGGATGCAGCCAAGGCCTACGAAAAGCTGGACAAGAAAGACACCTATGTTTACGGGCAGATAGCCGACAGCTACTACAATGTATTCAACAGCAAGGAAGCCGTGAAATGGTACCCAAAAGCCATTGAAGGCAGTACGGATGCCGAAATATACTGGCGCTATGCCCAGATGCTAAAGGCCGAAGGCAAGTATGAGGAAGCCAACGCACAAATGCAGAAATTTGCATCAATGGCAGCGGGTGACCAAAGGGCTGTGGAGTTCAAAAAAGACCCGAACTACCTTCCTAAATTAAGGAACCAGGCGAAGCTTTATGATGAGAAAGCGCTGGATATCAACGACAAGAAATACGGCTCTTTCGGGGCAGTGCTTGCCGATGACAACACGTTATACTTTACCAGCGCAAGGAACACCGCAAGAAGGACCTACGGATGGAGTGAAGAGCCTTTCCTTGACATGTACACGGCAACCTACAATGCCAACGGTACCTACAGCGAGCCGGCACTATTGCCGGAAGTGAACAGCCGCTACCATGACGGGCCTGCATCGGTAACCGCCGATGGGAACACGATGTACTTCTCGAGCGAGAGCTTTAAGGAGCGCAAGCAGTACGAAAGGGACAAGGAAAACAACCTTAAGCTTGGTCAGGTCTATTTGTATGTAGCTACCAAAGAGAATGGCAAATGGGGCAATATAGAACCCGTACCGTTCAACAACCAGAAATGGTCAACAGGCAACCCTGCTATCAGTAAAGACGGCAAGACATTATACTTCTCATCAGACAGGGAAGGCACACTGGGTGGCAACGATATCTGGAAAGTAGAAGTGACGGGCAAGAACACGTATGGCGAGCCGGTGAACCTTGGCCCGAAAGTGAACACCACAGGACGCGAGAGCTTCCCGTTCATCACCGATGACAACAAACTGTTCTTCTCTTCCGACGGCCACAAAGGCTTTGGCTCACTGGATGTATTTATGATCGACCTGAATAAAGGCACCGATGCCATCAACGTAGGGGCTCCTGTAAACGGACCTAAAGATGACTTCGCCTTTACCTTCAATACCAAGAACAACATTGGCTTCTTCTCCTCAAACCGTGACGGGTTCGACAAGATCTACAGCGCAACACCATTGTGTGCAGTAGAAGCGATCGTACAGGTAAGAGACAAAAAGACCATGCAGCCAATTGCGGGCGCAAGGGTAGCGATACTTGACGAAAAGAACAATGTTATTGAAACCAGGACAGCCGATGCCAAAGGTATGGTGACCTACAATGTAGACTGCAACAGGGGCTACGGGCTTCAGGGCAGCATGGAGAAATACAGCAACGGCACAGCGAAGATACCTGCGGGCAAAGGCCCACAGGCTAACATAAACCTTGATCTTGAGCCAATACAGGATATCGTGACCCCGGTAGCAGTAGTGCTTAATGAAATCTATTTCGAATTCAACAAAAGCAACATCACTAAAGAAGCTGCTTTCGAACTTGACAAGCTAGTGGAAGCAATGAAAGCTAATCCTGAAATGGTTATCATGGCTAAATCGCACACGGATAACCGTGGCAGTGACAAATACAACATGGCGCTATCGAACCGCAGGGCGAAATCAACCGTACAGTATGTGATCTCCAAAGGCATCGCCAAAGAGCGCATCTCCGGCGAAGGCTATGGTGAGAGCCAGCCTAAGGTTGCCTGCACCGAATGTACCGAAGAGCAGCACGCACAAAACCGCCGCTCTGAGTTCATTATCGTGAAGAAATAAGCTTTACAAACCAACCAATACCTTAAAGCGGTTCCATACGGAGCCGCTTTTTTTTGTAGCCTCACCCCTCCCGATAGCTATCGGGACCTCTCCGAAGGAGAGGGGCAGCTTCACTCGGGCGGAATACATGACTATAATTATCTCGTAAATATGAAGTTTACGCAATTATGTAACTGCGTGAGCGATGGGAGCGGCATCCTGCCTGAGGAACGAAGGCAGATACAGCGGACAGCGCGGCCAAGCGTTGGCAGTAGCAGGGGAGGGACACGCCCAAATATAAAAGCTACTCGTTATCGCTTTGGTACCACTCGGCGAAGGAAGTTTCGGTTTCCTGGAGCCTTAGGGAATAGAGGCTGATGGAGGAGGGCAGGCGTTTTTTGATCTTATCGGCAAAGTCGATGACCATGTTTTCGCTGGTAGGCTGGTAGTCTACAAGTATGACATCATGGCCCCGGTCTTTCAGTTCGTTAGCGAGTTCAATATGCGGCGTGTTTTTGTTGAACACGGTGGCGTGGTCAAAAACATCTACAATCTCCTCTTTCACGATCTTTTTAAGGTCGCCGAAGTCGATAACCATACCGAATTTCACATTACCGGAGTCAGTGATGGGCGTACCAATAACCGTTACAGAAAGTTTATAGCTGTGGCCGTGCACGTTTTTGCATTTCCCATCATAGCCGTAAAGGGCATGGCCTGTTTCGAAACTGAACTGCTTGGTAATCCGTATCCTGCTCATCGTACTTGTATTAAGGCTGCAAATTTACTAAATAATATCCATATTGCAGGCTAATGGTTTTCGGGGTATCTTTGGCAGGCTAATAATAATGGTATGGACGAATTGCAACTGAACCCGCTGTATGAAACGGTTATTGACGAACTGATGAGTCAGAAATACAGTATTGTTGACAATTTCTTTTCGAAGGAAGAAGTGCTTGCATTGCGCAAATCGCTGCTGGCAAAATATGAAGAAGACCGCTTTAAGAAGTCGGCCATCGGCAACCAGGCGAATGAGAAGATCATTGGGGCGATACGCGGCGACTTTATCCTGTGGCTTGATGAAAGCAGTGCTGATACTGCCGAAAAGCAATTCTTCGCAAAGCTTCAGGACTTTACTGATTACCTGAACCGTACCTGTTTTATGGGGATTAATGAGAAGGAATTCCATTATGCTGTATATCCCGAAGGGACGTTTTATAAGCGCCATCTGGATACGTTCCAAAACGACAGCCGCAGGAAGCTTTCGATTGTGTGCTACCTGAACGATGAAGACTGGAAGCCCGAATATGGCGGCGAACTGACTATTTATATTGACGATAACGGCAGCGAAAAACCCATAGACATCTACCCGATGCAGGGCAGGATGGTAGTATTTGAAAGCCAGGTGTTGGAGCACGAGGTAAAGCCCGTTAAAAGGGAGCGTATGAGTATTACCGGGTGGTTAAAGACGCGCGGGTAATTAGCTCTTTGTTATCTCGTCTGAAAAAATTAAATTATTCATTTGTAGAGTTATCGAACCATCCTTCTTCTTTTGTCTTGAAACAAAAGAAGCATCCGCCGCGGCGGACAAGGCTCCAAATATTTCACTTAAAATCTACGTCAGGATTTTTGCATCGCGACCTAAGCCGCGGCTTGCTGCGCGCCGCTTGTGGGTCGCTCTCCTCCTCCCGGCGCTAAATCCTTCCTTGATTTTTACGAGAAATATTTGATGCCGAACTTCACTCGAACCTGCTTACTCTTACGGTTTGCAGATTTTATTTATTCTTGAATTTATTCAGTGCTTCCCTTGTAAAATCAGAAAGCACAAGTCTCCCGGATATCTTTGCGTTATCGGTAAGCAGCGTGTCCCAATGTTCCGTACCCTGCCAAAGCACCTGCTTCATAGCGGTAAGCGCTTCGGGATTATAAGAAGCAAATTTTGACGTGAAAATATCGAGTTCCTTATCTAATTCGCTTATAGTATCAAAAACTTTGGCGTACAGTCCTTTTTCTTTTGCCCAGTAAGCGTTTTTCCATTCGTCGGCAGCCAAGGTCATTTCGGCTAGTGCTGCTTTCCCCATTTTACGCTCTACAGCGGGTGCAATAACAAATGGGCCGATGCCGATGGTGAATTCAGACAGCTTCACAGCACTGTCTACAGTTGCCAGTGCATAATCGCATGCCGCGGCAAGCCCAACACCGCCGCCCACCGCCTTGCCCTGTATGCGGCCTATAGTGAGCTTGGAGCAATTGCGCATAGCATTGATGACATTGGCAAACCCCGAAAAGAAAACAGCACCTTCCTCAAGGTTAGAAACTTCAAGCAGTTCGTCAAAAGATGCGCCGGCACAAAAAGCCTTTTCGCCTTCGCTTTTCAGCACAATGATGTTCACATCAGGATCCTGGCTCAGGGTATTCAGTTCGTCAGTTAATCGCTGCAGCAGCTCTGCAGGGAACGAATTACTGGCCGGGTGTCCGAATTCTACTGTTGCTATTTTGTTTTGTATCGAAGTGTATAGTGAACCATTTGGCCTTGTGGTAACGCTCATAGTGCTGAATTTTTTGTAAAAATACTGGAATTCCACAAAGTTGGGAGCACTTTTTTAAGTTTTGTAAATTGATATTTGGATTTTGGAATTTATTTATACTATATTTGCCCCTGAAATTATTGGGGATGTAGCTCAGCTGGCTAGAGCGCTTGCATGGCATGCAAGAGGTCGTGGGTTCGACTCCCATCTTCTCCACCTTGTAAAATCGTAACAAATTCTTAGTGAATACGTTGCGATTTTTTGCATTTAATATCTGTACGATTCCTGTACGATGAGTTGTAAAATTATTTTTGCGATAGGTTCTCACACTTGTTTTTTTCTAATGCTCGACATAATATGTCATTTAAAAATGGGGTGGGGTAGGCAAAAACACTTCTCTCCAAGCACGTTCTACAGCATGGAGGTTTCAGTGTTATACACACACGAAAAATATAAAAAACGATATAATAGATATATGTACTATTACACCTTATATTCTTTACGATTTTCTAACCTTGAAATCCTTCCTTTTGGGGTGGGTCTAAATATTGGAACACGACTTAAATAACATAGTTATTTCTATATTAGTACAACCTCTACCCATAGGGTTCGGAATTAACTCCTAAAAGTATATATATGAAGATTAAAGTATTACAAGAGCAGCAAATAGATAAGTTGTTAGAGAAACTAAATATTGATTTTGAGCATGAAGTTGTGCCTGTTAAGGTCGAAGATTATTCAAGAGCTAAGCAATGTTACGCTAACGTGACAGAGAAGGTATTGAGAGATGGGGGGAAAATTCACTATGGCTGGTCTGTCCATTTTACTGAGGGAATCATCATTGAAGCTGAAAGGCATGCAGTATGGGAAGATGATAACGAGCAACTGCTTTGTGTCACTCCACATCCAAGTGGTTCCAAAGATGTGATATTTTTAACGGATAACTTACCAGTAGACCCTTCTTTACAGATTGATAATGTAAGGTTAAATATTACAAATAATTCTTTAGTCAATGACTGGATTCACCTTAGCAAAACAGTGGGAGATATATTTTATGGTTATACTGATAGGAAAAACGATGAAGAAGTCATTGCTAACACTAAGATTCTGCATGTAATACAAACTTTAGAAGAATATAGAGGTCTCGTTATTGGACTTATAAAAAAAGGCAGGGCAGAAAAAAGCAATTGCTTTTGCAAAGAAGGTGTAAACGGTAAAAAATACATTCACTGTCATCGAAAATTCATAGAGGCTGAAATTCCAGAACTCATTGCAAGTCTTGCCGAGTTTAAACTTCGATAGCAATTACTTTGTAAAGTCTAACAAAGTTTTAGGCTCTACACCCAATGCATTTGCAATCTTTACAAGTGTCTTAACAGTTGTGTTTATTTTGGCAAGCTCAATCCTTTGGATTTGTATTTTTGGAATTTCACTATCCATCGCTAAATCCTCCTGAGATAAGTTTTTAAGCTCTCTCAGTCGCCTTATATGCATCCCTAAGTCGATAAGAAATTTGTCCTCTGAAACTTCCATATCCAAAGGTCAAAACATTTATATTTGCCTTGGATACATTAAAGTATCCAATTAGACTAACCATAAATTTAATCACTATGAAAAAAATTGTACTCATTCTATCTGCTGTATTAGCGTTCGGTTGCTCAGGTTCTGATGATAGTTCGGATATTAACCAATCAACTAATAACTTCTTTAAGGTTAATAATACTACTTACAGTATTACAAACGCCAACATCAATAAACAGTCATCTGGGGATGGGACTGTATTTTTCATTACTCTAACAAATGCAGAAGTGTCTACCAGTTCAGATGGCATGCACGCAGTTATTCCTGATAACCTAACTCATTTGGCAAGCTTCACCCTTGATATGCATTCTGTGACCAATCAGTTACCAACGGGAACATTTAACTTTCAAGGAGATTATGGTTTTGATGCCTATTCGATTCAGGATAATATTATTGTTGAGGCGGGGCAAATCATCTCTAAAAATGTAGTTTCTGATGAAAGCGACTTTATCAATCAGGATGGGAGAATAATAATTACGAGAACAGGTGATAATTATAATTTTAATTTCAACTTGGTAACTTCATTGGGTTTAATACAGGGACAATACACAGGGGATGTAACAAAAAATTATTAAAAGTTACATGAAAAACTTATATATACTTTTTTGTATTGGAGTCATATCCTGCCAAAAACAACCCAACAATGATTACAACCCAAATGACACAATTATTACAGATTCTATCAAAGTCACGGATACCATTAGAAAAGCAGAAAATCCTACAGGAGGAATGAAATTAGTGCCAATTGTTTATGAACGTGATACAATAAAAGCTGCTATATTAAAAGATGAAGGATTGCGACTTTTACTTAATAAAGAAAATCTACTTGATGCAAAATATAAGACAGAGGAATCCTTAATGTATAATAACCAAGATGCTAATACATGGTATGTTTTAGGCAATATCAACCAGCAGATGAACAAATATGATGAGGCTCTATTTGCATATAAACATGCTATAGAATTAGACCCCGCTCATATTGATGCAATAATGAAATGTGCTATAGTTGCAGGCAAAACAGGAGACCAGTTCTCGGCTTGTGTTTATTTGCATCAGGCTTGTAATTTAGGTGACCCTGAAGCCTGTGAAGGAGTAAGAAAGTATTGTAATAATTAACTTGATTAGCTATGTTCGGATTTTTTAAGAAACCTATTCCTGAAGAAAGACTAACTAAGGAACTTGCAGGAGCAATCCAAAGTACTGTAAATTTAGCATTACTGGAATTCCCTTTGAAGGAAACACAAGGAATATATGTACGTATGGCTATTGATACGTGTAGACAGACTGCACTTGATAGAGCAGGCTACTTAGGGCAAAAATATAACTTAACAGTTTATGAGGTCTATTCGGTTATTGCAAAATGTCATTTTAAAGCCTTGGAGTATTTTTTAGAATAACTGCAAGCGTAAATCTTTGTGAATAACTCATCTAAATTGATGGATTATTTTTTTGTATAGATATTGTGAAATCTATAAATTTAACAGATAACTAATCAACGTTAAAATGAGTAAAAAAGTTTTTATTTCTTATGCATGGGGAGATACATCTCATCAGGAATGGGTCTCGTATTTAGGTACTCGTTTGATGGGTAATACAATTGATGTCGAGTTAGACCAATGGAGTTTAAAAGATGGACATGATATACATGAGTTCATGGAGTCTATGGTTAAAGCCGATGATATTTTCAGAGTTATAGTAATCTGTGATAAGAATTATAAAAGTAAAGCAGATAATAGAAATGGAGGTGTTGGTACCGAAACACAAATAATTACACCTGCAATATATAGTGACCAAAAGCAAGAGAAATTTATACCTATTGTAATTGAAAGAGATGAAGATGGGAAGGCTTATTTACCAATTTATTTAGCTTCACGTAAGTATATTGACTTTTCAAATACTGATGATTTTGAGAAGAGTTATGAAGAATTACTGAGAAATATAATGGAAGCACCTGCATTGCCCAAACCTAAGTTAGGCACTTCAATACCATTATATATAACCCAATCTCCAACGAACGACTCTGACTTGAACTCTATAGTACGAGTATTAGATAGCCAGTTAAAGAAAACTCCTGAGAAAGTAAATTCTTATTTTTCAGATTTCTTAGAGAAATTATTGGAGAAGTTAAAAGACTTTGATTTTAAACCTACAAGTCGTGATTACACTGTTTATGGAGATGAATTGCTTCAAAACTTACTTTCTTATAAAGTAATAAGAAATGATTTTATTGACTGCTTACTAATAGTTACGAAAGAAGAATACAAATTAGATGTTGAGACTATAATAAATTTCTTTGAAAAGTATTTGATTTACTGTCAGTCTACATCTAATATGAATGAAGGATGGAGTCCAAACCATACAGATAATTACAAGATTATTTTTCACGAGTTATTCATTTATACTGTGGCGATTAGTTTAAAGAATAAAAATTATACACTTACATCTGACTTATTACATTCTAAGTATTATGTAGCTAATAGTTATAGGGGAGGAAAGGAAAAGCGATTTACTTTCTTTTACACATGGCATGAGAATCTTGAAAAGTATAATGAAATAAAGTATAAGCGTCAAGCGGCTTTTGGACAGTATATCGTAAGTAATCTACATGAAAAATTATCTAAAGAAGATATTATTTTAGCAGATATTATATGTTACTATATTGGTGATGCATTTAGTATTGGAGACATTACTGACACTTGGTTTCCTACTACTTATGTTTTCAGAAATCCTTATGACGACAAAATGGATTTTTTTAGTAAACTAAGCTCACTTCGTCATTTTGATAAAACTAAAGTCGTTTTTGATGTAAGTACAGTAAATGAATTTAAGGAATTATTGGAAAAATATAAGGAGAGTAAAGAAGGACAGAAAAATGATTATAGTTATAGTTTTCGGGACAGGATTCAATTTTTACATGAGATAATTGATATTGATAATGTTGGTAAAAATAGATAAACAAAACCCACCGCTGATAGGTGGGTTTGTTGTACTTGCTATATTTGACATTCAAGCCCTAAGCAGCTAATTTATTTATTTGGGATGCTTCACAGTCCATCATTTCAGCAAACTTCTCTGAAACTCCTTTTAAAATCTCTCTTTGGGTAGTATCTAAGCCATATTTTACGATAAGGGCTTTAAACTTTCTCTGCCTGTCCTTTCTGACCTTATAACTACGGTCTCTGCTGAGTTTTTTCCAGTAATGTGGATTAGTGTACTCGTTCAGGCTATTTTTGTCTTCAGGGGGCATCTGTACGTTTGTGAAGTCGTCAATTATAGTAAGCTTTTGCAACTCCTCCCACAGAAAGGAATAAATCCTATTGACAATATCTTCTCGTTGCAGGTCTTCAAGGGAAAATATACCAAGTTGTTGGAGTTTTCTCTTAGATATGATTTTTACTTCCACCCGCAGAATATTACCCCTAATTCCATACTGCTTAGATTTGTTGTAAATCTTCAAGGAATAGTCGGTCTTGTGAAACTCCTTGTAATCGCCTTTTCCCCTAAATTTCAGGTCTTTATTATGGCTTTCAGAATCATACATTAGTAGATTGTAATCTAAAAAATGTTGAGGGTCTTTTGATATATGGATATTTAAGCCCAACTCTAAATTAGTTAAGGATGTTTTTTGAAGCCCAAAAGCCTCTATAAGGTGGGCAATGCTTTCACTTGCCGAGCAAAAGCTCAGGTCGTTGTAGTTATGTCCTTTCCCTCCTTTCAAAAGGTTTGTCAACTTATGTATGCTGCCTTTTACATAAGCTCCTTGACAGCTCAATACAACGTCCATGTTGAAGTATTTACCCTTCATCGGGCATTGTGATTCTTCACCTGTAAAAAGGTTAAGAGACGTGCTTAAATCAACAACATGAGTCTTTTTTATGTGATGCTCTAAAATCTCCCTCTCAAGCACCTTAAATCTAATGTTGTCAATCATTATGCTGCTTTTTTAAAGGTTCTTTTTTTAGGTGTCATTGGTATTAAAGATTCCATAATTTCTGACCTCTTATAGTATCTTCTCCCAGCGATTCCATAGACTTTTACCTTTCCATCATTTCTCCAGTGCCATAGAGTTGAATCGTCAATATTCAAAAGTTCACAGACTTCTTTTGGCGTAAGGATTTCTTTCTCTGTACATTGGATACAGGTATTTACAAATTTCTCAAATAGGGCTTGAGCTTTCTGAACGATAAGTTCGGCTAATGTCTCTGGGGACATTTCAATTAACTGCATTTTTGCTTGCATTTTTTAGATTTTTAGAATTATAATGCAAATTTATTTACGATTTTGCGCCCAAGAAGATTACGCCTTGTACCTTTTTGGATACATTATTTATCAAGTGATTGATACTGGAGTTTTAAAATGTTGTAAATAGGCATTCTTTTGGTATCGGACTTAAAATCCTCAAATCGAGGTTTTTCTATACCTATCTCATAAGCTTCATTTAACCAGTTTAACATATCTGTTAGTCTGATAGTTTTATGTATATACCTATCATGTTTCATAGCTTCATACATGAACCTGAAATCTGCCCTACTGGTATCATCCAGTTGAAAATGCTCACGCAATCTTTCCCATAGATAAAAAGCGTTTCCTGAAAAGATTTGACTGTAAATCTCCTCTTTTGGTGGGTCGGATTGTTCTATTTTGGGTTTAGATTCTTTAAAAGGCTCAATAATTTGGTCGTATATGTCACCATATTGCCCAACAAGAGATTTTAGACTGTCCCAATAATTGGAAGAATAGGTTTCAACAATGATTTCCTGTAATCGGTTAAGAGTTCCATCGGTTAGGATTGCTGCTTGTTTCTTTGAGTATGTATCTAAGGTTTGAAGTATTGATTTTAGCAATGATTTAGCTTGCCCGTCTGTTTGAGCCTGATTTATTGATTTCTGAGCAAACTCTAAAAACAGGTTCTGCTCTTCATGTATAAACGAATCATTTATTATGGTCTCAAACTCTTTACAGAGGTTATTATAATCAGGTCTGTCTATCAGGTCTTGATAATTAATATAACTCGTGTAATCGCTATCTTCGTGATTGTTGTTATAATCTTCTTCTGAAATAGGTTCTTCCTCCCAAGTTCCATCTCCAGATGGGAATACATAGCAATAAGAGCGAACTAAGTTTAGTTCGTATTCAATATCAAACCAATTACTGAATCTAAGTATAGTAGTATCAATATTGTATGTGTCGTTAAAAAGGTATCTTTTTCTGTTCGGGGCTTGCCAAAAATCCTCCATTTTATAATATATCAAGTGGTTAATGAAAATGTATGCTCATATCAATTGCGCTATCTTTTCCACTTTTGCCTATGTAGTTCAAAAACATGGCCTCACTACTATGGCCTGTCATTTTTCGTAAAACAGCTGTTGGAATATTTTTAGCATAGTTATTTGTCGCAAATGAGTACCTGCCAACGTGTGATGATACTAATTCGAACTTTGGATAAAAACCTTCTTTGTTTCGATATTTTTTACTCCCTTTTGAGGTCTCAACCTTTTTAGTGCCAAAAACTAAATCTGTAATGTTAGCTTTTTCGCAAAGCTCTTTAAGATAAATATTATACTTCTGGTCAGAAATTTTACGTGGGAACTCGCCATTCCTTTTGTTTAAGATGGTCATAACCTTTGCTGTTAAAGGGATGGTCATTTCATTACCTGTTTTTTCCTGAGTAAATTCTAAGAATGGTCTCAGTTCTCCCTTTGCAACGGTATGCATTTTTATCATGTCGCTTTTAAATCGTAAAAAATCAGATATACGTTGAGCTGTGTTATAACTTATTAAAAACCAGTCTCTAACATTTTCCAAATAGTCTGATAAATTGGTGAGCTCTTCGATACGACTAATTTCTTCAGGCGTTAGATATATAGGGTCTGACTTTTTGTATGAAATTGAGATGGCATCTAACTGGGCGTGTGTTTCAAGACCTAATGTTTTTGCATGACGGCATATAGTCTTGATGTATCGTATAGCTCGTGCAGTAGTATTTTGGCTATAGTCCTCAAGATAGCAATAGTCTTGAAATTCTTTGACAATTAAGAGGCTGAAATCTTTAATATAAACTGTTTTTTTTCTGTAATCTTGAAAACGTTTTACAACCTCCTGAACAACCCTAATTTTTCTTTTGGTGCTTTCGGTTACATTGCTTTTTCTGTAATCAATATAAGTGCTTATATAGCTTACAAGGTCTTTGGGTAAAGCATCAGTTTCATGTCGGGGATTGTAAAAATTATCTATAACTGCTTTTAGCCACTCCTTATTTACAATAGAAGGACTGACAGAATTAAACTCTTTAAGGATATGTCTTTCCAAGTCGTACATCTTATCGTTATTACTCCTTTGCAACTCTACTATTTCAGGGTCTTTGGTTCTCTTATTATGAAGCTTATCCCAGTATTGTTTTGAAACCTCAATTTTGCTCGTTCCTTGATAGACATGGTTTTTCCCTTCGTGGGTAAATAAAAGTCGTACATTTACAAAGGCAACGCTCTTTGTCGAGCGATAGAGGAAGTTTACAGCACTCATACAGCTAAATTTTGTACTGTAAAGATATGAAATCTGTACGATTATCGTACGATTAAGTTCAATTTACATCAAGTTCGTACAATATATTTCACGAATGTTTATCTTTGTAATGTTGATAATGCCTTGAAAATATGTGCATATATGCGTGTTTATGGATTTTGGTGAGGTTGTAAAATTTTACTACAGTACTCCCATCTTCTCCACTTTTAATGAATTTTACGCTTTTTCAAAACAAAGCAAAATCTTCAAAAAGTATCGTAAAACCTGCAAAATCAATGTTTTGCAGGTTTTTTTGTTTTTAATCTACCTGCAAAATTTTCAAAAGTGCACAAAAAGTTTGTGGCAAAATCGTGGCAATTTCATGTCATAGGTAAAATTGCCACAAAAAGGGGGTTAAGCTTTTGATTATCAACCTGTAAAGCGGGTTAACAACTTGACTTAGAGACGCTATAATTCGACCTTTATTAATTTAAAAATGTTGAATTATGTTAGAGCAAAGTTTTGGGCTTACCTTCTTTTTGAAGAACTCATCAAAAGAAAGCAAGGAGCGTATTATTTACCTAAGGGTAACAGTAGATGGAGTTCCTAGAGAAACGTCTACAAAGCGCAAATGGGACGCCACACGCTGGAATCAAAAGTTAGAGCGCGCCAGCGGTACTAAAGAGGACGCAAAAGCTACCAACTTGTTCCTCGATTCATTGGCTGCGAAAGTCAATCAGTACAGGTAACCTCATGTTAGAGGGAGAAACCATTAATGCACAAAAGCTGATCGATTTTATTCTTGGCAAGACGGTGTCCAAAGCTAAAGTTATGGAAGAATTTAGCCTTCATAATAGTGAGGTCTTGGCACTTGTGCCAAAAGAATATTCTAAGGTAACTTACATCCGGTATGAAACGGCAAAAGCGCATGTGCACCAGTTTCTAAGTTTCAAGTATGGGATCGATGATTTGGAGTTCAGGGAACTAAACTATGAGTTTATTAAAGACTATGAGTTTTATCTGAAGACAGTTAAAAATATCAGTAACAATACTACCCTGAAATATATATCGAACTTCAAAAAAATCGTCCTCAGGGCAATTGACAAAGATATTATTACCGTCGATCCGTTTAAGCGGTTTAAAGGGAAGAAGGATAAGATAGTCAAGAGGCCCCTGACTAGGCAGGAACTTTCCGTGCTTGAAAGCCATCCACTGCTTGTTGAAAGGCTGGCAATGGTAAGGGATGTCTTCGTCTTCCAGTGCTATACCGGCCTTGCATATATCGATGTTTTTAATCTTAAGCATTCTGATATCAAGCGTGGCGACGACGGCGACTTATGGATTATCAGTGACCGCCAGAAGACGGGCAGCGCTTTCAATGTGCCGTTATTACCACAGGCGCTCAGGATAATTGAACGCTATAAAGACCATCCCCAGTGCTTGATGCGCAATACAGTCCTTCCGGTAATTTCTAACCAAAGGATGAATGGCTACCTTAAAGAGATTGCAGACCTGTGTGGAATTGAAAGCCAGCTCAACACCCATAAGGCAAGGCGCACCTTTGGCAGTACCGTAACGCTAAATAATAATGTCCTATTCATGTAGTATGGGCAGCATAGCAAGCGACCGTGACCTGCTGATGACCGGGCAGCAGCTCAGCGAGCTTGATGAGGATACTTTTGCAGCAACCGTGGAACAAATAAGGGTATATGCCCGGGTTTCCCCTGAGCAGAAGCTGTAAATTATCAGGATGCTCCAGTCCAGGGGCCATTATGTGGCAATGACCGGTGACGGTGTCAATGATGCCCCATCACTAAAGCGGGCCATCATCGGTATCGCCATAGGTATTACAGGGACCGATGTTTCAAAAGAAGCCGCCCATATGATATTGTTGGATGACAATTTCTCAACCATCATACAAGCGGTCAGGGAAGGCAGATGGTTGTATGACAACAGATTAAAGTTTATAAAGTACCTGATGACCACGAATTCAAGCGAATTGCTACTGGTGTTGGTCGCTCCTCTGATCGGGCTGCCTGTTGCCTTGCTGCCAATACATATCCTTTGGGTTGGATTGCTGATGACAGATGTCGCATTGGCTGCCCAGGCAGGGGCCTTTAAAATAGGCTTTCCGTGGCAGACTACTGTTTTCAATGTTGTAAGCCTCAGCCAAATGGGCCATTTGCTGGCTATATGATCTGAACGGCCTTTTATAAGATCAGGCTTATTCTCAAATATCAGGCTTATTGCTGCCGTGGGGGCCGTTGTCGCATTACAGGCAGTGATCACCTACACCCGGGCATTTCAATCCGTTTTTCAAACACAATCGTTGAGTGTAGGCGAATTCCTGTTTGTCGGCGCAGCATCCAGCATTGTCTTCTTTGCAGTTGAAGCTGAGAAAGCGCTTTCCCGCAGAAAAGGGAAGGTTGACTGAATTATGCACCGATGATCGGGTCGGCCATGACCATTCACCACATGTTGATTCAGGTCATTTCCCTGCATGCGGAATGTAGGGCATTGCATCAGCCCTTTACGCCCAATTTCCTTAATATATCTTCCATAAGGCACCATTTTGTAATGGAGGACTGTAACAGGTTCGCACCTACAAAAGCAGTAAGCCATAGCCAGTCCCGGTTTACATAGATGCTAAGAATAAGGCTGATCAGGATTAGGGTTCCGGCAATGGCACGTATAAAGCGGTTGATCATAGTTTACATGTTTAAGTTAATAGATCGTTCTATATCCAAAACGGCGAGATGTATGTGCGATGCGGTTTCCTGCATTGCATTATGGGTAAGGGCAAGCTCCATAAGAGGAGCTATACTTTCCGGTTTAACGAAAGCATAGAAAAGCACCGACTCTGTTTCGGGGGGTTCTTCAGCAAACTAATTGCTTTCCACGTTATCGTTGCCTATATTGCTAACCCCTTTGACTTCCTGAAATGAATAACTCCTGATATCCGACGTCAGGAGCATTTTTTTAATGTCGGCTTCAAAAGCCAGAATTGCTGTAATAATGAGTAATTTCATACAAAATGATTTAAATGCAGGGATTATTTTTCCCATTTTTTTCTTTCGGTTATGTAGTAAATGATCGGCACTACCAAAAGGGTTAATATAGTAGAGACAATAGCCCCAAAAACCAATGATATTGCCAATCCCTGAAAGATAGGGTCGAATAAAATTATAGAAGCCCCGATAACCACGGCCCCTGTTGTCAGTAGGATAGGGGTCGTCCTTACTGCTCCTGCTTCGATAATAGCCTGTTTAAGGGCTATGCCTTCTTTGAGCCTGATCTCAATAAAGTCGATTAGCAACACGGAGTTCCGCACCATTACCCCGGCAAGAGCGATCATCCCGATGAATGAAGTCGCGGTAAAGAATGCGCCTAACAGCCAATGCCCAAACACGATGCCTATCAATGAAAGCGGTATTGCCATCATCATGACCATCGGGGTTTTAAAATTCTGGAACCAGCCGACGATCAGCATGTAGATAATGACGATAACGACCATAAAGGCAATTCCCAAATCCCGGAATACCTCGAGGGTGATCTGCCATTCGCCATCCCATTTTACAGTATAGTCGCCTTCATCAGCAGGCTGCTCCATATAAAGCCCGTTTATTTTGTAACCTTTGGGCAATTCCATTTTCCGGAGCCTCTCATTCATCCCTAAAATGGCATATACCGGGCTCTCCAACGCTCCTGCCATATCAGCGGTAACATATACGACACGTTTCTGGTCTTTACGGTAAACGGTTTTTTGCAGGGTATCGGCAACTACTGTTACTAAATCGCTTACAGCAACCATATTACCGCGGTTTCCCTTTATTTTAAGGTTTTCTATATCCTGCAATGACGTTTTGTCTTTATCATCGAGAGATAAAACGATACCCACATTGTCATTGGAGTTTTCAATATATAGGTTCGAGACAGGGTATTCTTTGAGTACATACGTCAGATTACCAACAATCTGTTGTGGCGCAATACCGCTTAGCATCGCCTTTTCCTTATCAACTTCGAGTTTGTATTCGGTTTGGTCATCTTCCGCCATCCAGTCTGTATCCACAATATCGGGAGTGGTTTCTAAAATTTCTTTTACCTGGGCAGCTACCTTGATCTGGCCTTCGTAGTCCGGGCCGTATATTTCCGCTACCAGTGTTGACAACACAGGCGGCCCTGGCGGTACCTCAATTACCTTGACATTTGCACCATATTTTTTAGCGATCTTCTGTATTTCCGAACGCACTTTCCCCGCAATGGCATGGCTCTGCATCTCACGGTCGTCTTTGTGCAGGAGGTTAACCTGTATATCGGCCATGTTGCTGCCCCCGCGCAAGTCATAGTGCCGCACCAGCCCGTTAAAGGTAATGGGCGCAGAAGTGCCGATGTAATTTTGGTAATTCACCACTTCAGGAACTCCCGATAAATATTGGGCGATCTCCCGGGTAACGGCCGCTGTCCTTTCTAAGGTAGTTCCCTCGGGCATATCAATGACAATTTGAAATTCGTTTTTATTATCAAAGGGCAGCATCTTCACGACGACCGATTTGGTAAAAAACAGTGTTACCGACCCTAGCAATAATAAGGCGGTTATACCCACCAAAACCCTTCTTTTCCTGCTGCTTTCCAGTAAGGGGCGTTCCAGCGCATTATATATTTTATATATCCGGCTGGTTTCGGGGCCCTGTTGCCTTTTATGCTCCTGCGCGTCTTTTTCCTGCAGCAGATGATACCCAAGATAGGGCGTTACTGTAAGTGCGACAAATAATGAAAGGAGCATGGCAATAGAAGCCCCAATAGGCATAGGGCTCATGTACGGCCCCATCATGCCCGATACAAATGCCATGGGAAGTATTGCGGCAATAACGGTAAAAGTTGCCAGTATCGTAGGATTTCCCACCTCGTTGATGGCATAAATGGCAGCCTGTTTAAAAGGCAGCCGCTTCATCTTGAAATGCCGGTGCATGTTCTCGGCAATAATGATGCTGTCATCTACTACAATACCAACTACGAAAACCAGGGCGAAGAGCGTAATGCGGTTTAAGGTATAGCCTAATAAGTAGTAAGCAAATAAGGTTAAGGCAAATGTCAGCGGTACAGAGAAAAACACAACTAATCCGCCGCGCCAGCCCATTGCCAAAATTACCAGGAATGTCACGGCAATAATTGCAATGCCTAAGTGCAGCAATAATTCACCCACTTTATCCGATGCGGTTTCCCCATAGTTTCGGGTAATCTCAACGTGAACATCATTTGGAATAAGCGTTCGCTGCAAATGCTCTACACGCTCAAGGATCTTTTCGGATATCTTCATCGCGTCGGCCCCTTTGACCTTACCTATGGAAATTGTTACCGCCGGGTACTCTGAAGGTGCCGTTTTTGATTTTTGACTGGCCTTGCCGTAGCCAAAGGAGACGTAGCTGGTTGGCGTAGCCGGACCATCCTGGATTTTAGCGACCTGATTTAAATATACCGGCAAATTAGCATTCACGCCAACTACCAAACGCCCGACGTCTTCCGGGGTTTTTAAGAATTGCCCTGTTGTTACAAGATATTCCTTATCGTGATTCACGAAGCTTCCGGATTGAGAACTGCTGTTGTTCGCCTGGATCATTTGCATGATACCCATTGCGTCGATGCCATTCCCGGCCATTTTATCTTTATCCAAAATAACTTTGACCTCGCGGTTCCTGCCTCCAATTTCTTTGGTGATCGCCACGTCTTTCACTTTCTCAATTTCAGAGGTGACCTCTTCTGCAAGCTGCCGCAGTTGGAAATCGTCGAGCTTTCCGCTCCAGAGCGTCAGGCCCAGCATTGGGACATCATCGATGGACCGCGTTTTTACAACCGGTTTGTAAACACCTTGGGGGAAGATGTTTTCGTGTTTCGCTAATTCGTTATACAATTTTACATACGAGCGCTCGACGTCCTGGCCTACATAAAACTGTACGATCAGCATGGCCCGGCCGTTCATAGCCATGCTGTGTATGTGCTCAACGCCTTTAATATTAGCTATTATTTTCTCTAAGGGCTTTACTACGCGGCTCTCAACTTCTGTCGGGCCTGCCCCGGGATAGCCTACCATAATATCGGCCATAGGCACATTGATCTGTGGCTCCTCTTCGCGGGGGATCAGAAACGAACTGTAGATGCCAATGATCATCAACCCTGCCATAAGCAGGATGGTAAGTTTTGAGTTAATGAAAAAATGGGCGATCTTGCCTGATATACCTTCTTGCATAGTTGTAGTTTTAAGTTTGTGGCGAACCGTTACTGTATCGAAATTTTTGCGCCGTTAAATAGTTTCCCTTCAGCGGAAACTATGTAGTGTTCCCCGGCCCCGAGCCCTGAGAGCACTTCGACCTGGTTCCCGAATGCTCTTCCTGTGCGCAGCCATCTGAGGATCGCAATGTTCCCGCTGCCTATAGTATAGATCCCGGTAAGCTGGCCTTGCTTTACAAGGGCGCTTTCAGGCACCAAAACTGCAGACGAAGCAGTGGTCTCCTTTGAACCAGCTATAGGGAATTGTACGTTGACGAACATTCCGGACAGCACTTTGCCACTTGTATTCGCCAAGTTGATTTTTACAAGGTATTGTGCGCCGGTATTTTTTGAGGAAAGGCTCACTTCAGCTACTGTCCCGTCAACTACTTCCCCGGTGGATTTTACCAGGACTTTCGCAGCCATCCCGTTTCTAATCGAGGTAATATCGGTTTCAGCCACCATGGCGGCTACCTGTAAACGCGAGGCGCCTTCAACGCTTAAAAGCGGCATTCCGGGATTTGCCATATCGCCCTCTTTTACAAATGTATTGGCCACTTCTCCTGAGAATGGCGAAGTTATGCTGGTATAAGAAAATTGCGCCCGGACTTCATTCCTCATTTGTTTCGCGCCTTCCAATGCTGCTTTTGCCATTTCGTAACGGGCGGCCATATCGTCCAGCTCTTTCTGCGAAGCACTTTGCTGGCCGAAGAGCGTCACGAACCGGTCATAATCTTTTTTGGCATTATTGAAAGCGGTTGCGGCTTGTAAGACGGATGCATCTGCCTGTGCTTTTTTCGCCTGCAGATCGGTATTGTTGATGCTTACCAGAAGTTGGCCTGCGCTTACTTTTTGGCCTGCTTTTACATGTACTTTGGTAATATATCCCATGATCCGGGTGCTTACAACAGCACTATTTTCGGCTTCTGTCTTTCCACTTGCGGTAACGTAACGCGTGTTATTCCCGGCTGTAGTTTCGCTCACTTTTACCGGAATCACGGTGACGTGAGTGACACTTTCGTTTTTATCTTTTCCGCATGATACCGCAAGAATGACTGACAAAACGGTAAGAGCTGTAACTATCTTTTTCATTGTTATTTCGTTAAAAATTGTAAGTATCGTTTGTTAAGGCTGTATTCAAAAACGGCTTGAAGGTGCTCCAGTTCCTTTTGGATCATCTGCGATTCGGAGGCTAACAGATCAGTGGTCTTTTCGAGTCCCTGCGTAAAACGGTTCTGCCGGATGCGATACGCCTCCTGAGATTGCTCAAAAGCGAGCTGTGAAAGGCTAACCTTATTCTCTGCATCTTTCAACTGGCGGTTTACCTTCCTTAACTCTAACTGGCTTTGCGCTTTGTATTGCTGCAATTCGATTTCTGATCTTTGGAGATCGGCTTTCGCCTTTTCCGTTTTCCCGATTGTCCTGTAACCGTCAAAAAGGCTCCAGGATAGTTGCAGGCCTGCTGTATAACCATTAGCGCCCGTCCCGAAAAGGCTGCGGTCATACAATTGATAACTTCCGAATGCATTAAGCTTGGGAAAGAAACCCATTTTTGCAGACTGCAGCATTTTTTGATAAGCCTCTGAAGATCTTTCCATAGCCTGGATGTCTTTTCTTTGGCCTGGTAACTGTTCAGAGGTAGTTTCAATGGTGATGGTAGTATCTAATTCTTCAGTGGGTTTATAAATGGCGCCTTTAGTATCTTCATTCATTAAGAAAGCCAGGTAATCTGAAGCATTTTGCACGGCACTTTTGGCATATTGCAATTGGTTGGCTATATCATTCACGCGCACCCGGGCATTCAGGACATCGGTTTTCTGCAAAAGCCCCTGCCTGAAATAATTGCTGACCATCTCTAAGTTGGCCTCCCCGGTAGCAGCGGCTTTTTCCAAAACGTGTATCGCCTTATATGCAAGCTGTAACTGCATGAAAGCCTTGCTGACTTCAAGTTCCAAATGCTCCGTCGTACGAAGCACCTGCAGTTCGGATGCCTGCATTTTCGCTCTGGCAGCCTGCCTTCCATAGAGGCCATCCAGATTAATGAGAGGTTGCAGGATCGCGAATTCTGTAGCGAAGTTTTGCGTTTCCCCCGGATCATTAAGTAACGCAGGATTAAAATCGGAAGCCGTCAGGATCTCCTGATTCAGTTTAGAGCCAAAAGCCATTAAGGGATTCGTGGTTGAAATGGCTGTTGCCGAAGCGCTGATTGTTGGCAAAAAAACAGAATTTGTCTGGCGGTATTCCGCTTTTGAAGCGCTGAATTCCTGTTCTGCGATCTTACGTTGCAGGTTTCCGGATGCCGCTTTCTCCCAACTGTCTTTTTTGGACAATGGAATCGTGTCTTGTGAAAAGCCGTGGGAGGGAAGGGCAAGCAGTGTGGCGAAAATTATTTTCCTTATTTTATCCATCATGGTATTTGTAATGATGAAGCAAAGGTATTGCTGCGGTAGAAGCCAGTCAGTAACTAATGTCACACAACAAAAAATGCCTGATCGCTCAGACATTTAAAATAATCAACTGGACATTATGAATCTATATAGACCGGACATGTATTGTCGGCTCCATGATAACTTTTGACCTGACGGAATTTGAGATCAGGCAGGCAGCCTCTGATTTTCGCAAAACCTTTTCCGCCCTTTCGCGATCTTTACCATCCGCAATAGTTACAGTGGGTTCAAGGATGATCTCGCTCATCATAAATGCGCCATCAACCTGTTCGAGTTTGCCTTTTGCCTTGCAGCTAAAACTTACAAAGGCCAATTTTGAATTTTCGGCTATCGATAAGAAAGTCGTCATCAGGCAGCTGCTTACCGCAGCTGTAAATAAATGTTCGGGCGACCAGATTCCGGGCATGCCGTGGGGAAACTCCGGTGGCGTCGCGACCTCGATGCAGGTTCCGTTCCCGCGATCCAGTTCAGGAGAACACATTACCCCTTTACGTTCTGTGTTCCAGTTTACTTCAACGTTGTAATAATGTGCTTCCATAATTATTGGGTTCTTACTTTTTCTAACGGCAATGGCCTGGTGCAGAAAAACCAGTCATAACAAGTCATTTCGTCCTTGTCTTCCATCCTTTCTTTGGCCACTCCGCAAGATCCGGCTGTTGGCACGATCACATCGTCGCCGGGACGCCAGTCGGCCGGGGTCGCAATGTTATAGGCATCGGCAGTTTGCATCGCTATCAAAGCCCTTTTGAGCTCGTCAAAATTCCGGCCCATCGACAGCGGATAATAGATCATCGCCCGTATTGTGCCTTTTGGGTCGATAAAGAAAACGGCACGTACGGCCTTGGTCGTGCTTTCTCCGGGCTGGATCATCCCGTATTTTTTTGCCACCGTCATACTGATATCTTCTATCAGGGGAAATTTAACTTCGATATTTTTCATGCCCTTGAATTGGATCTTTTCCTTTATGGTCCTTAGCCAGGCGATATGGCTATATAGCCCATCGATGGACAGGCCTACCAACTGGCAGTTCAGTGCCGTGAATTCGGGCTCCATGTGGGCAAAGGTCATAAACTCTGATGTACAGACCGGAGTGAAATCAGCAGGGTGACTGAAGAGAATGATCCATTTTCCCTCATAATCGGCGGGGAAATTAATATCTCCTTGTGTTGTAACTGCTGTGAATGCGGGTGCTTTGTCGCCTATCCTTGGCAATGTAGCGATTTGTTGTTCCGGGTTTTCCATACTATGAACTGACTAAAAACTGTTTAGGGTGTGTTCTTTTGATAATTGTATCAGGTAAAGGTATCTTATCGAATAGCCGATAGCTGTGATATTTATCACTTTACGGTTAATTTTTTCAAATAAAGAGTGCTTGGTTGCCCAAGCACTCTTTATTAAGTCCAAAACAGCCATTAAGGCTTTTTAGCGCAGCATCCAGCCTTTTTTTCTTTGGTGCAGGATCTTTTTTCTGCAGCAGTGCAGGACTTCTCCGTTTTGGCCTTCTTTTTTTGTTTTGGCTTTTCCTTCTCCTGGGCAGTTAGATTCACTGAGAACAGAACGGCTGCCAAAGCCATGATCGAAACAATTTTTTTCATCGTGTATAAATATTAATTACTATTTATTTTATTAGCCATCTATTATTTTTTTTCATCCTGATCGTCAGGTTTCTTTTTTTGCCATTCGAGCCTGTAAAGCAACCATCCAAAGCCTACTACTACGTGCAGTATAACTATCCCGAAAAATATTTTATCCATTATCTTACTTTTTAATAATCTGCGCTGCCTGAAGAGTTTTAATAGCTTGTTTCGTCAATTTTTACTTTCCCGCTGAAGTTCCTTACCAATGTTTTGTTAGAATTGTTTTATGAAACACTGTACCGCAAAAATCACAGATCTGGCCTACATGCTTTTTTCCAGGATCGTCCTGATGATTTCTTCCTTTGAAAGTACGCCGGATTGCCGCCAAAGCTGCTTGCCGTTCTGGAAAAGCATCAGTGTAGGTACACCACGAACACGGTAATGCTCTGCTGCTGCCTGATTTTTATCGACATCGATCTTGATGATGGTAACCCTGTCGCCAAGGTTGTCCTTGACTTGTTTTAAGATCGGGCCCAGCATTTGGCACGGGCCGCACCAGGCCGCAAAGAAATCGACCAGCACCAGTTTGTCTGAATTGATGATGTTGTCAAATTTATCGTCCATTTTATTTAGCCTATAAGTTTAGTTTGTAATCACTGGATTAACTTAATTTCCCTACCGCACAACTAAAATACGATTTTGCTTTGCATACGATGGTATTATTCCCCTTCTCGGGATAGCCGAGTTCTGCCAGCTTCCGTACAATTTGCTGCCTATCGGCATCGCCAACGATCACGACAATACCGTTTTCAATGGTAACTATGACCTCATCAACGCCTTTAAGCGTAAGCAATGCTTTCTCAATGCTGCTTACGCAGCCCCCGCACTTGATGTTCTCAACTTCGATCTGGTACATTTTATTTTCTTGTTTTACAGGTGTTTGTGTTTAAAATAGCATAGAGCGGGCAAAAGCTGATAAATGAAGTAGCAACGAGAATACAAGCAAAAATGCCCAATACGAGGCCTGCGGTGCCGCTAATTACATTTGTCAAATACAATATTCCAACTAAAACTGCCAGGACGATTCGTATGGCTTTGTCTGTCGAACCCATATTTTTTTTCATAACCCTGATTTTATTTATTAATGATATTATTTACCGCCTGCCAGGTGCCGCCGTTGGTGACATTGGTAAAGCCGTTCTTTTCCAGAGTGGCTTTTGCCCGGCTGCTGCGCATGCCGCTGCGGCAAAATACAACGATTTGCTTTTTATCCCTGAATTTGTCCAGTTGCATTTCCACCTGGTCAACCGGAATGTTTACAGAACCTTTGACATTTCCCTGGGCATATTCTCCAGGGGAGCGGACATCGGCAAGGAAGGCGCCTTCTTTTATTAGTTTTTCCATTGTTGTACTGTCTTTTTTTGAAAATATATTTTTTAGGATCCTTAGCATATATGATTTATTTTGGATGAATATTATTTTAGGGTTTTGCCTTGGCAAATGAAGCCTGTTTGGGATAAATTGGTTGTAGCAATGGCATTGAACCCTCCTTCGACTTCGGTAAAATCCCTATACCCGCGCGCCTGCAAGATAGAGGCGGCGATCATGCTGCGGTAGCCGCCGGCACAATGCAGGTAAAAATGTTCCCGGGGGTTAATGTCCTTTATCCATTCGTTTATAAATGCTAAAGGTTTGCAATATGCTTCTTCGACATGTCCGGCCTCATATTCGCTTTCTTTCCTAACGTCAATCACCTTATCCCGTAACAGTTTGACGTTTTCAGCAAACGCTGTGGCGGTAATGCGGTAGACGTTATCGATCTCATATCCGGCGTTTTTCCAAGCTTCAAATCCGCCGTCAAGATGCCCTACAATGTTGTCAAACCCAACGCGGCTTAAACGGGTGACGGACTCTTCCTCAAATCCCGGCTCTGTCACCAGGATAACCGGCTGGTTTACATCTGCGATAAGGGTACCCACCCATGGGGCAAAATCGCCGTCGATACCGATGTTTATGGATCGCGGAACGAATCCGTGGCAAAATACATTGCCGGGACGGGCATCCAGGATCAGGGCACCGGTCTCTTCCACTACTGCTTCAAACGCTATGGCGCTTATCTTGCGCATCCCCTGATTGAAAACGCTTTCAAAGCTCCCAATCCCGGATTTATTCATAGCCACGTTCATCCCGAAATAGGTCGGTGGCGGCAGGAGCCCGTCAGTGACTTCCTTTACAAATTCGCTTTCACTCATATCGGCCCTTAGGGCGTAATTGGATCTCGTTTGTTCGCCAATGGTGGAAACAGTTTCCTTGCTCATGTTCTTGCCGCAGGCGCTTCCGGCGCCATGGGCGGGATAGACGATCACGTCGTCGGGGAGCGTCATTATTTTTGTCCGGAGTGAATGGTAGAGGGTGGCTGCCAGTTGTTCCCTGGTCATCAAGGCCGCTTTTTGTGCAAGGTCGGGCCTTCCCACGTCGCCGATAAACAAGGTATCCCCTGAAAAAATCGCATGGTCTTTGCCGTTTTCATCAATTAGCAGGAATGTTGTGCTTTCCATGGTGTGGCCAGGGGTGTGCAATACCTTGATCCGGCAGGTTCCCAATGGGAATTCCTGTCCGTCAGCGGCGGAAATGTGTTTGAAATCGGCTGAAGCATTTGGGCCATATATGATTCCTGCACCTGTTTTGTTGGCCAGGTCTACGTGGCCCGAAACAAAATCAGCATGGAAATGTGTTTCAAAAATGTACCGAAGCTTTACATTATCGCGTTCCAGGCGATCCAGGTATGGTTGTGTTTCGCGCATCGGGTCAATTATCGCCGCCTCATTACCCGAAGTGATATAATAAGCGCCCTGTGCCAGGCACCCTGTATAGATCTGTTCTATTTTCATTTTACTGCTTTTGTCAGATTTATTCCAAAACGATGCTAATGCTTATATGCTGACTTTGAATACTGTTACATTAGTGAATAGTTGTTTTATTTTTTGTGGCTGGACTTGTGCTTACATCCCCAGGCCGATGGTATTTGTCGTCATCATGGAAAAACCAGGAAAGCCATAACATCCTCGACCATCGCATGAAAAATGGCTGCAGCAGTATCAGCAGGGCAATATTCGCAATAAGCCAGTAGAAGATGCGGATGTCACTGATCCCGATCCCTGTGGCCGCGATCCATAGTACAAAAGTGATGATCGAAAACCCGACCGTCAGCGCATAGCTGACATATCCTGTGCCAAAGTAAAATCCGGGCTCAAGCTGGGTGCGCTGCCCGCACACCTTACAATTACCTACCATTTTATTAGCAGACCCCATATGGTACCACCGGTGGGTAAACATTTCACCCTTGTGACAGCGCGGACATTTTCCGGATACGATATTTCTGATATAATTGACCATTATTTTATTTTTTGATAAAGGTACTCCCGGGACTTTTATCCTACAGTGACATTTGTTACACAACAGAAGATAGTAACGTTCGCACTTCTGTCGAATTTTATTAAAGTCCGCGGGGCAATCCGGGAGAAGAAGTGCATATGGCTGTTTTTAAGATATACAGGGATCTACCACACTGCGGTTTCTTTTATAATGATGTATATGCCCATTACCAAAACAAACCAGCCAAATATGGGTTTTAATGCTGCACCGTCTATCTTCCTGGATAATGCCGTCCCGATAAGCATGCCAAGAATTGCGATCGCTGTAATGGCTCCTAAAAGCATATGATCGATGGAAACACCGGACAGGGCATCGCCACCAAAACCGATTAGTGAATTGATCGAAATGATCAGCAGTGAGGTGCCTACGGCCTGCTTCATGGGGAGTTTTGCAAGGAACAGCAAAGCAGGAATTATTAAAAACCCGCCTCCCGCCCCAAGCAAGCCGGTAACAAGTCCGACCAGGAACCCGATCAGCGACAATCGGGTCATATTTGTTTTTCCAATCCCCTCGCTACCGGCAGCTGATCTTCTGATCATTGAAGTGGAAGCAGCTATCATAAGAACGGCGAATACGATCATTAGGAGCAAGTCCTTCGTTATCTCTAAATGGCCAAGCTGAAACAGGGCGCTGGGTATGGCGGGAAGTATAAGCTTTCGCACAAATAAGAGCGATACGACCGATGGAAGAGCGAAAACCAGTGCGGGGCCTATTTTTAGATTCCCAAGCTTGTAGTGTTGGTAACTACCTACCAGTGCTGTACTGCCAACTATAAACAGCGAATAGCTGGTGGCATCCTCCGGGGTAACCTTAAAGAGATAGACCAGGATAGGTACCGTTAAAATGGAGCCTCCCCCGCCAATAAGACCTAAGGCTATCCCAATTAGTAATGAAGCGATGTAGCCAAAATATTCCATCTCAAAAATTTTAGGCAAATATTGGCCTATAAATTTTTACGCAACGTAACATTTATCACACAGTGGATCTATTTCAGCAGCTCAATATGATTACGGTGAAGCCTGAGCAATTGGCGTTGTTCCATTTTCTTCAATAACCTTGAGACCACTTCCCGTGATGTATTCAATTCCGAAGCAATGTCCTGGTGCGATAATTTCAGGTCGTTAGTGCCAAGAGCCTGCTGATGGCGCTTAAGGTAGAAGTCCAGCCGCTCATCCATCGCCCGGAAGGCTATGCTGTCGATCACTTCCAGAACTTCTTCAAAGCGGCTGCGGTAGGTGTCGATCACAAACTCATACCAGGTGCGGTGCTGCATCATCCATTTGTCCATTAGCGGAAGCGGCACCATCATCAGTTCGGCATCTTCGACTACTTTGGCCATGATCTGGCTTTTCTCGCTTTTGGTCGCACAAATCATGGATATGGCACAGGCTTGTCCGGGCTGGAGGTAGTACATGAAAAATTCACCGCCGTTATCATCTTCGCGATAAATTTTGATCGTGCCGCTCAGCACAAGCACGGTACTCTTAATGTACTGGCCGGTGCGCATAATTACATCGCCCGAATGTACCGTTTGAAACACCGCATTGCTTTCAATATCTTCAAGCAGTGCCTTTGAAAATGCTGGGAATAAACTTTTAATATTGTCGGTCATAGGATTCTTATCAGATGGCAAAGATAAGATTAGTATAGATAAAGAAAGACGATAATCACCAATACCACAACAATTGGGACTATGATCGGCAAATGGTTAAATAGTAAATGATAGTGTGCCTGATTCAAAATTTTATATAATTAACGTTACGATTACTCTTCTTTATTTTTAAGTTTCATCAATAGGGTATAAGCCCCTTTAGTAACTATAGCCTTATTTTTCAACGACGCTGCATCTGTTAAGGCTATGTAGCCGTTTTCTTTAGTGCCGGTAGTTATGGCTATCATTTCGTAGTGTTGCGCTGCGGTTTGTATAAAAACATAGTCCTTGCCTTCAAAAGACACTACCGCTGATTCCGGTACCGCATTGGCCATAGCGGCTAAAGTTTCCACTTCGGCGTTCATGTACATACCGGGGAGCAGGCCCTTATCATATTGCTTAAAATGGCAATGCACTTCGGTGCTTCCATTAGCATTTATATCCTTGCTTATCAAAATAATTTCACATAGATATTTTTTATCAGGCTGGGCATTACTGTATGCAGATACTTTCTGCCCAATAGCCAGCAGAGCAACATCTTTGTCATAAACGTTTAGGTTTAAATGTATGTCGTCGGGGTTAATAAGTTCAAACATTACATCGCCCGGGCTGACGTACTTTCCTATGTTTATATTCACCTTGCTTACAAAACCTGTTATCGTACTTATTACCGTAATGCTCTTAGAAATTTTACCCGATGATAAGTTTTCAGGGTTAATATTTATTAGCTTAAGCTTTTCCGAAAGGGCACTTACCAAAATGCGCAGGTTTGCCAGTTCGGCTTCTGCCTGCTGGGTTACCTTATCGCTGGCGGCTTTGCTCTCATTCAGGCCTTTCTGGCGGTTGTATTCCAAACCTGCAAAATGCAGCCTGGATCTTGCCGTTAAATAATCCTGTTGCAGCTGCACATATTGTTCATCCTGTAAGATCGCTATGACTTCCCCCTTTCTGACAGGCATGCCGGGCAATAATTTAGTTTTTACCAGATAACCACCTAAAGGAGCGCTGACCGAGATCAGGTTTTGCGGTGGTACCTCAATTTTTCCATTTAGCTTAAGCACCGTCGCGATATTTTTTTCAGACAGCCTGGAGGTTTCTATCGCTGCATTTTGCAGTTGTGCTTTGGTGAGTACCACAGTATTTGTAGTGATGGCCTCTTGTGGAGCTTGCTGTTCTTCAGCAGGATTTTTGCATGCTGCCAGCATAAGGAATGTGCCGGCAAGTATTAGTATTTTTTTCATTTTAATTTAATTTGAGGTAATGGAATTAATTTCAATAATGGTATCATTAAAGGCTTTAACAGCCTCCAAATAATCGTTTTGTATTGCTATGGCCTGATTGGCCAGCATTACGAAATCTAAAAAATTGATCTCGCCGTTTACAAACTGGCTTTTGGCGGTTTGGCTAATAAGAAAGGCGTTTTTTAAACCGGAATCCTGGTAATAGTCCAAAATTTCACTGGCAGTGGTGTAAGCTAACAGTAAATTTTGGTATTGGGACTTAATAAGCTGCAACTGGGTTTGATACTGATTTTCTGCCATATTTACTGCTATCCCTGCTGCTTTTATCTTTGCATTCTGGCTACGTGTAAAAATTGGAATCTCCAGGCCGAGCTGTACCGAGCTAAAACGGTCATTGCTATAATAAAAACTATTATCGGGGCCCATACCCTTAAAGCTGTTATTAAAATACCCAACGGTAAGGTCCGGTAATTTTTGCGACTTCTCTAATTGCTTTTGGGCGGCGGCACTTTTTTGCTCTTGCTGTAAGAGTTTTAAATACACATTGTTTTCTATGCCTTCATTTATAGCTATAAGCCCGGCTTTTATATCCTGTGATTCCGGCATAAGTACTGACTCCGTATTTAGAAGTACCTGAAATTGAAGTAGTGTTCCCTGTAGTTCCTGTTGCAGCTGTTTTAATTGCATATGTATTGCTGCGCGTTGCGTTTCAGCGGTGGCTTTCTCCAATACATTACTTTCCCCTTTTTGCAGTATCAGGCTTGCTTTTTCATAAAAATCAGAAAAAAGGGTATCTGCCCGGAGCAATAGTGCTTCTTTTTCTTTTAGGTACAATACGGTGTAAAAGACCTGTGTTACCGCTTTTCTAACCTCATTTTCCTTTAGGGCTGCATTTAACAGCGATGATTTCCACTGCTCTGTAAAAAGCTGTTTCTGTCTTTTATAAACCGTAGGGAATGTGATGGTCTGCGAGATGCCAAAACGGGTATCGTTGTAGGCACTGTTGATCTGTCCGGTCTCACCAAAAACTGAGGTTTTGGGTATGTCAGCGGAAGATTTAATTAGTGCCTCGGCATATGCGGCATTAAGTTTTTCGTGCTTTACAGTATTGTTATTGGCTACTGCCATTTTAAGGGCGTCCTCAAGGCTTATTTTCTCCTGAGCATTTACTGTGCTAAGCATAAACAGGCAAACCATTATGGTAAGGCTGCCTTTTATTTTAAGCCTGTTTACCGGGATACCTTTTTCAAATAAGATATAGAGCAGGGGCAGCACAAAAAGCGTAAGGAACGTAGCAACCAGCAAGCCTCCTATTACAACGGTTGCCAGTGGGCGCTGCACTTCGGCACCTGCACCATTACTCACAGCCATAGGCAGGAAACCCAGCGAGGCTACAAATGCCGTCATCAATACCGGTCGCAGCCTTGATCTTGTCCCTTTTAAAACAATATGGGAGAGGTTTTTCATACCGTTGTTTTTAAGTCGGTTAAACTCGGCTATAAGTACAATGCCATTCAAAACGGCTACCCCAAACAGTGCGATAAAGCCTACCCCGGCACTTATGCTAAAAGGCATGCCACGCAATGCCAAAAAGAAGACGCCGCCAATGGCAGACAATGGTATAGCGGTATAGATAAGCAGGCCTTGCTTAACAGAATTAAAAGCGAAAAACAAAAGGATAAAAATAAGTAGCAGCGATACAGGAACAGCTATCATCAGCCTGTCTTTTGCCTGGTTAAGGTTTTCAAAAGCGCCACCATACGTAACATAATAGCCTACAGGAAGTTTTACGCCCTTATTTATTTTTGCCTGCAGTTCATTTACAATACTTTGTACATCCCGGCCTTTTACATTAAAGCCTACAACTATCCGTCGCTTGGTATCCTCGCGCTGTATCTGGTTGGGCCCGTTTTTAATTTGTACATCGGCTAATTGCTGCAATGGTATCTGGGTGCCATCGGGCGCGGGTATGAGCAGGTTTTGTATGTCTTCAACATCCTTTCTTTGGCCCTGATCTACGCGTACAACAAGGTCAAACCTTTTTTCCTGCTCAAAAACCAATCCCGCGCTTTGTCCGGCGAAGGCGGTATTCACTACTTTGTTTACATCGGCTATAGAAAGGTGGTGCTGTGCTATTGCAGGGCGGTTGTAGGCAATAACTACCTGAGGCAAGCCTGTAACGGGTTCTATGTACAGGTTTGTAGCGCCATTAACGGTAGTTATTATTTTGCCAAGTTTACTTGCAGTGATGGCAAGGGTATCAAGGTTTTCGCCAAATATTTTAAGCACTACATCCTGGCGCGCTCCCGTCATAAGTTCATTAAAGCGCATTTGCACCGGATACTGAAAACCTGCGGTGATGCCCGGGACATCTTCAAGGGCTTTGCTTATTTTTTCTGAAAGTTCATTAAATGTGTGGGCAGATGTCCACTCTTTTTTATCTTTTAAGATTACCATCATGTCACTGGCTTCCATGGGCATCGGGTCGGTGGGTACCTCGCCACTGCCTATTTTTGTAACTACTTTAAGCACTTCAGGAAAACGCGTTTTTAATATATGGGCCGCTTTTTGTGTACTTTCTATGGTAGTATTTAAGTTGCTGCCGGTCAATACGCGGGTATCTACAGCAAAATCGCCCTCTTCGAGTGCCGGTATAAATTCACCGCCTAAAAATGTTACCGTTATTATTGCTGAAACAAAAAGCAGCAGCACGCTGGCTAAAACCGTTTTTGGAAACCGCAATACTTTAGCAAGCCTGTGCTGGTATATATTTTCAAGGCGCTGCATTAATCTGTCCGACAGATTTTTTGCCAGCTTTGATCTTTTACTTAAAAAGAAAGCGCTCATCATGGGTATGTAGGTTAACGACAGTATAAATGCACCAAGTAATGCAAACGCGACGGTTTGCGCCATTGGCTTAAACATTTTCCCTTCAATACCCTGTAGCGTGAAAATAGGCAGGTATACGATAAGGATGATTATTTGGCCAAATACGGCACTATTCATCATCTTGCTGGCCGAGCTTTTAACGGTATCATCCATTTGCAAAGTAGTAAGTGTAGTAAAACCGTCTTTATTTCGGGCTTTAACTGATAGTTGGTGCATTACGGCCTCCACAATTATAACGGCCCCATCCACGATCAATCCAAAATCAAGGGCACCAAGGCTCATCAAATTTCCGCTTACCCCAAAGAGATTCATCATACAAATGGCAAAGAGCATAGCTAAAGGGATTACTGATGCAACTAATAAGCCAGCCCTGAAGTTGCCCAGGAAAACTACCAGCACAAACACTACAATGAGCGCCCCTTCCAGCAAATTTTGTTCTACCGTGCCAATGGCATTATTAACCATCTTTGTGCGGTCTAAAAAAGGTTCTATCTCAACCCCTTCAGGAAGCGTTTTTTGTATCTTGGCAATACGCTCTTTTACATTTTTGATTACCTCACTGCTATTAGCGCCTTTAAGCATCATCACAATAGCGCCGGAGACTTCGCCCTCATCGTTATAGCACATGGCACCGTACC
Source organism: Flavobacterium arundinis (assembly GCF_038289855.1). Classification (NCBI taxonomy): domain Bacteria; kingdom Pseudomonadati; phylum Bacteroidota; class Flavobacteriia; order Flavobacteriales; family Flavobacteriaceae; genus Flavobacterium; species Flavobacterium arundinis. Next base: position 32,654 of record NZ_JBBYHR010000012.1, read on the forward strand.
GTGTGGCATATCCGGTTTTAACCTCGGCAACATCCCTTATAAAAAGGGGTACATTATTTTTGCCGGCTATGGCTATGTTTTCTATATCCCCGGTAGTACCTATAAGGCCTTCGCTGCGTATGTACAGCACTGTAGGGCCTTTTTCTATATAGGCACCTCCCGTATTCTGGTTGTTGTTTTCTACGGCATCAAAAACATCATTAATAGTAATGCCGTAAGCATTAAGCTTATTGGGGTTGATTGCAATTTCATACTGCTTGAGCCTGCCGCCAAAACTGCTTACTTCGGCAACGCCCTTAACACCTATGAGCTGCCTCCTTACGATCCAGTCCTGGATGGTACGCAACTCTGTTACATCAAACTTTTTCTCATAACCTTTTTTAGGTTTTACTACGTACTGGTAAATTTCTCCGAGCCCCGTAGATATAGGGCCAAGTGTAGGCGTGCCTATACCCGGGGGTATCTGGCCCTGTACCTGCTGCAGGCGCTCTGCTACCTGCTGGCGCGCCCAGTACACATCGATATCGTCATTAAAAACAATCGTTACAAGAGAAAGCCCAAAGCGGGAAAAGCTGCGGATCTCTTTCATACCGGATATGTTGCTGTTAGCCTGTTCTATGGGGAAGGTGACTAACCGCTCAATATCGGTAGCGCCAAAGGATGGCGCAATGGTAATGACCTGCACCTGGTTGTTGGTAATATCAGGTACGGCATCTATGGGGAGGCGGATGGCTTCGTAGGAGCCATAGGCTATCAGGGCAATTATAAAGAGCCCTACGATGAGTTTGTTCCGTACGGAAAACTCAATTATTTTAGTAAGCATAAATTTTCTTGTTAATCGTAGTTTTAAAAAATAAGGCATAGCACAAAACACACAAGTGTTTGTGAAAAAATCATAAACTATAAATGATTAACAGTTCTTAGGAGGCTGCCAAATTAAAGTATGAAAGCCGGGAGAATATGAAAAAGAGTATCCAAATAAATTTTGTTTTTTAAAGCTGTAATTAACCGCAGGCAAAAATTTAAATTCAGGTACTAGTGGATAAAAGGCGACAGATATACAACAGGTACTTGTATGCGATTTAAAGGGGAGTTTCATATCCTTTTCATAATCCGCATCAAACACGTCATGACCCTGGTAGTGATTGCATAAAAACCCCCAGATGGTTATGGTAGTATCAAGTTCCTTGTGTTCCATAAAATGCTCCACCATTACGGGCAGTTTTAGCAATTCACCCAACTGTGTTATAGACAGCAGGTAAACAGATAAGAATAGTATGGAAACATATTTTTTCACCTAACAAATATACCGCTAATTTTATAAAATTATTTTTGAAACCAACCTTAATGCGTTGTTTATAAGAAGTATAAATAAAACAGTGTACTGTCGTTTTAGTCGGTTCTGTCGCATCTGGAAATAAGATCTGCCTTATTGTCTTAAATTTTTATTTTATGAATATCAAAGGTTATTGCTGTCCGAAATCTATAATTCTTCAGGCCTGATATTTTAGGCTTAGGTTTATTCTGAGCTGTTGGGATGTTGAAAAGCTATTGAAGATGCTTGGCGTTCAGGGTGGTCATGCTATAATTTAGCGTTGGGTATATAAATGTACAGCATATATCAAGTTGCAAATGAATAAAAGAAAACGTAAAGTAGAGATTATTTGGGGAGTGTATGAAACATCTATTAACATGAAAGGAGAATATCGCGCTCCAAACCTACCAAAAACCCGCCAATAAGCAACAGTGCTATGGTTTGAAAAAGCACCGTTACCAAAAAGTTCTGTTGGCTGGTAGCTGCTGCCCGCGCTTTCAAATCTTTTTTGTCTAAGTTGGACTATAACCTCAGGGTTGATATCAGGAATGGGATTACCCGACAGGAAGTGCATGGCGATAAAGCCCCCAATAATAGCACCTGCCATAATCAGGAGGTTCCACCGCTGGCTGCGCCAGTCAAAGTAAAAGAAATCACAGTTTTTTCCCGCACCCAATTCGGCGCACACGGTACACAGGTTAGACGACATGCCGAAATTCTTCCCGGCAATAAAAGTGCTGTCATGGTAAGTGCAATTAGTGGACCTGACACATACCAGGGGGCACGATTCATAAATCCAGCTCATATTAGCAGTTTAATGAACTGCAAAATAAAGCCATGCAGTACAGCCAGTCAATATCATTTGCTACGTAACTTAAAATTGTCCTGTAACAAGATTTTCAAAATCGAACAAAAAGTTTGCGGCATATTACATAAGTTTAATAGTTGTCAATGAATAGAACCAGTGGATTATCCAAATTGTAAATTCCTTAAAATACCAGGACAAATTTTGTATGCCCTACAGAATTTACAGACAATTTTGCATTCAATTGGGTTGACATGATTTTTATCAGTTCCAGTCCGAAGGTTTTTGCCTTTGTTGTACCCGGGTCAAATCCCACACCGTTATCCTGCATCTTTAGCCTCATCTTATCATTCATGGTGTCCAGGCAAATCGTTATTTCGCCTGTGTTTTTATCCGGAAAACCATGCTTCATCGAATTGCTTACAAATTCATTTACTATAAGCCCCATGGGGATGGCAGTTTCAAGGTTCATCTCGATATCAGGCGCATCCACGTTTATAGTAATATCTGTACTGCCGGAATGGCTTTTCAGGATGGAGAGGGTTAAATTTTCAATGTAGCTCTTTGCACTTACATATTCTATCGACTGCGATTGGTATAAATGCTGGTGTATCAGTACCATGGCCATTATCCTGTCACGCCCTTTGGACAGGAATTCTTCAATCGAATTATTGTGCCTCCGGCTTTGGATGTTTAATAAGCTTATTACAAGTTGCAGGTTGTTTTTAACCCTGTGGTGAATTTCTTTTAATAAGGTTTCTTTCTCAATAAGCGATTTTGAAATTTCAGCCCTGGATGCGGTAAGCTGCTCGATAGCATAACGTAGCTCACGGGTCTTCTCAGCAACTTTTTCTTTCAGTGCCTCCTCCCGGCTCTTATGTATCTTTAAACCCATACGAAAGAAAAAATATGCCGCGAGTAGTGCAAAAAGGAGTATCCCAAGCCAAAACCAGGCAGTTTCGTAGTAACGGCTTTCAAACTGAAAGTCAAATTCCCTTGTTACGCTTTTCCCTGTGCCGTGCGTTATAATCCGTATATAAAGCTTTTCCATTCCTCCGCATGTCCGGGCAAAGCTAAAGTTATTTCCGGTTATTTTTTGCCATCGGCCCTGCTTTTCGAGCCGGTATTCAATGGTAAGGTTATCCCGGTTAAAGTAATAGGCGTAGGCAAAGTCAACTTCAATAATACCGGCATTGCTTGTAATAGTATAACCTGCCTTTCCCGGCATTATGGCTTCACCTTCGCACAAAACCCTGTCTATTATTATATCTTCACTGAAAGCCTGCTTTTTTAACTCCGATGGGTGAAACCACAAAAAACCTTTCATATTAGGAAAACCTATAATATGCCCATCATTAACCGAAGGATGCGTGCCGCCACCGTTAAATTCGTTTGTAACCAGCCCCTCCTGCGTTGTAAACCGGTACAAATCGACAGCTTTCCCTTCCAGTGTGTTTTGTATCACAGCGCTTTTTACGCCCGATAACAGGCCTTCGTTGGTGCTTATCCACATGTTGCCAAGCCTGTCGGTTTCCACTGCGTGAGTGGTGGTAATTGCTGCGTTACGTCCCTTAACATGCCAGGCTTTACCGCCTGATACCAAATACAGCCCCTGCCCGTAGCAGCAAACCCAGTAACTCCCTTCGTCGTTGCGCACAATTCTTCGCGCATAAACACTTTCCAACCCCTGTACAGCGTTGATCCTTTGTAAAAAAGGACTGTACTCGTACACTCCTTTTTCTGTTGTAATAACAATCTTGTTCTTCCACGAAAATAAACCTGTTACGCATATACCTTTTAATGCATTGGCTAAAAAAATATCGATCTCCGTTTTTCCGTTGCGCAGGTACATAACCGGCCGGTCCGGATGCCTTGTGGATACCCAAAGCATGCCGCCGTGCATACAATAGCCCGTCATTTCTGCCCAGTGGCCACCGTCATTGTTATCCCACAATATGTCAGAATTATCAATATTCCTTAAGACAGTTGTATCCTGTCGATAGAATTTGCTGTTATACTTCATTAAAAAAGAACGATTACTATTTTTAAAATACTTGTCTTCTTCCAAGTAGCCTGTTTCCAGGTCATATCTCCATCCGCTGGCGCTGTAGAGGGAATGCATATCAATCTTTGCTACGGAGTAATTAATATCCAGCTTGTAGTCCGAAAATCTCAGGGTTTTAAAACCGGTTTCCTTTACCATTAGTATGCCCGCAGTAATGGTGTTCATGAAATAGATGCCTCGATCATGGTCATGGTAAATACTATTGATGTCGGCAATGCCTGTAAAAGCCACAAAACGTGTCTGAAGCCTGTTGTTTACGTATTCCACAACATATACGCTGCCATCGGAAAATAGGTAGTAGTCGTCTTTATAGCCATGAATGAAGCGGTCGTTCCCGGTATCGTTTTTTAGCGAACGTAACAGGAAAGATTGCAGTCGCCCATCTGTTGTTACCGGCTTATTCTTTAGGAGGGTGGTTCCCCGCAATTCATAAATGCTTCCGTTGGCAGACACAAATAGCTTATCCCCAATTCGGAAAAACAGCCCGTTTTTTTTTATATAAAGATCTTCACTGTCATTTAATTCCGTGGTGTTTATAATTTTTATTGTATTTACATACCGCACATACAGATATTTCCCTACAGTAAAAAACTGTTGGGCATCAAAGCTGATATTATTCTTTATAAAGGCTATATCTACTTTAGGTACCGGAAAATCCTCCAGTGTTTTCCTAAGTTTTTTATTTACAGTTATATGGCTGTATACGTTGTCACGCATTACAACTTTGTCTCCCTTGCTAGCATCAAATCTGGAAATGACGCCTTTTTTAATAGAAAACCATTTGCGTGACGGATAGGTATCGAATAACACTTCCCCTGAACGTACATCCTTCGTTATTTGTTTAATACGTTCTATCTGGATGTTCGGGTACTTCGGATGAATCACTTTCTCAAGCTTCAGGCCGTCATAGCGGTATAGCCCCATTTCGGTAGCTATCCATAAAAAGCCATCATTGTCCTGCACACAGCCCCTGGTGGTAACCATGGGGTTATCCTTGTCGTTTATCCATAAAGGAACTGTAACCTGCGTGGCAGTCTGAGCATTAGAGGCCAGGCAAAGTAGAAGGATGTGCCAGAAAATTAGTCTTAAAATACGATAAAGCATATCATAGTAAATATATTACAACTCTTTGGCTTATTTGATTGTTAAATAAATATTAATTGATATATTTAATATTTAACTACAAGCCTATTTAAAAATTATATAAAAATGTCGTTTATAGCAATTATAGAGGATGAACTGCTTATAGCCAGGGATATACAGGACATTCTCGAAGAAGAGGGCCACGAGTGCATGGCCAACCTTACCGACTACGAATCTGCGATCAATGCGATTGAAATGCACCCGTTCGACCTGGTGCTTGTCGACATCATGCTCCGTAGTAAGGACGACGGTATCCGGATAGGGGAGTACCTTCATGAAAAAAAAACGGTACCCTTTATATTCATCACATCATTGCACGACAAGGAAACCCTTTTCCGTCTGTCAAAAATCCATGCATTCGGCTATATAGTAAAACCATTTAAGCCTGTAGACATCGTTACCAATGTGGTGCTGGCCCTCAACAGCTTCCGGCATGTAAACGTAAACCTCACCACTACTACCGCGCCGGAAATAGCCGACGATGTCCCGTTCCAGATACGAAAGGTTATCAACTACATACACGACAACATTTTCGAAAAAATATACCTGGACGACCTGGCCGCACAAACGCGGTGGAAAAAAAACCATTTTATCAGCATGTTTACCACAACGCTACAGGTAACGCCGCACCAGTATATACTCCAGTGTAAAATCCAAAAAGCGATGGCGCTACTAAGCGCTGATGACAGCATTGCGGCAGGTGCTGTGGCGTTCGACCTTGGCTTCAAAAGCTATAGCTCCTTCAGCAAACTGTTTAAGAAAGTGGCCGGTGTAACCGTAGAGGACTACAGGAAGAAGGAAATGTTGCGAAGGCACCTGCCATAGCGCTATTCAAACCCTACATCCATTGATTGCAGGAACTGGTTAAACTCCATTATTTTGCGCTTCGCCACTGCCACAGTAGAGCCGTCTATAAACTCGCATTGCATGCCGTCTTTTTTGTTTACCCGCTTCACGTACTCAAAATTGATGATAGAGGAGCGGCTGGCCCGGAAAAAGTAACGCTGGCCAGAGAGGATATTATCATATACCGACAGGTTTTTTGAGGCAACCAGCTTCGTGCCGTCTACCAACCTGAATTCGGTATAGCGGCCATCGGCTATACAGTACAGCAGGTCCTTCAGCTTGATGATCTCGTAGCTGTTGAGCGACGAAATAATGAAAAAACTCCGGTCGGTCGCGGCAGGCTTGTGCAGGTTTTTGGTTATCAGCTTGCGGTTCTTCATGTTCAGGAGCGCCTTAGCCACCGTAGTGGTGAGCGCATCCTTTTCTATAGGCTTTAGTATAAACCCGGAGGCATTATATTCATAAGCAATGGCAGCATTGGCCTTATCGGGCGACAGGAATATTACTTCCGGCTGTATTTTCATCCGGTTCAGCGCCACCAGTACGTCCATACTGCGTGGGGAAACAGTAATAAAAATAAGGTCGGGCTGCAATATGCAGGCCACATCGGCAACTCCTATTCCGTCTATGGCTACCGGAAGGACAGCGATCTCAAAAAAAATGTCATTTAACATTTCTTTCAAAAGGTGCGCTTCATGGCGATTGTCATCAACGATTATAGCTTTAAATGTCATGGTGAGGGTTGAATTATAAGCAAAGTTATTGTCTGGTGAATTAATGCCTATGCGAAAAAAAAGCATCGCATTTTATAAGTTTTTTTTACATGAATTTTGAGTATTTCAAAAAAACCGCAGGCGCAAGGCCCGCGGTCCATCCAAACCAAAGGCAACCAACCTTTAGCATCCAACTAATCGTACATTTATTTCGTAATGCGGTTATACATTTAAAAAACTAAACCGCAGGCCCGAAAGCCTGCGGCTTCCCCAAAAAGTGAAGGCAACCAACCTTCGAATCCAAAATAAATAGTTATATTTTTTGACACGCCAGGGTTGGGAACCCGACCAAAGTCGTAATTATTGACGTAGCTAAAAATGGCATCCAACATTTTCTCAGAATCTGTGCAGCTACCGGATTATCATTAATTAATATTCCTCCAAATGTCATTTGATGTTGTTTACACAGCAAAGGTAATACCCCAAAATCGACCGCACATGTGAAAAAAAAGCATCAGATGTTATAAATTATGATTTTTTACTACACGATGCCATTCTCCGGGCAACAAAAAAACCGCAGGCACAAGTCCCGCGGTTTCCCCCAAAAGCCAAAGGCAACCAACCTTTGACGTCCAATTAATGTAAAAACAATTTGTTCAGGTACTTTTAAACAGCCGTAGGCCTTTGGGCATACGGCATCTCCAAAAGATGACTCCCTACAACCTTACTATATTTACAAAAATGGTGTAGTTAATTTTGTAAAAACACACGGCAGGGGTGGGGGCCCGCCCGCCGCCGTGGTTATTTCCTCAGGCACAAGTCCAGAGGTTTTACCATAATAATAATAATGATATCTTACTAACACCATATAAAAACTGTTGTTAGTAGCCTTAAATTATAGCTTACTATGTAGGAGTGCGCTTTTTAAAAGTTGCTGAACAAATAATTACGCACAGTCAAATTAAATTTACTGATAAACTACTTGGAAATTATATCATTTTGATTAATGTAACATTATATGTCCCTCCCGTAGCGCCAGTATTCGTGATTTTAAGGGTGTCGTCAGCGTTATTAAAAGTAAGTCTATAGCTTAGGCTAACGTTGTTTCCTGCGAAGTTACAATTATTAGGTCCATCAACTTTTAATTGTACTGTAGTTTCCTGGTTAATAGTTGGTTCAGTATTGGCGGTTACACCGCCTAAAAAACGTATTGCACTTTGGGCGCCACTAATATTTGCAAGAATTTCGTGGTAATTATTTTGACCACAAACATTACGTTGGGTTATAATAATTTTATATGAACCAAAGCCTTGCGTTAATAAATTTGCTGATGTTGCACCCGCTGCTAATACAACTTGTGTTGTATTAGAATTAGCATTTGGAATAGCGTTCCATGTACCGTCACCCCTGAGATAAGTAGTTGCAGTAGCACCGGCCGGAAGTTTTGCCACGGTTATGGCATTATTGGCAATATCAACAGCTGCAATAGTACCGTCTGCAATTTTAGTTGAAGTAACAGCACCATTTTCTAAATCAGCTAAACCCACTGTTCCGTTTACGATTTTTGCCGTAGTGATGGAATTGTCAGCAAGGTCTGTAGTAATTATTGTACCATTTACAATTTTTTCAGAAGTAACAGCATTGTCAGCAAGGTCTGTAGTAATTATTGTACCATTTACAATTTTTGCAGAAGTAACAGCATTGTCAGCAAGGTCTGCGGTAATAATTGCTCCATCGGCAATTTTAGCCGACGTAACGGCATTAGCCGCGATAGTGGTAGTGTTGGTATTAGCCGCAGCGGTCACATCTCCGGTAAGGGCAGCCCTTTGAAAGCTGTTACCGTTCAAGGCCACCGATGTTGAACCTGTGTAAGTAGTTCCTGCTGGAGTAGCCCAGGTGCCATCACCCCTCAGGTAAGATGTAGCTGTAGCACCTGTAGGGAGTTTAGCAACGGTTACCGCATTGTTAGCAAGGTCAGCCGTAGCCACAGCGCCATCAGCAATTTTAGCCGAAGTAACAGCATTAGCCGCAATTACAGTCGCGTTGGTGTTGGCCGCAGCAGTCACATCGCCGGTAAGGGCAGCTCTTTGAAAGCTGGTACCGTTCAAGGCCACCGATGTTGAACCTGTGTAATTAGTTCCTGCTGGAGTAGCCCAGGTGCCATCACCCCTCAGGTAAGATGTAGCTGTAGCACCTACAGGGAGTTTAGCAACGGTTACCGCATTGTTAGCAAGATCTGCCGTGCCCACAGTACCATCGGCAATTTTAGCCGATGTAACGGCATTGGCCGCAATCGTGGTCGCATTGCTGTTAGCCGGAGCTGTAACATCGCCGGTAAGTGCAGCCCTTTCAAAGGTAGTACCGTTTAGCGTTACAGATTGCGAGCCGCTGTACGTAGTGCCACTGCCCGATCCGCTGCTGCCGCCGGAAACAATGCTCTCTACCGCTTTTATGGCATATACCATAGCCACGTTGCGCGGGCGGGTTTCGCTGTCGCCACCACCGTTGATGGTAACGGTGTGAGTATGGTTTCCGTCAGAAGAAGTTGTTTTAACTAAAGTACCTATTGTACTATTGTCGCCCCTCTGAAGATCTCTATTATAAGTGCCATTGTCCACACCGTCCAATTGAGTTGAAAATGTTGTAGTGTGTGTATGAGCACCAGCATTATTAGTAACGCCTGTGAATCCTGTAGTAGGCCTTGCGGTTGCCTGTGCCTGCGCACTGCCCAATACCCTTCCGGTATCTACACCACGGCCGCTGTCCAAGCCGCGTACAAACTCGCCGCGCAGGTCGGGCAGGTTAAAGGTGGTAGTGCCGTTGCCCGCTCCATAAGTCGTACCTATTTTAGCAAACAGGGCGGCATAGGTAGTGCGGCTCACTGCTGCACCGTTACATATTAGGTAGGTTGAAGGTACATTGGCAAACGGGAATATCGCTATGCTGCCCAGGCTTTGGTCTTCGGCCCAGTCTTTGCCCAGCGCCACCCACTTGGTACCGTCGGAGTAATACAACCCCGGGCTCACGGCAGTAGTGCCGCTCCCTGCGGTAGTAGTGTTATACACGGTCATACCCGCTACAAATGCGCTTAGCGGGCTTGCGCTTGTGGTGCTGCTTAGCGCCATCCGCGGGAACAATACACCCTTGTTGGTGCTTTCTAACTCAAAAACAGCGTTGCTGTCTACGGTCGTAGGGTTATCACCTATCTTTACCTGTGCCGTGGCACAAAGCGAGGTGAAAAACGCCATTAATAATAATTGTTTTTTCATGTTACTTCTTGTATTAGGATTGGAAAAAAACACACTTGTCGCGTTGTGTGCGGATATAATTATCAGGATTACTTTCGGATGGTGTACCAGTCGGCATGTTTATTTTTTTTGCCCAGGTACCACGTGGCTCCCACAGAGAGGCTCGAAACCGTGCCCGTAAGGTTGTTAGTGGGGTCGGCGGGCTTCCCGTCCCAGGTAAGGTGCTGCCTCACGCTGTACAATGCCGAAAGGTCCATGTTTACCGCAAGCCTGTCGGTTATCCGCACCTGCGGGGTTATGCCCAGTATCCATCCGCCGTTGTCTTCGTGGATACCTGCCGACTTAAACCGGGAGACAAACACCCCGGCATGGGCCAGCAGCCCCAGGCGTCCGGAAAACGATTCGAACTTTAGCACCCTGCCTATGTTGGCCACGCCCTGTAAGCCTATCCGCCACGATTTCGAGTCGAATGGCAGCGACCCGCTGCCGGAAACGCTCCGGAAACGGTCAAGGCCAATGTCGGCCTTAAAGCCAAAATATTCCGAGAGCATGTACCTGCCGCCAATATCAACGTGGCTTATTTCTGAAAAGAACATATATCGCTGTGGGTTCGAGAGGTAGTATCCCTCGGTAAAGGGACGCACGGGCTTGTTTTGCCCCACCATTACTTCTACCGACCACTGATTGAAAGGTACATCCGCAACGCTGGGCACTGTCTGCGCAAACACGCTACCGGAACCGATGAGGGCAAAAAAAGCATATCGGAATTTTTTCATGGCCCCGGTATTAGTTGTTAATTATTTTTTGTTTTACTACCGCACCGTTTGCCAGCGTTATTTTAGCCAGGTATACGGCCTGCTCATGGTCAAACGGCCTTTTTAGCTGCATGGTGTTTATATCCTTATATACCTGTACCAGCCTTCCGGTAAGGTCAAAAATCTCCACCTGTTTCATTTCGAGCCCTGCCTGCGCATAAAAAGCATGGTCTTTAGCATAGGCAAATGCGCCATACGCTGTGTACTCATTACCCGAAAGCGCTTCGGCAGTATACACAACCTCAAAACGGTCGGTGTTTACATTCTCGCCCTGTGCAAAGGTGTACGGGCCATCCTCTTTTACGTTGTGGTACAGCCCCAGCAGCTTGTCGTGCAGGTAAATGGTAACTTCATCGGCTGCAAACACGCCATCCCCATCGCTGTAGGTAACCGTGAAAGTTTCCTCCGCACGCTTTACCACCTGGAGCGGCACAATATCGGTAGCTTCAAAAGCCGGCCTGGTCTGGATAGCATACCCTGAGGTACTTCCCTCTATAATCGAATTTAACTCCGAGGAGCTTGCGTTAGCCATACGGGCAGAATCGTAACCATTATCATAGGTTGGGGTTCCCGCTGCGCTGTAGGCAATGAGTACTTGGCTGAAAGAACCCCTGCTTCCGGTAAGGTTGAGCCTGAACTTACCGGTTTGTGCACCGTTGGCTCTGAAAAAGTTGCTGTTGCCGGAAAGATCGCGGATACAGTTGCTCAGGCTAAAGGCTATTGGGGCTGGATTGAGCTTGCGTACATATACTGACTGCATGGTGGCAATGTACCCGTTGGGCACCTGGCATTGGGGGCAGGCCGCTACACCACCGGTGTAGTTAAAAACGGCATAGTCTGCATCATTATAATTGGTCGCACTGTTTTGAAGGCTTTGCCTGGGTGTATTGTAAGACCAGAAGTAAATTGTTTTCCTGAAATTATCGCCCATGGCATCGAGCAGCTTCTCGGCATTCATAGGCGATGGGTAAGGGTTTCCTATACGCACCCACCCGGCAGTATCGGGTACCGGCACAGCAATAGTCCCATTGTTGGCTGTACCTTCTGTTTTAATATATACAGGATACTTCTCGGTATACCATGCCCCTGCGCTGGTTGACAGGTTATAAGGTCCCTGCGTATACCGCACAGTAGCGGCAAATCCCCGACCGATTGGTACATTTGATGCCGTGACCGGTATGGAGCTTGTGCCATTGCTGTCTGTAAAGAAATTATAGAATGCTGAATTATCGTAGGTATCATAAGAACCGTTTACAGCAGTATTTGAAGGGCTGTTCATGTGTCCGAAGAAGGTAGAGAAATCATTTATGGGGCTGCTCAAGAACACATAATCAAACCTTCGCATCGGGTTGGTGATCTTGCTCATTTGTATCTTTGGGGGGGCAGCGGTGCCGCTTCGCTGCAACAAGCTGGCCTCGGGGCTCATGATCACGGTACCGCTTCCGGTAAAGCCATGTACCACCTCGAGCATGTCGCCATCCGCAAGTATATAATCAGCATTCAGCGTAACCGAGTGGCACGCAAGGCTGCCCGAAAACGGCCCGTCGATAACAATAGGATCGTTGATCCCCGGTGCGGAAGGGGACCATGAAGATCCGTTCCATGTTTTAACATTGCCCGATGATACCAGTACAGGAAGGCATGAAGCCTCTGTTTTAACGCCTATTGTTACAGCCTGGTAAACGCCCGGGCTAACCGCAGCTGTACTGGTAATAGAGCCTGTCGTTAGGGTTGAGGCGCCGCCGGTTAGCGCAACGCTGTCAGAGAACGAAGGGATCTCTACCCACTCGCTGCCATCATACCCTACTATAGTAATATAGGATAGCGAAGGGGTAAGCAGCATACTACCAATGTTGCTGGACTCCCGCCACGTCAGGGTGATTACCGCCGGCGAAGTGCCGCCCAGTTTCCAGTACTCCGTAGACGAGATCTCGCTTATTTCAGGAGCCAGGACAGCGCTAACCGCTGTCGGTAACCCGCGCACATAGGCTACATCTACCCCGGATGTCGTTGTAGGAGCAACGGCAACGGGCGCCAGTACCTCATCGTTCCCAACAGGAGCTATTACGGTTGCAGTACCATAATACCTGAAGTAACCATCTATAAAATGGCTCTCGGAAGCGTTGGCCCAGCTTGCCGCAGCGGCAAAGGAAAGCACACCGTAATTTGTGCTCCGCGAAGTAACTGTAGACGCCGGATTCGTGCCAAAATTATAAGTACCCTGGCTTACGTGCATGTTTGCGCCTGCGCCAATGTAGAGCGATGCATTGTTTTGTAACTGGGCATACAGTTCTGGAACCGGCACGGTGCAAAACAAATAAAGCAGCAGTAATAGCTTTACTGCCGAAAGATGTTTGTATTTATCAATCATACTATTTGGTTATTAAACGGTTAGTGATTAAATCCCTCGATGTAAGGGGATCATTCGAGTCGCCGGATAGTCCGGCCCTGTACGTAATAACCTGCACCAATGAGTACCCCAATGGACATGAGGTAAGGTATCCAGTCATCAATAGGAGCAGGTGGGTCTTCTACAGGGGGGCCATCGCCATCGTCTTCAAATCCTACGGTTCCGCCGAATCTGACGCCCGTCCTTCCCAGTTCCTCCGAAATCCCGGAGGAATAGGAAAATAAGGTGCTTAAAAGCGCAAAAATTAAAATAATCTTCTTCATTGTATAAATATTTAAGTGCATTAGTAACCATGGCTAATAATAAAATGAGGCACAGTACCGTAATCTAAAATGCTGACTTCAACTTTTGTAAATGCTATAGGTTTTATTTACAATTTTCCGGTACTGTGCTCATATATTACAGGATCCATGCCTGTTTACGGCTATTGGATATTATTAATCAGTGTAAATGTATGACCACTTTTATGACTGCATAGTAACCGCTTAATGAACGGTGCGCATCGTGTAACGAACAACAGGTTTTAACATATAAGCTGTCTTCGGTACCCAACCCGGAGCTGCCGGATATCCACTATAAAGCACACCTCAATATAAATTGATGGATAGGTATTTATCTGTAATTCAATAATATGATGTTGATGCCGTGGGGCACACACTGCTAGAATACTTGTTAAAAGGTTTGGGGGTATAGGGGGGTGGGTTATTCTGTTTTAAGGCGATTATGTTAAGGAAGCTACCTATAATGCAGCAATAAATTATGTAGGTGTGCAGCGCCTAGCGGTAAAAAATATACAACGCTATTTTTAAATACAGGCGTTCCAGTTTTTGCAGGTAGGTATCTTTCATCATCATTTGATTTTGCAAAAGAATTATCGTGTAATTTATAACTGCCACAGGGCATTTATTTTTTCCTGAGTACCTTGTTTATTTTTACAATAAAATTCTTGGCATCAGGCTTTAATGTTTTTTGAAGCTGAAAGCTTTTAGCGGGTTGGTCTTTGTATTCCAGGATAATCTTGTAGCGGACATTTTTGTAAAAAATTCCAACAGCCAGCAGCGGCAGTGCGTACACCAGTATTAAAGCCTTCTCCCTGATGCTATAATTTACCATAGCGGCAATAAGGCATACGGCAATGCATAGTACAAACCCCGCAATGTTTACTGTCTTTATCTGCCTCTTGATTATTTGTACCCTTCTCAGGTCTTTGTAGTAAATGGGGTTGTGCGCACTGTGTGCTGGTATAATTACCCTGTCGGTATACATTACGCCAATTGCGTTGATAAATAAAATGGCATCGCTATTTTGCGCAACTGCTGTGTTTTCCATTATAGGCCAAATAAATTTACAAGACCTGCATTCTTGCAGGGATCCTCTTTATAATAACTTCTTTATAAACTCTATGGTAACTGCGCATTGCACAGTAACAACTCAAGAAATAATGATCCTTCGGTTTCTGTTGAGTTACGAGCAATTACAATTTTGTTGTAAGGCTCCGAAGAACTGATATTAAATACCACACCACTATTGGAATCGCTATTTGTACTACACTTTAATATACCTTTTACCCCATCCTGGGTAGCGTTATAATCTTCCGCACAGCCTGCAAACGGCACAAGTTGCACGGCAATAGGCATATTATTGAGAAATGCGGTTACCGTTACACCTTCATTATCCTGGTCGCCGTTTACACCCGTGATGTAGCATTGCACATTCTTTAAAGAGCTGCTGAAATTGTAGCTAGCGCTTTGCCCATAGTATATTCTTGGGCATTGTGTAGCCGACGTAGTAACGCCACAATGTGTTATTGCAGTAACCGTGCTATTGGTTCCCGGTTTTGTTATGGTAATGTTTTGCGAATTAATACTTACGGTAACAGGAAACTGTCCGTAAGATGTACTGCATACAGCGTTACTGAAGGACTCGCTTATGCTGCGTGTAAAGCTGCAGCCTGGATTGGTATTCAATACAAAAGTTGCCGTGCCTGCAGCAGTCGGCGTACCTGAGGCCTCAAGGTTCACGTTATACGTTCCTGCTGCTGCCCATGTACCCCCTCCGGAAAAAGTGACCCCATTGGCGGTAGCGCTTATCGAGTAGGTGCCACCGGAGGCAACAGTAACTGTTATGCCCTGCGTTACCCCGGACACCGACTGGCCAACCGTCATTGTACCCTTGCTTAGCCCTGAACAATTGTAAGCCAGTACTTGGGAGGTGCCATTGCTGCCCGGCAGGCCATAAGCGGCAGACGGGTTCAGGCAATCCGACCACTGCCCGTTTGTATAGATCCTTAAGCAGTTATTGCTAAGGTCGTAAACAGCCATGCCGGTAACCGGGTTGCTGATCATCGAGACGTTAGCCACCCTTGGTAAAACAAGCCCTTTGTTGCTGCTTTGGAGCTCAAGTAACGAACTTGTACCAATGACGGTGGGATTGTCGCCGATTTTTACCTGGCTGTAAAATGTACTTATATAAAAAAAACAAACTAAAATTGCCTTAAGTTTTGCTCTGTGCCTTGTCATATATACTAAATTAATACGCAAAGAAATGCACACAAAAAAAATTGAATATGTTTAAAAACTACCTGATATGTCAAAAATTTGGTTTTTAATCAGTAAAAGGATTATAAGGAGCCACAATGAAATTCTTAGATCGCTCAGGCTACTTGACGTAGCTTTTACCAATCGCAAAGAATCGTTAAGTGGCCATCTTAAAAGTTACAGCGTGGACCTTTCGAGGCAACAGATTTCGCCACAACCTAAAACCATAGTATAAGCGGTGCTTTTTTTGTTTTAGAATGTTACAGCCTGAATACGTAACTTGCATCCCAATAATTCAACATCCATGGCATCAGATAAAAACCAGCAGGAAAAATCCGTGCTCCATCCACGTAATAAAAACAGGGAACGCTATGACCTGGATGCGTTAATTGATTGTACACCTGATTTGAAAGTCTATGTAAAGCCTAATAAATTTGGAGATCCCTCTGTCGATTTCTCAAATCCTGCTGCTGTAAAACTGCTTAATAAGGCCCTGCTTCACTATTATTATGGAATAAAGCACTGGGAATTTCCCGATGAAAACCTAACTCCGCCCATACCGGGAAGAGCAGATTATATCCATTATATTGCTGACCTGCTGAAGGAGAGTAATTTTGGCAGGATGCCCGAAGGAAATAAAATTACATGTCTCGATGTCGGGTTGGGGGCAAACTGCATTTATCCGATATTAGGGGTTGCAGAATATGGCTGGAACTTTATCGGTTCGGACATCGATCCAAAATCAATAGCTTCGGCGGAGGCCATTATTGATGCAAATCAAACGCTTGTAAATAAAATTGAATGTCGGCTGCAAGCGAACCCGAAAGCTATATTTCGAGGCATATTGGGTACAGGAGATAAAATTGATGCCTCACTTTGCAACCCCCCATTCCATTCTTCTGCCACCGATGCCCAAAAAGGTACACAGCGAAAAGTAAAGAACCTTTCAGGGAGAAAAGAGAAAACACCCGAACTCAATTTTGCAGGCATCAGCAACGAACTCATTTATGACGGGGGAGAGAGCGGGTTTATCCATAACATGATTCTTGAGAGCAGGGATTTTGCAAAACGCTGCTTTTGGTTCTCGACTCTGGTATCCAAACAGTCCAACCTGAAAGGTATCTACAAGGCTTTGGAAGAAATTAAAGCTGACCAGGTCAAAACCACCCCGATGGGAACCGGTAACAAATCTACCCGCATCGTAGCCTGGACATTCCTTTCTAAAGAGGAACAGAAAGTGTGGCGGGAAACAAGATGGAGAATTAAATAAGAAACCTTAATCCGTATGTTGTGGGTTTTTACTTAAATCCAACCTAACACATTCCAGATATAAAAAATTCCCAAAAAACTTGCGCAACCAAATAATTGCGCATATATTTGCAACTGAATGATTGCATAAATAGATATGAAATTATGAGAAGAGATATATTCCAGGCTATAGCCGACCCGACGCGAAGGGCAATACTGGTGCTTATAGCAGCGCAGGCCATGACACCAAATGCGCTTGCCGAACATTTTGACACGACGCGGCAGGCGGTATCAAAGCACCTGAAGATACTTTTGGAATGCGACCTGATAAGGCAGGAACAAAAAGGAAGGGAAATTTACTACCAGCTTGAAATAGACAAAATGAAAGAAATTGATAAATGGCTCGAGCAATTCCGTCAGCTATGGGAAACGCGGTTCAGCCAGCTTGACGATGTATTATCCAACCTTAAAAATAATAAATCATGAACAGCTATTTAAATTTCGATTTTACTGTAAACAAAGAAACGAATACAGTACATGTAAAAAGGGATTTCGCAGCAGAACGCTCTTTAGTATGGGATGTTTTTACAAAAGCCGAGCTGCTTGACCAATGGTGGGCCCCAAAACCGTGGAAGTCCGAAACGAAGTCGATGGACTTTAAAGAAGGCGGGCGCAGGCTGTATGCCATGGTAGGCCCGCAAGGGGAAAAGCATTGGGGGGTACAGGATTATACCTCTATTTCACCAAAAACCAACTTTCAGCAATCGAATACTTTTAGCGATGAAGATGGAAATCTGACCGAAGGCATGCCAACATCTGACTGGAACCTTGATTTTATAGATCATGGCGATACCACAACCGTCGATATTCAGATCAAACATGAAAAACTGGCCGACCTGGAAATGATGATACAAATGGGCTTTAAAGAAGGGTTCACCATGACGCTGAACAGCCTGGACGAGCTATTCGAAAAATTAAAATAAAAGGGTTTTGGCTGGAAATCCCCTCTGTTTTGACTTTAATCCACCCTTTTGTTTTAAAAGGTTTGTCATTTCTTTGTTATGCTAAATAACTAATAATAATTATGGGAAAAATAACCGTAGAGGCAACTGTTGCCGCAGACAGGAAAAAGGTTTGGGACTATTATACCAAGCCGGAACACATCACTAAATGGAATTTTGCGTCAGACGACTGGCAATGCCCAAGAGCTGAGAACGACATGAGGGTAGGCGGAAAATACAATGCCCGCATGGAGGCAAAGGACGGAAGCTTTGGCTTCGACTTTGAGGCGATCTATGACGAAGTTATAGAAAATGAGAAATTCACCTACTCTTTTGGAGGCAGGCAATCGACAGTAACATTTGACGAGCTTGGTGATAAAACAAAAGTCACTGTAGTTTTTGACGCTGAAAACGAACATCCTGAAGAATTCCAGAAACAGGGATGGCAGGCGATACTGGACAACTTTAAAAAGTATACAGAGAGCAACTAAGGTCCTGTATATATAAGCAAAACCGCGACTGTAGAAGCCGCGGTTTTATTATTTATATAAAATGAGTGCGTTATTCTTTAACGATTTTTATTGTCTTTGAAGCATTCTCCGTAATGATTTTCAGGATATAATTCCCGACTGCAAACGATGCCATATCAATCTGGCCCTGGTCACCGCTTACTGTTTTGGCAGTCATTTGCTGACCCAGCATAGTATATACTTCAACTGTTTTGATGGCTTCCGATGCTGTAATATGCAATACATCGGTAACCGGGTTCGGGTAGGCTTTTATGCTGCTGATGCTAAAATCGCCTGTGCCAAGGTTTCCTGAAATGGTTATGGTAATATCGTCAAATTTGGTAGGATCGCTAACCGAAGTAACCCGTATCACAATGGTCCCGTCAGCAGTGGCAGTTACCAGCCCGTCAGCGCCTAAAGTTGCAAAATCTCCCCCGCTAACTATTGACCATGTTACATCCTGGTCGGCGCCGTCAGGGTTCACTGTAGCTACCAGTTGGAGCGTTCCGCCGTCTGTAGTAATTGTTGCCGGTACATTGCCTTCAGTACCTGCCTCCACACTTTCAACGGCGATGACAGTATTTATAAGGACATCTATACTATCCGTTTTTGTAGGGTCTGCAACCGATGTAGCCTGTATGGTAACTGTTCCGTTGCCAGTAGCAGTAACAACTCCTGAAGCGCTTACTGATCCAAACGCTGAGCCGGCAATTACCGACCATGTTACTTCCTGGCTTGCGTCCGCAGGGTTTACGGTAGCTTCCAGTTGGAGCGTTCCGCCCGTAGTGGTAATTTCTGCCGGTACATTGCCTTGCGTTGATATTACAACATCTGCAACGGCTACAGGAACATTTATAGTAATTACAATATCATCAAATTTTGTTGGATCCTCTACCGAAGTTGCCCTCACAGTAACGCTTCCGTTAGCAACGGCGGTCACAAGCCCGTCGGCGCTTACCGAAGCAGATGAAGAACCACTCACCACAGACCATGTTACAT
This sequence comes from Flavobacterium arundinis, assembly GCF_038289855.1. NCBI lineage: Bacteria > Pseudomonadati > Bacteroidota > Flavobacteriia > Flavobacteriales > Flavobacteriaceae > Flavobacterium > Flavobacterium arundinis. The sequence continues at coordinate 52,308 of NZ_JBBYHR010000012.1, forward strand.
CCTGGTTGGCACCCGTAGGGTTTACGGAAGCTTCCAACTGGAGCGTTCCCTCTGCTATCGTGATCTCGGCAGGTACCCCGCCTTCGGTGCTTACTGCTACGCTGGCAACCGGTATCACTACATCAATAAGGATATCGATAGTGTCAGATTTGGTCGGGTCTGCAACCGATGTCGCCTGAATGGTAACGACTCCGTTGGCAATAGCCGTAACAACCCCTGTAGCGCTCACTGATCCGAATGCCGATCCCGCCATAACCGACCATGTTACAGCTTGGTTGGCCCCCGCAGGACTTACGGTAGCCACTAGCGGCAATGTCCCTCCCGCTGTTGTAATCGTTGCCGGTACACTGCCCTGGGTTGTTACCTCAACACCCGTAACCGCTGGCGGTACGTTTACAGTGATTACGATGTCGTCAAATTTTGTTGGGTCTTCCACCGAGGTTGCGCGCACCGTAACAGACCCGTTAGCAGTTGCGGTAACCACTCCCGAAGCGTTCACTGTTGCAGGCCCGCTTACTACCGACCATGTTACAGCCTGGTTAGCGCCTGCCGGGTTTACAGTAGCCGTTAGCGGCAGTGTACCTCCTGCGGTAGTAATGGTTGCAGGTACGTTGCCCTGTGTGGCTACATCTACGCTGGCCACAGTAACCGCCCCTGCCGTTCCGTTAACAACAACCTGGTCTACCAAAGTAGAATAGCCATAATCGGTTTTACATTCTATAGCTATCTGGTACGTGGCAGACGGATTGGGAAGGCTGATGCTGCCCGATGGCGTCCAGGTAGTTACATCACTATGGTATTCCTGTAGTTGCACCCATGCCCCGGCAGCCGATGTGCGGTAATAGATTGTCAGCCAGTTTTGGTCAGGGCTCCAGAAAGGGTTTACATAAACAAAGTTCAGTGTAACATTGCTCATTCCTGTAAGGTTAAGTAGGGGGCTTACCAGCTTTGTCGTATCAAAATCATGCGACGTTCCGGGAAAATTAGCAAAGTCGCCATCATAAGGGTCAAGGTCATAACTACCTGTAGAGGCATCTTGTGTATAAGTCCAGGACATATTGTTCAGCTCATAAATCTGGGTCCAGCTGTCGCGCGTAGAAGAGTCGCTGTTGAATGTTTCTGTCCACGGGAAAGAGGTTATCTGCGCGTTCATGCCCGCAGTGACTGAAAGTAGTACAATCAGAAAAAGCCCTTTGATAATTCGGCCTGAAAACGGCCCGGTGTGTAAAGTTTTTTTCATAGATATTAATTTAAATTGATATTGGTTTAGATGGATTTTATAAAATAAAGTTTATAATTCGCAAGCTATTTCTTAATACATGCAGCATAAGTAACTATAACATCTTAATAATCAAATACCCTACCTGCCTTGTAGGCTATTTAAAAAGCGGCGCACCCTTTCTGTTTTTAAAAGCCTTTTATCAAATTCTCATTCAAAACTTTCAAATTCTAAATAGAAAATCCCATCCATCCTTATTTTAACCGTCGCTTCAGGATCTTCTATAGTTTTGTGGAAAATAAGTCTGTATTATATCTTATTCAATGTTGTAATGATGAGCAAAAAAGCGATAACAATAGTAGTGGTAGCTATCATATTAGCACTGGGTGCAGTAGGTTTTTATAAAGGCTACCTGTATAAGGGTGCAAGGGATATTGGAAATGAAGAAGCAACGAGCATTATTGCAGCGGACCAATTAGTAAGCGATTATAAAAAGGATGCCATGGCTGCAGACCAAAAGTACCTGAATAAGACTATTGAAGTGAAAGGGAAGATAACCAGCGTTTCAGACTCTGTCGCGATAATAGATTCGGTTGTGGTTTGCGGTTTTGACAGGCTGCCCGAAAAGAAAAGCAATGGTAAAGCGGCAACCGTAAAAGGAAGGTGCATCGGGTACGATGAGCTTTTTGGCGAAGTGAAGCTGGACCAGTGCACGATTAAAGAATAACACCTATAAAACAGATGAGAATATTTTTACTTGCCGCATGCCTTTTCGGCAGTATGGCAGCCAGTGCACAAGACGACCTGCTTACGGAGCTCGATTCGACTAAAACAGAAAACAATTATGCCACCGCCGTTTTCAAGGGATTGCAGGTGGTAACGCTGCAAACCACAAAAATGCCTGCAAAAAAAGAGTTTTATTTTGTGGTATCGCACAGGTTCGGGACCGTTAAAGGCGGGATATCCGAATTTTTCGGTTTTGATATGGCTACCACAAAAATAGGCGGCATTTATGGTATTACCGACTGGCTCTCTGTAAGCGCTTCGAGGCACACCATGCTAAAGGTATATGAAACCGGCCTTAAATACAGGGTGGCAAGGCAAAGTGATACTTTTCCGGTCGATGTGGTGGGCTACAATACGGTTGACATGAATTCTTTACTTAGAGAAGAAGATTACCCGAAGCTGCAATTCAGCGACAGGCTTTCGTATATCAGCCAGGTAATTGTTTCAAGAAAATTTTCGGACAGGCTTTCGTTTGAGCTGGTGCCGTCATTTATACACAAAAATCTGTATGACCCTGCTATAGAGAATGACAACCAGTTCTCAATAGGCTCAGGAGGAAGGGTGAAGCTGACCAAAAGGCTGTCGCTTAACCTCGAATATGTGTACAATTTCGACAAGCCTGATTTTTATAAAAATCCCCTATCCGTAGGGTTGGATGTAGAGACAGGCGGGCATATTTTCCAGCTGCTTTTCACGAATTCGCAATCGATGACCGAAAGCGGGTACATAACCCGCGCATCGGGCGATTGGGCAAAAGGCGATTTCTTTTTCGGGTTTAACTTATACAGGGTTTTTTAATATGAAAAAAATAAAAATATATATAGCGTACCCATTGTTTATAATGGCCTTATACAGCTGCGAGTCGAATACGTATGAAGACCTGCAGGATAGCCAGGTTATAACAGGTGATGTGACCTACCAGGACATACAGCCGATAATAGCGGCCAACTGCCTTAGCTGCCATGGCTCGGGCGGCGTGTCTGAATTCAGGCCTTTAGGTACGTATAACGAGCTTAAGGATGCGGTACAGAATACCAACCTGCTCCAAAGGATACAACGCCAAAACGGCGAGCCGGGCATTATGCCGCAAACAGGCAGGATGCCTCAGGACAAGATAAACCTGATACTGCAATGGAATGCTGACGGATTGTTGGAAAATTAAAATACTAAATTATGAAACGATTAAAATACATCGTACTTTTACTTCTAATGCTTTGCCCATTAGTGTTTTATGGGCAGAAATACAATACAAGGGCAGGAGTACTGAAATTTGAAGCTTCGGTGGCTTCTTTTGAAGAAGTTGCCGCTGAGAATAAAAGCGCTTCAGCTATTTTGGATGCTTCCAATGGTGAGATTGCCGTCTTAGCGCTTATGAATGGCTTCCGGTTTAAAGTGGCCCTGATGGAAGAACACTTTAATGAAAATTATGCTGAAACAAGCAAATACCCGAAGGCGACATTCAAAGGCAAAGTAGAAGGGCTGGACGTAGCAAAACTCACCTCGGAACCGCAGGCTTTCAACATTACAGGCGACCTTACCATGCATGGGAAGACGAAGAAAATTACTGATACGGCCAAAATATCAAAGTCTGGCAATAACATTATAATTACAGGCGGCTTCCAGGTGAAGCCTGCCGATTTTGATATCGAGGTGCCAAAAATGGTGAGCAAAAAAGTAGCTGAAAAAGTAACGATCACATACAATCTTTCTTTAACCAAATAACACATGAAAAAACTAGTATTCTTCCTTACAATGCTGGCATCTGTATTTTGCAATGCGCAGGCTTCACCTAAAATGGATGTATTCGATACCGCCCGCCGTGGTACGGTGGATGAAATGAAGGCGCTCATGGCGATAAAAAAAGACACCATTAATGCAGTAAACCCAATGGGGTTTACACCGCTGATCCTCGCCTGCTACCGTGGCAATAACGAAGTGGCGGAGTTTCTTATCAAGAATGTAAAGAATGTAGACTATGACAGTTCCAGTGGGACAGCCCTTGCCGCTGTAGCCGTAAAGGGCAACGTGAGGCTTGCAAAAGCATTGCTCGAAAAAGGGGCGAACCCGAATATTGCCGACCCAACCGGCATTACACCGCTTATCTATGCTACCGAATTTGAAAATATTGAGTTCATGAAATTACTGCTGAAGCACAAAGCAGATAAAAAACAGACGGACAAAGAGGGCAAGACCCCTTACGATTATGCAGTTTTCACCAAAAACCAGGAAGTCATTAACCTATTAAAAAACTAAAACATGAAAAAACTATTACTTATTGCGCTGGTGGTGTTGTCGGCAGCCGGCCTGCATGCGCAGAGCAAGACCACGGGTGTGGTCAACCTGCTGGCGGGTATGACAGCCAAACTCGACCTGAACAACACGACATCAACAGCTACACTTACGTTCACCGGCCCGTCGGATAGGTGGTATGCGCTCCAGTTTGGCTCTTTCGTACAGGGAGACGGTATGGAGGCAGGCAAGGACGTTGTATATTACAACGGTACCACATTGGTCGATGCCGTGCATAACGGTGTGGGCGTAACGCCGTCTACAGATGCGGTAAACAACTGGACCGTTACATCCAATACGGTAGCGGCAGGAACAAGGACAATTGTTGCCACAAGGGCTTTCAATACAGGCGATACCAATGACTATACGTTTGTGTATAGCGATGCCAATATTGACTTTGCCTATGCACGTTCAGCATCGGTGTCCTTCAGCCTGGCCTATCACCAGAATAACAGGGGCTACGCGATTAACAAGACGTTCAGCTGTATCCCTCCGGATGCTGCTACTGCTTCGGCACAATCATTTTGTGGTGCAGCAACCGTATCAAACCTCATAGCGACAGGCGCAACCGGCGCTACATTCAACTGGTATGCTGCTGCCACAGGCGGAACGGCACTTGCGGGCACTACAGCACTTACAAGCGCAACCTACTATGTTTCCCAAACCGTTGATGCCTGCGAAAGCGCGAGGATCCCTGTAGGGGTAACCGTAACTACCGTGGCACAGCCTACCGCGGCGGCTACACAGCAATTTTGTTCAGAATCGACAGTTGCCAACCTCAGCGCAACCGGTACAGGAACTATCAACTGGTATGCAGCACCTACAGGAGGTTCCCCTCTTGCAGGCATTACGGTACTTACAGCAGGGAATTATTATGTATCCCAAACCGTTGGCACCTGCGAAAGCACAAGGGCAACGGTGGCGGTAAGCTATGTTCCATTGGCAACACCTACAACAGCTGACAACACACAGGAATTCTGCTCGGGTGCAACAGTTTCCGATCTTTCTGCTACGGCATTATCCGGCGCGCAGCTGCACTGGTATGTAGTGCCGACAGGAGGTGCCGACCTTCCCGCAGATATGGGGTTGGCAACAACTACTTATTATGTGAGCCAGACACTGGGCAACTGCGTGAGCGAAAGGCTTCCGATCGAAGTTACAGTTACTGCTGTCCCGGGCCCGTCAACAGCCAACGAAACACAGGCCTTTTGTGAGGGCGCTACACTGGCTGACCTGGATATAAACACCACCACAGGCACTACCCTCAAATGGCATCTTGCAACAGGAGGTGCTGAATTGCCTGCAACTACCGTAATGTTAAACGGCACGGCCTATAACGCCACACAACACATAGGCGAATGTGAAAGCCCTGCCCAAACAATAAATGTGATAATCAACCCAATACCTGCTGCACCGGGAGGAGTGGAAACACAGCAATTTACAGCAGGAGAGACTATTGCCGACTTCCAAATATCGGTGTTCATTGGCGCGGAAATTACATGGTACATGCTTAATGATGCAGGAGACCTTGTTGAAGTAGGAACCGATACGGTGTTGGCAGATGGAGAAATGTACCATGTAACACAAACCATAAACGGATGCGAGAGCGAAATGCTCATGATAACCGCAGATGAGGTTTTAAGCACTTCAGATTTCGAGTTGAAAAACCTTGTTGCTTTCCCTAACCCGGCGAATGATTTTGTAACCATTAGCAATAATACAGCGCTATCTGAAGCAGCCGTATTCAACATGTTGGGGCAGAAAGTCATTTCGCAGAAAGCGCAGGGAGAAAAAATAGAAATAAATGTATCGCAGCTTCCTGCAGGAAGTTATAGTATAAAAGTAATTACCGCTAAAGGAACGTCAGCCTCACTGAAAATAATGAAGCAGTAATTTATTTAAGATAACTAGTTGGTTTTTTTTGAAAGGGGTGTCTTCGTCGTGAAGCGCCCCTTTCTGTTTTATATACGTTCGCAATATTTTTTTATACCGTTCATACTGTTTTTAAGGCCAAGATCATAGGCTCTATGTAAATCCTCACAGCCTTCATTTATTAATCCCATTTCAAACCTGCTTGATGCACGATTATTATAGGCTTCTGCAAATTTCGGGTTAACCTGTATAGCCATGGTATAATCTTCTATTGCGGCCGGATAATTTTCCTGCATATATTTACAAATGCCCCTGTTATTATAAGCAAAATCGTTCATAGGGTCAATCTCGATAGCCTTTGTAAAATCAAGTATCGCTTCCTTAAGTAGTTCAAGATCCATTTTGGCAAGGCCGCGATTATAATATGCTTTAGCATTTTCCGGCTCCAATTTCAGGGTTTTATTATAATCGGTTATCGCTCCCTGTAGATCAAGGTAATCCTGCCTTATACCGCCACGCTTGTAGTAAAATTCCGCCTTCGAAGAATCGTTGGCATTATTGAATTTGTCTATAGCCTTTGCATATTTTTTTAAAAGCTTTTCATCACGTTGCGCCTGGCTTTGAGCATTGGAAGCAAACAACATTATAAGCAAAAATAAGAAGTGTTTTTTCATGAAATCATTCGGTTGATTTGCTAAATATAAAATATTATGTGCAGATTTCCGTTCGATATGTTTAATTTGCGCAATATTTGTTTGCCTATGAAATTATTGTCCATTTGCCTTTTACTGTTCTTTACAGGAAATTCCGAACTGGTATCGGTAAGGCAGAAGTATATTGATGCGGCAACCTCCGAAAGCAGCGCCAATGCTTTCCACGCCGACCTTGCGAACCTTGAGTCCAATGGCAGCAACCATACCCTTATGGCCTATAAAGCGGCCTCCATTGTGCTGTTGGCAAAATATGAAAGCGGGCTTATCTCCAAAACAAGGCTCTTTAACCGTGGCACCGATTTGCTGGATACTACTATAGAAAAAGCCCCTGACAATTATGAGGCCCGACTGATCCGCCTGAACATCCAGGATAATGTGCCCTGGATAACCGGCTACACTTCTGAACTGAAAGAAGATAAAGCTTTCCTGATAAAGAACTACGCAAAGCAGGAGGCATCCCTTAAAGACTTTACCAAAAAATACGCTATGCAGTCGGATGCTTTTTCAAAGAAGGAAAGAGCAATGTTTAATTGATGATAATAGTATTTAATACGGATGTCACTTCGAGCGCAGTCGAGAAGCTAGCAGAAGAAAATGCCGCATTTCGACTGCACTCAATATGACATTTTCTTCTGCTGGCTTCCAATTAAAAATAAGCCCGTAACTGTATATTCCCTGTATGTATTGCCTTGCTGGTCTCGCTTTTCCGACCCTGGTAGTTGATGTTGATATCGAGGAACTGCGTAAGGTTCTTTTGCAGCAGCAGGCGCCATGTGAGGTTCTGCCCAGGCAATAATCCTTCGAGCATACTGTAGGCGGCAGGGGAGAGCTGGTTGCCGGTAAAATCGTTTTTGTATAATGAAAACTCGCCGCTTGCGGTAAACTGTTTTTCCGAAGCATAATTAAATGACGTTCCAAGTCGTTGCTGGTACAGTGTCTCCATATCACCGATGCGGTTTTCTTTGTTACGGTATTCATAAAAAAGGTCCCAGCTGGCATTGCGCGAAAAGATATAGGACACTTTCGGGCCTAAAAGATATCCCTCGATTTTAAAGTTCTTGCTGCCGTAATTCTCGGATTTGGTTTCCGATTCGATGGTCTGACCCGAAAAATTGAACAGCCATATTTTTTGGACAAGGTGCGCATACTGCAGCTGGTGCGAACTGTTGCTGTTTTCCTGTGAGCCAACTGTCAGCAGCGTCTTTGCACGGTTATTGATGTAGGTGTACGTAACCGAATGGTCCTGCTTCCCGCGGTTGTAAAAAAGGCTGTTACGGAAACCGGAAGTGAGCCCAAGCAAGTCGGCTTCACTGCCGGAAAACGGGTTGAGGTCAAAATTATCGGTACTGCGCTCGATCTTACGGTCTATCAGGTACGATGCCTGGTCATAGAAATAGGAAAGGAACTTCTTAAATCCTTTCTCATTCTGCCATTGATTCGGGTTTAGGGTAACCGACTGCGAGAATTTATTCTGGTGCGTACGGACAAATACCTGGTTGGGCAGGAACACCCTTACAAATGTTGCCTGGTCCGGAAAAGGCGCTATCTCAAACTCCTGAAGTTCCTGTATTCCATTACCGTTATAATCGTTCCATGTATAAACCCCCTGCCCGGCCTCGACGGCGAGGTAGGTAAATTCCTGTTGCGCTATGGTGCCCGATGTGGTTTCGTAGGCCGTGGTTACCTGTACCAGTTGGTTCCAATACCGGTCGTTATACAAAAGCCTTGAGTTGAGCGATGGCTCATCCTTAAACGCCGGGTCTTCAAATTTCAGGCGGCGGTAATTGGCGAACAAGGTAAGGTCGCTCTTATCGGTTTGTAATAGCCTTGATTTTAAATAATAGGAGTTGGAGGTATTTACTTTTTTCAGCTGCCCGTTCACAAGGCTGTCGTTGGCGCGTTGCAGGTAGCCAAGCTCAACAAACACCTTAGTGCTGTCTCCTCGTCCCACAAAAGCGCCAAACTCGCTGAAACGCTGGCTAAGTGCGGTATATTGGCCGGTAGCCTTTATCTTTTCACGATTGTCTTCAAGCCTTACGGTACCGCCCACCCAGTTTTTCGAGAAATGGTATTTGGCCAACGCCTCATTGCGAAGAAATGTTGAAGTGGAATAATCACCGTCACTGTTGAGGAGGCTTCCGCGGTTTTGTATTAATAGTTTTTTGAAGTTAAACCTGCCGTCCACCACATGGCGCGTTCCCGTAAAAGCGCCTGAAAAATCCAGTTTTTCCAGCTGGTAATTTACCTGTCCTTTTTGCGGCAGGCGAAAGGTAGTCCCGGTTATCAGGTAGCTTTGGTTCGAATTGGTCGTCAATATATTCGTTAAGTTCCAGTCGCGGCCGAATTCGATGTTGAACAACCGCTCTATCGTCCTGAAATCTTTTTGTATGACCTGGTAATTGGCAAAAGCATCCAGTTCCCATGTACCTGTGTAAAGCCGTTGTTTCGCATCAAGCTTACCCGCAAGGCCTTTATTGTTTCCATCGTCGATGGGGGAGTAGAGGTTGAGGTCGTTGTTGCTCAGGCCGGCCTCAAAATCAATAAATGTTTTTTCACTCGGGTTGTATTTGCCTAGTACCGTGGCTATCTGTATTTTGCTCGGGGCTGTTAGGCGGATTATGGGTTCGTAATTTCCCTGCGGAACACCGTTCAGCGGAGCGACATATTCATAAATACGCCCGACGGCTGCGGCATTCGCCAAAATATAATTACCCAGGTTATTACCCAACAGGGTGAAGCGCACATTATAAAGCGTTTCCTCAGGGTCGTTGGAATATTCGAATACATCCACGCCGTTTACCGTGGTTTTGCGGTACAGTATCTTGTTTTCGGAATACGTGTCCACATACGCAGAAGGCGCTGTCATCAGGTTGGCATTATCACCGGCCTGTTGGAGTGTTGCCACCTGTTCTGCGCTGAGGTTTTGCTGCAACGGCTGGTTCTTTACATCATTTTCCGAATAGACATACCCGCCGATGCTCCAGTCGTCACGCTCGTGGCTAACGCCGCCATAGGTCACAAAACGCGTATAGCTGCGCTCGGAATACTGGTATTCCACATTGATACGCATCTCTGAAGTAATAGGGAAGAGCGAGGTAAAAATGATCTCCCCGGCATTATAGTCGATAATATAATCGTTATTCTCCCCGCGTTCCAAAAGAATACCGTTTACGAATACGCGCTCCGACCCGGATATCACCAAAATGTACAGTTCGTCATTTGGGCCGCGCAGCTTATACGGTCCCTGGTTGCCTTCCTGCCCGGTAAAAGTACTGCGTGAATATTGCCCGCGTACCAATGCCGCCGCTGTGAATATAGAGGTTTTAGAACCCTCTTTACCAAAAGTAAAAGCAGTCGAAAGCCCCTGTACTTTTTTACTGAAATTCAGGAAACGCGACTGACGGTTTTCGAGGAAGAGGTCGCCCGCCCGAATGTTCCAGGTATCGCTGAACATTTCGATAAAGATCTGGTCGAACTCATCCAGCTTTTGCGAATAGCCACCCTGCTGTAACGGGATATTGGTGTCCTGGATCGAGGCGCGCAGGCTGACTTTATCCGACAGCTTACCGGTAATTTGCAGGTCGAGGTTGGAGTTGACTACGGCGCTTTGGTTATTTCCTACAGTAATTCCGCGCGTAATACTTCCGGAGGTGGTAAGCCCGTCAAAAGGCTTAAAGGTATTAAGCGGGTCGCGCGTTACTTTGTACAGGTTTTCCTTGCCTGCATCATTGCTCACCACCCGGCTATCGTCGTAAATGCTGTATTTTTTCGTAAGGTAGTCCGGGTAGCTGAGGTAACGGAGTGTCAGGGTGTCCTGCGAAGTGAAGCCGTTACGGAATACCAGCGTGCTGTTGCGGAAATCAACTTTGTAATTAGTGGTGTCAATATCCTTTCCGGCAGCATCCTGCAATTTAAAAAAAGCGGTGTTGATGCTCACGCTGTCGATCTTTATCGTGTCGCGTTCGGCAGTAATTTTTCGGTTTTTATAGGGCGTAGTAATTTCCTGCCCGTAAAGCGCAGAAACACAACATAAAAGCACCAGTAATAACCTGTTTTTCAGCATCACAACACTATAAACTCCAAAATGGCAAAAGTAGTGTATTCCTTTTTAAAAGTTTTGGGTTTAGAGTTTTGGGTTTCGGGTTGCCTTCTGATCGTGTTATCCGTACAGTCTTTGCGAGGAGGAAAGACGAAGCAATCTTTCAGACAAGAAAATTATATGACTTTACTTTATGTGTCAAACAAGTATCACGTTCTCTCGGCACCTCCCGCCCCTCTCTACTTGGGAGAGGGGCCTTGGAAGAGGACTTAACATCAGGAGATGAAAAAGAATTTTGTACGTTTGTTTAAAATTGTTTAAGATGTTAAAGCGATTTGCACTATTCTTCACTTTGAGTTTATCCATTTCCTGCAGTAATGAGTCAGTAATAGATTATTACAAAAAAAATCTTTCTTTGGAAGTGAAAGGAAAAGTCATAAAAGTTGATTTTTACAAAGGCGGAAGCTCTACATTAAAAGTTAGAAATTCTGATGGAAATTTAATTGACGTATCGGGAGGTTCGAACTTTCAGCATTATATTCGGCCTGGCGACGACTTTACAAAAATCGGTAATAGCAACAAATGTATTGTTGAAAGAAATGACAGTATAATTTATCTTGATTGTTCCAATATTGAAAAGATATACAGAGACTCTCTAGGAGAAATAGCGGAGTGGCCGAAATCAATTAAAGGGAAATGGAAAATTAAAAACTAATTATGCACCACTTCACCTCCAAAACATACAAAACCGGCATCAACGCAGCCGAGGATGTACCAAACGATCTTACCGATGCCACAACATTTAAAAGTTTTATAATTCATCCTACTTTACAGAAGGCTGGGGTGAGGCTAAAACCGCCTTCACCATATTATCCTCCCGCAACAGCAGCGTATAATACTCTTTATCATTCAATAGTTGGCGAACGAACTCGGCTGCCAGGTAGCGTTTTACTCTGTCTTTGTGCTTTGCAAGATTGAATACAAGGCCGTTCTTTTTCAGATAAGTGTCGAATGCGGTAAAATACTTATCGGTCGAATTTACTTTTTCCGAAACAAGGCTGGAAGGTAATCCTTTGAACTGCGTCCTTTCCTTATCCAGTTGCTCGAATACAAAATAACTTACGACCCCGCTTTGCATGATCATGGCCAACTGCTCGTCGCCGTGCTTGCCTTCCTGCGGTACAAAAAGGTCGGGGATGATACCGCCGCCGCCATAAACGATACGGCCTTTTACTGTTTTGAATTTCAGGGTATCGGCAACTTTTATACTGTCGGCAGAATACAGTTCGCCGCTTTCATATCGTTTTTCAAAATCGCTAAAATATTTCTCCCCACCATCGGCATAGCTTCGTTGTATTGAACGTCCCGAAGGCGTATAATAACGCGCCACGGTAAGCCTTACGGCACTGCCATCGCCCAAAGGCATTTCGCGTTGTACAAGCCCCTTGCCAAATGAGCGTCTGCCTACAATAGTCCCACGATCATTATCCTGTATCGCACCTGCCAATATCTCACTTGCCGAAGCGCTGTTCTCGTTGATGAGCACATATAGCGGGCCCTCTTCAAAAATGCCGCCTTTAGTGGCTTTGGTTATATCTTCGCGGTTTTTTTTGTTCTTTGTTTTTACGATAATACGGTTGTCCGGCAACAGGTCATCGGCAATTTCGACAGCCATTTCAAGGTAGCCGCCGCCGTTATCACGCAGGTCGATAATGAGCGACTTTGCCCCCTGCTTTTTAAGGTTTACCAAAGCAGCGTGAAACTCGTCATACGTAGTCTCAGCAAAGCGGTTGATCTTGATATATCCGGTAGATTTGCCCACCAGTATCGAGGCATCAACGCTTTTTATCGGCACCACGTCACGTGTGAGGTTGATGTTGAATTTCTTATTCTCGCTTTTCCTGAAAACAGTAAGCGCTACCTGAGAGCCTTCTTTGCCTTTCAGTTTGGAGAACAACGAATCATTTGGCAGCTTACGCCCAAAGAGCTTGTCCTTTCCGGCAAAGAGTATGCGGTCGCCGGCTTTTATTCCAGCCTTTTCAGATGGGCCGCCCGGTATTGGCTTGATTACCGCAACCGAATCTTTGTACATATAAAAATTGACGCCTATGCCTACAAAGTCGCCCTTCATGCTCTGGGCCACCTGTTCCATTTCGTTTTTTGCGATGTATACCGAGTGCGGATCCAGCTTTTCGAGGATACTGTTTACGGTAAGGTCAACAATAGAATCGGTATTTACATCGTCAATGTATTCACTGTCGATGAAGTCGATAAGCTTATTGAGCTTACTTTTATTGGAACTCCCTATCATCCCGCGCTTTTCGGCAGGAAAATTAAGGAAACTGCCCAGTAGCAGCCCTATGGCAAGGGTAACGGACAGTAGTATTGGTAAATATAGCTTCTTTATATTCATTGTATCTGGTCAAGGTCAGGAAGGCACGCTACTTCTACACCCGCTTTTTCTAGGAATTCGATCCCCGAATTGTCTTTATAAGTTTCCTGGTATACCACCCGTTTTATACCCGACTGGTGAATCAGCTTGCTGCAGTCTTTGCAGGGCGACATGGTAATGTATAGCGTTGCGCCTTCGCAGGATTGTGTTGAACGGGCCACTTTCAGTATCGCATTGGCTTCGGCGTGGAGCACATACCACTTAGTAAGGCCTCCATCATCCTCACAGCAATTCTCAAACCCCGATGGCGTGCCGTTATAACCATCGGAAATGATCATCCTGTCTTTAACAATAATTGCGCCAACTTTTCTGCGTTGGCAGTAGGAGAGCTGACCCCATTCGCGGGCAATCCTCAGGTAGGCCCTGTCGTATTTATTTTGTTTCTTTTCTTTCATCTGTAACTTCCGTCGACTTCAGGTAACGGATCACTCTAACATTAAATTTTTACCAGATTTCACTATTGATTATCATTGGGACTGTCACGCCAGCCACAAATGCCGACAGCACCAGTATCCAGTCGCGCTTAGCAAACCGGAGGAACTCCTGCACGACGAATGACAGCAGTAATACCGACAGCACCACGATAACCTGCGCAGCCTCTATACCCAGTGCAAATTCAAGTAAGGGGAATAGTTTTTCGTCAGCTTCGGGGGAGAGTATCACCTTGATATAATTAGAAAAGCCCAGGCCATGGATAATGCCGAACAGCAATGTGGTTACGGCGATAAAGATAAGGCTGTCATTTTTTGAGGAGGATTTTTTGGCCCATTTAAAAATATTGTAAACGGCTGTTATAAATATGGTTACCGGAATCAGGAATTCGACAATCGCACTGTTTATGGTAACCATTCCGAACACGGATAATAGTAGCGATAAGGTATGCCCGATGGTAAAGAGCGTCACCAAAAGCAATATTTTCCTCCAGTCTTTAAAAGCGTAAGGAAGGGCAAGCGCAATGAGGAACAGTACGTGGTCGTAGCCCCGGATATCAAGTACATGTTTGAGGCCAATATTGAAGTATAGCCAAAAATCGGACATGGGTAGTATTTTTCGTTTAAAATGTAAACTTACATCATTTTTATGAACTATCTTTAAGCTAATCTTCCTATAACGGGGGATTGGGCAAAAATCTTATAAAAAAATTATATCAGGCTGAAATATAGAAGTATATTTGCACAAATTTTTAACAGATACAATATGTCAATTTCAGATCTATTTGATAGCGGCTTTAAGGACAGGAATAAAGGCCACTTTTCTGCTATCGTAAGGGTTGCAATGGAAAACGGCCACCTTAGTACTGAAGAAAGGCTTTTCCTTGATAAACTGGCTAAGCAGCTCGAAATTTCGCAGGAGGAATATGCTGAAATACTAGCAAACCCTATGAGGTACCCTATTAACCCGCCACACCTGCACGTGCAGCGACTGGAGCGTTTGTACGACCTTTCAAGGATGGTATATGCCGACCATATACTTGGGCCTAAGCAAAAAGAGATACTTACGCGCTTTGCGCTTGCACTTGGTTTCACGCCGGGTAACGTAAATTATATTGTTGATAAAGCATTATCACTGCTTGTAATGAATGTTGATGCTGATACATTCGTGTACGAGATGCAGCACATGAATAAATAACTAAGGTTCTTAGATGCTGAGTTACTTAGGTACTTAGCTTTTGAGGATTGTTTTGCGTAAAAAAAAATCCCCGACCCGATAACGAGTTGGGGATTTTTTATGTACTCTTGGTTCACCTTCTAAGCACTTCAGCCGCTTATTTATATTTCGCCATGAATTCCTCTGCTTTCTCTACCATATTATAGCTTCCGCAAAAGAACGGTACGCGCTGGTGGAGTTCTGTAGGCTGTATCTCCATGATAGGCCCAAAACCGTCCGAAGCCTTGCCGCCTGCCTGTTCGGCCAGGAAAGCCATTGGGTTGCATTCGTACAGTAGCCTTAATTTACCCTTAGGCGCTTTCGAACTTGTTGGATAGATATAGATGCCGCCTTTTATCATGTTACGGTGAATGTCGCTCACCAGGCTGCCAATGTAGCGCGAAGTGTACGGCCTGTCGGCTTCTTCAAGCTGGCAGTATTTAATATAGTCTTTCACACCCTGCGGGAAATGCACGTAGTTTCCTTCGTTTATCGAATAGATCGTACCGTCTTTTGGGAACGTCAGGTTCGGGTGTGAAAGGTAGAACGTACCAATCGCCGGGTTCAGCGTAAAGCCGTTCACGCCGTTGCCTGTAGTATATACAAGCATGGTTGACGTACCGTAGATCACATACCCCGCTGCTACCTGGTTCACGCCCGGCTGCAGGAAATCTTCAAGGGTTACAGGAGTCCCCACAGGAGTTACCCTTCTGTACACAGAGAAAATTGTGCCCACGGAAACATTCACGTCTATGTTTGATGAGCCGTCAAGCGGGTCTATCAATACTACATACTTGTTGTTGTGTGCCCCATCGTGGCCCTGGATGGTAATGAAATCGTCGTTCTCCTCAGAGGCGATACCGCACACGATCTCACGGTTGATGAGCGTCTGCATGAAAGTATCGTTGGCAAATACGTCCAGTTTCTGTTGATCCTCGCCCTGGATGTTCTGCTCCCCGAATTTGCCTACAATGTCTACCAGACCGGCCTTGTTCACCTTGTAGTTCACTACTTTAGCGGCAAGCCTTATGGAGTTGATGAGCCTTGACAATTCGCCCGAAGAATATTTAAAGTCTTCCTGCTTTTCGATGATAAATTCGCCTAATGTTTTATTTCTTTCTTCCATTACGAAAACGTTATAGTTGTGTTGAGGGCACAAATATCGAAATTTTTGTGATATGAAAAGGAAACTAATCATTAAACATTTTTAAACCGTATTTTTGAGCTTATTTTTACAGAAGATACTATGGTGATCCGCGAAGGAAAAAAGGAGGACATGCCTGCCGTACTGGGGCTTATTAAAGAACTTGCCGCTTTTGAAAAAGAACCCGATGCCGTTGTGGTAACGGTGGATGAATTGGTACGCGACGGTTTTGGCGACAGCCCGTTATTCCATACATTTGTGGCAGAGGCTGATGGGGAAGTGATAGCCATGGCGCTGTTTTATTACCGCTACTCTACATGGAAAGGCAGGACCATACACCTGGAAGACCTGATCGTGAAGGAAGACAAACGCGGTACGGGTGCCGGCAGCGCGCTGTATAAAGAGGTAATTAAGTTTGCCAAAGCAGATGGTGTCCGCCGGGTAGAATGGGTAGTGCTCAACTGGAATACACATGCGATTGAATTCTATGAGCGCTCGGGTGCGGCTATATTACAGGACTGGCTGACGGTGCAGATGAACGAGGAGGGCATTACAAAGTTTACATTAGATTTATAAGTCATATATTTATTTCACGATGAAAGTATTCAAATTCGGGGGTGCATCGGTAAAAGATGCCGACGGTATCAAAAATGTGTATGAGGTATTGCAAAAAGTAGGGTATGAGGATGTGCTGCTTGTCATTTCGGCCATGGGTAAAACAACCAATGCGCTGGAGGTGGTGATAAAGGACTATGTTGCCAAATCTCCCGAACTTCAGTCGTCCGTCCAGGAAGTGAAGAAATATCACAACCAAATACTCATGGACCTTTTCGACGATGAGAACAATCCTGTATTTGCAGCAGTGAACAGGATCTTTGCGGACCTCGAGAGCTTCCTTAAGAATAACAAGTCGCCCAACTATAATTTTGTGTACGACCAGATCGTGAGCCAGGGCGAAATCATTTCAACTACGATTGTAAGCCATTACTTTAATTATCGCGGACTGAAGAACCAATGGATCGATGTGCGCGAGTTTATCAAGACCGACAATACCTATCGTGATGCGATTGTAGATTGGGACCAGACGCAGAAACTTATTTCGAAGAATGTAAAGAAAAAGACACTTAATATCACGCAGGGTTTTCTAGGGTCTGACGAAAATAATTTTACGACAACCCTTGGCCGTGAAGGCTCCGATTATACAGCAGCGATCTTCGCCTACTGCCTTAATGCCGAAAGCGTCACCATTTGGAAAGATGTTCCCGGTGTACTGAATGCCGACCCGCGTTACTTTGAGAATGCGATATTGCTTAACCAGATATCCTATCGTGAAGCCATAGAGCTGGCGTTTTACGGTGCGACGGTTATCCACCCTAAGACATTGCAACCGTTGCAGAAAAAGGAGATACCGTTGTATGTAAAATCATTCGTCAACCCATTGCTACCGGGTACCAGTGTAAGTAAGGGTGCCGACCTTGAACCGCAGGCGCCGTGCTTTATCGTAAAGAAAGACCAGTTGCTGATATCGCTGTCATCCCTTGATTTTTCCTTCATTATGGAGGAAAACATCAGCGAAATATTCCTTCTGCTGCACAAATACAAGATGAAAGTTCACCTGATACAGAATTCAGCAATCAGTTTCTCGGTGTGCGTGGATGATAAGTTCGGGAATTTCCCGGAGCTAAAGAGTATTCTTTCCAAGAAATTTAAGGTGACGTATAACGATAATGTTTCGCTTTATACCATCAGGCATTTCAACGAAAAATCTGCCGATGCCGTGGCCAAAAACAAAGAAGTGGTATTACGCCAAATAAGCCGCGAAACCATGCAGATCGTGACGAAGGCCCCCCAACCCCCGAAGGGGGAGTAGCAGCCCGGTACATTTAAAAGCAATCCAAATCCAAAGGTTTTTAAAACCTATGGATTTGCCGGTACTCTCTTAACTTTTTAACTTTTAGACTTTTAAACTTTGCAACTCTCTACAAACTCTTAATCACATACGTCACAATCCCCCACACCGTAAAGTTGTTTTCCTCGCTCACTTTTACGGGTTGGTAGGCAGGATTTTCGGGCATAAGGTACAGGCACCCAATTCCCATCTTCAATCGCTTAACCGTAAATTCCCCATCGATGAGGCAAATAGCTATTTTCCCGTCAGAAGGCTCAAGGCTGCGGTCGGCTACCAAAAGGTCGCCATCTGCTATACCTGCATTCATCATTGAATTGCCCGATACCCGGATGTAGAATGTCGTAAGCCAGTTTTTGGCAAGTTCAGTGTTCAGGTCAATGCGATCCTGTAGAAAGTCCTGAGCAGGCGAGGCAAACCCTGCCGAGATGCCATGCGTAATAAAGGGCAGGGCGGTGTCCTGTTGTTTATCAGGACGAAAAAAGGTAAGTGCCTGTTCCCCGCTTTTCATTCTTCGCACTTTATGGTTAGCAGTTTCCCGAAATTAGTGGTATATCCGTTGGACAGCATATTTTGCTTCATGTCCCATGTCTTTTTGGCCTGAGTCCCGAGGCGGATCATGCGTTCACCCATTTTCCGGTTTACATGGTCCATCGCCTTCATCAGGGCCAGGTGTTTGGGATCTTCATCCAGGAACAGGTTAAATTGCTTGCTGTCTTCAGGAATAAGTTCAGTCACGATTACTCCGGCTTTTTTAAATAGAATGGTATCGGTACTGTCGATAAGGCTTTTGAGCAGCTGTATGGCCGCGTTGCTTATCGTGAGTGCCGAATTTGTAGGGAAGGGGAGTGTCATAGCCCGGCTGTAATGGTATTTAGCGTTGTCTATACTATGCTTGTCGGCTACCAGCATTACTATGACCGTGTGGCAGCACGAACCCTGCTTGCGAAGCTTTTCTGCCGTTACGGTAGCAAAAGTGGATACGCGTTCACGGATGAGGTCGTAGTCTGTAAGCTGTTTCGGAAAGCTGCGTGTTGTAGCAATACTTTTCTTATCCACATCAATGGGCTCCGGCCCTAAAACAGAGCGCCCTTCCAGCTCGCTTTTAAGGCGAAGGCCTACCACACCCATTTCTCTTTTGATCCATGGTTCCATCCACGGCTGGATAAAATCGTGCGCCGTCACTACATTCATTGTCTTCAGCTTCCGGGCTGTACGGTAACCAATCCCCCATACATCGCCAATCTTGAGCCATTTCAGTGCTTTGATGCGTTTATCTTCGGTATCTATCACATAGACACCTTCTGTCTTTTCCTGGAATTTCTTGGCAATGCGGTTGGCGGCTTTCGAAAGTACACGTGTAGGGGCGATCCCAACGCATATCGGCAGGCTGAGCCATTTCCAGGCGCGGCTGCGCATTTCGAGTCCGAGATTGTGGTAATTGTCCACCGCAACTCCTGTAAAGTCTAAAAAAGCCTCATCAATACTGTACACTTCTACATTCGGAGTAAACATCCTCATGGTTTCCATCATCCGTGCGCTGAGATCGCCATAAAGCGGATAGTTCGACGAGAATACACCTACATTGTGTTCCTTAAGTAAAGGTCTTATCTTGAATTCCGGTACCGCCATCCCTATGCCCAGCGCTTTAGCCTCTTCACTGCGCGATATAACGCATCCGTCATTATTAGACAATACAACAACAGGCTTACCCTGCCACTTCGGCTGGAAGACTCTCTCGCAGGATACATAGAAATTGTTACAGTCGATTAGCGCATACATAAAGCAAATTTACAAAACAATAAGAAAATATTCTTATAATGCTTGAAAATAATTACACTTTAATTATGTCTATATTTTTTAAAAATAAAAAAAGCGCATTACCCGAAAGCAATGCGCTGTATATTTTACAAAGAAATTTTATCGTATAAGGCCTGTGATCATTGAAGGCCAAAGTCCTATAGCGATGCTCACCAATAGCGAAACAACAGCTACAGCGCCATACATAAATGGCAGCGGCTCCCGTTTTTCGGTATCGTCTTTGGTGTACATTGCCAGTATCAGCTTGAAGTAGTAGCCCACGCTAATGATGGAGTTGATTACGGCAATTATAACAATAATCACGTGCCCTGTTGCAAGTACCTGGTTGAATAGGAACAGCTTGGCAAAGAAGCCTGAAAATATCGGGATCCCCGCCATTGATAATAGCGAGCAGGTTAAAATCCCTGCCATCACCGGGTGCGTTTTGCCCAACCCATTGAAGTTGTAAATATCTTCATTGCCTTTTGTCCTGCACACAAACAGCACTACTGCAAATGCAGCGATACCCGTAAGCGAATAGGCCGCAGTATAGTACAGCAGGGTTCCCTGTGTAGCTATCGGGTTATAAAGCGTCATCAGCATAAAGCCTGCGTGCGATATACCCGAAAATGCAAGCATCCTTTTTACGTTGTCCTGTTTCAATGCCATGAGGTTACCTACTGTCATCGACAATACGGCAACGATCCCGATCACGGTAACATACGATCCGGGAACTTCATTGTTCATTCCTACCAATAGCTTGAAGAATGCAGCGATAGCAGCAATCTTGGCCAGTGTGCTCATGGTAGCCGTGGTAAGAGCGGGAGAACCTTCATATACATCGGGTGCCCAAAAGTGGAACGGTACTATAGCCATTTTAAATAACAGCCCTATTGTCAGCATTACCATACCGATAAAGAACCATTTTGGCAGGGCAGGATCAAGGGTTGCATTATGTATAGTCGCAATGTCAAACGATCCGGTTGCGCCGTATATAAGCGTGATACCGAATAATATGATACCCGATGCAAATGCTCCCATAAGGAAGTATTTCATACCGGCTTCGTTGCTTTTAAGATTCTTAGGTTCGCTGGCCGCCAAAACATATAATGCTATCGACAGTACTTCGATACCAAGGAAGAACATCGAAAGGTTTCCGAAAGATACCATAGCTACAGCGCCCGTAAGCAGGAACAGTTTTATGGCAACAAAATCGGATATTTTAGCTTTGTGCTCTTTATGGAAATCAGGTGTTAATCCGATAAGGAAAATGGCAAGGATAATAAACAGCCCCGAAAAGCTCAATCCAAATTTATCGGGAACGATCATGTTGTTATAAAAACCGCCCATTACGTGTGCAGAAGCATTTGGGTCAAGCGCCATATAATCAGCCACGGTAAGCCCAAGCGCTCCAAGCAAACCAACGATGGTAACCGGTACAATGGCTTTCCTCAAATTGAAAATTTCAGCTATAAGGCATAAAATCCCTAATCCTGCAATAGCTATTAATGTATTCATTCTCTATCGGGCTTAATTAAATCTGTTTATGAATTCTAAAGTTCTCTCCAGTTCGGGTGTAACGAAGTCCACAATAGGCTGCGGGTACAGTCCGAAAAACAGCAGTACGCCTATTATTAGCACCATTACAAATCCTTCGCTAAAAGTGACATCGGCAAAAAACTTTGTATTCTTTTCGCCAAGCATTACCTGCTGGAACATGCGGAGCATATAGAACGCTCCAAGTATAATAGTAGTACCACCAATTACCGAAAACCATATATTGGTCTGGGCGAGGCTGTACAGCAATTCAAATTCACCCACGAAGTTAAACGTGGCAGGGAGCGCTACTGAAGCCAGTACCAGAATCATGAACATAGAGGTGAACCTCGGCGTTTGTATCCTGATCCCACCCATTTCGCTGATCTCATCGGTATTGAATCGGCGTGAAATGATCTCTGCTGCAAAGAACAATCCTACTACAACAAAGCCGTGCGCTATCATTTGAAGGAACGCACCGCGCAATCCGTCAATAGTTAATGTATATGCTCCGGCGGCGATAAGGCCAACGTGTGCCAGTGAAGAATATGCCAGTAATTTTTTAAGGCTTTTTTGCTTAAGCGCCAATATCGATCCGTAGATCACACCTGCAATGCATAGGCCTATGATGATGTATTGATATTCGAACGCCGGTCCCGGTGCAATTGGAAGTTGCCACCTGATGATACTAAATAGCGCCATTTTAAGCATGATACCCGAAAGGAGCATAGTACCTGCAGCCGGTGCTTTTTGGTACACATTTGCCTGCCAGGTATGAAAAGGTATGATTGGGATCTTGATTGCATACGCCAAAAAGAATCCTAAGAATATAAATAATTGCTCGTTTGATGTAAGCGTAGCGTTATACAGGTGCCTGAAATAGAATGATCCGGTTTTGTGGTACAGGTAAAGGAACGACACCAACATGAAAAGCGATCCCGCAAACGTATAAATGAAGAATTTCACTACGGCTTTTTTTCTTTCTTCGGCATTGCCGCTGCCCCAAACGAGGGCTATGAAATAAATCGGGATAAGCGAAAGTTCCCAAAAAATATAATAAACCAAACCATCACCACTAAGGAATGTACCTGTCATGGCAAACGCCATGAACATGATTAGGGCATAGAACCCCCTCGTTTTCGGGAACAGGTTCCCAAAGGAAGTGAACACGATTATAGGTGTCAGCGCCGTGGTAAGCAATACCATTGATAAGGATAGCCCGTCGCCAACGAAAGCCAGCGTAACGCGAGGCATTCTTATCCACGCATGGGCATAGTTTACGTTTCCGCCACCGGTAAAACGGTAGGTAACATAAATGGCTGCCGCAAAAGCTGCCGTGCTGAAGATAAGCGCTGCTTTAGAGGCCCATTTATCACCTACGAAGTAAGTGGCTATCGCCCCGAATAATAAGATAACAAGTATGAAAGATACGTCCATCAGTATGAATTATTTTACCAGAAAAATATAACCTATAATTGAGCATACGCCCGCAACAAATACAAAAAGGTAAAAACCTATGCTGCCGTTCTGTATTGTTTTGCCTTCGGAGCCCAGCATGTTTGCCGCCCTGCCCAACCCGAAAATGAATCCGGATATAGCCACTTCGGTAACATTCTTAAAGAAGCTCCCTATGGCATAAACAGGTTTTACGATTATTGCCATGTATAGCTCGTCAACATAGAATTTATTGTAAAGCACTTTAGTAAGGCCTGTAATTTTGCTGTCCGGTTCCGGTACCTCCGATTTTTTGATATACTTAGTATATGCTATCCCGATTCCGATAAGCGCGCCCACAACAGCTATGCCCATCAGCATGTAAGCCGTGTTGTCCAAATGGTGATGAGCGGCAGGTTTTGCCATTACCGGTGCAAGGTATTCGTTAAGCCAGCTGCTTCCCGGAAGGCTTATAGCGCCACCTACAAGGGCAAGGATAGCCAAAACGATAAGCGGGAATGTTATAAGCGCAGGCGATTCGTGCAGGTGGTGTTTCTGCTCTTCGGTACCCCTGAAGTCTTTGTAGAATGTCAGGTACAAAAGGCGGAACATATAGAATGCCGTCATTATAGAAGCGATCGACCCGATAACCCACAATACGGGGTTCTCATGGTAGGCAGCCATTAATATTTCATCTTTAGAGAAGAATCCTGAGAAGGGTGGCAAGCCTGAAATCGCCAATGTAGAGATAAGGAACGTAGCGAAGGTAATCTTCATCACTTTGCGAAGGCCACCCATGTTGCGCATGTCCTGCTCGCCGTGCAATGCGTGGATAACCGATCCCGAACCAAGGAACAAACATGCCTTGAAGAAAGCGTGCGTGATTACGTGGAATACAGCAATCTCATAAGCGCCAAGCCCAAGGGCAAGGAACATAAGGCCCAACTGCGAAACGGTAGAGTAGGCCAGTACTTTTTTAATATCATTCTGCACAAGGCCGATGGATGCGGCAACCAGTGCGGTTACAGCGCCTACTACAGCGATGATGCTTTGTACGTCCGGTGCCAGGTTGAAAAGGAAGTTCATCCTTGTGATCATAAAGATACCTGCCGTTACCATCGTTGCAGCGTGTATTAACGCCGAAACAGGTGTAGGGCCTGCCATCGCATCAGGAAGCCATGTGTATAATGGTATCTGTGCACTCTTACCACATGCGCCAATGAAAAGGCAAAGTGCGGCAATGCTCAGCCACTGTGCATCAATAGTGAATTTGCCTTCGGTAATTATGGTCTGGATAACCGTATAGTCCAGCGTGTGGAACAAATACCCGATGATGAATATCCCGATAAGGAAACCAAGGTCACCGATACGGTTCATGATGAAGGCTTTCTTGGCAGCATCATTATAATCCTGGTTTTTGTACCAGAACCCGATAAGCAGGTACGAGCAAAGCCCAACGCCTTCCCACCCAATGAACATGATAAGCAGGTTGCTCCCCATTACCAGCGTGATCATAAAGAAAACGAACAGGTTCAGATAGGCAAAGAATTTGTGTATGTTCTCATCATCATGCATGTAGCTGATGGAGTACATGTGGATAAGCGTACCAATCCCGGTAACGAACATCAGCCACAGCAATGACAGCTGGTCCAACTGGAAGCCGAAGTCAACCGAGAAGTTGGCAAGCTGCATCCATTTAAAGAGGTCCACCATCACAGGCACTTTGGTGCTGTTTACCTGAAGGAAGAAAAACAATGTTACGCCAAAGGACACGGCAACTGCCAGAGTCCCTAATATCCCTGCCGCATTCCTGCTTAGTTTTTTCCCGAAGAAAACGTTTAGCAGAAACCCTGCAAAAGGCGCGAATAATAATAGTAAAGCCAAATTTGTCTCCATCAGGCGTTATCCTTTTAAATTTTTCAAATTATCAATGTCAATGTTGTTCAGGTTCCTGTATACGGCTACCAATATGGCAAGGCCAACGGCAACCTCCGCAGCGGCAACCGCCATAGAGAAGAATACGAATACCTGCCCCTGCGCGTCCTGGTGGTAGGTAGAAAAAGCTACCAGCAGCAGGTTTACCGCGTTAAGCATGATTTCGATCGACATGAACATCACGATGGCATTCCTTCTGTACAATACCCCGAACACCCCGATGCAGAACAGCAGCGTGGAAAGGTAAATGTAGTTTTCGATGCCTATTTCCTGTAATATATTTTCCATACTAATTATTAATATGTTCTTTTTTAGATAACAATACCGCACCGATCATGGATACTAAAAGAAGTACCGATGCAAACTCGAACGGTACCATATACTCGTTTAGCAATACCTGCCCTAATATTCTGATCGACTGGAAATCCTTGCCCGATGTGGTATACTCAAGCTGTGGTTGTGCTTTAACAAACGTTGCCAGAAGTACGAAGGCTACAAGGCAAAAAGCGATTACTGCGGCAATCCGCGTGAGTACCGACTTGTTCTTTTCGTCCTCCTTATTGAGATTCATGAGCATTATCGTAAAGAGCATCAGGATCATGATTGCCCCTGAGTAAACAATAATGTGTACTATAGCCAGGAACTGTGCATTGAACATCAGGTAATGCCCTGCTATAGAGAAAAAGCAGAGTACAAGGTAAATAGCACTGTGTATAGGGTTTTTGCTGAATATCGTCAAAAACGCAGTAGCGAGTGTAATGGCCGATAAAATGTAGAATAATGTTGTTATCATCTATTTTGCCATTTGGGGTTTTTTAGTATTGTCTATTGCCATATCAAGCGGCATAACAAGTTTGTCTTTACCAAAGATAAAGTCTTCCCTGTCGCTGTTCGAGCGTACCATTGTCCTTGACTTGGTAAGGTAGATTGCCTGCTTAGGGCATGCTTCCTCGCAAAGCCCGCAGAAAATGCAGCGCAGCATATTGATCTCATAGATCGAAGCATATTTCTCTTCGCGGTACAGGTGCATTTCGTCCGGCTTGCGTTCTTCAGCTTTCATGGTGATCGCTTCGGCAGGGCAGGAGAGGGCACACAACCCGCAGGCAGTGCAGCGCTCACGGCCTTCCTCATCGCGCATCAGCAGGTGTTGTCCGCGGTACACGGGGCTCATTTCCCGGGTCTGCTCCGGGTATTTAATAGTTACTTTACGCTTAAATAAGTGCCTGATCGTAATGAACAGTCCTTTTACTATCGTCACAAGGTAAAGGCTTTCCAAAAAGGTCATCTTTTTATTGGAAACCTCCTTCTTACGTCCCGATAATGATATGGTTTCTATTGACATAGTATATTTCTTTTCGATCGATAATTAGAAATTGAAGTTACCGTCGTTTATTAATATTATTATACCTGTGATGATGATGTTGGCGATAGCCAATGGTATCAGCATTTTCCATCCAAGGCGCATCAGCTGGTCATAACGGAACCTCGGCACCGTCCAGCGCACCCACATATAGAAGAAGATGAAAAAGCACAGCTTTCCGAACAGTACCAGCATACCTATTACGTTGGCAGTGTTCACACCTACGTTCTCTTCCATCCAGTGCATGCCCGGGTAATTGTAGGCCCCAAAGTAAAGCACCGCCAGAATAGTTGACGATATGAACATGCTCGCATATTCTGCAAACAGGTAAAAGCCCATTTTCATGGATGAATATTCGGTATGGTAACCCCCGATAAGCTCGGCCTCACACTCGGCAAGGTCAAAAGGCGTACGGTTAGTCTCTGCGAATGAACACACAAGGAAGATGAGGAAGCCCACCGGTTGGTAGAATACGTTCCAGTTCATTCCTTCCTGCCCTGCAGCGATTTCTTTAAGGCTCAGTGTGCCCGTCATCATAATGAGTGCAATGATGGAAAGCCCCATTGCTACTTCATAGGATATCATTTGTGATGAGGCACGCATGGCGCTCATCAGTGAGAATTTGTTGTTGGAAGCCCATCCGCCGATCATGATACCGTAAACACCTACCGACAGTACGCCGAATACATATAGTATTGCTACGTCAATATCGGTGGCCTGCAGGATGATATCGCGCCCAAAAAGGTGCAGCTTATCACCCCATGGAATAACGGCGCTGGTCATAAGCGCGGTACTCATCGATATGAACGGGCCTACAATAAACAGGAACCTGTTTGGCGTGTTCGGGAAAAATTCTTCTTTAGAGAACAGTTTTAAACCGTCGGCCAGTGGCTGCATAAGACCGCCCGGGCCTGCACGGTTAGGCCCTATACGGTCCTGAAGCCATGCGGCGATTTTCCTTTCGGCTAATGTAGAGTACATCGCCATAAGCATCGTCAAAGCAAAAACTGCAATGATAACAACACTCTTTTCTATGATTATAGCCTGATCCATTATATTTGTCCTTCTTTAAATACCTGAACTTCGTCTTTTTTAAGCGGAATAGCCGGCATACTTATCTTCTTGCGGTCCTGGTCACGCCCGAGAAGGATATTTTTCTCGGTCTCAATAACCACCGTATCCAGTTTTCTTGTATAGTTATTCTGGTTGATAACCGAATCTTTCTCGAATTTCCTTGGGCCTTCAATTACCCAGTCTTTAGGGTCTTTGTGGTCGAAACGGCATTCATTACAGATGAATTCTTCCACTTCGTGATATTCGTCTTTACGCGCCGTAACCCTTTGTATTTCATCTCCAAACATCCAAAGTGTGGTCTTGCCGCAGCATTTGGTGCAATCCCTGTGTGCGTTGTACGGTTTGTTGAACCATACCCGTTGCTTGAAACGGAATGTCTTATCAGTAAGCGCTCCAACAGGGCACACGTCGATCATATTTCCGGAGAACTCATTGGTAACTGCTTTAGAGATGCAGGTAGATATCTGCGAATGGTCGCCGCGGTTCACAACGCCATGCACCCTGCTGTCAGTAAGCTGGTCGGCTACCATTACGCAGCGGTAGCAAAGGATACAGCGGTTCATGTGCAGCTGGATGTTCGGGCCGATGTTTTCCGGTTCGAAAGTCCTTTTATCCTCAATAAAGCGCGTCTTGGCTGAACCGTTCTTAAAGCTAAGGTTTTGCAGGTCGCACTCCCCGGCCTGATCGCAAATAGGGCAGTCCAGCGGGTGGTTGATCAATAGGAATTCCGTTACCGATTTGCGCGCATCCACAACCCTTTCAGAGGAGATGCTTTTCACTTCCATACCGTCCATGCAGCCGGTAACACACGATGCCATCAGTTTTGGCATAGGGCGTGGATCGGCCTCGCTTCCTTTGGAAACCTCTACCAGGCAGCAGCGGCATTTGCCCCCGCTTCCCTTCAGTTTGGAATAGTAGCACATGGCAGGCGGGACTGATTCGCCGCCTATCTTACGCGCAGCCTGCAGGATGGTCGTCCCCGGTTCTACGTCTATTTCCTGTCCGTCTATTGTTACTTTCATAAGCTCTTTAAGCTTTGCACTAATGTGCCGCAATTTACATTATTATATACTTAAAAACTCATCTTTATCGAACTTGTATTGCTTATCGATAAGATAGTCTAAATGCTTTTTCATCAGATGGATATGGTTGTCGTTCGCCTCATAATTTTCAAAGACAAAATCCATCACACTTTTAAACCTGTAGCTTTTCTCCGGTTTCAAAGACTTTGAATCCTCCATGAAATCATTAAAATCATCATATCCGAAATCCTCTGCCTTCTTGTCTGAATCAGTCAGGAACTTTTTTATCCAATGCTCAAACTGCCTTGGCCCAACTAACATTAAAAATTGGCAATTTACCTGATGTTTATAGATAGTTGTGTTATCACTGGTAAACACCTCTATGTATCCTGCCGGTATCTTTTTATTTTTATCGATATCTATGATGCCTATCGAAAAATTATCCCTCCCTCTTTCTGTTATTCCTCTTATTACTTCGGTATCATTTCTTTCCTTACGGATAAAATCCTTGTTCATTATAAGCCTTCCGAAAAAGTACTGGTCCGCGAAACATTCTACTCCTATAAATCTCATAGTGTCTTAGTTTGCATCCCACAGGCTTTCAAAATTGAAGAAGGGGTTCATTCCTAATTCATATACATCCTCATTATTTTCTTTCAGCAATTGTTTTACTTTCGTTTCCCCATCAATATTATTAACCAGGTAAATGCTTGTATTGTTCCTGCTTTCCTCATCCCTTAAAAATTCTTGAATGATGAAATCGCTATGTGTAACTATGAAGAACTGGTTATCGTTTTTGTCGTATTTTACACTATTTGTAAACTCCTGTACATATGGTTCAAAACAATGTGCTTCTGGCTCTTCAAATAATAAAACAGAATTTTCATTACTCATTATGGCGACCTTGTAAAATATTAATCGCTGTAAAGTATCAGCAATTAATTCATAGGATAATGTAAAGAAGGTTCCATCTTGATATTCTTTAAATAATTTTATTTCATTTGAATTTTTATCAATCAAAAGTTTTAGTCGGCTTAAATTAAATAGTCTGATAACTTCTTTCCTAATTATAGGATTGGTTGCTATTATTTCAACAAGATTTTCTCCTAAAGGAAAATTTAATGTTTTTAAACCAGACTTTACGTTCTTGGCAGCAATATTGCTAAAATGATATTTATATATTTTTGCTATGTAATTGTGAGCATCACTTTCTGATAATCCATTGCCATTATCGAATCCGTAACCAAAAGGAACTTCATTTCCTAAACTGAGTCCAGATTCACTATTTTGATTCCAGTTATATAAAGATTTATGTCGTGTGAAAATTAATTCTGATTTTTCAATTTTAATCTTTAAACTATCATTAACATTTTCCTCAAAAAATAACTCATTATAGTTCCCAAATCTGACAAAATCTTTTATAGTCCTATTATAAGCGTTAAATCCACCAAATAGACCTAACGCCTCAAGCAAATTACTCTTTCCAGCATTTGGCATACCAATAAATACATTGATCTTTTTAAACCCATCAACCTTTAAATGCTTGATAGACTTAAAATTATTAATCTCTATTTGGTTTATTTTTTCCAATGCTTTGTAACTGTTTTAAACCACTTCTTTACTAATTAGATGCTTCACCCTTTCAAAAGGCTCGGCGACAAAGTGGTCACGGTTTTTTATTTTCTCCGGGAAGCGAACGTGGTATTCAAACTCATCCCTGAAATGGCGTATTGCCGCTGCCACCGGCCATGCTGCTGCATCGCCAAGAGGGCATATGGTGTTGCCTTCTATTTTTCTCTGGATGTCCCAAAGCAATTCGATATCTTCTTCGCGTCCGTGGCCGTTCTCGATACGGTGCAGTACTTTTTCCATCCAGCCGGTACCTTCACGGCATGGTGAGCACTGCCCACAGCTTTCGTGATGGTAAAACCGCGAGAAGTTCCAGGTGTTACGAACGATACAGGTAGTGTCATTATAAACGATGAAACCGCCTGAGCCCAGCATCGAACCCGTTGCAAAACCACCTTCACTAAGCGATTCGTAGCTCATCAGCCTGTCGCCGCCTTCAGCATTCTTAAAGATCAGGTGCGCAGGCAGGATCGGCACCGAAGAACCTCCGGGAACCAATGCTTTCAGCGGCCTGTCATCCATCATTCCGCCCAGGTATTCGTCGGAATTCATGAACTCATCAACGCTCAATCCAAGGTCTATTTCATAAACACCAGGGTTTTTGCAATGTCCGGAAGCTGATATTAATTTTGTTCCTGTAGAGCGCCCGATGCCTATTTTAGCATATTCCGCGCCGGTATTGTTCACTATCCATGGCACAGCCGCGATAGATTCCACATTGTTCACCACGGTTGGGTTAGCCCAAAGCCCGCTTACCGCAGGGAATGGTGGCTTGATCCTCGGGTTGCCCCTTTTGCCCTCCAGCGATTCTATAAGTGCAGTTTCTTCGCCACAAATGTAAGCGCCGGCACCACAATGTACGTGCAGGTCAAGGTCGAAGCCTGAGCCTAGTATATTTTTGCCCAGCCATCCGGCGGCATAAGCTTCTTTAATTGCTGTTTCCAGTATGCGGTATACCCACATATATTCTCCCCGAATGTAGATATAGGAAAGGTTACATCCTAAGGCGTAGCTTGATGTGATCATCCCCTCTATCAAAAGGTGGGGAATGTACTCCATCAGGTAGCGGTCCTTGAAAGTACCCGGTTCTGATTCGTCAGCATTGCAAACCAAATGCCTTGGCTTGCCTGATTTCTTGTCGATAAAGCTCCATTTCATGCCTGTTGGGAAACCTGCGCCCCCGCGTCCACGCAATCCTGAAGTCTTCACTTCTTCAACCACTTCGTCCGGGGTCATGCTTTTTATGGCTTTTTCCACAGAGGCATACCCGCCAACTTTGCGGTATATCTCGTAGGTTTTTATCCCCGGTACCTGAGCGTGCTCTAATAATATTTTTTGTCCCATACTATTCCGTTATGGCCTGTTTATGTAAATCTACTTTTCCTGCTCTGCACTCTTCGATGATAGTATCAATCTTGTCTTTGGTCAGGTGTTCTTTATAATAATCACCCAGCTGCATCATTGGGGCATAGCCACAAGCGCCAAGGCACTCAACGCCAACCACCTGGAACATGCCGTCCGGTGTCACTTCTCCTTCTTTTACGCCCAGCTTGCTGCAGGTATATTCCATCAGGTCTTCGGTACCGCGCACTGCGCAGCATGATGTCCTGCAAAATTCGAACATGAATTTCCCTATCGGCTTTTGGTTGTACATCGTGTAGAACGATACTACCTCATATACTTCAATAGGCTTTATGCCAATGATCTCGGCAACCTTGTCCTGAAGCGGTATGCTGAGCCAGTTGTCGTGGGCATCCTGCACATCATGAAGGATAGGCAGCAGCGCCGATTTCCTTTTGTCAGCGGGGTAGTGGCTTAAAAGCTCATCCATCCTCGCCTGAAGTTCAGGTGTTATATTTATATTCTGATGTGCGTTACTAATCTCCATCTCTTTTTTCTTCTATTTTGAATTTTGAATGCTAAATTTTGATGCTTACTCAGACTCCAATTTAAAATTCAAAATTTATAATTTAAAATAACTTACGCATCCAGTTCGCCTGCAATAACATTGAGGCTTGATAATGTTGCAATGGCATCCGAGAGCATCTGGCCCCTCACCATATCGTTGAATGCCTGGTAATAAATAAAGCATGGCCTGCGGAAATGCAGCCTGTATGGCGTACGGCTTCCGTCGGTTATAAGGTAAAAGCCAAGTTCCCCGTTACCGCCTTCCACAGCGTGGTATACTTCGGTTTTCGGCACAGGTATCTCACCCATCACTATTTTAAAGTGGTAGATAAGGGCTTCCATATTGTTGTAAACATCTTCTTTCGGCGGAAGGTAATAATCCGGTACATTAGCATGGAAAGGGCCTTCCGGCATCTTGGCCAAAGCCTGTTTGATGATTTTTAAACTCTCCCAAACCTCGGCGTTGCGCACGCAGAAACGGTCATAGGTATCACCTGATTTTCCAACAGGTACATCAAAGTCAAAGTCTTCGTACGAGCTGTATGGGGTCATCACGCGAATGTCATAATCAACACCTGCTGCACGAAGGTTCGGGCCGGTAAAGCCGTAGTTCATCGCTTTGTCAGCAGAGATCGGGCCAACATCTATCGTGCGGTCCATGAATATCCTGTTACGCGTAAGCAGGTTTTCAAACTCTGTCCATATCGGTGGGAATTCTTCTAAGAATGTATTTATTTTTTTGAAGGCTTCAGGGCTCCAGTCCCTTTCAAAGCCACCAATGCGGCCCATATTCGTAGTAAGGCGGGCACCGCATATCTCTTCGTATATCTCGTATATTTTCTCCCTGTACTGGAAAACGTAAAGGAAGCCTGTCAGCGCTCCTGTATCCACACCCAGTACCGAGTTGCAGATAATATGGTCGGCAATACGCGCCAGCTCCATAATGATTACCCTCATGTACTGCACCCTTTTTGGTACCTCAATATCAAGGGCTTTCTCTAATGTCATCCACCATCCCATATTATTAATAGGAGAGGAGCAGTAATTCATCCTGTCGGTAAGCGGGGTTATCTGGTAAAATGGCCTGTTTTCGGCAATTTTTTCAAAAGCGCGGTGAATGTAGCCCACAGTGCCTTCGCCATCAAGTATCCTTTCGCCATCCATAAGCAGGATGTTCTGGAAGATGCCGTGTGTAGCAGGGTGTGTTGGCCCAAGGTTCAGTATGGAAAGTTCACTGCCGTCTTCATTCTGCCTCTGCTCGATCATCTTGGCATAGCGGTGTTCCGGTGGTAATAACAGGTCTGACATTTTATATAAAAATTATTCCTTGTTAGTTATGTGCATTATCGGTTATCCTTCCGAAGAAACGGTCGTCCTTGTCGGTACGACCTCCGTCTTCCAATGGGAATTCCTTCCGCATAGGGAACGAGGTCATTTCGTCCATATTTAATATCCTCTTCAGCTGCGGATGCCCTTTGAAGATGATGCCGTAAAAATCGTAGGTTTCGCGTTCCTGCCAGTTGGCTCCTAAAAACAGGCCGGTAGCCGAATCTATCTCAAGGTTGTCTGCGCTAAGGAAACATTTGAAGCGGATGCGCACGTTATCCATCCAGTTGTGCATGTGGTAGGCCACGGCAAACTGCCTTTCGGTTGCATTGTCGGGATAGTGGATGCCGCAGATGTCGGTAAGGAAATTGAAGCGCAATACAGGGTCGTTCTTAAGGAAGCCCATCACTTCAGCCATTGTGTTGGATTCTACCTCAAATGACAATATATCTTTTTGCTGGATAAAGCCGGTGACTTTTTCGCCGAACTTTTCGGTAAGCTTATCTTGTATAACCGTTGTTTCTAAAGCCATTTTTACTTTATGTAATGTTATAAGATTCCATCAGCGCCTGGTACTCCGGAGAGCTCCTTCTTCTTACGGATTCTGATTTTACAATATCCTGGAGCTTCATGATACCGTCAAGTATCTGTTCCGGCCTTGGCGGGCATCCCGGTACATAAACGTCAACAGGGATAACTTTGTCAATGCCCTGAAGTACCGAATACGTGTCGAATATACCGCCTGAAGAGGCACATGCACCTACGGCAATAACCCAGCGCGGCTCGCTCATCTGTTCGTACACCTGGCGGAGGATAGGTGCCATTTTTTTGGCGATAGTGCCCATAACCAACAGCATATCAGCC
This sequence comes from Flavobacterium arundinis, assembly GCF_038289855.1. Classification (NCBI taxonomy): domain Bacteria; kingdom Pseudomonadati; phylum Bacteroidota; class Flavobacteriia; order Flavobacteriales; family Flavobacteriaceae; genus Flavobacterium; species Flavobacterium arundinis. The sequence goes on from NZ_JBBYHR010000012.1 coordinate 86,263, forward strand.
TGGCGCGGCGAGAAGCTCATACGCTCCGAACCGAAACGGGCCACATCATAATGCGAAGCCATGGTAGCCATGAATTCGATACCACAACACGATGTCGCGAAGGGAAGTGGCCAAAGCGAGTTGGCACGTGCAAGCCCTACAACGGTATCGAGTTTGGTAGCGAAAAATCCCTGTCCTTCTACTCCCGGGGGAGTATCAACCAATTTTATATCTTTTGAATCGCTCATTGTAATTTTAGTTTTTGATTATCAAGCATATAGTGCAAAATGCATGCCCAGAACCTATTCCCACTCAAGGCCTTTTTTCTTCATTACATAGAAGAAGCCCACGATAAGCAGTAACATGAAAATTCCCATCTTAACTAATCCTTCGAGCCCCATTTCACGGAAGTTGATTGCCCATGGGTACATGAAGATCACCTCCACGTCGAACAAAACGAACAATATCGCTACAAGGAAATATTTTACAGAAAAAGGGATACGTGCATTACCGATCGATTCGATACCGCACTCAAAATTCTTGTCCTTATTTACAGAGTTCCTTTTTGGCCCGAGAAGGTTCGATATGAAAATAGTAGTGCCAACGAATCCCGTTGCAAGCAAAAGCTGCATAAATATTGGGAAATAACTCATCTGGTTTGTATCCATAACTGGGTGGAATTTATAAACAATCCACAAATATACATTCCATACCTGAACTAACTAAACGTTTTTTATAGAGAGAAACGAATAAGGCTTAATTTTTACTGGTTCTAAATAAAAAGAAAATTCCCTTATTTTAAACGGGTATAAATATTTAGCAGGTTTATTTTTCAATGGCTGCATATTTGACAAAAAAACAGCTAAAAAAATAAGGTTAAGGATGTGTTTAAATAAAAAAACCGCCCATTAAGGGCGGTTAAACTGTAAGAGGTAATCCTGATAATCTGGTATATTAGTCTTCCAGCGCTGCTACCTGAGCAGCTACTTTACCTTTTTTGCCGTCTTCTTCTACGTAACTTACTTTGTCACCTTCACGGAGTCCTTCAACCCTAAGGCCTGTAGCATGTACGAAAATGTCTTTTCCTGTTTCGTCGTCTGTAATGAATCCAAAACCTTTAGATTCAATAAAAAATTTCACTTTGCCTGTTCGCATTCTGTAATAAAAAAATAATTAATAATGGTCAAAGGTAAAATTATTATTGAGACTACAAAGACAAATGTTAAAAAATATCAAAAATAATTGATTTATAATCAGATGGTTATTGTAGCTGAAAATATTACAGTTCAAAGGTCTCCCTATAATCCGAACTGCCAGCTCACGATAAGATTGACAGAATTCGTCTTTACGGTGCCGTTATCAATTACAGGTACATCGCTAATGTTTACCAGCCCGAGGTTATCGCGCAGTTCGATGTTCAGGTCGTTTTTCTCATCTATAGGAACGCGCATACCCAGCCCAAGGTTCAGTCCGAAATCAAATTCCTTAAAAATGCCGTTGCCGCTTTCATCTTCCGTTTTGTCGCCATCCACCCGAAGTGTGTTATCCAGAAAGAAACCTGCAAACACGCCCCCGTTGATATAGAACTTCCGGGATGGCCCAATGTAATATTTCAGGTTAAGCGGCACGGAAAGGTAATGCAGTGTAGCACGGACATCGAACTCCCCAGTTTGGACGATGGGATCAAAGGGGTCGTTTACCCCGTTAGAGGTAACTATTTTGTTGCTGAAGCTTTTACGTTCATAGTTCAGGTTGCCGATGAACGAAAGCCTTTCGTTGATGGGTACTTCAATCGACGCGCCAATAAGGTAGTCTACAGCATAGTCATTATCTTCAGCCCCCGGGTTGCCGCGTATTCCGGCATAGGTTGCCCCCGCCTGTAAGCCGAATTTAACAGGTTGCGAAACGGGTGCCTCCTGCGCAAATGCCATGGCAGGCAGCAGCGCAATAAGTAAAACGTGTAATCTTTTCATTGTGGTTAGTTGGTTATGAATTAAAAAATAGCCGACTTGTGAAAGATCGGCTATTGTGTAACGAAAATAAATTCCGGTTTATTTTAATTTGATGTGCAATTCATCCAGTTGGGTATTGTCTATAGCCGATGGCGCATCGATCATTACATCGCGGCCGGAGTTGTTCTTAGGGAACGCAATAAAGTCACGGATAGTTTCCTGCCCGCCTAATATTGCCACAAGCCTGTCGAAACCGAAAGCAAGCCCTCCGTGTGGCGGTGCACCAAACTGGAACGCATCCATCAGGAAGCCAAACTGTGCCTTCGCCTGCTCCTCGGTAAACCCAAGGTATTTGAACATTAACGACTGTGTTGCCTTATCATGTATCCTTATCGAACCTCCGCCTATCTCGTTGCCGTTAAGCACGAGGTCGTAGGCATTTGCCCTGACAGCTGCCGGATTGGTTTCCAATAATGGCATGTCTTCCGGTTTTGGCGATGTGAACGGGTGGTGCATGGCGTGGAAGCGTGAGGTATCCTCGTCCCATTCCAAGAGCGGAAAATCTACCACCCACAGCGGCGCGAATTCCTCAGGGTTCCTTAAGCCCAAACGCGTTGCCAGCTCCATACGCAGGGCGCTCATGCGGGTACGCGTTTTGTGTGCATCGCCTGAAAGCACCAATATAAGGTCGCCCGGTTTTGCACCTGTTATTTCTGCCCATTGCTGCAAATCGGCCTGGTCGTAGAATTTATCTACCGATGATTTAATGGAGCCGTCGGCTTCATATTTGGCATACACCATACCGCTGGCACCTACCTGCGGTCGTTTTACCCACTCTATAAGCTCATCGATCTGTTTTCTTGTGTAAGCGCCTGCTCCGGGAACGGCAATACCCACTACAAGCTCTGAAGTATTGAATACGGCAAAGTCCTTGTGCTGCGTCACTTCATTTAGCTCGCCAAACTCCATCCCGAAGCGGATATCCGGTTTGTCGTTGCCGTATTTTTTCATGGCTTCGTCATAGGTCATCCTTGGGAATGGACCTGTTTCGATGCCTTTAATCTCTTTTAATAAATGGCTTGCAAGGCCTTCAAATGTCAGGATGATGTCTTCCTGCTCTACGAATGCCATTTCGCAGTCGATCTGTGTGAATTCCGGCTGTCGGTCCGCACGAAGGTCTTCGTCCCTAAAACATTTCACGATCTGGAAGTATTTGTCCATGCCACCTACCATAAGCAACTGCTTAAACGTTTGTGGCGATTGCGGAAGTGCATAGAACTGGCCTTCATTCATACGCGAAGGCACTACGAAGTCGCGTGCGCCCTCAGGTGTCGATTTTATAAGTACGGGCGTTTCCACCTCGATGAATCCTTGTGCTGAGAGGTAATTGCGTACCTCGATACCTACCTTATGGCGGAATATAAGGCTATTCTTAACCGGGTTCCTCCTGATATCGAGGTAACGGTACTTCATACGAAGCTCTTCACCGCCATCGGTCTCATCTTCTATTGAGAAAGGAGGGAGGATAGAAGCGTTAAGTATGGTAAGCTCGCTTACGAGTATCTCAATGTCGCCGGTTGCCATGCCCGGGTTTTTAGACTCACGCTCAATAACGGTGCCCTTTACCTGAATAACGAATTCGCGGCCAAGCGAAGCTGTGCGGTCAAAAACTTCTTTTTGCGTACGGTCTGTGTCGAATATAAGCTGGGTAATGCCGTAACGGTCCCTGAGGTCGACCCAGATCATGAATCCTTTGTTGCGGGACTTCTGTACCCATCCGGCTAATGTTACTTCCTGGTTTATATGAGAGGCGTTGAGTTCGCCGCAATTATGGCTTCTGTACATTGCTTAAAAATTTTGTGCAAATTTAGTATATCAAAAAGATATTTTGCCACGAATTTAAAATTATATCACGGATATAATAAAGTTACATGTAATACGTATTTTTCTCTGGCAGGCTATTGTGGCAGGAGAGCAATCGGGTATGGTACCTTTAACTTAAAGCAAATGGTTAGACGACATTGCACGGTTATATTCCTTGTCTAAAAAATCCCCATTATTAGGGATTTTTTTGTGTTACAAGAGGTGATAAATTTATACCAATAACAATGTTATAAACTATAATTAACTAATAACTAAAATATTATGGAAACAGAACTACCAAATACAGAACCATTGGATATTGAGCAGGAAAAATTGGTCCTTGAAAAATACAAAACAAAAATAGAACTGTATAAATGGCTAATAGGGAGTGTCGGCCTGGTTTTGCTGACGACAATTATAGATTATGGTTTTAGGGACCGGGCTGCCGGATTACAGGAGATACAGCAATATGATAAGTATATTACCGACCTGATTGTCCTTAATAAGGAGCCGGGCCAAAAAAGAATGCTGGCACAATTCTTTTCAAATGTTACACCTTCGGAAAAACTCAAAAAAGGGTGGTGTAAATATTATATAGAAGTAGATAAGGAATACCAGAAATTTATTGCCCCCGTGTTAAAAAATGACTCGGTTATAAAGAAGGAATATAACAATCTCCTTACTCATTTTGACAGTACTAATACCGGACAAAAAGAGAAGCTTGAAGTTTTAAAAACACAAATTGAAGAAAACAAGAGATTAATTAATCCCGACATTATATTACCTTCCGGGACCATAGCTAAAGATTACAATTCTGCGATCCAATGGGAAAAAAGAGGATTTTCGTACCTTTTAAATAAAGATGTCGATAATGCAATCGTCGCTTTTCAAAATAGCGAAAACGCTTATACCAGTTTTCACCAGGTTTATGAAATTGCAAATTACCTGAAAAAAAACAGGGCAGTATTAAAAGACGGCAATTCTGAATCCTGGAAAAAAACTTTTGATGAAATCGGGAAAGATTATAATTGGAAAATGCCCGATGAAATAAGGAATAAGCTTTTGAATAACAAGCCGTAATCGAAAAAAGTCACCAACCTGAAAGGGATTAATCCGTGCAGGTTGTTGGTTTCGTACTACAGCCTGCATTACGAACTTTTACTTACCGGTTTCCTTAAACGAGTCTATTATTTTCTGCATTGTTGCTTCGTGCTCTTCTTTCCGGTCGGCACGGGTCCAGGTCATTATCTGGTAGTAGCGGTTTTTTCCTTCTATAAAAGCCATTTTGTAATAAACCTTTGACAGCTTTTGTACCCGGCCTTCAAATGCCATGGTTTTAGCATTAAGGCCACCTATTTTCACATCGTTTACAGGTGGGAAAGTGTCCAGGTCGGCTGTATAGTTTCCTATTGCTAATTTCATATAGCCACTTAGGTCGTTGGGGTACAATACATTTAACCCGCTTTCTTTTAATGCCCGATGCAATTCATGTTTACCTTCATCAAATATGACAACATACAGGTCTTTTTCAGCATTTTGATATTGAAGCGATGCAATATCGTTGAGGCCGGTAGTCTTCGTGAGGTCAGCAGGGAGTTCTATGAGGTACTTTCCATCAATTTTTATAGTTTCGGTCTTTTCTTTCCCGCAGGAAACAATGAGCAGCAAAGCAAGGGTAGCAATTGCGGTTTTAATTTTCATAAGCAAATATTAGGTCAGAAGGTTTAGAAATAAAGGATAATTGGCTCTGATGTATGTGTCAATAAAATTATTTAAGCAGTTGCTTAGTTTTTACTTTTATCCGTTTCTTTAAAGGAGTCAATCATCTTTTGCATTGTGGCTTCATGTTTTCCTTTTCGGTCGGCCAGCGTCCAGCTCATTACCTGGTAATACCGGTTTTTCCCTTCTACAAACGCCATTTTGTAATAAACCTTTGGAATACCTGCGACCTTGCCTTCAAAGGACATTACCTTCGCAGGAAGCCCATTAATTTTTATATCCTTTGCAACGGGAAGGGTGTCGAGGCTGAACCCTGTTTCAAAATTTTCTGTTACCAGCTTCATGTAACCGCCGAGGTTACTGGGATAAACATCATAAAGTTCATTTTCATCGATCATCTTTTGCAGTGCTGCTTTGTCCTCATCAATTACTACAACATACAATTCCCTTATTGCATTCTGGTACTCAAGGGATGCATCCTCGTTAAGGCCTTTTGCTTTTGTAAAATAAGACGGGATTTCCAAAAGATACTTACCATCTATTTTTACAGTTTGGGTCTTTTCTTCATCATCGCAGGAAACAAGCAGGAGGAGGGCTATAGCAGCAATGGCAGCTTTAATTTTCATAAGCAATTGTTCAGGGGTTGGTTTAAAAATTAAATATAGCAATTGACCGGGATTTACCTGTCAAAACATAGAATTATTTTCAACTAGCTTACTTAATAGCATAAATAGTTATGCTTATATTGGGTAAAATAAAAACATAAATTTATTTTTACAGGAATAGCAAGCCATGAAAAAACTCATACTACTACTCTTTTTTTCGCCTGCCTGCGCTTTTGCACAGGAAGCGAGGGTAAAATTTGCCGCCAGGATACAAAACCGACACAGTGATACTTTAACGCTGGAACAGGTGAGGACAGAAGGAGACCAACTTAAGATTTTCAGGGCGGGTATGGTATCTGATGAAGGAGGGAATTTTGAAGGTGCTTTTACAATGCTGCCCGGGCTGTACCAATTGCTCGATGGCGTTGAAAGTGCAACTGTTTACCTTGAGGATGGTTATGACCTCAATATGGAAATGGATGCAAAAATGTTTGACGAAACGATATTGTTTACAGGCAGGGGTTCCGGCGAGAACAACTACTTAGCCAAAAAATTTCTACTGATCGAGGAAGCGGAGGAAAAAATAGCGGAAAGTAATGACAAAACAAATCTTACGAGGATAACAAGCTATGTTATGAATAAACTCCGCACCGACCTCACAAATGAAGGATTTAGCAGAAATTTCAGAAAAGTAATGGATAGCCAGCTTATAATGGAAAAATCCCGGCTGGAAAAGATAATTAATCAAACAGTGGCTTTCAGAGATATAAAAGGCAAGCCATCGCCGGAATTTGATTGCGAGAACCACAAAGGCGGTACAACCAGCCTGGAAGACCTGAAAGGCAAATATGTATATATAGACGTATGGACTACCTGGTGCGGCCCATGCCTACAGGAAATCCCTAACCTGCAAAAGCTGGTACAGGCTTACCGCGGGAAAAATATAGAATTTGTAAGCCTTTCTATTGATGCCAAAAAAGACCATGACAAATGGAAAAAAATGGTAACTGACAGATCGCTTGGCGGGATCCAGTTGTTCTCGGGAAAAGGCTTTGAGTCTTCTTTTGTCAGGAGATATAGCATAGAGTCCATACCAAGGTTTATACTTATAGACCCCTCTGGCAATATAGTGGATGCTGAGGCCAAAAGGCCAGGTGATCCAGCCCTAAGGGAACAACTGGATAAGCTGCTTTATTGATATACTATAAATTCAGTATATTCGTTTCTTACAACATCAACCAATACTAAAATATTATGAAAAAAACATTTTTGCTATTCCTTTTCGCATCGGCCTCCGCCTTAGCCCAGGACCAGGTAAAGTTTGCTGCCAAAGTGCAAAACCGCAACAGCGACACACTTCACATCCAGTCGCGCACACTGAATAAAGTACTTGTTTCCGATGCAAATGGTAACTTTAAAGACGCATTTGCTGTGCAGCCAGGGTTTTATCAGATGTTCGACGGCTCTGAGGTCGCCACTATATATTTGAAGAACGGCTACGACCTGGCCATGACCATGAATGCAAAAATGTTTGACGAAACAATTTCGTTCAAAGGTACTGGCGAGAAGGAAAACAATTACATCGCTAAAAAATTCATGGATATTGAGGCAATGGAAGCAAAGCTAGCCACGGCGAAAGATAATGCTGCTACAACAAAAATTGTCGATGAGACATTTAAAAATCTCGAAAAAGGGCTGGCGGATACATCACTGGATGAAAATTTCAGGACAATTATGACAAAGCAGCTTACATCGGAAAAGGCAGAGATTATAGAAACAGCGGCCAAAATGCAGAAAATGCAGGCGATGAAAGGCAAGCCATCGCCTCAGTTCACTTATGAAAACCATAAAGGCGGCACGACCAAACTGGCAGACCTGAAAGGCAAATACGTGTATATAGATGTATGGGCAACATGGTGCGGCCCATGCAGGCAGCAAATCCCCTTCCTTCAAAAGATAGAAGAGGATTACCACGGCAAAAAGATAGAATTCGTAAGCCTTTCGATAGATACCAAAAAGGACTATGAAAAATGGAGGAAGATGGTAACTGACAAATCGCTTGGCGGTATCCAGCTGATCGCCGATAAAGACTGGAGCTCTGAATTTACAAAAGCGTATGGTATTGATTCCATACCAAGGTTTATACTGATAGACCCGAAAGGAAACGTTGTGGATGCCGATGCCGCAAGGCCATCAGACCCGGCACTCAGGGCACAGCTTGATAAATTGCTGAAATAGCAGTAAAATTTTAGCCACGAATTACACAAATTTCCACAAATACACATAGTACTTTAGTAGTATAATACCGAAAGGGTAACGGTAACAGGATTTTGTAAATTTTAAAAACGACTTCGTAATTACCCAAGGCAATTCGTGAAAATTTGTGTAACTCGTGGCTAAAAACCTTTTTATAATGAAGCCCCGCAGTGCGGGGTTTTATATTTTTATATCTTTAGCACTCAAAATAGCTATTATGAAAAAGACCCTATCTATTGTTTTTCTTTTTGTTTCAGCCTTTGCTTTTGCACAAACAGGCGAAATGAAATTTTCGGCAAAAGTGGAGAACCGCAGGAATGACTCCCTTATAATAAAGTCGCAGACAGGTATTGTAAAAGTCCTGAAATCGGATGCTAACGGTAATTTTAAAAGCGTATCGTTTGCTGTAAAGCCTGATTTTTACCAAATTACCGATGGTACAGGTGTAGCAGTGTTGTATCTCAGGGAAGGAATCGACCTCTCTATGACAATGGATGCGAAAGATGTCCTGGCAACGGTTGCCTTCAAAGGTACAGGGGAAAGAGAAAACAATACACTGGCGGCGTTCAACAGGGACAATAAAGAGATTGGGCAAAAGCTGGATGGGATTAAAGATCCTGTACTGCTAAACAAAACGATCGATGGGATGCTTGCCGGCATGGAAAAGCGGCTGGAAGACTCGGCGCTCAATAAGGATTTTTACACTATAATCAGCCAGCAGATAAAAACCCAGCGCCAGCAAATAGCAGGGATGATCGAACAGGCAGGTAAGGCCGAAAAAATGGTAGGCAACCCGTCGCCGTCATTTGCTTACGAAAATCATAAAGGAGGTATTACAAAACTCGAAGACCTTAAGGGGAAGTACGTGTATATAGATGTCTGGGCTACATGGTGCGGGCCTTGCAGGGCAGAGATCCCACACCTGCAAAAGATTGAGGAAGATTACCACGGAAAGAAAATAGCTTTCGTTAGCATCTCAATTGATGAGATGAAGAACCATGATAAATGGAAGAAAATGGTAGAGGAGAAGCAAATGGGCGGGATACAGCTTTTTGCCGATAACAACTGGAGTTCTGCATTTGTGCAGGCATTTGGGATAAACTCTATTCCGCGCTTTTTATTGATCGACCCTAACGGAAATGTACTCAATGCTGATGCGCCAAGGCCTTCTGACCCTGCATTAAGAGCAGAATTTGATAAATTGCTTAAAAAGTAAAATTGTTTGAAACTATAGTAAAATCGGTGCTTTGCGCCGATTTTTTTATTTCCCAATGTTAAGTTTTTGTCAATGTTACCAAATTGTTAAGCGAACGTATATTTTGTGTAAACTAATTCGTTATATTTGTGATACAATATGTATAATTAAACACAAAGAACTGATATGAAAAAGATTATGATCGCTGCGGTGCTGTTGTCAGCAGGTGTGTTATCCGCCCAAAACGTAAAGCCAAAACACGAGATACAGGACCAGATGGTAAAATCTACCTACTACTATGATAACGGGCAGGTGAAGCAGGAAGGCTTTTATAAAGACGGCAAACTGCACGGCAGCTGGACAGCATATAATGAAGACGGCACAAAGCAGTCTATAGGAGAATATAACAATGGCATGAAAACCGGTAAATGGCTTTTCTGGGCCGGATCGGTACTGAACGAGGTTGACTATGCAGACAGCAGGGTCGCCGAAGTTAAGAAATGGTCTAAAGATGCAATTGTTTCAACTAAATAAGCTCGTTTTATTTAGTTGCAAAAAAGGCTGTGATCAACTCACAGCCTTTTTTAATTTTGGGTTGCCCCCTTTTTTATTTCTGCGCCCCCACCAGATAATAAACCCGGTAACGGGCAGCGCTGCGGCGACAAGGCTTGCAATAAAAGCAATGATCTTTCCTGTCAGGCCAAAGTATTGCCCGGTATGCAGGCCGTAATTCATTTCCTTCAGCTTCATTCCGGGGCTTTTGTCACCATACATTTGCTGATTAACCAGTGTTCCCGTTGCCGGATGAAAGTAAAGGTTCGACTGGTGATGGTATTCCAGGGCGTTGGGATAGGAGCCGCTCAGCATTGTTGCTTTCGGGCCGCGGTCCCATATAAAATACATGCCTTTTGTGGGGGCAAGTTTCAGGGTTTGTGCAAAGGCCTTATCCATTATTGCATGAGGGTCTTTTTGTGCAAGCGTAGTATCAATAACCAGTTCGGCGCGCTCTTCCGGAAAATCACGGCCCAGGTTGCCGCCATAATACATCGCATCGCCCATCCATTCATAAGTAAAGGTAAGCCCCGTCGCGGCTATCACAAGCGCCACCAGCGCAATGTAAAAACCCGAAATATTATGCCAGTCGTAGTTTACCCGTCGCCATTTCGCACTCCATTTTACCTGCAGCCTGTCCTTCAGGTGCTTCCTCTTTTTAGGCCACCATTGTATGATGCCCGTTATGAGCAGGAATATGAAAATGATTGTTGCCACACCTACGATGTGCTTGCCAATTTCCGGCGGCAGCAGCAGGTACAGGTGTATATGCTCTACAATGTGGAAAAAGTCCTCCTCAAGGTTTTCGGCATGCATGAACTGGCCTGAATAGGGATTGAAATAAATAAAGTATCCGTCTTCACCCTTCACTCCATATACAAACGCCGGACGTGCCTCACCGCCATAGATGACCATAGACTGCACTACGTCAGGATACAGTTCCCGCGCCTTTTTTTGCAGTACCGATGGAGCGATGTAGGGTTTCGCCTCAACGGGAACGGTGCGCCATTCGCGGGTCATGTCCTTTATCTCATCATGAAAGCAATAGATACAGCCCGTAATGCTGACTATAAACACAATGAGCCCGGAGGTGAGCCCGAGCCATTTGTGTATAAAGCGTATTTTCTTTTTAAATCCCATTAAAACTTATAGGTTAGGCTGCCCATAAAGTTGCGCGGCGCCTGTACGTTGATGGTGGTATACCCGTTAAAATACAGCTCATCGGTAATGTTATTGGCCTTAAGCGCTATCCTGTATTTTGGCTTGTCGTAAAACAGCGATGCATTCAATACGGTATAGGAAGGGAGTACAAATTTTTCAGAACCGTTTACATTTCCGTCACCGTCAAAGGTATTACTGTTGTAAATAGCGCTTTCGCTTGCATAGTTCCCACCGAAGCCAATGCCCAGTCCTTCGATAACTGTTGCCGGGAGCTTGTAGCTTATCCAGAAGTTGGCGAGGTTCTGTGGGCCCGCTGTTGTTGGGCGAAGGCCGTTAATGCCTGCGTCAGATTTCGTGTACTTGCTGTCGTTGTAGGCATAGCCTACCAAAATGTTCAGCCCTTTTATTGGCGAAGCGGTAATTTCGGCTTCAAACCCGCTGCTCTCCTGAGAGCCGTCCTGTATGGAGGAATTAGGAATAGATGGGTCGGCCCTTACAATATCGTCTACCTTAATGTTATAATAGCTGATGTTGGCGCCAAGCTTATTGTTAAAAGCATCAAGCTTCACACCCGCTTCAAACTGGTTGGCGTGTTCCGGCTTAAAGGTATTTGTATTAATACCCGGTGCAGAACTGCCTGCATTGCTGTTTACTACATTTTTAAAGCTGTTCTGGTAGTTCCCAAATACAGCTACCTGATCCTGTACTACCTGGTAGACCAATCCGAACTTGGGTGACAATGCATTTTGGGAAAACGCACCGGAAGTCGTGTTGCTTGCAGCATCATAATTGCCCCTGTTTTCAAAGTTGTCGAAACGTAAACCTGCCGAAACAAGCAATTTTGGAGTGATGTTTAATACATCGCTTACATAAAGGCTGTGCGTACTTAGGTTGGTGGTGCTATGAAAAACACTGTTGGAGCTGTCCAGCTGGTTTTGTATGTTCCTTGGGTTAAAGGCATTGTATGTAGGTATTGCCCCTGAATAGTCTATCTCGTCAAATTCCCATCCGCCGCCGGGCAGGTAGGTAATGTCTGTATAGCCCTTCGTCTGGTAAAGGTCGCCGCCTATCACCATACGGTTCCTCAGACTCCCGATAGTAAAGTCGCCGGTAAAGTTTTGCTGGAACTCAATGGCATTCGATGAGCCGCCAAAACCCCAGGCATTGCGCGATACCTTATTATCCGGACGCAGGTAGAACCAAAATCCGGGGCCGTTAGCGGCATTGTTCGCCGATGAAATTACCGACTGCGATGTCCAGCTATCCGATATTTTGTAGGTAACGGTGCCAAAAATATTGCGGCTCCTGGTTTCTGTAATGAAGTTGCCACCAACAAGAGAACGCTTAAAATCAAGGTTTAAGTCGGCAGCGCTGTTGAAGCCAAGGCTGGAAGGCGTGTGCATGTAGTCCAGGTAGATAAGGTTAAGACCGGTAGCATCCTGGTTGAAAAATTCAGCCTCGATGGTTGCTGTAAGCCTGTCACTGAATTTGTAGGTGAACGATGGCGCTACAAAGGTGCTCTTGCTCATCCCGTAGTCCTGGAACGTTTCGGTTGCGGTTGTAGCAGCGTTGAGCCTGAACAATGCGGTTTTGTCCTCATTAAGGGGTGTGTTGACATCTACGGTACCACGGTTAAAGCCAAAGCTTCCCGTTTGGTAGGTTACCTCGCCGCCAAATGTTTCGTAAGGCTTCTTCGTTACGCGGTTTATAAGCCCGCCGTAAGAAGTAAGTACGCTCCCGAAAAGTGTTGCTGAGGGGCCTTTTATCGCTTCAATGGTTTCAATGTTTGCCGCATCATTGTTGGCAATAACGGTTCCGGCAATGCCGTTGCGTACCAGTGCCTGGGTTACAAAACCCCTGGAGGCAAAATACGATCCACCGTCTCCGGCACGCCCTGTAGCGCCCCAAAGCTGGTAGAGGCCCACTACATTTTTAAGTGCGTCGTCCTGGTTGGTAACCAGCTGGTCGGCCATAAGCTCTTTGGTAACCACATTGTATACCTGCGGATTTTCCAGTGATTTCAAAGGCATACGCGATACGGTTGCACTTTCTTTCCTTTTGTAGCGGTTATTCCGTCCATCGATCACTACTTCGTCAAGCTGCTCACGGCTTTCAGTTAGTGTAACGTTTTTGGTAATTGTTTCGCCTGCCGTTACAGTTACCTGCTCTTCTACAGCGGTAATGCCTATGGCAGAGATACGGAGTGTATACGTTCCGGGCTTTATATTTTTAAGCTCAAACTGGCCTTCTGCATTGGTATATGTACCGTGTGAAGTGCCCTTGAGCGCTATAGATATATTTTCTGCAGCAGAGTTGTCGCTAACAGATATTGTGCCGGTTATCCTGCCGCGTTCCTGAGACCATCCTGCGGCAGCTGTTAAAAGTAGGAAACAAAGCAAAAGCTTGTTGATAATGAATTTGTACATGGTGTTACTGTTTTTTGCAGGCACAAAAGTAATAGCCAAAATTATATTGGGCAAAATTATTTTTACTTATTCTAAATAAATTTTAATTTCATGTATTAGATAAATACATTATCTATAGGCTGAATATTAAGTTTATTAAATATAGTCAGGGCAATGGCTTAATTTCATATCTTTATAATTCACTATCATAAAGCTCCTTACATAGTATGAAAATTGCCCTTTTTACCAATGAGTTCCCCCCGAATATATATGGCGGGGCAGGTGTACATATCGATTTTTTAAGTCATGAACTCGCGAAGCTGGCGGATGTAGAGATCCGTTGTTTTGGGAATCAGGATGAACATACTGAATCGATGAACGTTATTGGTATTGAACCGTCATTGAATAAGATGGAAGATCCGGGCAATAACCACATAAAAATGTTCCAAAACCTGAGCCGGAATGTGGAAATGTCGCAGCATACTTTAGAAGCCGATATTATCCATTGCCATACATGGTACACGCACCTTGCAGGTATCTATTCGAGGGAACTGCTCCAGGCACCGCTGATCCTGACAACCCATAGTCTGGAGACGCACCGCCCGTGGAAAATAGAGCAATTGGGGAATGGTTATTTCCTGTCAAGATGGATCGAGCGCCAGGCGTACAATGCAGCTGATGGCGTAATTGCCGTTAGTGAGCAAATGAAGGAAGATGTTGTGGAAGCGTATGGTATCGATCCAAAAAAAGTAACGGTGATCCATAACGGGATCGATCCGGAGTTTTACCAGCCTACATTTGACAACGACCTGCTAAAAAAATACGGGATCGACCCCGAAGTGCCCTTTGTGCTTTTTGTGGGCAGGATAACACGCCAGAAAGGGATATCGCAATTGCTAGAGGCGGCGCATTATTTCAATACAAACTGCCAGATCGTGCTTTGCGCCGGTGCCCCCGACACACCTGAGATTGCTAAGGAAACTGAAGATCTTATCAACATTCTGAAATCACAGCGGGAAGGTGTCATACTCATATCCGAAATGCTCCCCAGGGACAAAGTACGGGTGCTGTACAGCCATGCGCGGGTGTTTGCCTGTCCGTCGCTGTACGAGCCATTTGGCATCATCAACCTCGAAGCGCTGTCATGCGAAACTCCGGTTGTGGGAAGCGCAGTAGGCGGTATCCCCGAAATCCTTACCGAAGGCGAAACAGGTTACCTTATCCCACTGGAGAGCGTATCGAGAACCGACTTTAACCCTATAGACCCGAAAGCATTCCAAAAAGCATTTGCCGGAAAGGTCAATCTGTTACTGGAAGATGAAAACAAGGCAATAGCAATGGGTAAGGCAGGGCGGAAGCGTGTTTTGGAGAAATTCAGTTGGGAGTCTATTGCAAAAACCACTTTTGACTATTATCAGGAAGTCATTTCGAAATTCGAAAAAGAAGAAGCATAAAACGGAGTAAAATAACCACATAGATACATAGATCTTCATAGCATTTTTGAGGATTACATAAGCTACACAATAGCATTGAAGCGATACTTCATGTGATGTCTGCCTATATTAAAAGCCGGTCTGTTTCTTTTGAGACCATTAAAGCTATGTTCCTCTGTAGTTAAATTAAATTTTAAACAGCGTTGAATTTAAAATCGGTAAAAGATGAGTAAAAGTACATTGGCCATCATTCTTGGTGGCGGGCAGGGTTCAAGGTTATTTCCATTGACGCACAGGCGTTCTAAACCGGCTGTCCCTATTGCCGGAAAATACCGGTTGGTAGACATCCCGATCTCCAATTGCATCAACTCGAATATCCACAGGATGTTCGTGCTTACACAGTTCAATTCGGCCTCGCTGAACCAGCACATCAAGAATACATTCCAGTTCGGGCATTTTAGTACTGCTTTTGTCGACATCCTTGCCGCCGAGCAAACACCGGATAACCCTACGTGGTTCCAGGGCACAGCCGATGCGGTACGCCAGTGCATGCAGCATTTCCTGAACCATGAGTTCGATTATGCCCTGATACTTTCCGGAGACCAGTTGTACCAAATGAATTTTAATGAAATGATCGAGGCCCACGAAAAAAGTGGTGCCGGCATCTCTATAGCGACATTACCCGTTACAGCAAAAGAAGCCCCGGAATTCGGGATATTAAAAACGGATGATGAGAGCCTGATTACCTCTTTTATCGAAAAGCCGCACGTTGACCTATTACCTGAATGGGCATCGGAAGTGAGCGACGAATCGAAAGCGGAGGGCAAGCATTATCTGGCCTCTATGGGTATTTATATCTTTAACAGGCAGCTGCTCATCGACCTGATGTCCGATCCAGAACCCAAAGATTTTGGGAAGGAGATCATTCCGCAGGCAATCGGGAAAGAAAAAGTACTGAGCTATCAATATGAGGGTTATTGGACCGATATCGGAAATATTGATTCTTTCTTTGAAGCCAATTTAGGATTGACCGATGATATCCCGAAATTCAATTTATTCGATAATTTATCCAAGATATATACACGTGCGAGGGTCTTGCCACCATCTAAAATAACCGGAGCATCGACCATAGACAAATCTATTATTGCCGAGGGTTGTATTATCGATGGTACGTCCATTGAGCATTCGGTTATCGGCATCCGGAACAGGATTGGAAGGGGCTCCAAAATTTCCAATTCGTATCTGATGGGGAATGACTTTTACCAGAACCTTGACGAAATGACTTACAATTACGAGAACAACATCGTGAACTACGGCATTGGCGAACGCTGTGTTATCAATAATGCGATCGTGGATAAGAACTGCCGCATCGGGAATGATGTTACGCTTAATGGCGGGGCTCATCTTGAGAATGCCAATACGGATGAATATACCATTAAAGACGGGATAATCATAATCAAAAAAGGCTCCATGCTGCCGAATGGCTTTAGTATTTGATACGACATTTCGAAAAGGGAACACGGATGACAATGATTAGCCTGATCTCCACAGATTTTTTTTCAAACTCTTAATTTATTATATCCATCAGCCAACCAATGAAGCTAAAACGCTTTACAAAAATATTTTTCTCCTTACTGTTAGCGTGGTTTTTGATGCATTCTATTTACATTGTAGCAGACGGGCTACAGGATTCGGAGGGGACTGCCGATGCCGCAGTAATACTTGGCACAACGGTTAATGAAGACGGCACGCTATCGGAAAGGCTGCGACAGCGTGTGGCCTGCGGGCTCGGGCTGTACAAGGCCGGGCGCGTAAACCGCATAATTGTAAGCGGAGGTTTTGGCAAGGAGGGCTTTTATGAAGGCGATAAAATGAAGGCGTACCTCGTACAGAACGGAGTACCGTCAAGCAGGATAGTTGTAGATAATCATGGCAACAATACCCGCGCCACTGCCGAAAATGTGCTGAAGCTAAATGATAGCCTCGGCCTTAAAAGCCTTATTGTGGTATCGCAATACTTTCATGTGTCGCGAACGAAAATGCTCCTGAGAAAACAGGGTTTTGAAAACGTGAGTAATGTAAGTCCGCGTTATTTTGAAATCCGCGACTTGTATTCCATATTAAGGGAATTCCCGGCGTATTACACGCAATAAGTGCTTGCCGGATATAGTATTATTTCTCCTGAATGTCTTTCCATATGAGTAAGCACGTCCTGGCTCCCTCTCCTTCGGAGAGGGTTGGGGAGAGGCCAAACAAAAACTCCCGATTGCATTACCAACCGGGAGTTTTTTATAAATGGAGTGTGGATATTTTATAACTGGTGCTTAACGGTAAAGCCGTCTTCGCTAAGTTCTTTGTGTTCATAATCGGCAACCATTTCTTTTTCATAGTCAGTTGGCTTGCCTTTAGAGAACCTCCTGATAAGGCTGTCGAATATCGAATACACCACAGGTACAATAACCAGGGTAAGGAATAGTGAGGAGATAAGCCCCCCGATGATTACCCATGCAAGGCCATTGTTCATCTGTGCTGCACCGCCTTTGGCCAAAGCGATCGGGATCATACCGATAACCATCGCGATCGTCGTCATAAGGATCGGCCTCAAACGGGCGTGGTTGGCCTGTATAAGCGCGTTCACTGTGGTCTCACCTTCTGCCTTCCTGTGGTTGGTAAAGTCGACAAGAAGTATCGCATTCTTACACACCAACCCGATAAGCATAATGATACCCAATATTGTAAATATGTTCAGTGTGTTACCTGTCAGCGCTAAGGCAACAAGCGCCCCGATGAACGACAGCGGTACGGAGAACAGTACCACGAACGGATACACGAAACTGTTATACAAAGCTACCATTACAAGGTAAACCAATAATATAGCTGCAAGGAGCGCGATACCCAGCGTACCGAAACCTTCGCCCTGCATTTCAACGTCGCCGCCCCATACATACTCAACACCGGCCGGGCGTTCCATTTTAGAGAAGATGGCTTCCCAATCGCCGGCAACGTCACCAGCAGGGCGTCCCACGGTTTGTGCCTGCACAGTTACGGATGCACTCTTGTCACGCCTTTCGAGTAATGACGGTCCCGAACCTTCGCTGATAGTAGCAAATTGCGAGAGCTTCACTTCCTCGCCCATAGTGTTTACAAAGGTAAGGTTACGCACATCGTTGATGTTCATACGGTCGAATTCGCCAAAACGGATGTTGATGTCGTACTCATACTGGCCTGCGCGGAATTTACCATCGGTATTACCGTTAAAGGCAGTCTGCATGGTAAGGCCCACGGTTTGCAGGTCAAGCCCAAGGGTTGCCATCTTGTCCCTGTCTACCTGTACGTTTACCTCAGGCGAACCGGATTCCGATGTCAGCTTGATCTCTGTAGATCCTTTTATCTTAGCAAGTTCCGCAGCAGCCTTTTGGGCAAAATCCATGGCGCTTTTCAGGTCGGTACCTGTTATGGTAAGGGCTATCGGCGCTTCGTCGGCACCACCCATTATACTCACCGGCACCGTTTTTATCTTGGCGCCAATAAGTTCTTTCTCCATCTCACGCTTCATTTTTGCGGCATAGACAAAGGAGTTGTCCGCACGTTCCTCCTGGTCTACAAGGGTCACGGTGATCTCTGATTTGTATGCTGTACTCTGTACACCGGCAAAACCTTCGCTGGTCTGGCCTATGGTACTGATGATGCTCTTCACTTCTTTTTTGTCCTGGAGGAATTTCTCTGCCTTTTGGGTCATGAAGTTCGTTTGCTCCAGCGAGGCATCTTTCGGCATTTCGAGCTGTACCATGAACTGGCCCCTGTCGAGTTTCGGGAAGAATTCACCCCCGATAAAGCCTGCGCCAAGCAACGCGATCGATCCCGCGAAAAGCGCTATTACGATCCCAAGGGTGGCAAGTTTGGTACCACGGCTGCGCAGCGACCATTTCAGGATGCCGGTTACCCAGTGCGTAAAGCGGTCAAGGCCTTTTTCGAATCCAAGGATAACCTTGCCGAAAATATTTTTCCCCTCAATATGCTCCAGCTTGCCGTATCGTGATGATAGCCAAGGGATAAGCGTGAAGGATGACAGTAATGATAGTAATGTTGCAATAACAACCACCATACAGAACTGGGTGATGATGTTACTCACAAGGCCCGTACTCATTGCGATAGGGAGGAACACCACCACGATAACAAGTGTGATCGCTGATACGGTAAACCCGATCTCTGCGGTACCTTCATAGGCGGCACGTACGCGGTTCTTGCCCATCTCCATGTGGCGGTAGATGTTCTCAAGTACCACGATGGCATCATCCACAAGGATACCTACCACGAGCGACAGACCCAAAAGGCTCATCAGGTTCAGGGTATAGCCCAGGAGGTATACACCAATGAACGTCGCGATAAGCGATGCCGGGATAGATACCATTACGATAAGGGCATTCCTTATACTGTGAAGGAAGAACAGCATCACGAATGCTACAAGGAATATGGCTATGAACAAGTCATGGATAACCGCATCTGCCGCAACCAGGGTAAATTCCGAGGTGTCGTTTGCCACTTCGAGCTTCAAGCCGTCTTTTGCGTAGTTCTTTTCGATAGTCGAAATAATAGCACGAACATCTTCGCTCACCTGTACGGCATTGGCTTCGGTCTGTTTCGTGATCTGTAGTGCAATGGCGCTCCTTTGGTCAAGGCGCGCGATTTTGTCGGCTTCTTTTTGGCTGTCCTGCACATCGGCTATCTGGCCAAGGCGTATTTGTATGCCGTTTTTAGACGATACTACAAGGTTACGCATTTCCTCTACTGTACGGTATTTACCCGCAAGGCGCACCAGCATGCTGCTTTCGCGCGTTTTCACGCTACCGGTAGGAAAGTCGAGGTTACTGCCCAGCACTGCCTGCTGCACCGCAGGGATAGAGAGGCCGTAGCCTTTCAGCTTTTCCTCGTCAAGGTTTACCTGTATTTCCCTTTCCTGGCCACCCACAAGGGTTACCTGTGCCACACCCGGAACACGGGCCAATAGCGGCTCGATCTTTTTGTCCAATAGGTCATAAAACGCTACTTCATCCATTTTGGAGGTTGCGCCTAATGTTATAACCGGAAGGTCGCTCAGGGAGAACTTTACCAGTGCAGGAGGATCGGCATCTTCAGGTAAGTCTTTTTCGATGGCGTTTATTTTACGTTGCGCATCGTTAAGGGAGTAGTCAGCATCGGCTTCAGGCTCCAGCGTTACCATTACCAGCGAAAGGCTTTCGTAGGATTTGGATTCTACCTTTTTTACAAGCTCCAGCGACGACACCGCGTCTTCTATCTTTTTGGTCACCGTATTCTCCACCTCGCCCGGCGAAGCGCCCGGATACACGGTAGAGATAGTTACCACGTTCATCTCGAATTTCGGGATAAGCTCATAGCTCAGGCTGCTGTAGCTAAAGATACCGCCGAGGGTAAGTATTATGAACAACACTATAATAAGCGTTGGCCGTTTTATGGATATTTCTGCTAATTTCATTTTCTTTAGTTTAAAGTTTAAGGTTTAAAAGTTTAAAGTTCTTTGAGAACCCAACATCTTAAACTTCTTATTTTACAGCCGTTACTTTAGTACCGTCCTGCAGGTTAATCTGGCCGCTGGTCACTACCACGTCGCCTTCTTTGAGGCCTTCAAGCACTTCCACCACTTCACCGTAAATACGGCCTGAAGTTACTTTTGTAAGCTTGGCAACGTCGCCATTCACTACAAATACCTGGTTGTTACCCACACCGCCAATAAATGCATTGCGCGGTATAGTAGTGATCGCCTGCTGCGATTTGCCTTCGCCAAATACAACCGAACCGTACATACCTGCCTTCAGCTCGTTTCCGGGATTGTTGGCAATTTCTATTTCTACAGGGAAGTTAAGCGATGCATCAGCCTTAGGCGCGATGAACGTTACTTTACCCTTAAATTCCTTATCAGGGAAAACACTTGCCTTAACAGTAACCAAGGTACCGGTTTTCAATGTAGAAACCTGCTGCTCGTTTACAGTCACTTTCAGCTTCAGCTTAGAAACATCTACCAGTTCGAACAATACCGTACCCGGTGTAACTACCGTTCCCGGCTCAACGCTGCGTTTGTTCACGATACCGTTAATGCTCGACTTGATGTTCGCATCGCCAAGGGTTATCCTCGCCTGGTCCATCCTTGCCTTAGCATTTACCAATGCCAGTTTTGCCTGGTCCAGCTGCTGCTTGGTTACACCACCTGTTTTGAAGGCATTCTCATAGCGCTGGCTGTCGGTTATGGCATTCTGGTAAGCTGCCTGTGCATTTTGCAGTTCGATGTTCAGCTGGTCGCCTTTTATTACGGCAAGCACCTGCCCTTTGCGCACCACGTCGCCCTCATCAACAAGTACGCGAACTACACGGCCATTGTTTTCAGCAGGGAATTCCAATTGCTGGAACGGCTCGAAAGTACCATTGGAAACGTAATCTGTATTCGGGACTTCTTTCTTTACTACGGCAGTCCTTACCATTACGGCAGTATTTTTTTCAGAAACCACAGCCGTCTCCGCTTCGGTCTTCTCTTTGTTTTTCATCAGTATGTATGCGCCAAGCCCTAATACTGCGATACCTATTACTATATATATTACCTTTTTCATTATAATTAGTTTGTTAATGTTCTTAATTCGCCTTTAGATTTGATGAGCTGTATTTCTGCAAGCTTGAAGTCGAGCAGGGCAGAGGTATAATTGTTTTGTGCTTCTATATAAGAGTTTTCAGCATCGAGCAGGTCGGTTAGTGTTGCAAGGCCATTCTGGTAATTGTTCTGGGTGTTGTCAAGTACTTCCTGTGCCAGCTTTGCATTTTCCCTTTGGTTGTCGATGGTAATGATGCTGTTGTTTATCTGCGTTTTTGCATTTTCAAATGCAAGGTCGAGCGACAGCTTCGTATCTTTCAGGTCTTCTTCAATATTTTTCAGGTCGATGGTTGCCTGCCTTACACGGGAACGGGTACCGAAACCATTAAAAATAGGCACTTTAAGATTAACCCCTATAGATGAATAATCAGACCAGTATACCCCATCAGAAGGCTTAGCAAACAACGGGAGCTGGGATCCCTGCCCAATATAGTTATAGCCCGCAGTTAATGACAGCGAAGGGTAATATTCGGCTATTATGGATTTTTTCTGGTAAAACAGCAGCTGTTCCTGTTTTTTAAGCACCTGGTATTCGCTGCGTATTGTTGTGTCCGGGCTGTCGTTCAATGCAATCGGTGTCACGGTAAATTCAGTTTCAGGAAGCGTTATAGGCGTTTCTATCGGCATGCCCATGTAGAATTTCAGGGCATTTTCCTGTAGCTGTACCGCGTTGATAAGCTGCTGGCGCTGCGTGTTGATGTTGGAGAGGTTCACATTCATCCTGTCCAGGTCGATCTTTCTTGCAAGGCCGTTGTCAAACTGCCCCTTTATGATATCCCTTACCTTGGTGGTGTTCCTGTAGGTACTGTCTATAATGGCAAGCTGCTGGCGCTGTACGTATACCTGGTAGTAGTTGTTAGCAACGCGCTCTATTACCTGCTCTTCGGTAAGCTGTGCGTTTACCTGATAGAATTCGCGTGTGCTGCGTGCTGCTTTAAGTCCCGTGAATACCGACATGTCAAAGATTGCCTGGTTAAGGTTAACGCCTGCACTTGATACCCATTTTTGCCCCAATGGCGCCAGTATTGTTGTGCCCGGTGCGCCAAAAAAGTCGCCCGGAAGCGCATTAAGCTGCAATATCGGATTGTAGGTAGTGTTTCCGCTTGCCGAGATAGTCGGTAGCGCCCTTGCACGAACTTCCTGTATCTGGTATTCGCTGTTTTCTACCGATAGTTTTGCCTTTTTGGCATCTGCCTTGTTCTCCAGGGCATAGTTTATGGCATCTTTCAGCGTAAGCTCCTGCGGCTTTACCTGAGCCTGCGTGGAGATAGTTGCCAGAAGAACCATTAGAAAAGCCCATCCTTTCTGTGGAAAACTTTTCAGTTCATTGATGATCTTCATTTATTGAATGTATTAATTGATTTGATGTATTAATGGTTATTTTATAAAAAGTGTTTTCATAATTACTTCCTTGCGCTCCTCAAGGATGATGTCAAATTCTTCCGGCGTAAAGCTCATTGTTTCCTGTAGCAGCGGCCTCATAGCAGCGGGGAAAGACATCAGCGAAATGAAATTGAGAGCAAACTGCTGTGGCCTCATTTTGTGTATTGTGCCTTTTTCCATTTCTTCTTCTATCTCCCTGTAAAAATCTTTCAGGAGGCCTTCCATATTGTCATGGTTTTTAATATTGCATCCCTGGTTTACCTGTGTAACCATATAAATTTCCAGATAAGGATATTTCTGCGACTGCTCAAAGGCTACATCCAGGTGGCGTTCTATTTTTTCCTTAAAGGGTATCCCTGAGTAAAATATCTGCTCCATTAGCTCATGCTCCTGCTTGTGGGCCTCTTCAAATACCTGCTCGAATAATTTGTCTCTCGACCTGAAATAGTAATTTATCAGTGTCCTGTTCACTCCTGCAGCATCGGCTATCTCCTGTGTGGTCGCATTAAAGCGCCCTTCGGCGAAGAAGACTCTCAGCGCAGTATCTTTTATCAATTTCTCTGTATCCTGATCGGTTACTTTTGCTGACATATTTGTTTAACTATTTTGTTTGACATTTTTGTCAATGCAAATTTAGCTTGTTTTTTATATTTACAAATGTTAAAATAATGTTAAAACTATTTAATAAATTTTTCCAGTATTTCCAGTCCCTTCGGAGTTACGATGGCACGTAAATGATATTCGAGGTACTGTTTTGTTACATCATCCACATCAAAAATATCAGATGGGAATATGTCAGCGTCTTTAATGCCTGTCAGTCCGGTAAAATAAATCCGCGATATAAAATTTATATTGATCTCCGGCCTGTAAATGCCATTGTCCAGACCTTTTTGAAGATTCTCTACCATACAGCCGTTCATTTTTTCAAATTGTTTTGTACGGAGGCAGGAAAATACCTTTGGAAAAAACTTTTGCAGCTGGTAAAACGGCGATGCGGTTTCATTGTTTAGGTGCTGCTTCATAAAGCTCCTTATAATGAATATCTCCTCAATCGAATTCTTATCCATTTCCCTTATAGTATCAATGCCCTGCGATATAGTCCCGAACAGGTGCATGGTGCTGGCTTCCACCAGGTCATTTTTATTGCTGTAATGCTGGTAAATCGTTTTTTTGGATATACCCAGCTCATTGGCAATGTCATCCATGGTAACGCTCTTGAAACCCAGCGTAAGGAACATATCAGTTGCTTTACTTAAAATCGTCTCTTTCATTCTGTCCTCTAAAATTTGGGTCAAAGGTAGAGTAGGAAACTTTTAAAACCTAAAAAGTTTCCAAAGTTTTTTATTTTATTTAACGATTGTTCTATTTCAAACGATTGAAAAACAGCTGCGAAGACAAATTGATGCCCGTAATGATATTATCATCGTAATATAGGATCAGTGAAAATTTGTGTAATTCGTAGCTAAAATTTTTATCAGGAATGTCGAAAGCAGTACCTTAGCAAAAAAAATAGTTACATGCATCCGATAGGGCATTACCAGCAAATCATTTCCGATTATTTCGCAACCACTTCCTTAGAGAAAGAACCCATAAACCTGTACCGTCCCATACAATATATAGTATCGTTGGGGGGCAAGCGCATGCGGCCTGTGCTCACGCTGATGGCTGCTGAGGTCTTTGATGCCGACTGCCGGGAAGCCCTTCCTGCTGCAATAGCGGTCGAGATATTCCACAACTTCTCGCTTGTGCACGATGATATTATGGATGATGCGCCACTGCGCCGCGGCCACCAGACGGTACACGAAAAGTGGGACCTCAACACAGGTATCCTTTCCGGTGACGCGATGCTGATATTAGCCTACCGCCATTTTGAAGAATATGAGCCACAGGTCTTCCGCTCACTGGCAAAATTGTTCAGCAAAACCGCGCTGGAAGTCTGTGAGGGACAGCAATGGGATGTTGATTTTGAGCAGCGTGATGATGTTACCCTGCCGGAGTACCTGAAAATGATAGAATATAAAACTGCCGTGCTCGTAGCCGCTGCCATGAAAATGGGGGCTATTGTAGCGCAAACTTCGCAGGAGAACTGTGACCTTATTTATGACTTCGGACTCAATCTCGGGATCGCGTTCCAGTTGCAGGACGATTACCTCGATGCTTTTGGCGATCCGGAAACGTTCGGCAAGCAGGTGGGCGGCGATATCATTGAGAACAAAAAAACCTACCTGTACCTGAAAGCGCTGGAACAGGCTAATGCTTATGAAAAGGAAAACCTGCTGCAATGGTTTGCCCTACATCCGGAAGACCATAGCGACAAGATTGTTGCGGTAAAAAACATTTTCAGGCATACAGGGGCCGATACTACGACCAAACAGGCTATTGAGGAATATACCCTCAAAGCTTTTGATACTTTGGAAAAAATGGATATCAGCATAGAAAAAAAACAGATGCTGCGGGCGTTTGGCAAAAACCTGATGGGTAGGAATGCTTAAAACGCTTACTGCGATAGCGCTTCCCGGGCCTGTTTACGAAAGCCCAAAACTGAAAACCATGCAGCTTTGGCTGGCGTTTTCATTCTTTCTATTTATCGTTGCCGGGCTGGGCATAGATTCGGTTCAGTTTATGGGGGCGTATTTTGATGGCCGGCAGGTTGCTAATGTACTGTTTATTGCGTATTTCTTACTCCTTTTTAATTCGGTAGGCAGGAAACTGCAAAGACTGATGTTCGTCATGGTGCCGCTGTCCTATCTTGGAGAGCTGTTGTGTTCCGACGCTTTAGGGATGTACAATTATAAAGGGGATGCCATACCCCTATATGTTCCTTTTGGGCATGCATTGGTATATGCGTCCGGATACATTTTGGCAAAGGCTGCGCTGACACAAAAGAACGCCACACATTTGAGCATTATATTTCCGGCTATTTTTATAATAATCTTCATTGGGGCATTAGCAATCGCGGGCGATGTGTTCTCTCTGATATTCGGGATTTTCTTTTTTTTAGTACTTAGGCGAAAAAAATGGGATCCCCTGTATTACTGGATTGCCCTTTACTGCGTTTTTATAGAATTTACAGGTACAGCCTTTGGCTGTTGGGTATGGAAGCCCATTATATTTGGTATCCTCCCGGCTGCCAACCCGCCTGTAGGGTCCTTATTTATTTATACTGGTGGAGACGTAATCCTTGCTAAAATTTTGTTTCTTTGGGATAAAAGGAAACGGGCTAATAAAACATAATAATGACATTTACCTCACCGCAAAACACCGACCTGCTCCTCAGCGAAGCGCAAAAGGAACAACTGTACATCAAGCTGGTCGAGCAGCTTAATAAGGACTTTGCCCTCGCCAATGAAACGATCGACCTGCCTATGGACACTTCGCCCATACAGCTTAAGCTAAGCATACATGAAAAAATATACAGCCTGATCCAGCACAAATTCGCCGAATACCTTAACCTCCTATACATCATTGATGTTCCTGAAAAAGACATAAAATCACTCGACGGCTCCGACCTTGTAGAACTATCCGAACAGGTTGCTTTTTTGGTATTGAAAAGGGAATGGCAGAAGGTATGGTTCAGGAATAGGTATTGATGGTAAAAAGATTTTTAGTCACCACCAATCCACACGTTCCCTCTTTTAAAGGAATAAAACTCGGTAATATCACCTATAGGTTCTTCATAAATAGTTGTACGGTGCGGTTTCTTCAGCATCTGCTTTAAAAACTGCCTTGATGCATTAAAGTCATCAAGGGAAGCGTAGTCTCCGGGTTCACCTACAAAATTAGTATGGTGTTCTTCTTCGATATTGTGCTCCCATTCCATGGCTTCGATTTTAAATCGTGCGCTTCCATACGGTTCAGTTTTTAAAACTGCGTTATTCTCAGCTTCTAAAAAAGTATTGTCATATTTATGAAGCTTATCTCTTATAGCGCATACAACTTCTGATTTACTGAAGTTTGGCTCGTAAAGCCATATTTTTAAGTAATAGGGTTCGCCCATTTTGTCAAGTTGCATCTTCCAGTTTTCATAAATATCAAAAAGTCCGTTAAGCATAGCCTCCCTTGTTTTTCCTCTTGGTTCAGGAACGTGGCTATTGCCTGTTGTAAATCCGTTCCACGGATATATCCTTATTTTAGCATAATGATCTTGCCATTTATATAATATCTCATTCAGGTTTGTTGAAAGATGGAACTGCTTCCAGTATTCTATTTGCTTGAGGCGCCTTTTATGCCCGCGTATCTTTTTCGTCTTCTGCATTCTTAAATTAAAATAAGCCTGTAAAGGCATGAGTACATTCTTAAACTATTATTTAAAACCTACAAGGTTCTAAAAACATAAGTGTTCGGAAGACTTTAAACCATATTAGATAGTGGTATTTTGCTTGGATCTCCATCGCAGATTACCACTATTTCTTTTATTATTTCCATATTTAATTCTTCCACGAACTCGTA
>NZ_JBBYHR010000013.1:0-83256 GCF_038289855.1 Flavobacterium arundinis
TACGAGTTCGTGGAAGAATTAAATATGGAAATAATAAAAGAAATAGTGGTAATCTGCGATGGAGATCCAAGCAAAATACCACTATCTAATATGGTTTAAAGTCTTCCGAACACTTATGTCTTTAAGACCTCGCAGGTATAACATTTCAAAGACGTTATGAAGAAAATCGAATTCACCGAAGATCAAAGAGCAAGTATACTTCAATCCATAAAGGAGTATGAAGAAGGAAATTATTTGACTGATGAAGAGGCTGAAAGGGAAATTCAGGAGTTACTAAGCTGACAACCCCTCAAAAACACTTTTAGAAATTTCTACAACAGGCTGTACGAATTCGATCCTTACAGAGCCGTCATCGTCAATTTTGGTAAGTGTTACTTCATGAAGCGTGTTTACCAGTTCCGGGTTCCATGGGGTTTTTACTTTTACGTAATTCTCTGTAAAGCCGTGGATGTAGCCTTCTTTATTTTCGCTTTCGAAAAGTACAGTACGTGTGGTAACCAACTGGCTTTCGTAGAATGCCCTGCGTTTCTTAACCGATAATCCCCTCAGCATTTTGCTTCGCTTGGAGCGAACATTACCTGCAACTTCGCCCGGCATGGAGGCAGCAGGTGTGTTATCCCTTTCGGAATAGGTGAATACGTGCAGGTAGGATATATCCATTTCGTTAAGGTAGTTGTACGTCTCAAGGAAATGCTCATCGGTCTCTCCCGGAAAGCCCACAATAACATCTACACCGATGCAGGCATGCGGCATCACTTCGCGTATCTTGTTCACGCGCTCAGTATAAACCTCACGAAGGTAGCGGCGGCGCATAAGCTTCAATATATCATTACTGCCCGATTGTAATGGTATATGGAAATGCGGCACAAAAGTACGGCTCTTCGATACAAATTCAATGGTCTCATTACGCAACAAATTCGGCTCGATAGATGAGATTCGGAGGCGTTCGATACCTTCTATCTTATCCAATTCCTGAACCAGTTCGTAAAAAGTATGCTCGTGTTTTTTATTACCGAACTCACCTTTGCCATAGTCGCCTATGTTTACGCCGGTAAGGACTATCTCTTTTATATTTTGCTGAGAGATCTCTTTAGCATTCTTCAATACATTTTCCAGCGTATCGCTACGTGAAATACCCCTTGCCAGCGGAATGGTACAATAGGTACATTTATAATCGCAGCCGTCCTGCACCTTCAGGAAAGCACGGGTACGGTCGCCAATGGAGTAGCTTCCCACGTAAAAATCGGCTTCGGAAATTTCGCAGGAATGCACCTCGCCCATATCGTTTTTGGAAAGGTCATTGATGTAATCGGTGATCTTGAATTTCTCTGTCGCGCCAAGCACCAGGTCGACACCATCAACAGCGGCAAGTTCTTCGGGCTTTAGCTGGGCATAGCACCCAACTGCGGCAATAAAGGCCTTATCATTATTCTTAAGCGCTTTCTTTACAATTTGCTTGAACTGCTTATCGGCGTTCTCGGTTACTGAGCAGGTATTGATGACATACATGTCGGCTACCTCCTCAAAATCAACGCGGTCGAAACCCTCGTCCTGAAAACTGCGTGCGATAGTAGATGTCTCCGAAAAATTCAGTTTGCATCCAAGCGTATAAAAAGCGACTTTTTTCTTTTGTTCCATGAGCATTAGCTGTAAAGCTTTCCGAATAAGCCTGCAAATTTACATACAATTTGCCAGTAAATAAAATGTACAATTCATTATATTTGTAACTCAACATAAAAGCCACGAGTATGCAAACTGTTCAGCTGCAAAAAGATAAACTGGGACTCATTGAGTGGATAACACAATTGGAGGATGTAACCGTAATTGAAAAACTTATGGAAATTATGGCTGAGGAGAATAATTACAGCTACAGACTATCAGATCAACAGATAGCAATACTTGAAGAAGGGTCTGCAAAATATGATTCCGGGGAAGAAAGAGGCTATACTTGGGAAGAAGTAAAGGAGCAGGCTATGGAGATCAAAAAGCGCCTCGATGAAGCAAAAGTCTAATATAACATACCGTTCGAATCTGGTAAAAATACTTCAAACACTATTTTCCTTATTTATACTTTCACTCCTCTTTTCCTGTACTAAAAAGGAAGAAGAGTCCCGCGACAACCTCGTTTTCCGCTATAATGAGAACGCCGCCGTCAATTCGCTTGACCCGGCATTCGCAAAAATACGCCCGTCCATCTGGGTGTGCAACCAGCTTTTCAACGGACTGGTACAACTGGATGACAGTCTCAACATCAAACCCGATATTGCCAAATCCTGGGACATTTCGCCGGATGGCAAAACCTATACGTTTACGCTGCGCAATGATGTGTATTTTCATAAAAGTGTCCTTTTCGGGAAGGACAGTACGCGGACGGTTGTTGCAAAAGATTTTGAATACAGCCTGAACCGCCTTTTGGATGAGGAAATTGCAGCACCCGGGCGCTGGATATTGCAGAATGTGGAGAACTTCCATGCTGTAAATGATACGGTTTTTGAGATAAAGCTGTCCAAAACTTTTCCTGCGTTCCTCGGACTGCTGACCATGAAATATGCATCAGTGGTTCCTCACGAGGCATTTGATAAATCCGGTTATGATTTCAGGGCGAACCCTATTGGCACCGGTCCATTCCAGTTTAAAATTTGGGAAGAAAACGTGAAGCTGGTGCTGCGGAAAAATCCGATGTATTTTGAGAAGGATGAAAAAGGCGTGCAGCTGCCGTATATGGAAGCCGTAGCGATTACCTTCCTTCCCGACAAGCAGAGCGGCTTCCTGCAATTCGTACAGGGCAAGCTGGATTTTGTTTCCGGTCTCGACCCATCGTATAAAGACGAGATACTGACCCCGAAAGGCGAGCTACAACCGAAATACAGGAAAGATGTAAAGATGATAACCGGGCCGTACCTGAATACGGAGTACATGGGTTTCCGCCTTGACGGAACTGACAAAGCAGTGAAAGACAAGCGCATCCGCCAAGCACTGAACTATGGCTTTGACCGCAATAAGATGATACTTTTCCTCCGCAACAATATGGGAATCGGCGCTACAAGCGGAATGATACCAAGCGGGCTGGCCGGTTTCGGGGCGAAAGGCTATGATTTTGATATTGCCAAAGCAAAAGCCCTGGTTGCTGATTATAAAAAGCAAACGGGCGACACCAACCCAAAAATTCAGATAAGCACCAGCGCCTCTTACCTTGATATTACCGAATACCTGCAGCGCGAATGGCAAAAGATCGGGCTGAACGTACAAGTCGATGTGAACCCGCCTTCTACCCTAACGCAGGCGATATCCACAGGGAAGGTTTCGTTCTTCAAGGCAAGCTGGATAGCTGATTATCCCGATGCCGAAAACTACCTGTCGCTTTTCTATAGCAAGAATTTCTCACCGGGCGGACCGAATTATACGCATTTTAAAAACGAGGAATTCGATAAATTGTACGAAGCCGCATTCCTTGAAACAAATGACAAAAAACGCCAGGAACTTTACAAGCAAATGGATGCCCTGGTAATGGAAGAAGCGCCGGTTATTCCGTTATTTTATGACAAGGCTTCACGGTTTACACGAAACAATGTGTCGGGTTTGGGGATCAATCCGTTGAATTTATTGGTTTTAAAAAGGGTGAGGAAGGATTGATTATTTTTATTGATGCTGGCCAACCGGGACTGCGATTGCCTACTTTCTCCGTCTTTCCTTCCGCCATTCCCATGGGGCTTCGGGGTTTTTATCTGCCCATAGGCCAAGTTTTTTATCCCTGGCTTGCTGTTCGATAGCATCCAGTGTTTTGCTTTTGGAGTATTGCTTATAATGCCATGCAAAACCGGCCTTCACGAGTTCTTCATTTACATTAATGCCGTCCTGTGTAACGATTGTGCCCACTACCCTTCCGTAACGGTCGCGCTTGCCCGTAGAAGTTACGGTAACGGTTTTCCCGAAACAAAGATCGGAGGCATATTGTCTGGCATTTTTTCCGAATGCCTGTGATTTCTCCGGGCAGTCGATCTCCGCAAGGCGGACCTTTTCGGGGATGCTGTCGTATAATATTTCGAACGTATCGCCGTCTTTTATCCCGATGACCTTGCCTTCAAAAACAGTAAGATAGCGTAGCGG
The DNA here is from genome assembly GCF_038289855.1 of Flavobacterium arundinis. Lineage (NCBI taxonomy): Bacteria > Pseudomonadati > Bacteroidota > Flavobacteriia > Flavobacteriales > Flavobacteriaceae > Flavobacterium > Flavobacterium arundinis. Next base: position 4,108 of record NZ_JBBYHR010000013.1, read on the forward strand.
CTCCTTCTCCTTTTTTGCTTTCTTTGCCTTTACAGGTTTTTCTAAACGTTCCTTTTCAGGTGAAGAATTAGTGGGTGCGTTCCTGAAAAAAGCAAAGTACACGGCAAAACCCAGCATCAATAGTGATACCGCTATTCCCGAACCGGACCTTCTTTTACGATTTGCCAATTGTTATTCTTTGATATTTTAAATTTAACCACATAGATACATAGTTTTCATAGCTTTAAAAGGAAACATATTGTCACATAGGGAAGCGTAGCTTCAGTTCTGTGATTTCTACAAATACACTTTTTCAAGATCTTTGTGGTCGGTAATTAGCTATGTGCCTATGTGGTTAAGTTACGATCAGATGTATTAATTGCTACATTTAAAAATTAAGCAATTGGTATATTACTCCTCTTTTCTCCACTCTTTGGTCGCCTCGAATACATGCTCCAGTATGGCAGCATCCTGTTCGGTGAATTCGATCTTACGCCTTGACATCACGATCTTTGCTGTTTGAAAAGCTTTTTTGGGAAGGTAAACCGTAAAGCCCGAAGCACCGCCCCAAGAGAAGCTCGGTACAAAATTACGCGGGAAGCCGCTACCGAAGATATTCGCACTTACACCAACTACGGTTCCTGTATTGAACATGGTATTGATGCCGCATTTGCTGTGGTCGCCCATCATAAGGCCGCAGAACTGCAATCCGGTTTTTGCGAATATCCCTTTCTCGTAGCTCCAAAGCTTTACTTCTTCGTAGTTATTCTTCAGGTTGGAGTTGTTGGTATCAGCGCCAAGGTTGCACCATTCGCCCAGGACAGAATTACCTAAAAAGCCATCGTGCCCTTTGTTAGAATAACCGAACAGCACCGAATTGCTTACCTCCCCGCCTATCCTGCTGTGTGGCCCCACTGTGGTAGCGCCATATACTTTAGCACCCATCTTTACCTGGCCTTCTTCGCATAATGCAAATGGTCCGCGAATCACGGAGCACTCCATGATCTCGGAATTCTTACCTATATATATAGGCCCGGTGGATGCGTTTAGGGTAACGAATTCCAGTTTGGCGCCTTCTTCAATAAAAATATTTTCGGGAGCTATGGTATTTACACTTGCCGGTATGGGCTGCGAGGTACGTCCTTCGGTCAGCAGCTCAAAATCCTCACGGATGGCGGCATCATTCTTAGCGAAAATGTCCCACGGATTCTCTATGCGCAGGCAGCTTTCGGTATATTCAATGATCTCGTACGTATCAAAATCGACTTCTTCCTGGGTATCTGTAGTATGAAAGGCGATTACTTCCTCCCCTATAAAAATAGCCTGGTTGGCTTCAAGCGACTGTACCATTTCGGACAGGACTTCATTGGGAAAGAAAGAGGCATTTATCATTACATTCTCTTCCATCTCCACCATTGGGAATTTCTCCATAAGATATTCTTCGGTAAGCGTGGTCGTGGTATAGCCAAGGTATTTCTCCCACTTTTCACGGATGGTAAGTATGCCCACACGGATATCGGCCACCGGCCTGGTGAAAGTAAACGGCAGCAGCGCGTTGCGTACGGTACCGTCAAAAAGAATGTAGTTCATTGTTTGCTGGTTTAGGACACGAAATTACGGTAAAGTTTTTGAAGTTTCAAAGTCGCAAAGTTACAAAGTTTCAAAGTAGCAGAGTGGATGAGTGGCTGAGTTGAAGAATTATTTAATTACTATTTGACATGAATTTGATCTATCCATAATGTTAGACGTTGCAATGCAACGCCTCTACCTTAATGTTTCATCATGTAACCGTTATATAATATTTCCGCTGTAGAGATGTAACACTGCAATGTCTAATGCAAAATCATTTAATATTTCATATGGAACAAAAATTATTTTCAGAACACCAGAAAACTTTGCTACTTTGTCTCTCAGCAACTTTGCAACTATCCAAAAAAAAAGCCCTCCGTTTCGGGAAGGCTTCTGTATATATAAAAGATAAAAACTATTCTTCAGTTTTAGTCTCTTTGCTGAATTTAGCATATTTATTTTTGAACTTGTCGATACGTCCTGCAGTGTCGATAAGTTTTGATTTACCTGTGTAGAAAGGGTGTGAAGTCCTGGATATCTCCATTTTCACTACCGGATATTCAACTCCTTCGTGTGTGATTGTTTCTTTAGTGTCTGCTGTAGATTTAGTGATAAAAACTTCGTCGTTCGACATGTCTTTGAATGCCACTAATCTGTAATTTTCCGGGTGAATACCTTTTTTCATCTTGAGTAAATTTTTATTGTTTGGCTGCTGCCCATCCTGAAGCTTTCTTAATTGAAAGGTATAAACGGCTTACAGCTTTTTGTTTAAACATTTTATTTGAGTGTGCAAAAGTACAACTATTTTTTAATAATCAAAGTGATGCGCTTCTTTTTTTAAGTGTAACAGTACGGATTTTTTCGCGACTCATAATATTGGAATTAGTATATTTGTACGATAAACCATAAAACGATAAGAAATGGAGAATAGTAAAAGTAGGGTTGAGGGAGCTTCTCTCGCAAAATCAACAATTCCATACGGAGTTATATTCGGGGTAATACTTGTATTGGAATTTGTACTATCTTATACATTAGCACTTAATTCCGCCGAAAACAAAGGGATAGGTATAGCTATGGGACTTATGAATAATCTGATTTTACCATTTTTGTTTATATTTTTAGCATGTAATAACTTTAAAAATAAATTAAACGGAGGATATATTTCATTTGGTCAAAGCCTAAAGGGTGGAGTTTCAACAATGGTGATCGCCGCCTTAGTATCTTCAGTTGTTACATCTATTTTTTACTTCATCATTCCTGAGGCAAAAGCACAAATTTTGGAACAAACCAAAATCTCACTGGCCAGCCAACCGGGAATGACATCTGATCAAATGAAAATGAGCCTTGAATTTACAGAAATTTTCCTTAGGCCCTATGCTTTAATACCTGTCTCTATCGTGATGTATGCTATTATTGGGCTAATAATATCACTGATTGTTGGCGCGATAATAAAAAAAGAAAATCCGGGAGCTTTTAATCAATAAATGAATCTATCTATAGTCATACCCCTCTTAAACGAGGAAGAATCGCTCTCAGAATTACACCAGTGGATCGTAAAGGTCATGGCCGAAAACAATTTCAGCTATGAGGTTATCTTTATAGATGATGGCAGCACCGACGCTTCCTGGAACATCATACAGCAGCTTGGTGTTACAAACCCGAATATAAAAGGCATTCGCTTCCACAGGAATTATGGGAAATCACAGGCGCTGCATGCCGGTTTTGCAAAGGCACAGGGCGATGTAATCATCACTATGGATGCCGACCTGCAGGACAGCCCCGAAGAAATTCCCGGGCTTTACAGTATGGTTACCAGCGGCGGCTTTGACCTTGTGTCGGGCTGGAAAAAGAAGCGGTATGACTCTATCCTGTCCAAGAACATGCCTTCCAAACTGTTCAACTGGGCAGCCCGGAAAACATCGGGAGTAAAGCTGAACGATTTCAATTGCGGCCTTAAGGCATACAAGAATATTGTTGTAAAAAATATTGAGGTATCGGGCGAAATGCACCGCTATATACCGGTATTGGCCAAAAACGCGGGCTTTGCCAAAATAGGCGAAAAAGTGGTAATGCACCAGGCCAGGAAATACGGGTCGACCAAATTTGGCATGGAACGGTTTATCAACGGTTTCCTCGACCTTATAACTATCTGGTTCCTGTCGCGTTTCGGCAAGAGGCCGATGCACCTTTTCGGGGCGCTGGGCGTACTGATGTTCCTTATCGGACTGGGGTCGGCTGCATACATAGGCGCCATGAAGCTGTACAAATTGTACCATCATGAAAAAGCGATGCTCGTAGCTAACAATCCGTGGTTTTATATTGCGCTGGTAACCATGATCATCGGTACGCAGCTATTTCTGGCGGGCTTTTTAGGTGAAATAATACTCCGGACGAAAAACAATGAGGAACGCTATAAAATTAGCGAAACTTTATAAGTTCCAGTTTTGTACCTTAGCAAATAAACCCAAAATTTACATTCCTTAAAATATAGTAAAATGGAAATTGACAAATCAATACTTGACAAAGTAAATGTATGGCTAACGCCGGTTTTCGACAATGAAACACACACGTCACTTCAGGAAATGATGGCATCTTCGCCAAAAGAGCTTGAAGACAGTTTTTATAAGAACCTTGAATTCGGAACCGGTGGCATGCGCGGCATAATGGGTCCGGGCACCAATCGCATCAATAAATATACCCTTGGGAAGGCGACACAGGGCCTTTCTGATTACCTGAAGAAATCTTTTCCCAGCGAGGAGCTTAAAGTGGCTATTGCCTACGACTGCCGCCACAACAGTGATACGCTTGCCAAAACGGTAGCGGATGTTTTTTCGGCTAACGGGATAAAAGTATTCCTTTTTTCAGATTTACGCCCTACCCCTGAACTTTCGTTCGCAGTAAAACACCTCAGCTGCCATGCAGGGATCGTGCTTACAGCATCGCATAACCCACCGGAATATAACGGATACAAAGTATACTGGCAAGACGGCGGCCAGTTGGTTCCGCCACAGGACAAAGAGGTAATCGACGTGATCGAAGCGCTTGAATACGGCCAGATCAATTTCAATGCTAATGAAAACCTTATCGAATATATAGGCGAAGTAATGGATAATGCGTTTATACGTTCGTCGCTTATCAATGCTTCTTTCAACACCCCGCAGGAAGCGAAGGATGCATTGAAAATAGTATATACCCCATTGCACGGCACATCGGTAACGCTGATACCCGACCTTCTTGAAGACGCTGGCTACAGCAATGTGAATATCGTAGCAGAGCAGGCTAAACCTGACGGGGATTTCCCAACAGTAAAATCGCCGAACCCAGAGGAGCCGGAAGCATTGTCTATGGCAATTGCGCTGGCTGACGAAGTGAATGCTGATATCGTTATAGGCACCGACCCTGACAGTGACCGCCTTGGTGTGGCTGTGCGTAACGGCAATGGCATCATGACCCTGCTTAATGGTAACCAGACGATGGTACTGATGACACATTTCCTTTTGGAGCAATGGAAAAAACAAGGCAAAATTGACGGAAAGCAATTTGTGGGATCGACTATAGTATCCACACCGATGATGATGGAACTGGCTTCTGCCTATGGTGTAGAATGCAAAGTGGGGCTTACAGGCTTTAAATGGATCGCCAAGATGATCAAGGATTTCCCAGAACAGGAATTCATAGGCGGTGGCGAAGAAAGCTTTGGATTTATGGTAGGCGATGCAGTGCGCGATAAGGATGCCGTGACCTCTACCCTGCTGCTTTGCGAGATCGCTGCACAGGCAAAAGCCAATGCAAGCTCACTATACCAGGAGCTGCTGAAACTATTTGTTGAATTCGGCTTCTATAAAGAGTACCTTATATCTATTACCAAAAAAGGTATGGAAGGCGCGGCGGAGATCAACAACATGATGATACAAATGCGCGAGAAGCCGCTTACCGAGATCAATGGTCAGCGTGTGCTGATGGTAGAAGACTATAAAGCATCTACTGCCAAAAACCTTTTGAACGGCGAAGAAGAAACACTTACCCTTCCGAAAAGTGATGTGCTTATCTATTACCTTGAAGACGGTACGAAAATATGTGCACGCCCGAGCGGAACGGAGCCAAAGATAAAATTCTATTTCAGTGTGAACGCACCGCTTGACGATGTGACAAACTTTAAGGCTGTAGAGGCTTCGCTGGACAAGAAGATAAAAAACATAACAGAAGAAATGAACCTTGTTTAATTAATGAGCTACTACACCAAAATTTACCCTTTTGCGAAGCCGTACAAAAAGCAGATAGCACTGAATATCTTCTTCAATATATTGTATGCACTTTTCAGTACGATGTCGCTGATCGCGGTAATACCTGTTCTGAAGGTTATTTTTGACGACAAGAAAGATGTTGCAAAACCCGTATATGAAGACTTTGCTCATTTAAAAACCTACCTGGAGAACTCCCTGAACTATTCCCTCACTACAGAGATAAAGGAACATGGGGAGTTTACCGTACTGATGTTCATCATCGGAACGATCATTACAATCTTCCTGCTGAAGAACCTGTGCAATTACATGGCGCTTTACTATATCACGCACCTGCGTAACGGTATGGTAAAAGATATTAGGATGGCGATGTATGGCAAAATTACAAGGCTTCCATCTGCCTATTATTCGCAAACCACTAAGGGCGATGTGATTGCCAAAATGACAACCGATGTAAATGAGCTGAGCACTTCGTTCATGAACTACATGGAGATGATCGTGAAGGAACCCCTAACGATACTCTTTACACTCATATCAATGGCGATCTTCAGCTACCAGCTTACCCTGTTTGTATTTGTATTCCTTCCCGTGGCAGGATTTATCATATCAAAGGTGGGCAAGTCGCTTAAAAAACAGTCAATGCGGGTGCAGCAGGAACATGGGCAGGTACTGGCCACACTCGAAGAGACGGTTGGCGGCCTTAAGGTGATCAAGTCATTTACCGCCGAAGGGCTGTTCAGGGAAAAATTCGGCAACATCAACCAAAGGCTTTTCAGGTACTCTAACACGGTATCGAACAGGCAAAACCTTGCCTCACCGCTTAGCGAGCTGTTGGGAATTATCGTGATAGGCGTATTGCTGGTGTACGGCGGTTATCTTGTTTTTGAAGACCAGACCATGGAAGCAGGCTTCTTTTTAGGCTATATCCTCCTTGCCTACAACATCCTTACCCCAGCCAAAGATATATCGAAGGCGAGCTACAGCCTTAAACGGGGCAGCGCTTCCGCAGAAAGGATCGTAGATTTGCTGGAGACCGACATTGAAATACATGACAAGCCTAAAGCTATTGAGAAAACTTCTTTTGAAGGAAGCATAGAAATTGAAAACATCAATTTCCGATATGAGGAAGAAAACGTACTGAAAGATTTCTCGCTTACTGTACCAAAAGGCCAGACTGTAGCTTTGGTAGGACAATCCGGCAGCGGAAAGAGCACCATTGCTAACCTGCTAACGCGTTTTTACGACGTACAGGAGGGCAGCATCAGCATCGATGGTATTGATATCCGCGATTGTACCGTTCACTCATTGCGGAGCCTTATGGGGCTTGTAACACAGGATAGCATCCTGTTTAACGATACGGTAAGGAATAATGTGTCGTTGGGCAAACCTGATGCTACCGATGAAGAGATCCTTGATGCATTGAAAATTGCCAATGCCTACGAATTTGTGAAAGACCTGCCGGAAGGCATCAATACCAATATTGGTGACAGCGGGAACAAGCTTTCGGGCGGGCAGAAACAACGCCTCAGCATTGCCCGTGCCGTACTGAAAAACCCGCCTATCATGATCCTTGACGAGGCTACCTCCGCCCTGGATACCGAAAGCGAAAGGCTGGTACAGCAGGCATTGGAGAACATGATGCAGAACCGTACATCTATAGTCATTGCCCACAGGCTTTCGACCATACAAAAGGCCGATAAGATCGTGGTAATGCAAAAAGGAAAAATCGTAGAGCAGGGAACACATGATGAGCTTATTAACCATAATGGTACTTATAAGAAGCTGGTGATGATGCAATCCTTCGAGTAATCATTTCAGATTTCAGATTGTAGATTTCAGATTGAGCTTCACTCGTAATAAATAAATTCCACGGATTATAAAATAAAATTAAGAAATAGCTGCAGGTTTGCGGCTATTTTCTTTATGAAGTATCTTTGTCATTAAAATTAAAAATACCATTATATGCCTGTTAAAGCGATTATCTACGACCTTGACAATACTATTTATCCCGTAAGTGCAATTGGCGACAAGCTGTTTGGGCCATTATTCAATCTGATAGCGGAGAGTGGCGAGCACGATAATGATTTCGATGCCATCAGGAAAGCTATTATGAGGACGCCTTTCCGGCTTGTGGCTGCAAGGCATAACTTCAGTGATACGCTTACCGCGAAAGGGATCGCCCTGCAGGAAGAGATCGTTTATGATGAGATGATTGACACCTTTGAGGATTATCCTGAGATAAAGAATATTCCCGGGGAACGCTTTTTGGTGACTACCGGTTTCCTGAAAATGCAGATGAGCAAGATAAAGCAGATGGGCATTGAACCTGATTTTAAGGAAGTTCATGTGGTTGACCCTACAAAATCAAGCAAAAAAGAAGTGTTTGCCGGTATATTGCAGCGTTTTGATTATAAACCGGAAGAAGTGCTGGTAGTGGGCGACGACCCCGAAAGCGAGATAAAGGCAGCAAAAGAACTTGGCATACCTACCGTGCTTTACGATAAACAAAACGCCCAGGATGCCCGTGAAGCCGATTATAAAATTGATCATTTTAAAGATCTTATAAGAATTGCGGCAGGAGTTTATCTACTATAAATGTTGCGCTCATTTATAAAGTTTATAAAAATGTTTAGTCGCATGGCTGTCATCGAGGCACGAAGGGATCTTTCTGCTACAACAAAAGCTGCTGCCTGAAGGAAAGACTGCTTCGTGCCTCGCAGTGACTGTGCGGAGAGAGGAACTACTTCAAATCGAAATTATCATTACCATTAGAAAATAAAAACACTATCTTAACTAATAAAGGAGGCAACATTTGTAATTTTACAAAAGATACCTCCTGATATGTATGTACCCAACGGCCAGATAACGCTCCCAGATCCTGACACCATTGTCTGGAAATACCTGGACCTCTCCAAGTTCCTGGACCTGCTGTTGTGCAGGCAGCTTTTTATGTCGCGGTCGGATAAGTTTGAGGACCAGTATGAAGGCACATTCAGCGAGCCTACGTTTGAGGAAATGAAAAGGCTGTCAGAACACAAGCCCGACTTTTTGGACTATTATAAGAACCACCGGAAAAATGTAGTGGTAAGCAGTTGGCACATCAATGAATACGAGTCTTTTGCCATGTGGCAGATCTTTACAAAAAATAATGAAGGCCTCGCTATACAAAGCACCATCGGCCGTATGCAACGGGCGCTGGCACCGGAACAGCGCTATGAACAGCATATAGGCGCCGTAGATTATATTGATTACAAAAAAGAATATATCCCTTTCGATAATAGTTTTTTCCCGTTCCTTTTTAAGCGGAAGAGCTTTCAGTATGAGCGTGAAGTACGGATTGTTGCCGACCTTACAGAGCACAACCTTTCGATAAATGAAGGAGTAAAAACGGATGTTGACATCAACCTTTTAATAGAAAAAATTTACATCCACCCGAAATCAGAGAACTGGTACAAAAAACTGGTGATGCAGCTGATGCAGCAGCTGGGTTTTGATTTTGAGATTGAGAAGTCGGATCTGGAAAGTGACATTTTAATATAGTCTTCAGTCGCAGTCGCAGTTTTTCAGTTAAAGGAACGCGGATGACACGGATTTTGGCGGATGGACACGGATTTCCAATAATGCTGTTATCGGTTATAGGTTATAGGTTCTGTATGGCAACCCGGAACCCCAAACCCGGAACTAATTTACCGGTTCGTAAGCCGTTACAGTCCAGTCAGGGGAAAGCAGGTCGGCGTAGTGGTAATGCACCTTGTCATTCTTATCAAAAGCACCATTTTTGTTGATGTCCTCTATGGTACGGAAGTAAATTCTGTTTTGTGTATTGATAATATTCCAGTCGATCAGCTCCTGCATGTCCTGCGACAGCTTCTTAAATCCTTTTCCGCTGATATCGCTCATGTACAGTGACCTGATATCATTGGCATCTACCTTTCCATCCTGGTTGGTATCGGCATCTACAACCGTATACACCAACACCTGCCGCTTTGTCTTTGCCGAAATGCCGTCAAGGAATGTTGCGGTTTGTATCTGAATCTTTTTATTGGTAAGCGGGTGCATAGCCGTTGAGTCGATGTGCTGGAATTTCAGGTTTTCGAAATAGCCTGTTATCTCAAAACGGTTGTAGTTGGATATCGCATAGCTTACGGAGCTGTTGGTGCGGCTGGTGCCGTAGCTGCGGTTACTGTCGTCATACACCCTTATATCGCCTACAGGATGAATCAGGTATTTTGTACCTTCCATGTGAACGGGAAGGTCGGCTACCTTAATCTGGGCAGAGTCCACTTTTTTAAGCTGAGTAGTGCCTGCTTTGGTGTCTTCATAGATCACTTTAGGCTTGGGCTTTTCTTCCTTGCAGCTTACAAACAGTAATGATGTAAGGGTTATGGCTATAATGGCAGCTTTTTTCATTTCACGATTTAGATATATCCCAAAAATAAGCAAAATGTTTTGAATAGAGAAAGGAACTTAGTTACTTAGGTGCTGAGATGCTTAGGTTCTTAGGTTCTTAGAGCCTTAGAAACTTAGAAACTTAGCGCCTCAGCATCTCAGAACCTCAGAAAACTATATTCTTGCCGAGAGCTTAAGGCTGAAAACGCGGCTGGTAAGGTAATTCGGGATGCCGTACTGTGCCTTTGAATACACATCGCGTACCCAGGTATTTGTAATAGCGTTCTGGTTGTTGAAAAGGTTAAATATCTCCAGGCCAAGGGTAAGCTCCTGGAAAGGTTTCAGCCATGCTTTGTCCGATTTTATCTTATCGCCCTGGTAAATATCCTTAAACACATAGGCAAATCCGGCATCGGCGCGGCGGTAATCATTCAGGCGTGACTGGTACACATACGAATCGGCATACGATGGCGACCCGCCCGGCAATCCGGTATTATATACGAGGTTAAGGTACATCTTCAGGTTCGGGATGTTGGGAACATAATCCTGGAACAGCAAACCGAATTTAAGACGCTGGTCGGTAGGCCTTGGGATGTAGCCGCGGCCATTGATGTTTTCTTCCGTCCTCATATAACCAAAGCTGATCCACGATTCGGTGCCCGGTACAAACTCACCGTTTAGGCGCATATCGAGTCCGTAGGCATAGGCCACTGCATCGTTATTCGCACGGTAACGAATGCGGACATTCTCGAGCGTATAGGTATTTACATCATCGATTTTTTTATAATATGCCTCGGTAACCAGCTTAAACGGCCTGTTGCCATCGCCCATCTTAAAGCTGTAATCATTTGCCAATACAACATGTATCGATCGCTGCGCTTTTACATTCGGCTGAACAACACCAAGGGAATCCCTGAGTTCGCGGTAAAAAGGCGGCTGGTAATAAAGCCCCCCCGAAAGGCGGAAAACCATGTCGCGGCCCCAATTGGGCTTTATGGCAAACTGCGCGCGGGGGCTCACAACGATCTGGCTTTTGCCATCAATATTGTCGCCTGTTACCTGCCACTGGTGCGCCCTTACACCCGCATTCATAAAAATTACGTTGTTGTTTATAGTATCCCGGTAGCTCCATTGGCCATAGCCCGAAAAACGGTTGATCTGGGCAAAATTGGTAGCCCTGGTATTTTGGTACGGCACCAGCGGCCCTTTATAAGGGGTATATGGCTGGTCGTTTTGTACAATATCGTTAACCGGCGGCCTTAGCGAGAATCCCGCCGAGTCGACCACCTCCCACTCTACCAGCCTGTCACGGATGTCTTCGCGGGTATATTTTACGCCCCATTCGAAGTTGTGCTTTTTCTTAAAGGTAAGGTAGCCTTTCACCTCGGCATTTACGATAAGCGCATCCAGGTCGTTGCGCCCGTGGTTGAGCTGCGACCCGACAGACACACAGTCGGTACAGGCGCCAAAGGTTTCAGAATTTATACTTGTATCTACATTCCCTAATGCATACTGCGCAAGGATGTCAAAATGTTCCTGCTCCTGGGTATGGTAGGCCGACCCGATAAATTTAAGACGGAAAATATCGGAAACTTTATATTCTGAAGTAAACGCGCCGAAATAGGTTTTGTACTGGTCTTTTTCCTGTCCTTCATAAAATATCTGCAGTGCAATGGGGTCATCTACCGTACCGAAATTCGTCTGCCTTGTGAGCGGCTGGTAATTGTACTGGTTCTGCGATATATTGCCGATAAAGCTGAAGTCCCATTTTTCGTTCGGGGTAAAAGTCACCATCGTCTGCACATCGGCAAATGTGGGCTTATAGTTTGTCTGTGTTTCCTGGCTGTTGACCAAAAGGCTGTTGTCGCGGTAGCGCGCACCCACTATGGCAGCCCATTTCTTATCTTTTGAAACACCTTCGAGGGTAAGGCTTCCGCCGAGGAAACTCGCTTCGAGAGCTGCTGCATAATCTGTCGGTTTGCGGTACTTAATATCAAGCACGGATGACAGCTTGTCGCCAAATCGTGACTGAAATCCGCCCGATGAAAAGTCAACGCTTTTTACCATATTGCTGTTGGTAAAGCTCAGTCCTTCCTGCTGCCCGGAACGGATAAGGAACGGACGGTAGATCTCGACATCGTTCACATACACAAGGTTCTCGTCATAATTACCACCACGTACGGAGTATTGTGTACTCAGCTCATTGTTGAACGTAACGCCAAGCCCTATTGATTTTATGATATTTTCGACTCCCGCATTAGGGCCAACCATCTTAATTATTACTTCCGGATCTACTGTAGTAAGGCCTTCTACCCTTTTACTGCCGTTTTCGGAGGTAATTAATACGCCTCTTAATTCATTAGTCCCGGTGACCATTATAGAGTTGAATTGAAAACTGTCGTTCCAGCCCAACTCACCTTCTATCGAAGAAAGTGCAAAACTGATATGCTCAAACCAAATGATTACTTTCCTGTTGACCGGCAGTTCAATTTTATAAAAACCGGTTTTGTCTGTCGTCGTCCTTACCGTCCCTTCAATATCGGCATAATACACATTTACACCTTCAATAGGCTTGTGGTTTTCGTCAATGAGGACTCCGTATATAAATGGTTTTTTCTGGGCAAAAGCCGTGGTGCCCAACAATATGACCAGCAGTACAAGTAGTTTATTTATCTTTTTCAACAGGTGCCGTATTTTGTGTTCTGAAAAAATGCGTTTCAAAGGTAGTGGAATTTCCCACATTATCAGTAACGGTGATTTTTAAATCATTGCGGCCTTCATCCACAATACTGTCGCTGAAATTATGGAATATAACGCGCGTTTTGTAATCGTAGTGCATCAGTGCCCATTTTCCGTTAAGGAATGCATCAAAAGTAGCGATTCCCGACAGGTCGTCGCTTATTTTACACCAAAAGCCATCCTTGTCACTCAGCCACTTACCTTCTGCAAAGCTTATATCAAAAATTTTTGGCGGGGTGGTATCCTGTGCCAGCTTAAAATTACCCAGCTGCTTTACTTTTGCGGTAAGCTTCCCGTCCTCCATATAGCTGCTGTTGTAGGTGATCTTCTTATCCGTAAAGCCCGCAATGAACGTTTTTTGCAGCACCTCTTTCGAAAGGTGGCTCACGTCGAATGACACCACGACATTGGTATGCACGGGCACGGTGGGGTTGTGCAGGTACAGTATGGAATCACGCACATTGAAATCCATATAGAAATCTTCGTAAAATGCATTGGCAGGAATAAAGACCGATACATTGTCCTTAGTATAATTATGGTCATTGCCCACTTTAACCAGGTAGGGTGTGATATGCTTTTCCTCTGTAACCGACGCCGGCTTATCTGAATATTCGATACTGCCGTTTACGAGGACTTTGTTGCCATGGAAATCGGCTACCTCTATCCTGTAGTTTTTTACCGTATCACGAACGATATTGAACTGCCCGTTTGAAGCGCTTTCCTTAAGCAGCGATAATGGGTATGGCGTTTTTACAAACAGCTTTTGGAAACGCTGGCCGGTGGCGTAATAGCGCGGATAGTCGATAAGGTTGTTTACGTAACGCGACTCGTCAAAGGCAAATGTATTGAAGGCGTAATTGAAGTAAGGGCTGCCGTTGAAGAATGTCTGTATTTTAAAAATACCATTGTTGCCCACGCTACCGGTCGACTTATCAGAAGTGCTGACCGAAAAGCCAACTTTTCCTTTTGCCGAAATTTTATCGGCCAGGTACGTACCGTCTTTCTGGAGCTTAAGACTTACTAACGTTGGCTTTTTCGATTCGTTTACCACGGCATCATCACTAAGCGGATAGGCTATCAGTCCCAGTATTTTTGGTGCATAGGGATCCTTCATCTTTTTATTAAGCCCAAAAAGCAACGGGTTGATGATCATCTCCGTTTTGGTATCGCGGTACTCAAAATGCAGGTGCGGGCCGCCGGAGCCACCGGAATTTCCCGACAGGGCCACGAGTTCACCTTTTGTAACGGTGAGTTCGCCAGGCTTTAGAAACAGCTCGATATCAAAGGACTGCTTTTCATATTGTTTGGCTCTTACCAATGCCTCTATTTTAGGCGAATATTTCTGCAAATGGCCGTATAATGTTGTAAATCCGTTGGGATGGTCGATATATAATGCGGTGCCGTAGCCGTAGCTTGAAACCTTCAGGCGGGACACATAGCCATCTGCCGCGGCATAGACAGGGAGGCCTTCTTTCTGGTTGGTACGGAAATCGAGGCCGGCATGGAAATGGTTAGTGCGAAGCTCTCCAAAAGTACCCGACGGGTGGATGGGGATGTCCATCGGCGAACGGAAATAGTCCTGCGGGTATTGCTGCTGTGCGAAAGCTGCTGAGGCGTATAAAAGAAATAAAAAAAATGATCTCATGGGACGAAAATAGGAAAAAGCGTTAAAAAAACCGAAGGGTTTGGGTTAATCTTAAACATAAATGTGTTTTGCCAAACGCTGAAAATGACACGTTACAGGCTTCTAAAAAGGTTTGTACATCCTTCACATATACTAAAAAAATCGAGTTCATTTCCGTAAAACAATCTGTGTAACAGTAATCAAACGTTATATTTATAACTTATTTTCACTGCAAAATAGTACCGAAACTTTAAATTAATTCATATTTTTTCACTAAACAGTTGTTTCTAATTAAAGTAATATTAACTTTGTAAAATCATGTAATGAAAAGTGACTGTAATGAGCGGATTAACCGAAATAGTTGATTCTCTTGAAAGTAAACTGGAAAAGCTGGCCCGGAAACTGGAAAAGCTGCAACAGGCAAACCAAGAGCTGGAAAACGGGATATCACGTTCGGCGGCAGTCATTAACCGGCAGGATGAGGAAATCGCTGTGCTGAAGCAACAGAACGAATCTCTGAAAATAGCCAATTCATTGCTGGGCAGTGACGACAACAAAAGAGAAACGAAACTCAAAATAAATTCATTAATACGCGAAATTGATTATTGCATAGCACAACTTTCTGATTAACAATGGAAGACAAGCTGAAGATCAAAATATCGATTGCCGACAGGATGTATCCGTTAACGGTAGATCCTTCACAGGAAGAAGGGCTCAGGAGCGCTTCCAAGAAGATTGATGCGATGATACGCCAGTTCGAAGAGAACTATGCGGTAAGAGATAAGCAGGATGTGCTTGCCATGTGCGCGCTGCAATTTGCGGCACAGGTGGAACAAAAGCAGATTGACAAGTCGGCCGACTTTGAAGATGCGTTTGCAAGGCTGCGGGTGATGGATGAAAAACTGAGCGGACTTCTCTCCGAATAATAAAAATACGTTCTTTACATACGTCAATAATACTGCCTACATTAGTCCTTATTTGATAAACTCAACGCCAATTTTTTAAAATGGGTGAATCGCCGCTACTATAGCAAGCTGCCCCGAGCAGATCCTTGAACAGCGGGTTAGCTCAAAACTTGTCCTATCGAGTTTATACAATACCCAACTGATGTAGGCTTTTTTTTATATATAAAATACACCTAAACCAAACTATGGACAGTACATTAATGATAATCATCGGGGCCATTATAGGAATAGCGGCCGGATTCGGGATCGCAAAATTCCTTGAAAAGAAAAATGTTTCCACCCTTATAAGGAATGCTAAAAAAGAAGCAGCCTCAATACTTAAAGATGCCAATACCGAAGCGGAATCTATTAAAAAAGATAAGCTACTTCAGGCTAAGGAAAAATTCCTTGAGCTAAAGGCAGAGCATGAGCAGGTAATACTGGGCAAGGATAAAAAAATAGCAGAGTCTGAAAAAAGGACACGCGACAAGGAATCGCAGGTATCGAGCGAGCTTGCAAGGGCTAAAAAATCGGCTGATGAGGCTGAAGCGAAAATAAACGACTACAATACCCGTATTGAATTCCTTGATAAAAAACAGCAGGAAATAGACAGGCTTCACAAAAGCCAGGTAGACCAGCTTGAGGTAATCTCAGGATTATCTGCTGAAGATGCCAAAAACCAACTTGTGGAAAGCCTTAAAGCAGAAGCTAAGAGCAGCGCGATGTCGCATATACAGGACACCATTGAAGAAGCCAAGCTTACCGCCCAGCAGGAGGCCAAAAAAATCATCATCAATACCATACAGCGTGTGGGTACTGAAGAAGCAGTAGAAAACTGTGTATCGGTATTCAACATTGAGTCCGATGATGTAAAAGGACGCATCATTGGGCGTGAGGGACGTAACATCCGCGCACTTGAAGCTGCTACGGGCGTTGAGATCATTGTTGACGATACCCCTGAAGCTATTATACTTTCATGTTTTGACCCGGTAAGAAGGGAAATTGCCCGCCTTGCACTACACAAACTTGTTACAGACGGAAGGATACACCCGGCACGTATTGAAGAAGTAGTTGGCAAAACCGCAAAACAGATTGAAGACGAAATTATTGAAGTAGGTAAGCGTACCGTGATCGATCTTGGTATCCACGGGCTACACCCAGAACTTATAAAAATCGTGGGAAGGATGAAATACCGTTCTTCTTACGGTCAGAACCTTTTGCAGCACTCGCGCGAAGTATCGAAACTTTGTGGTATCATGGCTGCGGAACTGGGACTTAACGTTAAGCTTGCCAAAAGGGCAGGTTTGCTACACGATATCGGTAAGGTTCCGGATGCAGAGAGCGACCTTCCGCACGCATTGCTTGGTATGCAGTGGGCCGAAAAATATGGCGAGAAAGAAGAAGTATGTAACGCTATTGGCGCCCACCACGACGAGATCGAAATGAAATCGATGCTCTCCCCTATTATCCAGGTGTGTGATGCTATATCAGGCGCAAGGCCGGGTGCAAGGAGACAGGTGCTTGACTCCTATATCCAGCGCCTTAAAGATCTTGAGGATATCGCCTATGGCTTCCCGGGCGTTAAAAGCGCCTATGCCATACAGGCGGGCCGTGAGCTTCGTGTAATCGTGGAAAGTGAAAAAGTGAGCGATGATATGGCTTCTAACCTGTCGTTTGAAATATCGCACAAGATACAAACCGAAATGACCTATCCCGGCCAGGTAAAAATTACCGTTATCCGTGAGACAAGGGCGGTTAATATTGCTAAGTAAGGTTCTGAGGGACTGAGGTTCTTAGTTACTAAGATCCTATGCTTAGAATCTTAAAATAATAAAAGCTTCCATGAAAATAGAAGCTTTTTTTTAGGCCCTCACTTTTGCTAAATACCTAAGTACCTCAGCAACTAAGAACCTCTATACAGACAGCTATGAATGCTGAAGGTTCAGCTCCTCATACGCCTCCTGATTTTCGGTATCAGCGATTTCGACATACCTAATTGCAAACATTGATTTTACAATCAGTGCGGAAAACGTTATGCACAATGCCATAACCATAAGATGCAGCAGCGTAACGGCAAGATTATTGTTTCCCGCAGAAAGGTTGTAGCCGGATATGGCCAGCAGTGCAAAATTGGGTAATAACAGTAGCAGTCTCATAACATTTCCTTTTTGATTACTGGTGCAAGTTCCATTTTTCTATTCTTAATTTTTGCCAAGCAATTGCTAATAATTCCTTAATTTTTAAAGAGTTAAGATTTGCTAATTTTACCAACAGCGAACATTAGATACTATATCCATTGACGTGCCGTTTTGACTAAACAGCTTAAATCTTTTGCAGATTAAAGCAGGAATCGTAATTTTAAGCATATGAAACTAAATGAGTATAAGAAATTAAGTGAGGAGGAACAGTACCGTATCTTATGGGACGATGGCGAACTTATAGATGCCTGCCTGGAAGGGGAAGTAAAGAAACTGCTATATGCTGTTGACAATTTTTATGTTGAGCTGTGGAGCCATGCCCTTACCAATAAAGTATTGTGGAGACTCAGCTTTAAGCAGGGAAAGCTGCTGGAAAAATACCTCAACAAGTATTCCGCTGCCATCGTTGACGACCTGACAGGCACATAGCCCGGTAATGTTTTAATATTGCTTTGGGAAGGGCGTGCACTATTAATCAATACCTTTAGATTAAAATCAATCCCAGATGGATCTTCACAAGCTTATTCTCCGCATTATGCCTCCCTTTAACGATATACGCAGGGATGTGGATATGCTCCGGCTTACTAATCCCGGCAAGGTTCCTGCAGAATTGTCGCGGCTTTACATTAATAAGCTGCGAAACAAATACACATCCGTAGGGATAGCCTCTGCCCTGCCCGGCATTATCCCCGGACTGGGCACCGCTGCGCAGATTGCTATGGAAGCAGGTGCGGTTTCGGCTGATATTGTTTTGATGCTGCGCTGGATGGCATCGATATGTTATGGCACAGGACTGATTTATGGCAACGATACCGAAACTGATTTTGAAGACGAGTTTACCTTAGTCCTGGGGATATGGTCCGGGGTGGTGCTTCCGGAAAAGGCGGCAATGGCAAAAGGTGAAAAAATAAGCATACAGCATTTTGACAAGCATATCACCGACAGGATACGCAACCGCATGAATCAAAAAATAGGCCGCAAGCTGGTAACCAAGTACGGCTCGAAACGTGGCGGAGCGGCGCTGGGCAGACTGATACCTTTCGGCATTGGCGCTGCAGTGGGCGGCACCTTCAATTATTTTACACTGCAACGTTTTGGGAAAGCCGCCGATGATTATTTCCGGAAAGATTACCACACTTTTGCAGTGACTGATTAACAAGCCATGAAACAAAGCGCAGGAATACTATTATACCGAATTGAAGAGGGAGAAACCCAATTTTTCCTCGTGCATCCGGGCGGACCATTCTTTGCTAAAAAGAATGAAGGATGGTGGACGATACCGAAAGGAGAATTATTAGAAGATGAATCACCGGTTGAAGCAGCTGTAAGGGAATTTAAAGAAGAGACCGGGTACAGGCCGCAGGAGCCGTTTATAGCATTGGAACCCATCACCCAAAAAGCCGGCAAAAAAGTATTTTGCTGGGCAGCGAAGGGCGATCTGGATGCATCCAAAATAACCAGCAATACTTTTGAAATGGAATGGCCGCCAAAAACCGGCCGGAAAGCAGTTTATCCTGAAGTGGATAAAGCCGGGTGGTTTGCTTTGGCAGAAGCCAAAATTTTGATTAATGAAAGGCAAGGTGCTTTACTGGATGAGTTGGCAACTATCCTGAAAACCTAAAAGCCGGAAACTACTCTTCGCTTTTTCCGTAGGTTTTGCTGAACATAAAAAATGTAAGGAAAACAAAAATACCCAGAAGAATAACTCGGCCTGTAAGGTAACCCCAGCCAAAACGTGTGAGGCGGTCCATGTCGTTAATAATGATATCGAATATATTTATGAGTAATGCCAGCGAAGCGAGAATGGCGATGTAGAATATAGCTTTTTTCAAAATCGAGTAATAAAACAGAGGGAGGTGAACCTCCCTCCTGAGTAAATTATTTTGTAACTGTAGTAGTCGTTGGTGAATATATACCAAATGTAATACCGGAAAGGAGTCCGTTTACGAAACTCTGCCTTGTAGTTACCGTGTAATCTTCAGCGCCGTCGGCCATTTGTTTTGCGTCAGAAACACCTACCGGAGCAAGTCCCCAAAGTACATAGTGGTTCCATTTTGTTGTCGACTGGCTGCCCTTTGCACCATCGCCTACTACTGTAGTGTACGTGTAGCAAGACGTCAGCATCATACCGGCTACCAAAGCCATAGCGCTCATTTTGATTGCTTTTTTCATTTGAATTGTTTTGTTTTATTGATTAATTGATTGGCAGGTTTTCTTAACTATGCCATAATATGGCGAATATAGAAAACGCAAAGAGAATACAATAATTTATTTTCACTTTTCGGTGAAATATAATCATGTTTTTAGTACGCCCATCCGTATTTAATGCGTACTTTTAATGTAAATACTTAAAAATGAAAAAGTTCAGCATAAACGACGAAGTGTATGAAGCCGGAAAATTTGGATTGCGCATACCGCTATTCGTATGGAAAATAAACCATGACAAAGACGGCGCCATAACCTATACCTGCTCCGGGACAAAAGGAAGGGATGAGCAAAATTATACCACAAAGCAGATATATTATTTGGCGGAGTTGTATTAATCTGCACTTTCTACAACCAAATTCATAACAAAAAGTCCCGATAATTCGGGACTTTTCTGTATAATTATTTCAGGAAATTAATAATCCCTGTTCACGTCAAATGCTTCAAGGTAATCGGCTACACGCTTAACGAATGACCCTCCAAGTGCGCCGTCTACCACACGGTGGTCGTAGCTGTGCGAAAGGAACATCTTTTGGCGGATGCCGATGAAGTCGCCTTCCGGGGTTTCGATAACTGCCGGTACTTTGCGTATCGCGCCAAGGGCCAGGATACCCACCTGCGGCTGGTTGATGATCGGCGTACCAAACACACTGCCGAATGTACCCACATTGGTTACCGTATAGGTTCCGCCCTGCGTGTCGTCCGGTTTCAATTTGCCTAGCTTTGCTCGATTACCAAGGTCGTTCACAGCTTTGGCCATACCTACAAGGTTCAGCTGGTCGGCGTTTTTGATCACAGGAACGATAAGGTTACCGTTTGGCAATGCCGCTGCCATACCAAGGTTTATATTTTTCTTTTTGATGATGTACTCACCATCAACAGATATGTTCATTCCCGGGAAGTCTTTCAGCGCTTTTGCCACAGCTTCCATGAATATCGGGGTAAAGGTCAGCTTCTCGCCTTCCCTTTTCTCGAATGCATTCTTAACCTTATCCCTCCATTTCACGATGTTGGTCACATCTACCTCGATGAACGATTGCACGTGCGCCGATGTCTGTACCGACTGCACCATGTAACCTGATATCAGCTTACGCATGCGGTCCATTTCTACGATCTCGTCGCCGGCGTTAACAGAAACAGGGGCAGCTTTTTGAACTGGTTGTTGGTTGTTGGTTGCCGGTTGCTGGATCTGAGCCTGTGGCTGGGCAGGTGCTGCCGCAGTTTGTGATTTGGCATTTGGATTTTGTGATTTTTCCTTCACGTAATCCAATATATCGTTCTTGGTTATCCTGCCTTCCTTGCCGGTACCGTTTATGGCTTCCAGTTCAGCAACAGAGATACCTTCTTCTTTTGCTATATTTTTTACAAGTGGTGAGAAGAATTTCTCTGACGCTGAGAAATCTGCCGGGGCCGATGCTGTTGCTTTAGCCGTTTCCACTGTTTTTTCGATCATGTCGATATTGACTGCCGTAGTCTCCTCTTTCGGGGCATCTACTACAACACCGCCTTCGGTCTCGATATAGGCGATGGTCTGGCCCACCTGCACCACGTCGTTCACCTGGAACAGTATTTCAGAAAGCACACCCGATACCTCTGATGGTACTTCAGAATCTACTTTATCCGTTGCAATTTCCAAAACTGCCTCATCGGCTGCAATGTGGTCGCCCACGTTTTTTAACCAATTGGTAATTGTTGCCTCTGCAACGCTCTCGCCCATTTTGGGTAATTTCAGTTCAAATTTTGCCATATCGTTAACCTAAAGGTAAAATTAGTATTTCAGCTTGCGAAATTAACAAAAAAATCAACCCGATGCTCTTTTGTCAATAATTAATTCGCTAACTATATCGTTTTTTCTGTTGCACTATTTTTCGATCACTATGGTCTCGCCCCTGTCATTGCTACCATTGCTGCCTATTATAAAATTGCATCCGGCAGGCTTTATCTTAAAGGTATACGAATTATGCTTGTGGTTTTGCATAATCGCTATTATTTCACCAAAAGGCAGTAAATCATTATCTAAAATAAATTCCGTCGGGCTGTTAGGCGACGGTATGACATTCCGCTCGTATTTTGCAAACCGCACCACTTTTTTCCGGAGCTGTTTTTCCAATGCTTCCCTTAATGATTCATCTTTTGAAAACAAGACATAATTCTGGGGAACCCGCTTGGTGTCAGTCGTATTCTTTTTAGAAGAGACAAAAGCCAGGCTGCCGGCCCTCAAAAGAAGATCAAAAGCATCTGCACCCCTGAAGTGTTTTTTATAAAAAAGCTGCATGGCTTCCCTAAAACGCTTCATATAGGCCGCATCGCGTACCGTACTTTCCCCTTTGTAATGTATCACCGAAGTGCCGGGGAAATAATAATTTCGCTTGCCCTTTTGTAAAACAGTATACGAAAGATCGACATCTTCGCCATACATAAAATAGATCTCATCGAAACCGCCTGCGTCCAGATAAGTGGCACGTTCCATAAACATGAAAGCACCAACCTGCACTCCCGCTTCACCTGTTTCATTCTCGCTAAGGTGCTGGGCATAGTATTTATTGAACACTCCCCATTTCGGGAAAACTTTATATAAGCCGGTAATTTTAGTTGTCGCCACCCACGGTGTAGGCACTCCCCTCTTGCTTTCGGGCAGGAAATTCCCAGTGCCGTCAATAAGCTTCACGCCTGTAATACCCATATCTTTTTGCCCTTCGGCGAAAGCCAGCAATTTTGTAAAAGTATCTTCGGCCACTACTGTATCGGGGTTGAGTATGCAGATATATTTCCCTACAGCAGCAGCCACACCAATGTTATTCCCTTTCGGGAAACCGGAGTTCTCTTTATTTTCAATGAGGGTTATATTGGGAAAGCGCTGCTTCACCATCGCACAGCTGTCATCATGTGAATTATTATCCACAACAATGATCTCGCCCTCAATGCCTTCCAGTGCCTTTTGGACACTGATAATGCACAGTTCTAAAAAATAGCGGACGTTATAATTAAGGATAATGACGGATAGCTGCATGGGGCAAAGATAATACTTCTATCAGGCAATATTATATTTCCTCCTAATTTCAGCCATGACCTCTTCGTGAGGCCTTACCTTGCCACGCAGGCTCTGCTCAATACTAATTTCAAGAGCTGCCCTAAGTTCTGGCGAAAGCTCGTCCCATTCCTTTGTTCCGTTTGAATCCATACTCAAATATAAGCAATCCTTTTCAAGACAAAAACAAAAAAAAGCGCCCCGTTTCCGGAAGCGCTCTTCAAACCAACTAACCAATTATTATGAAATCTCTATTAACCTCTTTGCTTTTGGCAATGCTTCTTCTTTTTTAGGAAGCGTTATCTTCAGGATACCGTCTTCATACGATGCATTGATCTCGTCTTCTTTCACCGTTTCAGGCAGTGTGAACGACCTTTTGAAGGAAGCATATCCAAATTCCCTGCGCGTGAATTTGCCACGCTCTTCTGTTGTGTTCTCTGTTTTCACTTCCGCAGAAATGGTAAGCAGGTCGTTATCCAACTCGATATTGAAATCTTCTTTTTTCATTCCCGGAGCCATAAGCTCCACCGAAAAAGACTGTTCTGTTTCCCATATGTTTACAGGAGGAACTGTTTTGTGTGTGTATTGTGTACCACCTAAAAGGTCTTTAAACAATTCGTCCATTACTGAAGGGAATGCCCTGTTTGCCGGATTGCGTTTTATTACGTTCATAACTAATATATATTTATGTTTGACTTAAAATTTGATTAGTGATAGTCAACTTTTATTCCAATCGATAATTTTAAGACAAAATGTCACTTATACCGACATTTTGTCTACATAGTTGGTTTCAGATAAAATTGTATATTTATCACGACCAATAAACCAACTGATGGATAAGACATTACAAAGAATACAGTCGATAGACGTTCTGCGCGGCGCCATTATGCTTATCATGGCGCTTGACCACACAAGGGATTTTTTCCACATTGACGGCATGACCGGCGACCCCACGAACATGGAAACCACCACGCCCGCGCTGTTTTTTACACGATGGATAACACATTTCTGTGCTCCGCTATTCGTATTCCTTTCCGGCACCTCCATCTACCTGCAAAGCCTTCGGAAAACAAAAAGAGAGCTTTCACTATTCCTGCTTACCCGCGGGCTGTGGCTTATATTTGCTGAATTTACCATCGTTAACTTCGGGTGGAGCTTCGATATTTTCTTTAATTTCTTTTTCCTTCAGGTTATATGGGCTATTGGCGCGAGTATGGTGGTTTTATCAGCGCTTATCTTTTTGCGATATTGGATGCTGCTGGCACTGGGGCTATTAATTACAGTCCTGCATAACATTCTCGACACCGAGACTTTTACCAATCCTGCAATGGATGTTTTTGCTAACCTTTTCCTCCTCACAGAATTTGACCAGTATCCACTTGGCGGCGATGTTAAATTGCTATGCGCTTATGCAGCACTGCCATGGACGGGTATTATGCTCTTAGGCTACGCATTAGGCAAATGGTACCAGCCCGGGTTTGATGCCCTGAAAAGGCGGAAATTACTGCTTACGACAGGATTTGGGGTGATCGGGCTGTTTATATTATTACGGCTTAACAATGGTTATGGCGACCCGAGGCCGTGGAGCGAACAGAAGGACACCGTGTTTACATTCCTGTCATTCCTGAACGTGAATAAATACCCACCTTCGCTTATGTATGCCTGCATGACGCTTGGCCCGGGAATGATAGCGCTGGCCTTACTGGAAAGGGTGCAAAACCGCGTGACCAATGTACTGAACGTCTTTGGCAGGGTACCGTTCCTGTATTATTTAGTACACGTATACCTTATACATTTCCTGTGCATGATCCTCTTCTTTGCAGAAGGGTATACGCTTGAAGATAATTTTACGAAGGTTATGGGATTCGGCTTTCGTCCCCTTGAAAATTTCGGGTTCTCACTGGGTATCGTGTACCTGATATGGATATTGGTCGTGGTGCTATGCTGGTTCCCGACGAAATGGTACGAGCGGTATAAAAGGACGCATAAACAGTGGTGGCTGAGTTATATATAAAGAAACAAATGGAGAATAACACAAACTGGACACCCTTTCCCGATGACAATTTATTAGGAATTACTGATAAGGATCTCATTAACGAACATGAAGCAGAAGGAATCGCTAAGGCTGAACTATATGTTTTTGAATTAGATAGTGAAGAACCTTTATCTACTTCACTATTGCTTGATATTCATCGGGTGGCGTTTGGTCGCTTATATGATTGGGCAGGAAAGTGGAGGACTACAGAAGTAATGGTTGGTCAATTATTACCACCAAAACCAAATCATGTATTGCATAGTATGTATCAGTTTATTGAGAATCTAAATTTTAAAATATCAGTTGCTTTAACCCCTGAAGAACATATAGAAACTCTTACCTATTCACATTTTGAATTCATAAGAATACATCCATTCAACAATGGCAATGGAAGGACAGGCCGTATTCTAATGAACATAGTAGCCCTGAAATTTGGCTATCAGCCAATTGAGTTATACTACCAACATGGTGATAACCGGAAAGCCTATATTAATGCGATGAAGCAAGGTGATTTAGGAAACTTTGAACCCCTAAAGAATTTAATCCGCGAAGAATTGATCGCCTTCTGATTCCTTTTTCTTTAAGACTAAAGAAACGATTTTTTCGACTTTGGATCTTTTTACCTCCTGATCTTCAAGAGACATTGTAGAAAATACGGTATCTGTCAGGACTTTTTTTAAATAAGCCTTATCTTTAAGTTTTGGATATTTCTCGTAAAATTTCATATAGCAAATATACAAAATATTATGCGTCATTGATATACTAACAATTTTGTAAAAGCGCAAATAAAAATTGGTAATTGAATTATGTATAAAAACCTTTATGCCCGAATACTTTTGATTAATTATAGTGAATTTATACTATCAAATATACGACAAATGCCACCCCAAAACAAAAACAAACTTCCTCATTAGCCCTGATCGCAGCGGCATCCCCGACGTAAAGAGGGATAAAGCTGACAGCAGGAATTACCATTACTGAAAAAGCCCAAGCCATTCGCTCCTGATAATTAGCATCATCAATTTTTAATTCATAATTAATACGTTACTTTTGCAAAAATTTCAGCAGTGAATTACCTTTCAGTAGAGAACATATCCAAGTCATTCGGGGAGCGCACGCTTTTCGAGAACCTTTCCTTCGGCATTAATAAAGACCAGAAAATTGCTTTTGTGGCAAAGAACGGTACCGGAAAAACCAGCATCCTGAAGATCATTACCGGAGAAGACATGCCTGATACCGGGCAGGTTGTTATCCGTAAAGAGATCAAGATGGCGTTTCTTTCGCAGGAGCCCAAGCTTGACCCGGAACTGACCATCGAGGAAAGTATTTTTGCTTCGGATAATGAGATCCTGAAAGTTATTGAGGAATATGAAAAGGCACTGGAAAATCCGGAAGATGAAGTTGCGTACCAGAAAGCCTTTGAGCGTATGGAGCTGCACAATGCCTGGGATTTTGAGACCCAATACAAGCAGATCCTTTCCAAACTAAAGTTGGAAGACCTTAAACTGAAGATAAAGAACCTCAGCGGGGGCCAGAAAAAGCGCGTCGCCCTGGCGATTATACTAACCAGCAGACCCGACCTCCTGATACTCGATGAGCCTACCAACCACCTTGACCTCGAAATGATCGAATGGCTTGAGAATTATTTTGCCAAAGAGAACATGACGCTCTTTATGGTCACGCACGACCGTTTCTTTTTGGAACGCGTTTGCAACGAGATCATAGAGCTTGACAACGGAAAACTGTACCAATATAAAGGCAATTACTCTTACTACCTTACCAAAAAGGAAGAGCGTATCGCTGCCGAAAATGCCAGCATCGACAAGGCGAAGAACCTTTTCGTAAAAGAGCTCGACTGGATGCGCCGCCAGCCTAAGGCCCGTACTACCAAGTCGAAATCGAGGCAGGATGACTTTTATGTAATACAGGAAAAAGCCAACAGCCGCCGTAAAGAACACCAGGTAGAACTGGAGATCAATATGGAGCGCATGGGTAGTAAGATCGTAGAGCTGCACGGCATTTCGAAGAAATTTACAGATAAGACCATACTCGATAATTTCAGCTTTAACTTTAAGAAGGGCGAGCGTATTGGGATCATCGGGAAGAACGGTACAGGTAAATCGACTTTCCTGAATATGATCGCCCAGACACTTCCGCCTGATGGTGGTAAAGTAATAGTTGGTGATACTATTAAGATTGGCTACTACACCCAGAGCGGCATCAACCCGAAGCCTGAGCAGAAAGTTATCGACATCATCAAGGAATACGGCGAATACATCCCGCTTGCAAAAGGCAGGATCATTTCGGCGGCACAACTGCTGGAACGCTTTTTATTCGACCGTAAAAAACAATACGACTTTGTAGAAAAGCTGAGTGGTGGTGAACTGAAGCGTTTGTACCTGTGTACGGTCCTGATCCAAAACCCGAACTTCCTGATACTGGATGAGCCTACCAACGACCTTGATATTGTTACGCTGAACGTATTGGAGAGCTTCCTGCTCGACTATCCGGGCTGCCTGGTAGTGGTGTCGCACGACAGGTATTTTATGGATAAGATCGTAGACCACCTTTTTGTTTTCAGGGGCGAAGGCGTAGTTGAAGACTTCCCCGGAAATTACAGTGACTTCCGTGCTTATGAGGACAGTTCTGAACCTGCCAAAGAAGACCTTAAGCCCGTAGGCGACAACGCTAAAAAGAACTGGAAACAGAATAATGTCAAAGCCGGACTGACCTTTAATGAGCAGAAAGAATTCTCAAAAACAGAGAAAGATATAAAAGATTTGGAACGCGAAAAAGAAGCGATCGAAAAGCAGTTTGCAGACGGCACTATAGCAGATAAAGATATTGCCCAGAAAGCAACCGACCTTGAAAAGATACTGAAAACCCTTGAAGAGAGGACAGAGCGCTGGTTTGAGCTGAGTGCGAAGTTGGAAGAATAGTTGACAGTCGCAGTTTTCAGTCGCAGTCTCAGCTGGGTACGCACTGAAAACTGCGACTGTGACTGAAAACTGGAAAAATGAGTACGTTATCCTACATACAATTCCTTTGGAAATCCCAGAACGATCACGGGATCCATTCGCCATTTATGTTCAGGTTCGTAACCAAATGTTTTTATGCTAAAGGGGCACGCCTCTCCAAACGTGCTTACCGCGAACAGAAAATGCAGGTTGGTTACCCGCAGGCCGAATTGCTTTACCGTATTGTAAATTATCTAAAACCGGCCAAGTCATTTGCAATCGGTGAGAATGCCGATAGCGTCATGGAAATGCTGCGGTATGCCTGTGAGGAGAATAAGATAAAGCTTTGGTTCTTTTCTTCTTTAGCGCCTATTCCGGGCGGAATAGACCTGGCTATTATTGCCGATAAAAAGAAAGAAGCCATAATGGCTTCTTTAGAAAGAATAGTTTCTGATATAAACAATGACACTATCTGTATCATTGGCGACATCCACAGCTCTCCCGAAATGGAAGCAGCATGGGAATTGATAATGGAGCATCCAAAAGTCACTGTTACCCTTGACACCTACCACGTTGGCCTGGTATTTTTCAGGCGGGAGCAGATAAAACAGCATTTCATGGTTCGCCCTTCAAAATCATTCTTCAGGGATGCCCTGCTGGGCCTGAAAAATGGTTATGGCCTGTTGGGCTAGTTCGAACGTAATGCCTTTGCTAACTCGGCTTTTGTCATTTTAGAACGGCCTTCAATACCCAACTTAAAAAATACAGTGATGCAGGATCCTAAACTTTTATAAGTAAAGAGATTCTTCCTTCGTCAGAATGACAGGGGATCATGTTTATTAGAGGATATAAAATCTCCAAAAGGTTGAGATTCCTCCACTCCGCAAGCTCCGGTCGAAATTACACGGAAATACGTTAAGCCGACAATATATATCGTTCAAACAATTGAGATTTCTCCACTCCGCAAGCTCCGGTCGAAATGACACAATGCGCTCCTCAATATCATTATAAAAGCAAAAAAGAAGGTACGCTTCCGCGTACCTTCCTGCACAAATTATATAAAAAACCTTTTTATTATTAGTTTGCTTTGTCTTTGGCAGCCTGGTTCTCTTCACCTTTGGCAGTCAGGCGTTCCCAACGGAATTTAGGTGCGAATTTAAGTTTGATACCAGCGATCTTGTTGTTATCTGAAGAAGAAAGGCCTTCTTTTTCAACTGTATTTTTACGGTTGTCAAGCGCTTCGTACCAAGCTTTTACTTTATCAAGATCCTGCCTTGAATATTCGTCTTTATCAGCATCGAATGTTTCGTAGAATTTTTGGTAAACACTAAGGATGTTATCTTTATTCACCCATGCAAATGTCATGTCGTTTCCAACTACATTGCCTGCTCCGAAGAATTTATCAGCCATTGGATTACCTGCTGTTTTAGCAGCCTCGGCTTCCATTTTAGCTTTTGCTTCGTTCTCAGCCTGCATTCTCACAGCATCGTACTTCGCTTTGCTTTCGTCGATCCTTTTTTGTGCAGCTTCATCTTCTTTAAGTGTAGTCATTGCAGCTTCCGCTTCTGCTACCCTAGCCTGGTAGGCAGCATCAATCGCAGCCCAGTTGGCAGCCCTTTCAGCAGCATCAAGTCCGTTTACTGAATCTACAAATACCACATAGTGGTCTACATTGTGCTCAGCAGTTTCTTTTGCTTCATCTTTACATGATGTTGCTCCTGCTGCTATAAGTACAGCACCTAAAACTAAATTAAATCTTTTCATGGTTGTTTTGTATTTTATGTTACATTATTGAGTAACCAAAATTACATCAGACTATGATACATTTCAAAATTTTAATGAATTTATTAAGAATAATTTAGTAATCTTAAGTATGTTTTATGATTTTTAAGACATCGTTAACATAGACACTCCTGTTAATTAGCGTTTCATTAATATATTTTAACAGGTTTAGGGGATAATTTTGTCCTATAATTAAAACTAAAAGTTATGGAACGCATATATCACGTTAGGAAAAATGGCCACGGGTGGAAAAGTATCCTTGAAAATGCAGGACGGACTCTTGTGACCGGAGAAAATAAAAATGAGGTAGTTGACCGTACTATCGCGATGGCAAAGAGCCACGCAAAGAGTTCGGTAATAATCTACAAAGTAGACGGAACTGTACATGAAGAAAGACATTTCCCGAAAGTAGCGTAACCAGTTACAGTCAATAAAAAAGCCACTTTGTAGTGGCTTTTTTATTGGGACTTAATCCCTCTTATTCTTTTTCTCTCTTTTCTCCTCTTTTTTTTCCTTTGCGGTCTTAAGAGGTTCCTTCTTTACGTTCTTTTTTGCATCCTGACTCTTTGCCATAACATTTTCAATTTGGTTAGTGCATCTAAATTACTAAATTTTACTGAGATTTGAGGTATAGGCTTACTTTAAATGCCAAGCTCCTTAATTATTTTCTCGCTAAATACCAGCCCCTTTATTGGCCCGTCGGTATTATTCACAAATGTCCACTGGTTATTACTCAGCTTATCATAAACGGCAACAGACTGCGACTTCTTTATTATCGTAAAAGAATTATCCTTTTTATCAAAAATTATATCCTCTGTTTTCATTGCCGTTTTAAAAGAGGGCAGCAGCTGTGCGAGTTCCTGCTCCCCAACCGGCTCTGTAAACCTCATTTTCATGGTAAGGTCGTATGTAAGCACACTATAATATGCCTCATCAATCTTCCTGATCTCGCTAAATGCAAAGTTGGGTGCAACAGGCGCAATAGAGATCGTAAAGCCATCGCCTTTGGTCATACGTTTCAGCACCTCCACCATTTTGTCTTTCGGAATAACAGAGAAAAGCTTTGGATAGGTAAGATCCAGCAATTTTTCGTACTGTTCCGATGCAGTATAACTATAGTTAAGTACCGCACGCTGTTCCAGGGATTTTTTGTCCTGTGCGAATGTGTTTAAGGATGCTATAAGGAGAAGCGAAAAGAGGATTAGTTTTTTCATGGCTAAAATTTTGTGGTACGAATACGGCTTAAAACAAACAATAATCAAGCCAATAAGTTTGCCTTTTGTCATTCTGACGAAGGAAGAATCTCTTTTATTATTTGAGATTCTTCACTTCGCAAGCTGCGTTCAGAATGACAGGCGGCAATCATATAAAAAAAATTACCTGCTCAGGTACATTTTCCTTCTTGAATACAATTCGTAGAACTGGTCGTCTTTCAGGTCATCGATAAAGAGGATGCTCTCCCCTGTCGATTTCATTTCAGGGCCAAGCTGCTTGTTCACACCCGGGAATTTATTGAAAGAGAAAACCGGCTGCTTTATCGCAAAGCCTTTCAGCTGCGGGTTGAAGGTAAAGTCGGTCACCTTGTTGTGGCCCAGCATTACTTTCGTAGCGTAGTTCACATACGGCTCGCCATACGCTTTCGCAATGAACGGCACCGTGCGTGATGCCCTTGGATTGGCTTCGATGATATATACGGTATCGTCTTTTATAGCAAATTGTATGTTGATAAGCCCAACCGTTTTCAGTGCCAGCGCTATCTTGTGGGTATGGTCTTTTATCTGCTGCATTACGAATTCGCCTAAATTGAATGGGGGCAATGTAGCATTCGAATCTCCCGAGTGTACCCCGCAAGGTTCGAT
The DNA here is from genome assembly GCF_038289855.1 of Flavobacterium arundinis. Lineage (NCBI taxonomy): Bacteria > Pseudomonadati > Bacteroidota > Flavobacteriia > Flavobacteriales > Flavobacteriaceae > Flavobacterium > Flavobacterium arundinis. Next base: position 35,657 of record NZ_JBBYHR010000013.1, read on the forward strand.
GTGCTCCATGATGCCGATGATGTACACATTCTCGCCGTCGCAAATGGCATCGGCTTCAGCCTCAATAGCGCCGTCAAGGTAATGATCCAAAAGGAGCTTGTTGCCCGGTATGTTTTTCAGAAGGTCGATAACGTGCTCCTCAAGTTCCTGCTTGTTGATAACGATCTTCATGCCCTGGCCTCCTAATACATACGATGGACGAACCAATAACGGGAAGTCAAGCGTATCGGCAAGCTGCGATGCCTGGTCGGCATTTTCTGCTACACCAAATTGTGGGAATGGTATACCAAGTTCCGAAAGCAGTTCCGAGAAACGGCCGCGGTCTTCGGCAAGGTCAAGCGCATCAAAGCTGGTGCCTAATATCTTTATACCGTAACGATCCAGCTTTTCGGCCAGCTTGAGGGCGGTCTGCCCACCCAGCTGCACAATAACGCCTTCCGGTTTCTCGTGGCGGATGATATCGTATATATGCTCCCAGAACACCGGCTCAAAGTAGAGTTTGTCCGCCGTATCGAAGTCGGTAGATACCGTTTCCGGGTTACAGTTGATCATGATGGTTTCGTAACCGCATTCCGATGCAGCAAGTACACCGTGCACACACGAGTAATCGAATTCGATGCCCTGCCCTATCCTGTTCGGCCCTGAGCCTAATACCACTACTTTTTTTCTGTCAGAAACAATGCTTTCGTTATGAACGTAGCGCGTACCGTCAGCCCTTTCGATCTCGGCTTCAAAAGTCGAGTAATAATAAGGAGTCTTTGCTTCAAATTCGGCGGCGCAGGTATCTACCAGTTTGTAAACGCGCTTCACGCCCATCTCCTCACGAAGGTTGTACACCTGGCTTTCGAGGCATCCCATCATGTGGGCGATCTGCCTGTCGGCGAAGCCTTTTTGTTTGGCTTCCAAAAGCAATTCTTTCGGAAGGCTGTCTATTTTGAATGTCGATATTTCCTTTTCAAGCGAATACAGTTCCTCATATTGTTTCAGGAACCACATGTCTATCCGTGTTATTTCATGGATGCGGTTTAGCGGGATGCCCATCTGTATCGCATCATAAATCACAAATACACGGTCCCAGCTCGCATGGGTAAGCTTGTCGATGATCTGCTCGTAGTTCTTGTAGCCTTTACCATCGGCGCCAAGGCCGTTACGTTTTATCTCCAGTGACTGTGTCGCTTTGTGCAATGCTTCCTGGAACGAACGCCCGATACCCATTACTTCGCCCACCGACTTCATCTGCAGGCCAAGGGTACGGTCAGCACCTTCGAACTTATCGAAGTTCCAGCGCGGTATTTTTACAATGACATAGTCCAGTGTTGGCTCGAATAATGCCGATGTTGTTTTAGTGATCTGGTTCTTCAGTTCGTCAAGGTTGTAGCCAAGGGCAAGCTTTGATGCCACTTTTGCAATAGGATATCCCGTCGCTTTTGATGCCAGTGCCGATGAACGGGATACTCGCGGGTTGATCTCGATTGCCACGATGTCTTCTTTCTCATCAGGACTTACTGCAAACTGTACGTTACAGCCGCCCGCAAAGTTCCCGATGCTGCGCATCATTTTTATCGCCATGTCGCGCATTCTCTGGAACGTCCTGTCGGATAATGTCATGGCAGGCGCTACCGTGATACTGTCGCCGGTATGGATACCCATCGGGTCCATATTTTCAATGGAACAGATGATCACCACGTTATCGTTCTGGTCGCGTAAAAGTTCCAGCTCGTATTCTTTCCAGCCTAAAAGGGCTTTGTCTATAAGTACTTCGTGGATCGGTGAAGCTTCTAGTCCGCGGGTAAGTAGTTCGTCGAAGTCTTCTTTATGGTGTACGAAAGCCGCCCCTGTACCTCCCAACGTGAACGAAGGGCGGATAACCAGCGGGAAGCCGAATTCCTGCGCGATCTCCTTTCCTTTAAGGAAGGAGTTGGCAGTCTTAGCAGGCGCAGCAGGTATACCGATCCTTTCGAGCAATTGTTTGAACTGCTCCCTGTCTTCGGTAATGTTGATGGCGTTGATGTCCACACCTATAAGGCGCACGTTGAAGTCGGCCCAAATTCCTTTTTCTTCCGCCTCAAGGCAAAGGTTCAGCGCGGTCTGCCCGCCCATGGTAGGGAGTACCGCATCGATGTTCGGGTGCGCTTTTAGTATTTCAATGATTGATTTTGTGGTGAGCGGCTTCAGGTACACATGGTCGGCCATGGATGGGTCGGTCATGATGGTTGCCGGGTTGGAGTTGATGAGGATAACCTCTATCCCCTCTTCCCTGATGGAACGGGCCGCCTGAGAGCCGGCATAGTCGAATTCGCAGGCCTGGCCAATGATGATCGGGCCGGAGCCGATGATCAAAACAGATTTGATGGATGTGTCTTTAGGCATTGTTGTGTTGTAGTTGTTGTTTATTGAAAGCTGTGCAAATTTAGTGATTTTTTGGGCTTATGCCAAGTCGTTGTTCATCGCTGCATTCGTCCTCCCCCCGGTTCCCTCAGGTTGCTTCGTCATTCTTCCTCGCAATGACAGGGGGGTGACGGGACGTAATACTCTTGCCGGTTTTGGCCTCACCCCCCAGCCCCTTTCCAAGGGAGAGGGGAGCAGCTACACTCTTGCCGGTTTTGTCCTCCCCCCGGCCCCCTCCCAAAGAGGGGGAGACGGGACGTAATACTCTTGCCGGGTTAGGCCTCACCCCCAGCCCCTCTCCAAAGGAGAGGGGAGCAGCTACACTCATGTGAATTACAAATTGTGGGGTGAGGTTATAAAAAAAGGCGTTACTAAATAATAGTAACGCCTTGATATATGCTTTGTTCAAACATTATTTTTTGTGCCTAGGTTCGCTGGAAACAGTTAGTTTATGCCTTCCTTTAGCCCTTCTGCGAGCAAGCACCTTTCTTCCGTTGGCAGAAGCCATCCTGTCCATAAAACCGTGCTTATTTCTTCTTTTTCTTTTCGATGGTTGAAATGTTCTCTTACTCATTGCTTTGTATCTTTAAAATCTTATTGAAATATCTTACCTGGGTATCGTGGAAATCGTCTTTCCAAAACCGAGTGCAAATATACAAAGGTTTTTTTTTCTCGCAAGTGGTTTAATAAAAATATTTTTCAATTCCGTTTATCTCCTTTTATTACCTTTGCAATCGCAAAAATACATATATCATGTTCAATAAAAATATAAAGCTGGTACTAGCGGCACTTATCGTTATAACGGCTGCATGGCAATTTGCCGAAAGCAACATAGGGAATGGGATTTTCCTGCTGCTTCTTGCGGGCATCATAGTGCTGCTATACTTTAAGAATGAATACATCATCATGGCATTCCTTCAATTGAGGAAGCAGGATTTTGACGGCGCCAACAAATGGCTCGATAAAATTAAGAACCCGGAAGGCGCACTGGTGCGCAAACAGCAGGGCTATTACAACTACCTGAAAGGGCTCATGCTTTCGCAAACCAATCTTAATGCTGCCGAAAAACACCTTAAGAAAGCAGTAGAGCTTGGCCTGACAATGGATCAGGATATGGCGATGGTAAAGCTGAACCTTGCCGGTATTGCGATGAGCAAGAACCGCAAGATAGAAGCTGAGAAATTATTGATAGAGGCAAAAAAACTCGACAAGCAGGGCATGCTGAAGGACCAGATCAAGATGATGAAGGACCAGATGAAAAAAGGCCCGCAGGTGCAAATGAGACGATATTAACTGAGACCGCCGGAAGGCGGTTTTTTGTTATATTTGAGTTATGGAAGAAAACGTAAAGTGCAATTCTTATTTCGAAGGGATCCTTCATACGTATGCGGCGCTCAATCAGCCAAATTCAACATTGTGGTATGAATATGAGGTCTGTGCTTTTGAGAAGACTGAGAATATCGCGGCTTCTTTAAAAGAAAACTTTACAGAATTCAGTCAACAAAGAAATATTACACTCAAGCGCATTAATTTATACGACCTGGAGCTTTATGTAAAGCAGTGGTTTTTTCAAAATGGCGAGATTCATAAACTAAATATAAATACTGACAGGCAGGCCTGGGAGGCTTCAAACTTTTGCAATAGTATCGCTGTAGCTTTAGAGTTGTCAGAATTTTATTATGTCGATAATCTTACGTTTGAATATGAATTAGGCATACTCTACGATTATTTCGTATTGATTGGAGCGACTAAAAACTATTTATTATATTTCAGATATTCTGACTAAACTTCATTAGATGAACAACAACCCCATCAATCTCATCGGCCTGAAACTTGGCTACAAGACCACCAATACGAATGAAAAAGCCATGGAAGACTGCGGTGCGCTGTGGCAGGAGTACCTGGGCAGCTTTGTACCCAGTAAGATTCCGAACAAGATAAGCAGCGATACCTATGCCGTGTATTTTGATTATGATGGGGACTATACCGATCCGTATGCATATTTCATTGGCTGCGCTGTGGAGCCGGGAACTGAAGTACCGGCCGGACTGGACAGCATAACTATTCCTGTGCAAAAATACGAGGTGGTTACCGCCAAAGGCAAAATGCCGGACTGCGTTGCCAATGCGTGGCGGGACATCTGGAAATCGGATATTGAAAGGGCGTATGGTTTTGACTTTGAAGTCTATTCTGAAAAGAGCGCCGATTGGAACAATGCGGAGGTGGATATTTATTTATCGGTGAAATAATGCCGCTATGATCTTCCCTAACTGTTATTCTCCCTGCTCTTTATAAGCCTGAAAACGGGATAGGAAATTACCGAAATACACGCTATCACCAGCAGGCTACTTTGGTCGCTGTAGGCAAACCCGATGAAAATGGCCAGTGAGAACAGTACCAGCAAAAATGCGGTATACGGATAACCCCAGGCTTTGTGAGGCCGGATAAGGTGGGGCTCTGATATGCGAAGCTTTATCAGTGAGGCATAGGCCAGCATCCAGACGATGACCGACATAAACGTGGCCAGAGCAAACAACACCCCAAAAGAGCCTATCAATACCAGGATAAATGTAAAGGCTGAAGAAGCAAGGAGTGCAACGATCGGTGTACCGCCTTCGTTGACGCGTGTACCCGATTTAATAAAAAACCCGTCGCGGCTGAGTCCGTACAGGATGCGCGGCGGGATCATGAGGTAGGCATTCAGGATACCAATGATAGAAAAAACCGCTATGACGGTCACAATGACCGACCCTTTGTCGCCAAAAACGGCTTTTGCCACGTCTGATGCCGCGAGTGGGGAATTGGCCATAGCCGAGGCAGGAAGTACGTGCAGGAACGCGATGTTGATAAGCACATAGATAGCGACAACGATAACGGCACCTGTATATAACGATCTGGGGATATTTTTGTTTGGATCTTCATCCTCTTCGGCAAAAAAACAAATAGCATACCACCCGTTATAGGCCCCAAGTGCCATTTGCAGGGACTTGAAAAAACCGATGACCAGGCCGGCGGACATGATAACGGGGCTGACTTCTGCTTTTGCAGTTTCAACACCTGAATACCAAAAGCACGCTGTAATGAGCGCTACAAAAAACAGCACCTTGATAATGCTCGTTACCTGCTGTACGATACTGCCATTTTTGATCCCGCTCATGTGGAGCAGCGTGAAACCTGCGAGAAAAGCAATTGCAATAACGGTTGTGAGCCCCTTAAGGGCGGGAAACAGGATAGCTATGTATTCGCTAATGACAATGCAGAAAAATGACGGCGCAATGGCATTGGTAATATAATCGAACCAGCCGGAAATGAACCCTGCATATTCACCGAACGCACGCTTAATATAATTGTACGACCCGCCTGCTTTAGGAATTGATGTGGCCAGCTCGGAATAAGCGCCGCAGCCCATTACTATATACAATCCGCCGAGAACCCAGCAGCCCGTGATAAGCCATTCGTTGTCAAGGTGGGCCGCGATCTCGCCCGGAGTACGCAGGATGCCAACCCCGATAGTACCGCCTACAAAGATCGCAATGCCGAAACCGAGGCCGAGTACTTTTTTGAGCTTGCTGTCTTTTGCCATAGTTTAGTGATTAGGATTTCTTTGCCAATCTAACACAATTTAAATTAGCAACAAAGAGGCTTTTAGGTAATAATAAAAATTGTGTCATGCTTTTAAACCTTAAAGAACTACGCAAATGCCCACAAAGAAGACGCAAAGATTCGAAAAAAAAAACATAAAAATAAGTTGTAAAGCTTTATTGCGTTTTTGCAGAAATTATCTTTTAGACGATGTCAAAAAAGCTTTGCGTTTTCTTTGCGAAACTCTGCGATACAACCTCGCATAAATTTACTTATTTTTACCCATTAGTAAAAATCATTTCCATGCCCGAGACCCTCACCTTATTACTCGCCTTTATCATTGCCCTTGCCATAGGCGTATTTATTGGCAAGGCTGTATTTTCATCGAAAGCCGCCTCTGAAAAAAAAGTATTTGAAGAGCGCAACAACAGCCTGCTTTCGCAAATCGAACAGCTGAAACAGCAGTCGCAGAACGAGCAACTTGGCATTGAGAAGCAACTCGTTCAGGCCCATGCCGAGCGCGACAGCCTTCGCCAGGCCAAAGATGCCCTGACCGTACAGCTTACCAAGAAAGAGACCGACTTCGACAACCTTTTCGAACGGATGCGCGAGCAGCGTAAAGAAACCGAGGATCTACGTGAGAAATTCACCAAGGAGTTTGAGAACCTCGCCAACAAGATACTGGAGGAGAAATCGAATAAATTTACAGAACAGAATAAGGAGAACCTTAAAAATATACTTTCTCCCCTACAGGAGAAGATACACCTTTTCGAAAAGAAGGTGGAAGACACCCACAAGGAAAGTATTGATTACCATGCTGCGCTGCGCGAACACATTTCAGGACTAAAAATGATGAACGAGCAGATGAGCCGCGAAACCCTGAACCTGACCCGCGCCCTGAAAGGCGATGCCAAAATGCAGGGCAACTGGGGCGAGCTGATACTGGAGCGTGTACTCGAAAAATCGGGGCTGGAGAAAGGCCGTGAATACTATGTGCAGCAAAGCCATACCAATGATGAGGGCAGCCGCATACTTCCCGATGTCGTGATCAACCTGCCCGATGGGAAAAAGATGATCGTCGATTCGAAAGTGTCATTGGTAGCCTATGAGCGCTTTATCAATGAAGAAGATGATGTGCTGAAAGCGGTGCATTTGAAAGACCATTGCAACTCTATCAGGAGGCATATCGACCAGCTTAGCGAGAAGAATTACCATGATCTTTATAAGATCGAAAGCCCGGATTTTGTACTGCTCTTTATCCCGATGGAGCCTGCTTTTGCCAGTGCACTGAATGAAGACACTACATTATACAGCAAGGCTTTTGAACGCAATATAGTAATCGTTACGCCAAGCACGCTGCTGGCTACACTGCGCACTATTGACAGTATGTGGAGCAACCAGAAACAGCAGGAAAATGCCTATGAGATAGCCCGCCAGGCCGGTGCACTGTATGATAAGTTCGAGGGATTTGTAGGCGACCTTACTAAGGTCGGCAATAAAATGAAGGACGCGCAAAGCGAATACCAGAATGCGATGGGCAAGCTGGTTGATGGCCGCGGGAATATTATTACCAGCATTGAGAAACTGAAAAAAATGGGGGCCAAAGCCAAAAAATCATTGCCCGAAAATATACTTTCACGCGCATTGCAGCAGGAAGAGGATAGCGAAAATATTGAGTCGGGGCCTGACCAATTATTAAATCAATAGACAAAATGGACGCAAAAAAAGTAAGCGCCTCGAAGATCACGATATCCGAACTGATGCTCCCTTCGCACACCAACTTCAGCGGTAAGATACACGGCGGATACATACTCATGCTGATGGACCAGATCGCTTTTGCATCGGCATCAAAATACAGCGCCACCTATTGCGTAACGGCATCGGTAGATACGGTGGATTTCCTTAATCCCATTGAGGTTGGCGAACTGGTAACCCTGAAGGCTTCGGTTAATTATGTTGGCAACAGCTCGATGATCGTGGGTATAAGGGTCATTTCTGAAAACATCCAGACAGGAACAGTAAAGCACTGTAACTCTTCTTACTTTACCATGGTGGCAAAAGACAGTACCGGCAAGAATGTTACCGTCCCTCCCCTCGTGCTTTCGAATATGGATGAAGTGCGCCGTTTTTGTAATGCAGCAAAGCTTATAGCCCAGAAAAAAGAACACGACCAGCATGTGGAAACATTTGACTATAGCTCGCCTGAAGCTTTGGAGGGACTGAAACAATACCGGATAAAGCTGGAATTGTAAATAGATTTTTCAGGCTGCTGTAAACAGTATAGCTTTTATTCTATATTTGCCACCGACACAACTAATTGCAGGCGCATGAAAAAACACTACTTCTTTTATATCTTCGTCTTTATCGTATCCATTGCTTTCACTGCAATTTCCTGCGGGACAGATGACAGTGCCCAGGAATATGAGCCAGTTTCACCTGTTGTGCTGGACCTGGATGCGGCACCATATGACAGCCTTTCGAAGTACAAATTCTTTGAAGGCGAGATGAAAAACCTGCAGCCTGCTTATAAAGTGCTTCCTTACGACCTGAACAGCTCACTCTTTTCGGACTACGCCCTCAAAAAAAGGTTCATCTGGATGCCTATGGGAGTACAGGCAACATATGCGGCAGACGGGCAGGTACTCAACTTTCCGGTTGGTACCGTACTGATAAAGAACTTTTATTACGACAACAATTATCCGGACCGTGACACTTTTATAGTGGAAACAAGGCTGATGATAAAAAAAGCCACCGGTTGGGTCTTTGCTACTTATGTATGGAATGATGACCAAACGGAAGCCGTGCTGGATATGGCGGGCCGCAGTAAAAGGGTGATGTGGTACCAAAATGATGTAACGCGCATCATTAATTATAAGATCCCTTCTGCAATGGAATGCGCTTTGTGCCATAAGAGCAACGGATCGCCGGTACCCATTGGCACTAAGCCTCAAAACATCAATAAGCCCTATACCTATGCCGATGGTACCGAAAATCAATTAGCGCGATGGGCAAAAGTTGGGTATCTGGCAGAAGGCTACCCTACAGGCATAACGGCAACGGTCAACTGGAACGACACAAGCAAGCCGTTAGAACTTAGAGTACGGTCGTATCTCGATATTAACTGTGCCCACTGCCATACCGATGGCGGGCAATGCGATATGCCATCTATGAACCTGGCTTTCGTAAAAACTGCAGACGCGGCAAACCTCGGAGTGTGCATAGAGCCCCATGATTTTGTTACGGGTGACCAGACCCATATTGTAGCTAAGCAAAACGTAGAAATGTCGTTATTGCATTTCCGGATGAGTACCAATGAACAGTCGGAAATGATGCCGTTTGTTGGGCGTACTATAGTCGATGAGGAAGCGTTGACCCTCATAGAAAACTGGATAAATTCTATGGATGCACCCTGCCCGTGAAGTTAATCGGTTTTTTTGACATTTCATCTAAACTTTTAACACAGAGGAGGGTAACTTTTCTTTAACAAAAATTTAATCCGAAAAGGTTTTATCATATATTTGTTATCATTTTACAAAATTGCTAAGATAATACTATGAAAAAACTGTACATTTTAAAAACTTTATTCTTTTTATCACTATTTACTGCACTTACCTCATGCGGAGACGACGAAGAATACACAAAAGTATCGCCGGTAGTTGTTGACCTTAATGCGGTGCCTTATGCGAAACTGTCGGATTATAAATTCTTTGAAGGTGATATGAAAAACCAGCAGCCTGCCTACAAAGTGCTGCCGTATGACCTTAACAGTTCGCTATTTACGGACTATGCCCATAAAAAGAGGTTCATATGGATGCCGGAGGGGCAGACTGCAACATTTACGTCTGATTCGGAAATACTAAATTTCCCTGTTGGCACAGTGCTGATAAAAACATTTTATTACGATAATGTACAGCCCAACAATACCACCCGTATCATCGAAACGAGACTGCTGATACGCAAAGCTGATGCATGGGTGTTTGCCGACTATATATGGAATGAAGACCAAACGGAAGCTACCCTGGATCTTAACGGGGGTTATACCAATATTTCATGGGACCAGGGGGGCACCATCAAAACTGCAAATTATCAAATACCTTCGGCTGCAGAATGCCTTACCTGCCATAAGACAAATGACAGCCCGATACCTATTGGGCCAAAGCCGCAAAACCTCAACAAAATCTTCAACTACACGGAAGGCCCTTCAGACCAGCTTTCGCGATGGGTAGAAGAAGGCTATCTGGATCGCAAACCTGATAACATAGTATCTACAGTTGACTGGACAGATACCAGTAAATCTCTTGACCTGAGGGTTCGGTCCTATGTAGACATCAATTGCGCTCACTGCCATAAAGAAGGCTCGCACTGCGATTATATGTCGATGCGTTTTGCCTTTAGTGAAACAGGGGATCCTGAAAACCTGGGCATCTGTGTGGCGCCACAGGAACACCCAAGCCCTTCCCTGACTTATATTGTTGCTAAAAGAAACCCCGGACGCTCTGCATTGTATTACCGTATAAATTCAGTTGAGCCTTCCGAAAGGATGCCTATCCTGGGCAGGACCATAGTGCATGACGAAGCTGTGGCCTTGGTGAAGGAATGGATCAACTCGATGGACGCACCTTGCCAGTAACCTATAACTACTACTAATAACTAAAAACAAAAAACTATGAAACAAATTTTTACTCTTGCGTTTTTATGCCTGAGTCCGCTTGCCCTATTGGCGCAGCAGGATTGCGCCCACCCACAGGTTGTTGGGCCCGGCACTTATAATGCATCCCTGACAGCAGGCAGTGAGGTACCTAATCCAATTTGTACACAGGGACAGACCGGAAACCTTACCAAGGGTGCGTGGTTTTCGTATACCCCTACAGAGATCCACACTACGACAGTTAGTACTGCCATATCCCTGACGGTAGATACAAGGGTACATATCTACAAAGGCTCCTGTGGCGCCCTTGTTTGTGTGGCGGGTGACGACGACAGCGGCCCGGGCTATACTTCTGTAGCATCCTTTACAGCAGAAACCGGTGTTACTTATTATATAGTATTTGATAATAACTGGGAAGGCTCTGCGGAATATAGTGACAACTTTCCTTTTACCCTCACCGAGGCTGTATATGTTGCACCAATGTTTGAACCGCAATTTATAGATATTGGCGGCAGCAGAAACTGTGTGGTCGATATGAACGGCGATTACCTTGATGACGTTATCGGGGTTGATAATGGTGTTGTACATGTACTGTTTCAAAATGCCAATGGCAGTGGCTTTACTTCGCAGGACCTGCCCGCTTTAAGCTCACAAAATACACCTTCGTGGAGTATTGCTGCGGGCGATTATAACAAGGATGGATTTAACGACCTGTTATACGGCAGCGGTGGAGGATCTACCGTAATGATCTCTAACAGTACCGGAACCGCTTTCACCTCAAAACTTGAAACTCCTGCCAGTTTCCTTACGCAGCGCACTAACTTTGTTGATATAGATAATGACGGAAACCTGGATGCTTTTATGTGCGATGACAACGCAGCAAATGTATATTTCCAAAATACCGGTGATGGCGGGGGTAACTTTAAGCGAAGCGGCCTGAACGGAGCGCCTGACCTTGGAATATATCCTACAGGGGGCAATTATGCCTCGATATGGGTAGACTATGACAATGATGGCGATCTCGATTTGTATATAGCAAAATGCCGCGGCGCAAACAATGATGCCGCAAAAGATGAATTGCACCGCAATAACGGTAACGGTACTTTTACTAATGTAGCCGAAGAACTGGGCTTTGCAGATTACCACCAATCATGGTCAAGTGCCTGGGGCGATTTTAACAATGATGGCTTTATAGACGTCCTTGTAGGAAGTAATGCCGGACTTGATGGGTCGTTGTTTACCCAAAAGCTAATGAAGAATAATGGCAATGGTACTTTTACCAATGTTACTGTCGGTTCGGGTTTAGATACTTTTTCAGGGACCAGCAGGGACTATTTTGCGCACGATTTTAATAATGATGGATTCATTGATATCCTGGGAGGCGGCAACTACATTTTGTTTAACAATGGCGATATGACTTTCAATGTAGTGGGCGGATCGCCGGAACCGGGTCCTGTTGGAGATCTTAATAACGACGGATTTCTTGACATACAAAATGGCAATACCATCCATATGGGTAATGACAATGGCAACAACTGGATAAAGATCCACCTGAAAGGTATACAGAGCAACAGTAATGGTATTGGTGCACGAGTAGAGGTATATACCGATGCAGAACACAAATACATCCGTGAGATAAGGAGTGGCGACGGTTTCGAATATATGGGTTCCCTGAATGCACACTTCGGATTGGGCGAAAATGAAAGTATAGACCACGTGGCTGTACGCTGGCCTTCCGGTACGGTAGACATCGTAGAGAATCCGGATATAAACCATTCATTATTGGTTACCGAAGGCCAGACATTAGGCACAGGCAATGTAAACAGCACCATGTTCACCGTATATCCTAACCCGGCAAAAGATGTGATCAATATAAGCAGCAATAGCCTGTCTGTAACAAAGGCACATATATATGACCTGAGCGGAAGGCTTGTAAAAACTGCCGACGTAACTAATGGCGTAGTACCAGTGCAGCAGCTTAACAAAGGTACTTATATCCTAATCATCCAGGACAATACCGGAAAACAGCATACCTCTAAATTTATTAAAGGTTAATAACGCTACTTTATATTAAAAACCCGTTTCGTCGTGATGGAACGGGTTTTTTTTATGAAATAATGTTAAATGAAAAAAGCCCCGGATAAAAATACCCGGGGCTTTCAATACACACACAAAACTTATTTTTTAACGACGGTCACATTTTTTGTTGCGTTGCCCGAAAAGGCCTTCACATAATACGTACCGGCGCTGTAATTATCCATATATAGTTTTACCGAAGGGTTTCCTGCCGTTGTATTAACGATCAGCCTGCCGTTTTGGTCATATACCTCTACCCTGTCTATTACCGATTTGGAATTGATTGTAAGGACATCTGTAACCGGGTTCGGGAAAAACTCGAACTCCTGTTTTTTCAAATCCTCTACACCCATTACCTGCTCGGTAGTTATAGTTCCCTGCATCATAGCATGAATACTGCAATGATAATTTGTTGCGCCTACAACTGTAAATACCCGCGAAAATTCCTTATTACTACCAATGAGCTGTCCGCTATTAAACGTTTCAACACCACTTGTACTGGTAACAGTGTGCGGGGCGCTGTCATCCCAGGTCCATTTTACAGTGTCCCCTGCATTAATCGTTTTTGAAGCCGCTGTTGAGGATACCCCCATAAACCAGCTTATAACGTGTGTAGTCTGCGCATTCATGCCAGCTGAGGCCAAAAGCAGTGCGAATAGTAAATTTCTTTTCATAGCAATTTTTGTTTTGATGATTAGTTGGTTTCTATTGTTAAACCATAACAAATAAAGCCACTTTTACATAAACATTATATGCCTATCTAGAATATGCCACAAACTATTTAGAATTTACCTGTTACCGACTAGTATTCACGATCAGAGTAAAATATAGTTATATTTGCCGCTTTAATAATCAAAATCTTATAAAATGAAAATTTTAAAATTTACCTGCCTATCATTATTGGTATTTGCGCTTAACAGTTGCTCCGACGATGATTCTTCTTCTACGAGCAATAATAATAACACTCCTCAATATGCTATGACGGCCAAGATAAACGGCACTTTGTATAATATGAATGCACCTTTTGGCGGCAACAACGCCACTCAGGGGGGCTTTTCCGCTTACCCGGATTCTACCCACCTCCACCTAAAGGGGTGGCCCATAAATATGGGTTTGGGCGCTATGCAGGTATCCATTTACATTGACAGGAATAATCTCACGCCCGGTACCTATCCGGTAAACAGTGAAATTAACCCTGAAGCTACTAATGATATAGATTTTATAGACAATACTAATGATGAATTTGAAGATACAGTATCGGGTACAATAACCATTACAGAGGTTAACACTAATGCAAAAACCATAAAAGGTACCTTTGCATTTAAAACTTCAGACGATCAGTCTGTTGCGTCACCGGTTATTAACTATGACATAACCGAAGGCACGTTTAATTATGACTATGACCAGGAATAATAAACCATAATAATACAAAAAGCAAAAAACCTGCACACTACATGCAGGTTTTTTTTGAATCTTTACTTTACTATTTTTTCACAATCTTTCGCGTTAGTATTCCGCTTTCAGCAGAAACTTTAAGCAGGTATATTCCTGAAGAATATTGACTTAAGTCGATCGTTGCTGAATCCGTTGAATAGCTTTTCGACTGTAGTACCTTGCCGTAAATATCATATACTTCAATATTATTAATAACCTCCCCGGACTTTACATAAAGCATATCGCCCACAGGGTTAGGGTAAATTATAGTAGAAGACATATTGTTGAATTTATCTGTAGCAAGCGAATCACTTGTCGAAGCCACCCAGCTTGATGCAAGGCTGTTATCTAAAGTAAGCGAAGCCAGTTGCAGGTAGCTACCGCTGCCATCGGCATCCGGCCACGGCGCATCATCATCATATTCTACAACATCGATAACATTTCCGAAACCGTCTGCCAACACAAGCTTCTGTGTGTTGTTGGATAAATTCCGTTGAAACTGCCCGAAAGGCGCTACGCCATATTTAGATTCAAATACTGTAGGATTGCTGGCAATATAAAGACTCTCTCCGGCTGCGAGGGTTGCACCTACAGGGAATTGATAGGATATACCAAGTTCGCTCAGGTAAATGCCCGTAAGGTCTATTGTAGTAGTACCCGCATTCGTTATCTGTAGGAACTCCTGGTCGTCTGATTCCGGAAACTCTGTGCTTTCAGATGGGTTATAATTGATCCTGCTGATAACAAGCTGCGGCAGGGTTATATTGCTGCAAGCCGTAAAGCTGCCTATGTTGGCATCCATCCAGGCCATTCTTTCAATAATAAAGTCTTTAATGATGTGTACTTCCTCGCCAAGATTCGGTACGGTGCCCCAACGCTGCTGCTCCCTAACCGAAGCCTCGCTGATACGGTCGATCGTCTCGTCTATAAACGTGTCAATATGGCTGAAGCTTAATGGCTGTCCCTCCTGAGTAAGCTCGTGCCACCTTCTCGAAAAATAGCATTTATAGGTACTGTTGTTAAAAAGGTCGGTCCAGAATTTGGCTCCTTCGTTATCGCCGTTAGAGAACTGCCATATATCCGGCTGGCTCCTGTCGCCAAATACATCAAGGCCAAGGCTCAGGTTAAAATCCCATGCAGGCCCAGCCCTGAGCTTGCCGCCTTTATCTTTATGGAAGAAGGTGCTTATCTGGTAGGCATCCACATTCGACGAAAATTCATTGATGATCATAAAGTCGACAAACGTGGGAATGTCAATTACCGAAGGATATCCGTTTGCGACGCTTGCATTATTGGCGCCTGTAGTCGATTCCAGCGCCTGGAATTGTGAATGGATATAGTCATTCTGGGCAGGTGTTACATCTTCCGGTTTTGGCAGCTCATGGATAAAATCCGTTGGCCAGCCCTGGTAGGAATCCATCTGCCAGGCAAGCGGGTCGCCGCCTGTTGTCTTATCCGCTTTAGTAATATAGCCACCGGTAAGGGGCATACCTGTTACCGCGGCTTCATCGATCTCTTCAATATTTACCCTTTTGGAGTCGTCTTTTATCTTTTCCTGCAAAATGTACAACCCACGGTAATCGCCATTGATGATCACCTCACAGAATTGCGTGCGTGTGGCATATTGTCCCATCTGGCGCGTAAGGTTGTAGCACAGGTAATCCCTGATCAGCGAAGAATCAAATGCCAGGCCGTTGAGTATCCAGTCCCTCTCACTTGGCATGCCAAGAAGGCTTACGTCCTTTTTAGTGGTATCGTTATTTTCATAGGTCGTCCATCCATACTGCTTTTTTTCAAGCATTTGCGATGAAGACCCGCGCAATTCGATCTTGATGCGCCCATTGTAATTAAGGAAACCGGCGGTGTTTTGGTCGGCCATGTAATTGCGGGTGCCGTCAGGATGGAAGATGATCTTCATGCTTGCCGGGATCTTGGGATCATCGGGGATCTCCATTGGCTGGCCGGAATTGGGATCGTTATCAGTAGTAATGATCACGATGGGAAGGTTGCTGTCGGTCAGCGTAACCTGCGACCAGCTTACAGCCTGGATGAGTAAGAATGCGGCAATAAAGAACTTACGTAAATGCCGAAATTGTTCTGTGCGTAGTTGTTGTTTCATAGGTTAACAGATGTTGTTTCAACAAAAATAACGTTAATTTAAACATAACTATACTATAATTTAATGAAAGGCAGTGATTATTTCACAAGTGAGTGGTGTAATTTTCCGTTTGTCCAGTGTAAGCCGTTACTATATAATTTCCAAATTAGTTAGCGCTCGCAAGCCTGCTTAGCGCATCATACTCGTATTGTAGCTTCTTACTTTATTGTCAGTTTACTTTTCTAGTAGATTTCCCCCATTTCTACAGCAGGCATCTAAGCGTTCTTTTGCCGGCGTCGTCCTGCCCTGCGCTGTATCTGCCTCGTGCCTCGGCAGGATGCCGCTTCGGTCAGGGCTAAAGGGATTGGCTTTTACCTTTTTGGCATCCAACCCTACTCAAATACGATATTATTGCCAGCAAGTTTATGACTGGCATCTCCAACCACCAAAAGTGCAGCACGGATTGCAAATCCGCGCTATCGTGTGTCGTGGAATTGGGAATTACAAGTCCGCGCTATCGGGTGCCTTTCTAATTTTTAAAATGCCCAGTTACTATTCACTCAATTCTTCAAGTCTTTTACTAGCAAGTTCTTTTAAAGAATACTGAATGTAAGGCATTTGAAGAATAAAATCGTTGTATTGTTTTTTTATAAATTCTTGACTGGGCTTAATCGACAAATTTTTATTATCACTGGCTAAAATTGCTTTTAATGCTTGTATATTAATCACTCTATTTATAATAAACTTTCTTGTTGATGTGGCTTTATCATAATAAATATACATACTATTAAACTCGTAATCTAAATACACATTATTTAGCAAATTAGGAATTTTATAATTTTGTGAATTTAATGAATCAATTACTCCCACAATAGTTTTCTCTTTAATGGATTTAGGTAAATCATATTTATGGTTAAAATTACCATTCCCCACAAAAACAGGTTCTTTTTTTTGATTTTCATTATTTAAGCCGCCCTTACACGAACTCAAAAAGATTATAACTATTATATATATTACCTCTTTCATAATTATATTTAAAATTTCACTTCCTTGATTCCATCAGTATATTCTTGCGGCGAACCATTTGCCTTAACCCTTGCATTCGCATCATCCTCCGTAGCCTGATTATGAGGATACTAGTTGTCTAAATTTTGGGTAGCAACGTTAATTAAGTCGTCTATAGGTATTTCATATCCTTCACTATTCATTTGAGTGGCAATATCATCAATAGCTCCATCAAATGTGACGGTGTTTTTTCCTTCCCCAAAGGTAACAGATAATACATAAGTGAAGGCTTCCATAATTTGGTCTTGGTGACCTTCTTCATGTTCTTCTACCTCTTCTTTAAACCCAGGATTATCATTATTAAATCCCTCTTCCTAAAGAATTGTTGAACAGGTTGTTTCAATATTAACATAAATATCAACTTCTTGTTTTTGTTCATTCCATTTCGGTGTTGCTCCATTGTAGCTTTTGCGCACAAAATCATGAGCATTACCTGCCTTTCTCGGATTCATAGTGATGAATAAAGTGTAGTAATTACAGGTTTTATACTATCACCCTGAACGTCTACAAAATAAACGGGTCGTTATCGGTAGTGATGATCACAATGGGCAGGTTGCTGTCGGTCAGCGTAACCTGCGACCAGCTTACAGCCTGGATGAGTAAGAATGCGACAATAAAGAACTTGCGTAAATGCCGAAATTGTTCTGTGCGTAGTTGTTGTTTCATAGGTTAACAGATGTTGTTTCAACAAAAATAACGTTAATTTAAACATAACTATACTATAATTTAATGAAAGGCGGTGATTATTTGACAAGTGAGTATCCTTTTACCCTACTCTATAACTAAATAACGTGAGTCCGATAAAAATCTCAAAATTCAAATTAACGTTAGACGTTGCAGTGCAATGTCTCTACAACGTTGTTTCATCATAATCCATTAATAAAGCCGGACTCATAGCAGAGGCGTTGAATTTGCAACGTCGCCAGCATGATTATATCGAACTCACTTTCAATATGATTTGGAACGCCGCGTGAGGGACAGGAGCGGCATCCCCCGCCTTTTTCGGCGGGGATACAGCGGATGGCCCGACGGCGGAGGCACGGAGCCGGCACGCCCAAATTATTAGTTACACCTTTTTTTGCAGGTTACGCCCCTTTAGGGCTGATACATTCAATCACCTCAAACCCGGGGCGATGCCCCGGGCTATTATACTTAACCCCTTCAGGGTTTGTGAATACTCTTTTTATACAAACAACAAAACCCCACGTTTCCGCAGGGTTTCATTTATAAAATATGTAATGGGATTAATTTGTGATCACCCATTCGCCGGTGGCAAGCATGCCTTCGGCTTTTTTGAATTTCATGGTTTCGGTCTTGCCGCTCATCACGTGCTTGATCGTAACATTGTCATTACGGTTGATCTTCGGGGCATCCCTTGTAATGGTTTCGGTAACCTGTGGGCGCTGTTGCGACTGTTGTGAAACTTCGCGCGCTTTAGCAGCCATCTCATCCGTGTTCAGTACCTCATCCTTGATTTCAATATATTCTTCCTCCTCGCGCACCTGCTGCTTTGCCTCCTGTATGTTGTTAGGATTCTGCGAAGGCAGGTCGCCTTTGAAAAGGAATGATATTACCTCTTTGTTGATATCATCAATAGTCTTCTTGAATAGGTTGAAGGCCTCGAACTTATAGATAAGCAACGGGTCTTTCTGCTCGTGTACCGCAAGCTGCACCGATTGTTTCAGCTCGTCCATTTTGCGAAGGTGCTTTTTCCATGCCTCATCAACGATAGCAAGGGTAATGTTCTTCTCAAAATCGGTTATAAGGGTCTTGGCCCCGCTTTGGTACGCTTTTTCCAGGTCGGTAACTACGTTAAGCGTTTTGATGCCATCGGTAAACGGAACTACAATGCGCTCATACTGGCCGTTGTTGTTCTCATAAACATTGCTGATAACCTTGAATGCTTCTGTAGCGTTGCGCTCTGTTTTTTCATTATACGATTCCAGCACGGCTTTATACACTTTACCCGCAAGTTCCATTTCAGATTGCTTGGCAAACTCTGATTCTGTTACCGGAGAGCTTATCGAGAACGTGCGTATCAGCTCGAACTCAAAGTTCTTAAAGTCATTTACCGCTTTATTGGTTTCAGCGATGTTCTCGGCAGTATCATACATCATGTTGGCGATATCCACTTTAAGGCGCTCACCTTCCAGGGCGTGCCTCCTGCGTTTGTATACCACTTCACGCTGTGAGTTCATAACGTCGTCATATTCCAGCAAACGCTTACGGACACCGAAGTTATTCTCCTCAACTTTTTTCTGTGCGCGCTCAATCGATTTTGTCATCATCGAGTGCTGAATAACCTCGCCCTCTTTAAGACCCATACGGTCCATTATTTTGGCTACCCTTTCCGATCCGAACAAACGCATCAGGTTATCCTCAAGCGACACATAGAACTGTGAGCTTCCCGGATCACCCTGACGTCCTGCACGGCCGCGCAACTGCCTGTCTACGCGCCTTGAATCGTGGCGTTCTGTACCGATGATCGCCAAACCGCCTGCGGCTTTTACCTCAGCAGTAAGCTTGATGTCGGTACCACGTCCTGCCATATTGGTTGCAATAGTTACCACTCCCGGATTACCGGCTTCGGCAACGATCTCTGCTTCTTTTTTGTGGAGTTTCGCGTTCAGTACATTGTGCGGTACATTCCTCATTTTAAGCATACGGCTCAATAATTCGGAAATCTCTACCGATGTCGTACCGATAAGCACCGGCCTTCCGGCTGCTGAAAGTTGACTAACGTCTTCAATAACGGCGTTGAACTTTTCGCGCATGGTGCGGTATATAAGGTCATTATGATCTTTCCTTGACATACTCCTGTTCGTAGGTATCTCTACTACGTCCAGTTTGTATATTTCCCAAAACTCGCCAGCTTCAGTCACCGCAGTACCGGTCATACCGGCCAGCTTTTTGTACATCCTGAAGTAGTTTTGCAGGGTAATGGTTGCAAAGGTCTGGGTAGCGGCCTCGATCTTAACGTTCTCCTTGGCCTCGATAGCCTGGTGAAGCCCGTCAGAATAACGCCTTCCATCCATGATACGGCCTGTCTGCTCGTCTACGATCATGATCTTGTTTTCCATGATCACGTACTCGATATCTTTTTCAAACAGCGTATAGGCTTTCAAAAGCTGTGTAAGCGTATGGATGCGCTCGCTTTTTATAGAGAAATCCTTGAAAAGGATATCCTTCTCTTCGGCTTCTTCTTCTTTGGTAAGCTTTTTCTTTTCGATGTTGGCAATCTCTGTACCAATATCCGGAAGTACGAAGAACTGGTCGTCCGTATCCTGTGAAAGGAATTTGATACCGTTGTCGGTAAGCTCTACCTGGTTGTTCTTCTCTTCGATAACAAAGTAAAGCACTTCGTCTATCTTGTGCATATCGCGGTTGTTGTCCGCCATATACTGGTTCTCCGTTTTCTGGAGCAGCTGCTTCACGCCTTCCTCACTGAGGAATTTGATAAGCGCCTTGCTCTTCGGAAGCCCGCGGTATGCCCTTAGTAAAAGTACCCCGCCTTCTTTGGTCTTGCCTTCGCGGATAAGTTTTTTGGCTTCAGCTAAAACACCGTTAAGCAATGTCCTTTGCAGGTTTACAAGGTTATCTACTTTCGGTTTCAGCTCGTTGAACTCGTGACGGTCACCCTGCGGCACCGGCCCTGATATGATAAGCGGCGTACGCGCGTCATCGATCAATACGGAGTCGACCTCATCCACAATCGCGAAGTTGTGCTTGCGCTGTACAAGGTCGTTTGGCGAATGCGCCATGTTATCCCTCAGGTAGTCAAAACCGAATTCGTTATTTGTACCATAGGTAATATCGGCTGCATAGGCTCTCCTCCTGCCTTCTGAATTTGGCTGGTGGTTATCGATACAGTCTACCGTAATGCCGTGGAATTCGAATAGCGGCGCTTTCCAGGTACTATCCCTTCGTGCCAGGTAGTCATTCACGGTTACAAGGTGCACCCCATTGCCGGTAAGGGCATTAAGGTATAGCGGCAAAGTAGCCACAAGGGTTTTACCCTCACCTGTCTGCATCTCGGCAATCTTGCCCTGGTGCAGTACGACACCACCTATAAGCTGGACGTCGTAATGGATCATGTCCCAGGTAATTTCCTTACCTGCTGCGTTCCATGAGTTCGCCCAGATGGCATTATCGCCTTCTATGGTAATGTATGATTTGGTTGCCGAAAGCTCCCTGTCTTTGGCACTGGCCGTAACGGTTACCGATGTGTTTTCCTTAAAGCGGCGGGCGGTTTCTTTCACGACAGCAAATGCTTCCGGAAGAATGTCCATCAATACTTTTTCAGAGATGTCATAAGCCTCTTTTTCAAGCGCATCAATAGATGCATAGATGTCTTCGCGCGCATCGATATCTTCTGTTTTCTCTACCTCGAGCAGGTAGGAAGCAATTTTGGCATCTTTGTCGGCACGGGCCTCACGTATCTTATCTTTAAAATAAATGGTTTTAGCCCTGAGCTCATCATGGCTAAGCTGCGACAAAGCCTTTTCAAAAGAGCCAGCCTTAGTGATAAGCGGCTGGATGGCCTTAATGTCTTTTTGCGACTTATCGCCCACAAAGGCTCTAAGAATGCTGTTTATTAAACTCATTATGTTCGTATTTCTTATATTATTCTAAACAGGGCACAAATTTAACCAAAAAAAAAGCCTCGTGAAAGAGACTTTTCAATTGATTTATTTTTTGCTAGTATTCATCCTCGTTCCAAAGGTAATCCTCGTCCGTCGGATAATCCGGCCATATCTCCTCCATCGACTCATAGATTTCTCCTTCGTCTTCAATGGATTGCAGATTTTCTACTACCTCCAGCGGAGCACCAGTCCTGATGGCATAGTCAATTAGCTCATCTTTGGTAGCCGGCCATGGGGCATCGCTTAAATACGATGCCAGTTCTAATGTCCAATACATCTTGTAAACGGTTTAAGTTTATGCAAAAATAAATTTTCTACTGAAATTGTCAAGTAAAAAGTGGTTTATTTTATGAAAAAAGTTAAGAACGTGCTTTTGTTGCCTGATGCCGGAGGTCAAAATCCGATGAAAGCAAGGTTTTGGGTTTAGTCAAAAGGAAAATCTTTGTAATTTAAAGAGATTCCTCAACTCCGCTTTGCTTCGTTCGGAATGACACGAATGTTCGGTTTTCCAATCTGAAATCAGAGTTTCTCCGGTATCCATTTCACTTCGTCAGCCTTGAGGTCATGGGACAACTTCCGTGCCAAGACAAAAAGGTAGTCAGAAAGTCGGTTCAGGTAGGTTAAAACCATCGTATCTGTGGGTTCCAGCTCGTGTAAATGTACCGAAAGGCGCTCGGCACGGCGGCATACACATCGTGCAATGTGACAATATGACACCGTAGTATGCCCTCCCGGAAGCACAAAATGCGTCATTGGGGGCAGTTCGGTTTCCATAGCGTCGATCTCGTTTTCAAGAAGTTCGATATCTGCTTCGGATATTTTAGGGATATTGAGGCGCTCTTTACCATTCTTAAGGACTTCTTTATCCGGCGGCGTTGCCAATATGGCACCTACCGTAAAGAGCCTGTCCTGAACACGCTCCAGTATTTTCTTATAATTGGGGTTAATATCCTGATCACGGATGAGCCCGATATGGGAATTCAGCTCGTCGACTGTGCCGTAACTCTCTATGCGTATGTGGTGCTTGGGTACGCGTGTACCCCCAAAAAGGGCCGTGGTACCTTTATCGCCGGTTTTTGTGTATACTTTCATTTGTAAGAATTTCAGATTTTTTGATTTCAGACTTCAGATTAATTTCAGAATGTAGATTTCAGATTTCAGATTAAGCCACACTCAGGCGGCAAATCGTTGCTGTATCAAAATCTAAGATTTTAGAAGAAACTAAAAACACGCTATTAAGTATTGAAGCTTATTAGGCAAAAGTGAAGCTTAATCTGAAATCTACAATCTGAAATCTTAAATTAAGATTTCACCCTGTCGCCATCCTTGTGTATCCTGGTGTTTGGGGTGTCACTTTCAATAAGTCCGTCGCGAAGTCGGATGATCCTGTGGGCATAGGCCGCAATGTCTTCTTCGTGGGTTACAAGGATCACGGTATTGCCGTTGGCATGGATCTCGTTAAACAGGTTCATGATCTCTACCGATGTCTTGCTGTCGAGGTTCCCTGTTGGCTCATCGGCTAATATTATCGAGGGATGGTTCACCAGTGCACGTGCTACCGCTACCCTTTGCCTTTGCCCTCCCGAGAGCTGGTTGGGCTTGTGGTCCATCCTGTCGGAGAGGCCTACCTGGGTTAGTACCTTTGTGGCGCGGGCATTGCGTTCCGGTTTTTTAAACCCGGCATATACCATGGGAAGGGCTACATTGTCGAGCGCAGTGGTACGGGGCAGCAGGTTGAACGTCTGGAATACGAAGCCTATTTCTTTGTTGCGGATTTCGGCCAGCTCGTTGTCGCCCATCATGCTTACCGGTTTTCCGTTAAGGATGTAAGAACCGGATGTTGGTGTATCAAGGCAGCCCAGCAGGTTCATCAGCGTACTTTTCCCGGAACCCGAAGGCCCCATCAGCGCTACGTATTCACCTTTATCTATATGGAGATCAATGCCTTTCAATACATTTACGATCTCGCTTCCCAGCATAAAATCGCGGGTAATGCCTTTTATCTCTATTATCGGTTGTGCCATGGTACGGTTTTGAACGATAAAAGTAAGGATTTTTTCAGAGATAAATATTTGGAACACGGATGACACCGATTTTTTTGGATAAGAACAGATTTTTGGAACGCGGATGACGCGGATCAGGCGAATTGCCGCAGATTTCTTCTCAGCCCTATTTTAAATCCGTGAAGATCGCTCAATCCGGGTTGCTTTTAATATCTATCCAATGGGGCAATTGATTTGAAGGCCTTCGACTGCGCTCAGGGTGACTACATAATAACGTAATACCGAGTCTGAAAACTGTGACTGCGACTGTTAACTCTTTAGGTTTTAACCATCATTTTCGCTATTTTTGTAAAAACCGATATTTTTTTATACTCCAAATCAGATTTATACGCCTATGGAATTGTATTATTCACTGTCGGTACTTATCGTACTGGCCTCCTTTTTCGCTTACCTCAACGTACGCTTCCTGAAGCTGCCCTCTACCATCGGGGTAATGGTTATTGCTATGGCTGTTTCCATCTTCCTGGTAATCTTTGGGAAAGTGTTCCCTGACACCCTAAGCAGCGTTTCGGGCCTTGTTGCCGGCTTTGATTTCACCGAACTGCTAATGGGCGCTATGCTGAACTTCCTGCTTTTCGCGGGCGCAGTACACATCAACCTGAAAGACCTTCGTGAACAGCGCGGACCTATTATGGTGTTCTCCACCGTTAGTGTTATCATATCCACTTTTGCTGTGGGGACACTTGTGTATTACATCCCTATAAAAGACCTTGAGATACCGTATATCTACTGCCTGCTTTTCGGGGCGCTCATCTCCCCTACCGATCCTGTTGCGGTACTCAGCATCCTTAAAGGCGCTAAAGTACGCAAGAGCCTGGAGACCAAAATCGCGGGCGAATCCCTGTTTAACGACGGTATGGCGGTTGTGGTTTTTGCGGTTATATTACAATTGGCACAAGGCACATCTGAAGACATTACTGTACTCCACGTTATCTGGCTGCTTGTACGCGAAGCCGGCGGCGGATTCCTGCTGGGAATCCTACTGGGTGTTAGCGCTGCACGCGCTATGCATAAGATTGATGATTACAAAGTTTCTGTACTTATAACGCTTTCCATTGTTATGGGCGGCTACCTTATTGCGCGGGAACTTCACATATCGGGTCCGCTAACCATGGTATTTGCAGGGCTTATTATTGGCAATTTCAAAAAACGCTTTACCATGTCGCCCGTAACCAAAGATTACCTCGATAAATTCTGGGAACTGAATGACGAGATACTCAATGCCGTGCTCTTTTTATTCATAGGCTTTAACCTGTTACTGGTAAAAAATATCAACAACTACTGGCTACCGGGCATAGCGTGTATTATACTGGTACTTTTTGCGAGGTTTATCTCGATCTGGCTGCCTACCAAGTTCATTCCCTTCCGGGAGAAGTTTAGCCGGGGTACTATAAAGATACTGGTTTGGGGCGGACTGCGTGGTGGTGTTTCCATTGCCCTGGCGCTCTCGATAAATGACGGGCCTTATAAGAACGTAATTATCGCCATCACTTATTTTGTGGTGGTGTTCTCTATTGTGGTACAAGGACTGAGTATTGGGAAAGTGGCGTCGCGGGCGTTAGCCCCCCAACCCCCGAAGGGGGAGTAGAAATGTACACAAGTTTAACATCCCGTCACAGCAATTCCTTTAATAGTCTGTCAAATACAGCACAAAAAAATTGACTAGGAAACCGGAAATTATTGTTACAGCGTGAGGTAATACGACCCGAAATTGAGTATTTTTATAACAGTGGATCCGATGGCGGACAGCACATGTTTCCTTACGGATATTGTTATAATAATAAATGGCTGGAATTCAAGTTCGCCGATCAATAAACCAAGAGAAATCACAGGGGGACTTATACACTCGATGATGACCGGCCAACTGGTAATACCAAACTATCTTAAAAAATGAAAGTAGCATATTTAATATTTATGTTGGGTTTATTAACTCCTTCCACTTCCGTTAAGGATGAAGACTTTATAAACAAAAGATTTACCTATATTGATCCTTTTAATGAATGGGATTTAGAATTGTTATTTTTTTCGGACTCAACTTTTACATTACAAGACAAATATGGTTGTCGCTTAACAAGCCAAAAAGGGCACTGGAGAGTTTATAAACAGAATAGTAATATCAAAAAACTAATTTTAACCGACACTGTGCAAACTTGGACTCTTACCGATGGGGGAGCTATCTCAATTTATTATAAAAGCGATATTGATAATAAGACATATTCAATTAGGAAGGAATTTTATTTTCCTTTGATCGAGAATGATACTATTGAAATTTATAATGACAGTATTGTTAAATTAAGAAAATTATCATTTGATGATTTCGATGGAGATATTGAAGAAAAAAGAGTTCTCATGCTTGAATCATATTTAATAAAGACATTGGGTAAAGATCAATATTTAAAAAAATATGGCAAGGGATCAATCGAAGATGCAAGAAAAACTTTAAAAATATGTCGGTAGTGGGTAGTGTATCAAAGTTAGTGATTCGGGTTTATCTATCTCTAACATTAAAATTCAAGAAAACGACGAACCTTATCGCCATTACCTATTTTGTGGTGGTGTTCTCTATTGTAGTACAGGGACTAAGTATTGGGAAAGTGGCGTCGAGGGCGCTGGCTCCGAAGGAGTAGGCAGTCGCAGTCACAGTTTTCAGTAGCAGCGTGCAGGAAAGGATGGACGCAGTTTCAGTTCAATGAAAATCAATAAATTATACACAAAATAAAATGACAGATGTAGAATTTTATTTGAAACGGCCCGGAGTTAAAATAACTTCATTTAAGGATATCAATTCGAATTATTTCAAATATTTTAATTTGATAAATGTTGATGACACAGTAGAATTGCAAAGCGACTATTATATTGAAGGGGTTATAATTTTCAAAAAAGATAATCAATTTATTTGTGACTTTACCTACTATGATTTAATTGATCAACTTGCTTCATACTTTATTACGGCAATACACAAATTAATGAAGCAAGAAATTAACGAGATTGCTTTTAGTTTTCCTGATCAACCTATTGAAATTAGGTTAAAAAGAAAAAGGAATAATTATTATTTTCAAATAGAGGAAGGGAAATGGTATGAATTTCCTCTTGCTAAGTTTTTGGACAAATCGAAATTATTATTTGACAAGATAGATTCATTTTTAAATAAGAATTCATACAGTCATGAAAGGAATCTGATTCAAGAAATATTTGTGAGTCTTTAATTAGTATGTCTTCTGATATAACTGTATCTTATATTATCTCAAACCGATTATAATAAGAGAGCCGTTGCAATGCAACGGCTCTACTGCGTTTATATTTTAGTGGTATCTAAAAAAGATTGCTTCGTCGTTCCTCCCCGCAATGACAGGAAGCTGAAAATGCGACTGAAAACTATTATCGCCTTTGTGATTTTACGAAATCGCTAAGCTCGTTTTTGCTACTGTCGAAGTTGAAAGAACTGCCTAATTTGTAATAGCTGTTCTTATCGGTACAGTAGTCGTAAGCGAATTTGGCAAGGTCCAGCCTGGTCTCTTCAAAATTGATCTGTTTCAATATCTCAGCAATCTGGTTGGTCGATACGCAATTGGTCATCATGATCTGCTTTGCAACAGATGCCCTTGTATCGTCAAAGTTCGCATCCTTTATTGCTTTTTTAGCTTCTTCAAAATCGGCGTTGCTCATAGGGTTCCTGCATGGCCTGCTGTTGCCATTGTTACCATAACCGCCATTATTATTGTTACCGTTGTTGCCGTTATTGTGGTGACCGCCGTTGTTATAGCCACCGCCGTTGTTATAACCGCCTCCATTGTTGTTATAGCCGCCGTTATTATTATAGCCACCACCGTTATTATAGCCGCCGTTATTATAGCCTCCCTGGCCACCGGTAGTAGTTGTGGTAGTGGTTGTAGTGCTGGTGGCGCTTCCCGGAACAGACATATTCATGTTAATGCCGCCCATGTTTACGTTCATCCCGAAAACATCAGAATCATCAACAACTATGGTTTCGGTCTGGGTAACTACGGCACCGTACTGATCCATGTACATTTCCCTTGGGTGCCCGTACATGTATACCGGGGTATTGGCGGGCCTCCTCATATTTTGCTCGGCAGGAATGGATGAGTAAAAATTTAGGGTGCGCTTATTCTTTTTAGTTTTAATACGGTACGTCACATCTTCCAGTATACCGTCCATATTTTCGATGGTAAGGGTATTTTTGGTGATAGAAGGTATCTTCGGGTTCTCAAAAACGATCTTACAGCTATAGTAAGGATTTGATAATTCTTCAACGCGTACATTGGTTAGCGGTTCCTCGTTATAACGCTCTCCATTGAGTTCCAGGTAAAATCTTGACCCGTCTTCAGAGAAAATAGTCAGGTTTCCTGTTGGCATAAACTGGGCCATCATCGGCAGGGAGCTTATTAGGAAAAAGCAGAGTAAAGTAATTTTTTTCATGGTTTTGGTTTTAGAGTATGCAAATTTATATTTTTTAAACAATAAATTGTGATATTGTTAACACAAAAACAAAACGTGTGCCAAAAAATACTTTTAACTGGAAAAGAACTACAAGTTACTGTACATCAAACAGAACGATAACAATAAAAAAAACACCAACCCTGCAAAGCAGAAGCGGTGCCCACACAAAACTAATGAATACTAAGTAACTGTTTAAATTTTGCAAAGATTAATTTTTAACCACATAGAAACATAGCTTTTAGATGACGGATATAGTGTGGAATTGAGTGACACAGAGCCTGAAGCTACGCTTCACTATGTTAGCTATCTCCACTTAGGATTAATAAAGAATTACAAATGCTATGTTTCTATGTGGTAAAATAAATTTTTTAAACAGTTACTTAATCGATAAAATTTAAACGGTTAAAGATTGTCAGGTAATATCTTGCCCGGATTGAGGATGTTGTTAGGATCAAAAAGCTGCTTAATACCTTTCATTAAATGGAGATGACCCGCAGTGAAAGCGATATCCATGTAGTTTTTCTGTACATAGCCGATGCCGTGCTCACCCGAGAGGGTACCTTTCAGGGAAACCGTAAGCTCGAATATCTCACGGATGCCTTTGGGCACCTCCGTTTGCCAGTTCTCATCGGTCATGTCGCCTTTTATGATGTTTACGTGCAGGTTGCCGTCGCCTGCATGGCCATAGCACACCGACTTAAAGCCATACTTCCTGCCTGCTTCCTTAATCCCTTCCAGCAGCCTCGGCAGCTCGTAACGCGGTACTACGGTATCTTCTTCTTTGTAAACCGAATTGGATTTCACGGCTTCACCCACCGCGCGGCGCATTTTCCAAAGGGCATTCTTTTGGTCTTCGGTATCGGCAAAGAGTATTTCATCTATTTCAAAACGTTCCAGCACACCCATTATCTTTTCCGCTTCCGCGAAAAGTACATCGGGGTAATTGCCGTCCACTTCGATCAGCAGGTGGGCTTCTACTTCATCTTTAATATCAAGGCTAACACCATCTACAAAACGCAGCGTCCAGTCGATAGCGTCGCGTTCCATGAATTCCAAAGCACTTGGTACAATGCCTGCCCTGAATATTTCGGCGACTGCCTCGCATGCCTGTGCCGATTTAAAGAAAGGAACGAGCATGAGTATATTATGGTTGTTCTTCGGGAGCAGCTTCATCACAATTTTGGTAATGATACCGAGCGTCCCTTCGCTTCCTACCATAAGCTGCGTAAGGTTATAGCCAGTAGAGTTTTTCAGGGTATTGGCACCTGTCCAGATGATATCGCCACTAGGGAGCACCACCTGTAAGTTCAATACATAATCTTTGGTCACGCCATATTTTAACGCCCTTGCACCACCGGCATTTTCGGCTACATTGCCACCAATGGTACAGCTACCCTGGCTGCTTGGGTCGGGCGGATAGAAAAGGCCTTTTTCGAATGCTGCCTCTCGAAATACCTGTGTTATAACGGCGGGTTCTACAATAGCCTGAAGGTTGTTCTCATCGATCTCAATTTTATTGAAACGCTCCATAGAAAGCCCTATACCGCCATGAATGCTGAGCGCGCCTCCGCTAAGGCCTGTCCTGCCCCCTATCGGGACAACAGGCATCTTATATTCATTGGCCAATTTCATTATAGCCGAAATCTCTTCAGCCGTGCCGGGCTTTACCACTACCGATGGCGGAAAGTTATAATCCTCAGTTTCATCATGGCCGTAGTGATGGCGGGTTTCATCGTCGGTGAAAAGGTATTGGGAACCAACTATAGATTGTAAGGACGATATAGTTTCATTCGAGATAATGCTTTCCATAAATTTCTGTATTGCAAACATAGCCCAAAGGTATTTTTTTTAATTGAAATATCATTAAGACCATAAAAATCACCTTGTCTTTCAACTTATAAAACAAGAATTTATTTACATTTACTGAAATTATACAGCTATGAAAAAACGCTACTCCCTATTAATTATCCTTGCATGCCAGTCAGTTGTATCCCAAACGATCAATATACCCGACCCCAGCTTTAAAACTATGCTTCTAAATCCGCAGTATATTGCCGGAGACAGTTCGGGCTCTGATTATGGGTTGGATATCGATACCAATAATGATGGTGAGATCCAGGTGAGCGAGGCGGTCCTTGTAACGGGGCTGAAAATGAACACCTCTGTTATTACCTCTACAAATGACATTTTATCTCTTGAGGGGATACAGTACTTCACCAACGTTAAAAGTATCAGTTGCATGGGAAACCAGTTAACTTCACTTGATGTGTCGGTACTGCCTTCGCTTGAATACCTTAATTGCGGGCATAACCTGATATCCAGCCTCAATGTGTCGGGGCTAAACCACTTAGAATTACTATGGTGTGATAGCAACCTGTTAACTACCCTGAATATATCAGGCCTCCCTGCACTTAAAACTGTTTTTTGCCATGACAACTACCTTACATCGCTGAATTTAAATGAACTGCCGGTGTTTATAGCCTTAGTATGCTCAAATAACGACCTGGCAGAATTACACCTAAACAATATAACGACCCTCAGGGAATTATTTGCCGACGGCAATATGCTCACCTCCATGGATCTTTCCGGACTCTCCAATCTTAATTATGTAGTACTTGACTCTAATCAGTTCGCATCCATTGACATTAGCCCATTGAGCAGCCTTACAACGCTTTCGCTAAGTAATAATCCTATTTCGGAACTTGATATGAGCGGCAATCCTGAACTTCGGTCATTATTTATTGATAACACCCTGTTTACAACAATAGACTGCAGCGCTACGGCTATCGGGCAAATTTCCTGTGGCAATAACCCGGGCCTTACTTCTATAAATGTGAAAAATGGTGTATTTTCCCAAAGCGAATTTGATATGCTATATTTTGCATTTATGTTCGAGAACCTTCCTGCACTCACGAGCATCTGCGTTGATAATGGAGAGCAATGGAACCTTAACGGGACCAATTATAATTCCGGCGGGAATGCTGTTGTTTATACAGGAGAAAATTGTGATATCGTAGCTCAGCCTATGGGAGTAAATGAGGAAAAGTTAGCTGTGTTTATAGTATATCCAAACCCTTTTACCAATGAATTATCTTTTACTTCTGATATAGAGATCTCGGCAATTGAGATCCTTGACCTTAACGGAAGAATTGTAAGCCTGCCCCCGTTTTCCATCAATAATAATTCAGCAAGGATGGTTTTGGAGGATAACCTCCAAAAAGGAATTTATATGCTGAAAGCCTCAACTATGGATGGCCGGGAAATAATACAAAAAATAATTAAGGAGTAGCCTCAATAATTTACCGATTTCTTATTCCGCTTTATAAGATAGTCAACGGAGAATTTTCCGGCCCCGGTTACAAAGAAGACCACGAAAACGAGGAGGTATAGTACCGGCAGCTCTTTTGCCCCGAGCGGGTCGGATGCATGTACAGAGAATATGGCGACCAACATGGTAACGATAAGCGGTATGCAGGAGAAACGGGTTGCCACTCCAAGGATGATGAGGAAGGAACATACCACTTCGGCAAAAATGGCGAGAATAAGCGATGGCACAGGGCCAATGCCAAGTGGGTCGGCAAACTCTACCGGTGCGCTGCCGAGCAGCATGGTGAGTTTTTGCAGCCCGTGTGTCATGATGAGGCAGGACACCGTAAGACGGACTAATAATAAGGCGGTGTCATAAACAATAGTACTGTTTGCTGTTGAGGAAGAACCGTACGATGCCATTGTATTTTACTTTTTATGCGGTATAATGCACACCTCCCTTTGCGCACGATACTGCTGTTCAACATATTTAAAATTTTCAATCTTCAAATATGGTGAAAAAAGTTAAATTATTGTTAATGTCAACGTTATTTTTTTGGCTTTTTTAGATTAGGCAGCAACCAGGCAATGATTCCTATCAACGGAAGGAAGGCACAAATATGATACACATAGGTAATGCTGGTCTGGTCGGCGACGTAACCTAATACTGCAGAGCCCAGCCCTCCCATACCAAAGGCAAATCCGTAAAACAGCCCCGATATCATCCCCAGCCTTTTTGGCAAAAGCTCCTGTGCATATACTAATATAGCCGGGAATGCCGATGAAATGATCGTACCAATGACAACCGATAGCACTCCCGTCCAGAACAGGTTGGCATACGGCATCATCAAGGTGAAAGGCGCGGCTCCCAGTACTGAGAACCAGATGACATACTTGCGCCCGAACTTATCGCCCAATGGCCCGCCCAGCAACGTACCTGCCGCTACCGAAAACAGGAACAGGAACAGGTGGAACTGCGCATCCTGTACCGAAATGTGGAATTTCTCTATCAGGAAGAAGGTAAAATAGCTCGTCAGACCTGCAAAATAGAAGTACTTGGAAAATATCAGTACCAAAAGGATTATTACTGAAATAGTTACCTGTCTTGGCGTAAGGTTCGGGAGGTCGACAAGTGCGACTTTCTTTTTACCATGAAGGTCAAGGTGCGCCTGGTACCAGCGGCCTATCCGGTACAATACCGTTATCGCAATAAGGGCGACGATCGCAAAATAAATGATGTAGCGCTGCCCGTGCGGTACTACGATCCAGGCAATTAAAAGCGGGCTTATAGCCGTACCCGAGTTGCCCCCTATCTGGAAAATGGATTGTGCCAGTCCGCGCTTCCCGCCGGATGCAAGGTACGAAACCCGCGATGCCTCCGGATGGAAAATGGACGAACCGATACCCACAAGCACTACCGAAACCAGTATAACAGGGAACGAGCCGGCGTATGACAATAATATGATTCCTGATAAGGTAAACAGCATCCCGTATATTTTGGAATACGGCTTTGGCGTTTTATCGGTGTAGAAACCTACGAATGGCTGCAAAATGGAAGCCGCCATTTGGTACGAGAATGTGATTAGGCCCACCTGCGAAAAGCTGAGGTGGTATTTTTCTTTTAGAATAGGATAGGCCGCCGGGATGACCGCCTGCAACAGGTCGTTGAGCAGGTGGGCAAAAGCAATGGAGAAAAGTATGGAGTAAACTGTTTTCTGTACAATTTGTTTGTGGTCGTCGTTTATAATGACCGTGTCAGTGTCTTTCATAAATTTTAATTAAATATAGTTAACAGCCAGTACCAAAAGGCCAGGGTTACAAAGGAGAGCGGTATCCCCACCCCTATCATCATGTTGGCGAGCTTTGGCTTCAGCCCGGATGTGGAAGCGAGTATTGCCGCCGTTATCATAGGGGCCATGGCAGCTTCCATGATGCATACATCGGTGGTAAGGCCTTTCCCTCCCAATATCAATTTGTACAGCACAAAAAAGAACAGCGGCGTTACCAGCAGCTTGAACCCGAGCCCGAGCGCTAAGAGGCCCCAATGCCTGCTCCTTCGTTGCAGCTGCAATTGCATGCCTACCGCTACGAGCGCGACAGGTGTTACCGTATTGCCCAGCCTCTGGAAAACGGACTGAAGTATAGCATGAAAATCATAATGCAGCAGGTTCATGCAAAGCCCGACCGTAAATGCCACAAACGGCGGGAACAGCAGTATTTTACGCAAGATGCCCGATGTGCCTGCCTCTCCTTTAGAATACATTGCGGCCACCATGATCCCCAATGTGGAGAGCACTACGAAAGTGCCCGGCTGGTCTACGATAATGGCGGTTTCGAGCCCTTTCTTTCCGAACAATGCCTCTATGACCGGGAAGCCAACGAAGGCCGTATTGCCAAGCCCGGCCGTGAGCACCAGGCAGCCGATGATCTTTTTCGGCCAGCCAAGCCATTTTCCCAATAAAGAAAAAAACAGCCATGACAGGGCAAAACCTATCCATGCGACCCCGAGCGGGAGCAGCAATTGTGTACTGACAGCGATCTTAGGAAGGTAGTATAAAGCAAGGCCCGGAAGCGATATGTAAATAACGAACTGGTTAAGTACCGTATGGGCATTGGAAGGGCAGCTCTTTACCCGGCGCAACGCCACCCCTGCCAACAGGCATAAAAAAATCAGGATAATACTGTCCATTTTAATGCGCCGGTATTTTTAACCGCGGCAAATTTACGCCCTCAATTACAAATACCCCTAATAAAAATGTTATAATTTATTGGCTGTTCCAAAAACTTTTATACTTTCGCCCCTTATTCTGTTATACAATGATCTCAGGCAAATTTGCCATAACGCTGCACATCCTTACGCTCCTGTCTAAATTCCCGGAGGAATTCCACTCGTCCGAATTTATCGCGGGCAGCATGAATATCAACCCTGTACTGGTGCGCAAAGAGATCGCGAACCTCAAGAAACACGCGATGGTAGAATGCCGCGAAGGCAAATATGGCGGCACACGCCTCGCCAAACAATCGGCAAGCATTACCCTTGAGGACATTTTTAAAATGACGTTCGAAGAGGTTACGCTCGGCTTTTCGCGAAACGACCCCAACCCCAACTGCCCCATCGGTAAAAAGATCAACCAGAACCTTGATGTGCTGTATAAAGACATCAACTCCGGGATATGCGCCAAGCTGCAGGGCATCACGCTCCAGGAATTCACGAAGGAGTTTTAAAATTTTTATTTTTTATTGATTATTTTTTATTGGATGGCGGAGTACTACTGTGCCTTCTGATATATTTTTTATGGAACTCGGATAACGGAGAACCCCGTATTTGATGCAAGCCAACGCAGCATCCTTTCGGTAGAAGACCTTGCCGTGGCTATTGCCGATGAGACAGAGAAGGCGAAACACCACCAGCAACGGTTTACGGCGGCGTATTAATTTTTGTTTCAAGTTTCAGGTTTAAAGTTTAAAGCTGACACTCAAACTCTTTAGTTTTATGATGCTCTTTACGTTAAAAGGTAAAGGGCATTTTTATTTTTTGGAGTTGGGGATGCCGCTAACTCAATAATCTGACCGTTGGCGCCATATACTTATACAGATAACATTTCTGAAATCCCCAAGCCCTTGAAATAACTCTCAATCTCCGTAACGGAAGTTCTGGAAAACAATTCCATGTCGATAGCTATAATCAGTGCATTACAACTTCTTGTCAGTGCAACATACACCTTGTTCCAGTTTTTATTGTGGTAGTTTGTTTTGGGTACATTCTGAGTCATGTAGTCATACATTGTCTGATTTAATATAAAAATACACACATCAGATTCAAGGCCTTTTACCGCGTCAATACTGGAGATGAAATATTTATATCCTTTGCTAGGCATTTTAGCCATGTCAAGATGCTGTATTAATTCAGCATATTCTTGTTTTTCAAGTCGTGTGCCGCAAAATTTCGCTAACCAGCCTAAGACCTGCGCTGACGACGAATTTTTCAACCTTTCGGTTATCTCAGAAATAATTGAATTAATAAACAAACGACTGTCCAAATCACGTTCCAAAGCAAGAATCGATAGTTTATCTTGCAGAGATAATGGTAAATAAAGATTTCGACTGGAATGTGTGTTATAGCAGCCTTCTTTTTCCTCAATATAAATTAATTGCTGTTGGGCTTTGTAATAGCCAATTATCGCATCATAATTGCTGTTGCTTGATTTAATATAAACTACCTTCCCAGATTTACCGTTATTATTGGACTGTTTTTCTTCAGCCATGCATAAGGCATTTGATAATTTTAAAATTTCAGAGGGCACCCTTTTAGTAATATTGTTATTGGGCAGAATTGTGTAATTATCACCTGTAGCTTGTTTTAAAAAGTTCCTAAATGCGCTCGGATATTTTATGGCTTGTTTTGGATCCCCTATCATATATATGTCAATTCCGTTATCTCCTAAAATCTGAAAAACACGCAGAGCATCCCCGTCCATGTCTTGCGCTTCATCAATAAAAACATGGCTAATTTTAGCAACAATATGAGAGACAATAAAATCTACTTTTGCTCTTTTAGCTTTATTGGTATGCTTACCATTTGTTCGGTCTATAACAATCATTGCCTTTTTAAAAACTGACTCATTATGGATTATATTTCTTTGCTTTAATAAGTTTATTTTTATATTCTTTAAAACATAATCGCTAGGCATACCATGAGAAACTGCATTATTGTAGACTTCCGAAACAGAAAAATGAGAATAAGGATAGATTATTTCATTGAGGAAGAAACTGTGTATTGTCTCTATTCTGACCTGATCTGGAATGTATCCTATTCCCTTTACAATTTCTTCTTTAATTTTTTTTCTTGCAGCATTAGTATAGGTAACTGCATAGATGATTTTATGTGAAGTATTA
This sequence comes from Flavobacterium arundinis, assembly GCF_038289855.1. Lineage (NCBI taxonomy): Bacteria > Pseudomonadati > Bacteroidota > Flavobacteriia > Flavobacteriales > Flavobacteriaceae > Flavobacterium > Flavobacterium arundinis. The sequence goes on from NZ_JBBYHR010000013.1 coordinate 72,314, forward strand.
GCCTGATGAAATTGGATAACTCTTTTCGATAGGTCATATGTTTTACCAGCTCCGGCTCCGGCAATTTGGATTTCTATCATTTGAGGCTATTTAATATTTCTGTAATGTGATTAGGTATAGAGATAACAATTTTGTCCTCTTGCATTGCGTTACACAAATCCAACATATTATCGGCCTTACTTGACTTCAAGAAATTAGATACTGTCTCAGCATCGTCCTCTATGCGAAAATGCGTTGATATGAGAGTACAGTTAGTTCCTGTTAAAACTATATCATCCTCTAGCGTATAACCACTTGTTGTTCGCACGAAAATCGTTTTTTTGTCATCATAGACATCATGATCCTTTTTGGCCTTTGGTTGACCATCAAGATCACGGATCACACCTATTTTTTTACTTTCAGAAGATCCGTTCAACTTTTTCCAAATTTCTAAAAAAGTCCTATATCCCTTTTGACCAATACTTATAATGTCAATGTTATTGAGCGTATTTTTATCCAAACCTAAGATAGTATTAATAAACATTTCCTCGGTCGTTCCTTCGACAAGAATCACCCTGTTTGAGAATAGTAGTTTAAGAATATCAAAATTGGGCCGCTTAGATAAATATTTAACTAAAGATTCATCAACATCTCTAAAAGATACTGCTGTATTTCCACAAAAAGCAATTACATTTTGGAACTCAAGTTTGTTTATGACTTTCGGCGAATGGCTCGAAATTATGGTCTGAAACAAGTCACCGCTGACAGCTAAGCTCTTTTTAATGTAGTCGACAACAAGATTTAAGTTATTTGTGCTAAGATGAGATTCCGGCTCCTCAATACAACTTAAATTAAAACAGGATTTGCTGTTTTTAAAATGTTGAAAAAAAAGAATTATAAAAATAAGATTTCGTTGCCCAAGGCCTTTCTGATATAAGAATTCATCTCCGTAAGCTAGGGTTATATTGGATAAAATATTTTTAAGATTTGCAAGATTTGGGATGCAATCAATATTTTCTATGAATCGGTCGAGATCTGGGAATTCTAAATCACCATTAAAAATTTTCTTGAAATTATCCTGATCTTTTATCTCTCTAAAAAAACTAAAGTAGGCTTCATGGATTTTAGTTTTCTCATCTTTAGTTAGTTTTTTTTCTAATAATCGGGTTAGAATGCTATTTGATTTCATAGAACTCGATTCAGAGAAATCATCACGTTCTGCATTTATTGAGTTAATGGTAATGTGTTTTAGGTCATTGTATGGGATAATTTTATGATTGTTAGTAGATATAATGGTATAATCGTAAAATTCAGTCGGAATCAGAAACGAAAGATTATCTTGGGCCTTATCACTCCCGCATATTAGTTTTTTAGCCAATTCCAAAAAGTCAGCGTTATTTTTGGGCTGATAGCAATATTGTATCTCATAAGCGGTTTTTCCATTACTTTCCGTAATCCAATTGCCAACTATAGCTTTAGCATAATGATCATCCCCAATGGCATCGAATTGTATGGTGACACGTATAATTGGAATGCACTTTAATAACTCACCATTATCAGCTCCACTTTTAACCTTGTCATAAAATTCTCGAACAGTTTCGGAATTGAAATCTAAAGGCAATAAGTTTTTATTTCGGTATTCCAATTCATTGGAGCAAAAAGGAAGTTTTATCGCATGTAGAAAATTTGATTTGCCCGAATCGTTTTCGCCTACGATGATCGACAACTTTGATAACGCAGTTTGAAAATTCTTGAAATTTCTATAATTTTCAATTCGAACATAATTTACAATCATAATTCTAAATAATTTAATAACAAAAGTAAAAATTTGCTGTATATATGTATGAAAAATTTGTGATTTGTTAATCACCTAAGTAAGTTTTGCGTAACACACAATAAAATGATATTAAAATTTAAACTTTAGCACTCCTGAAAGCACCGTAGATATTTATAAATTTCAATAAAGGCGTTAAAAAAATGTCTGGGCGAGACTAAACAATTTCGATTGAGATTCTTCACTTCGCAAGCTGCGTTCAGAATGACAACCACCACAAAACCACTTCTCCCCTTAGCCCCGGTGGTAGCGGCATCCCCCCGCTTTTTTCGGCGGGGGATACAGCGGACGACGGGAAAGACGACGGCAAAAAAGCCCTGGCCCTTCCGCTACAAAAAAACAATTTTGCATTATTATTAAGGAGGTAAGCCCCCTAGCCCCCCAAGGGGGGATTCCACTCATTCCCATAAACAGGTTGCATAAGTTAAACACATTGGAGAAAGCATTTCGCCGGTGGGGGTTGGGTTGTGTTACCTTATTTGGTACAAATGTTTACATAAAATTGCGGCCACGTATGCCGCAATGTCCGAATAGTACAAATGACAAAACAGTCAGTTCATTGAAATAAAGTTAGTTACGTAATTTAAGGATTTTGAAAGACGTGAGTTCAGAAAAAAAAACTACCCCTAAACTACCACTTTTTTGGAGTGCGTTACGGGTAGTATCAAGAGTCAGGAAAAAACCTTATTTTTACTTTTCTAATCAATTACTGTGGATAAGCCCAAAGCCTTTAAGACCGCACTCCATGAAAAAGACGGCATTGACCGTCCCGAAAGCATCAGCCGTGAGGCGATCGAGCACGTTACGCAACTGCGGAAGATACAACCCAGTGCAGATGCGCTCGTAACCGGCATCCTGAAAGGTGACAAGACGGCACTGAGCCGCGCCATCACGCTGGTGGAAAGCACTAACCCGGCGCACCTGGAAAAGGCCAACGATGTGATAGCGCAATGCCTTCCGCATGCGGATAAGTCGGTGAGGATAGGGATCACGGGGGTGCCCGGTGTGGGGAAGAGTACTTTTATAGAGGCTTTCGGGAAGCACCTTACTGGTATGGGACGGAAGGTGGCGGTACTGGCAGTGGACCCGAGCAGTTCGCTTTCGCACGGCAGCATCCTCGGCGACAAGACCCGGATGGAGGAACTGGTTAAGGATGCCAATGCTTATATACGGCCTTCGGCTTCGGGAGAAACACTGGGCGGTGTGGCACGGAAGACACGGGAGGCAATCATCCTTTGCGAGGCTTGCGGGTTTGATACCATAGTTATTGAGACCGTTGGCGTAGGCCAAAGCGAAACGGCGGTGCATAGTATGGTCGATTTCTTTTTGCTGCTTCAGATCGCGGGTGCGGGTGATGAGCTTCAGGGTATCAAGCGCGGCATCATGGAGATGGCCGACCTGATCGTGATCAACAAAGCGGACGGGGATAATATAAAAAGGGCAAGGCTGGCGAAGACGGAGTTCAACCGGGCGCTGCATTTGTTCCCGGCGAAAAGTTCCGGATGGCAGCCCACCGTAACGACGTGCAGCGCGATAACCCATGAGGGCATTGCCGATGTCTGGCAGACCATCAACGGGTATTTTGACCTGGTAAAAGGGAATGAATTTTTTGGCATCCGCCGAAGCGAGCAAAACAGCTACTGGCTTACGGAAACCATTAATGAGCAGCTGCTGGGCCGGTTCTATAATGACCCGGACATTGCGGCACTATTGGAACAAAGTAAAAAGGCGGTGGAGGGCAATGCGATGTCGCCCTTTGCTGCGGCGAAGGTTCTTTTGGAAAAGTATTTCAGAGTGTAGAAATAATTTCAGATTGTAGATTGTAGATTTCAGATTCCACTCTTGCCCTTAAAAACAGCAATGATTTTTAGAGTAGCGTGTAGTTCAATCTACAATCTACAATCTGAAATGGTTATTGCTTCTCATAACGCTCCACCTCGCGGTCATAGAACTCATTGGCAAGGATTATAAGGCCTTCCATTTCGGCGTTGAGCTCGTTTTCGTCAAGGTCTTCGGGCTCTTCCATGAATTCTACCTCATCGTCTTTCAGGTTGATGATGAAGCGCGGGTAGTCCAGGTGGATGATGAAGATATCTTCAGGGAAATCGGTGTTATCGGCAAGTACGAATTTTGGTAACTCCATAAATTTTTATTTTCTATTTTTTATTTTCTATTTGACAAGCTGCAACTGAAAACTGCGACTGGGACTGCCTACTCTTTTTTAGGAGCTGTCAGATAATTAAAGCGAAGATACAAAAATAATGCAGCGGCTGTAAGTCCGGCCAGCAATCCGATCCAGATGCCGGTGCCTTTTAGCGGTGTATGCAGGCCAAGGTAAAACGATATGGGGAACCCAATCACCCAATAGGCTACAAAGGTTATGAGGGTGGGTATCTTTACATCCTGGATGCCTCGCAACGCGCCGAGTACAACGACCTGTATGCCATCGGATATCTGGAATACGGCTGCCACAAGTATCAGGGTAGATGCAATGTTTATGACTTCGGTGTTATCTGTTAGCTGGATGGTATTCTCCATGTTGAGGAACAGGTGTGGGAGGAATTCGTGTAACGCCACGAACAACAATGCAAATACGATCTCTATGATGATAACCAGCAGGAATACCGACCTTGCTACAATGCGTAGATTTACATAGTCGCCCTGCCCTTTATTATTGCCCACACGCACCATAGCCGCCACGCTGAGTCCCATGGCGAACATGAACGTCATTGAGGCCATGCTGAGCGCGATCTGGTTGGCCGCCTGGTTGTTCTTACCCAAAAAGCCCGAAAGCCAAATAGCTGTAGTAAACAAGGCTACTTCAAAAAGCATCTGCAAAGATGATGGCAGCCCGAGAGCCACGATCTTCCTGAGCATGGTTTTTTTTATTTCGCTAAAGCTAAAGTCATGGAAATATTGCTTCAGCTTTTCGTTACGCGACAGCAGGTAATGCATATAAATAACCATTGCAGTACGCGATATGACAGTACCCAATGCCGCTCCCATAATACCCAGTTTCGGGAAGAACCAAATACCATATATGAGGAAGTAGTTAATTACTACGTGGAGCACATTGGAAAATATAGCAGCATACATATCGTACTTGGTGAGCGACATACCATCGGCGAATTGCTTGTACCCCTGAAAGATAACGACCGGAATCAGCGAAAATCCTACCCAGTCGATATACGGCGATGCAAGGGCTATTACCTCTGCAGGCTGGTTCATCAGGTACATTAAAGGCTTGGCAAGCGTTACAACTCCGAAAAGGAACAATCCTAAAACAGTGCACAGCAGCAATCCATGATGGAACGCGGAACGGACGGTAACATGGTCTTTTGCACCATCGCCTTGGGCCACAATGGGTGTGATCGCAGTCGAGAAACCAATTCCTACCGACATGGCTATGAACACAATACTGTTGCCTAAAGAGACTGCTGCCAGCTCGGTGCTGCCCAGCCTGCCGACCATGATATTGTCGACTACCGAAATAAGCGTATGCCCTAGCATACCGACTATAACCGGATAGGCAAGCGTAATATTTGCCCTGAATTCTTTTGTGTATTTGGAAAACCCCACTGCAATTTTTTTGCAAAGGTAGCGGGAAAATTTACAATTAGAAAACAGGTTAATTTTTAAAAACTTAAGAATCATCAACTTAAATACAGTTCATGTTAATTTTATTATTTCATTATTATTTAATTAACAAAACATTGGAATTATTAGTAAAAGTATTACAGTAATTTTGACCCAACTAACAAATACAAAGTGAAGATCATGAAAAAGACAATGAATTTTAAAGGACTGCTGTTATCGGGTATGATGATGCTTGGCATGACAGCTTTTGCGCAGGATGGCGCATCAACAAGCGAAAATTATGACCAGGGATTCCGTTTGGGATTCGGGCTTAACGCCGGAGCAGCAACCGGTGACTATTTTAACTTCGCCCTGGGTGGTGACGTTAGGCTACAGTATGACCTGACACAAAGGACATCACTTACCCTGACTACCGGATACACTCACCTGTTTGCAGACAAAGATGAGATCGACGACCTTGGCTACATCCCTGTAAAAGCAGGTTTCAAGGCTTTCGTGTGGGGCGACAGGTTTTACGTATTGGGTGAGGCAGGAGCTGGCTTTGCCGTTACAGGAGACTATGACGAAACTACATTCCTTTGGGCGCCGGGCATCGGATATGCTAATGATGTGATTGATCTAAGCCTTAGGTATGAAGGCGCAAATGATTTCAAGACTGACCAGATCGCTCTTCGTTTGGCGTATGGCTTTAAATTATAATATCCCTTTTAGTTATATAATACCAAGTACAAAACTGACCTTGTTAAAAACCTGCAATATTCTTGCAGGTTTTTTATTTTTGTAAGATATCCATCCACTATGAAATTATTCATCATCGACTGGAGCAGGGAAATCACTACCCCACTGCTTGATTACTGCAAAAGTACCCCGCATACCATTGCAGGGTGCGAACTCGTTGATGGCGCTGAGGCCTATCGCAAGACCGCCCACTGCAAACCCGATGCTATTGTAGTGAACTATGCTGTAAAACCCTCGCACGGGCGAAGTACTGCCGAGCAGATATTCAAGCGTAAGCTGACATCAGAAATACCCATCTATTTTATTGGAGGCGCGGAAGATGATAATGAGAAAGTAGAACATATTGGGATATGCCTTTCTGAAGAAGAGCTGCATGAACTACTGGATTGATTATGTTCTGTTTTTTATTTTCTATTGTCATCCGGAACTGCGCATTGATCAACAGAAAATTGAACACAATTAATTATTAGGAATGAGTGAGCATCAATAATCAACATAAAATAATCAATCCTTTTCGTCCCTAAGCTTCTTTTTATAAAACGAAATATTCTCCAGCACCTCTTCATTTACTTCCGGTTCTTTAATGTCGTCGTATTTTTTAAGGGCATCCAAAATAGTTTTGGCAACAAGGTAACGTGCCGTCTCTTTATCGTCGGCAGGAATTACGTACCATGGGGAATGTTTTTTTGATGTCGCGTTGATGGCTTCTTCATAGTATTTTTGGTAATCATCCCAATATTTTCGTTCTTCAAGGTCGCCTGGCGCAAATTTCCAGTTGTGCTCCGGTTTGTCAAGCCTTCGGAGTAACCGCTCCTTCTGTTCTTCTTTACTTAAATGAAGAAAAAACTTAAACACGATAGTACCGTTCTGGCTAATGTGCTTTTCAAAATTATTGATTTGCTCATAGCGTTGGTCCCACAGGTCGCCCGGAATAGCTTCCACAGAATTGATGCCAGGGAGGTTTTCCTTTAGTATAAATTCGGGATGTACCCTTGTGATGAGCACATTTTCATAATGCGATCGGTTGAATACGGCAAACTTTCCTTTATCCGGAAGGGCTATATAGTGGCGCCACAGGTAGTCGTGCTCCAGTTCTGTAGATGTTGGGGTTTTAAAGCTATACACATTTACGCCGCGTGCATTGAAACGACGGAACACTTCGCGGATAAGGCTGTCCTTACCCGAGGTATCCATTCCCTGAAGGCACACCAGCACACTGTATTGGTTATTGGCATACATCTTGTCCTGCAGCTTGCCGAGTTTTTTACTGGCTTCTTTCATAGCCTTATGCACAGTTTCTTCGGAAGCGCCGTGGTCTATAACCGTTGGAGCCTTTTTTATATCAAATTTGCCTTTTACCTTTAAATCGTCAGTATCTATATCCTTCATGCGGGAAATGTTTATCTTTATATAATGAATTCATCTTGACTTTTTTGATTGTAGCGAAAAATAGGGATTTTTGTTCCGGATTTTAGCTTTTTTTGAGCTGCATAGCAGAGCTACGGAGTAAAAAAAAGCTAAAATTCGGGGCAAAAAGATCATTTTGCAGCCAATCGGAAAAAGTTAATAAATTCAAATATAAGGTTTAAAAGAATACCGCGTTTACAGGTAAAACATAAGATTATGCAAAAGTTTCAACTGGAACTGCTGTTCCATATTATTGGCATTGGGTCGGCTTCCGGGCTCTTTTTGAACGGCAGTTCGATTTTTATAATTTCAGATAACAGCCACCTGCTGTACGAATACAATACCAAAGATAAAACACTCCAAAAAACACCGCTTATTTCTAAAGAATATACCAGACCGTTGGAAAACGTGCCAAAACCGGACAAGGCCGATTATGAAGCAATGGCTGCAAAGGGAGATGACCTTTACCTGTTCGGTTCCGGCTCTACCGAAAAGCGCAACACAATTGCCCATATCAACATGAAGACCAAAGAGGTTTTCCCGCCTATTGATGCGACCGACCTTTATATGGTGATGCAGGGCTTTGGCGAAATAACTCCGGAGAATTTTAATATAGAAGCAGCCGTAAATGCCGGTGATACCTGGTATGTCTTCAACCGTGGCAACGGACCTGCAGGACAGAATGGCATCTTTACCCTTGAGGGGGATATTGCCGATACTGCTTTCCAGATCATTTACAACGAAATAAAACTACCTAAAATAAATGGTGCGCAAGCCAGCTTTACCGATGCCGTAAAGGTTGGCGAAAAACTTTACTTCATCGCAGCAGCAGAAAAATCAGATTCGACGTACCATGATGGAGAGATTGCAGGGACGCTTATTGGCCGCATTGATATCGAAACGATGGAACTGGAATTTACCGAAACCATTTCGCTAAAAAATAAATTTGAAGGCATTACCTTATATAAAGAAACACCGGGCAGTATTGAGTTCCTGCTTTGTGAAGACACAGACAGCGATGCGGAGGCGAGTGATGTTTATAAGTTAACCGTAAAGTTCTGAGTTACGGGTTTAGGGTTCAGGGTTGCTACTCTGACCCGAAACCCGGAACTCTAAACCCTGAACAAAAAAACTTTTTTTTAATGTGCTCCCAACCTTTTGCAACCTTTTGTAATCTATATAACAAAGAGACCAATTGTGATAGACGAAAAACTCATAACAGCATGCAGGAAATCGCACCGTGACGCACAGCGGCAGGTGTACGAGATCATGGCGCCCAAGCTGTACCACACCTGTAAAAGGTACCTGAAAAGCGAGGAAATGATAGAAGAGGCGATGGCCGATGCCTTCTTTACCATTTTTACAAAGCTTGACCAACTGAAAGAAACAAAAGCGTTTGAGGCCTGGGCACGAAAAATTGCGGTGAACCAGTGCCTGCTCAGCCTGAAGAAAAATGTGAACTTCAATATTTATATTGAAGACATGGCACGCTCTGCAGAACCTTCCATTGCGCACTCGGCCGCGCTTGAGGAAGAAGACCTGCTGCACCTGCTAACCTATCTGCCGGAAGGCTGCCGGACTGTATTCAACCTTTTTGCTATTGAGGGTTATTCGCATAAAGAGATAGCCGTAATGCTGAACATCAGCGAGGGAACATCGAAATCACAATTGAATGCCTCCCGTACCAAATTGAAAGAAATGGTGAATAATGTTTACTATCAAAATGAGAAGAGTCATGGAAAATCAAGATAAATTATACCAACAATTCAGGGAAGCTGCGGGCGAAGCGGAAACGAAGGGCTTTGACCGTATGGAAACGCTCTGGGGCCGTGTCGAGGACAAGCTCGATGCCGAAAAACAGCGAAAAGCCGCAACCTGGTGGAAATATACCGGGATGGCAGCTGTATTGCTGATGTTTATTACTGTAGGAACGTTCCTGTACCGCAATGAAGGCGGCCCATCTGTAGATCCAAGTGGGATTCCGGAAAATAATGTAACGGTTATTGACAGACAGAAAGTGAAAGAAACATTTGAGCCTTCGAAAGAAAATACAATTAGGGAAGAAATTGTCCAGGTTGATACTAATAATTCTGAACTAAAACAAAAGGATACAGATTCTGTTTATTTTATAAAAGGTGCCCATTTTACGAAAGCAAAAGATCTAAGCAATCCTGAATATGTATTCTATGCTCCAAAAATAAAATTTATCCCTGGTTCAACAATAGCTGGTGAAACCTTTCAGAATAATATTATAGATCCTTCAATTACATCCCGCGGTTTTGTTACAGGTGATAATGCTGAAAGAAAAGATAGTAATAGTGAAACGTCAAAAGAATATTTAGCAAAAGGATCATCTTCCATAAATAGAGATGGCACAATAACTTTCAATGGGATTGTAACCGACAGCCAGGGTGTACCTGTGCCGGGAGTGATCGTAAAGGTAGAGGGTACCAATACTGTAGTACAGACAGATTTTGACGGCAAATACAGCATCAATGCCAAAGAAGGCGAAAAGCTGATAGCCTCTTATGTCGGGATGCAAAACGGTTCGATACTTGCCTACCAGGCCAATACGAACAGGCCCATAAAACTGGCAGAAAACACATCGCTTGAATCGGTGACATTAGAATACCGCAAGGCGCCGGGAAGGCCGGTAGCCAGTGGCGCCATAACTTCTATAGCAATAGACACCACGGTAGTAGTGAACAGGGGATTGTTGCCATCTGTAAATGGGACTGTGGCTGAAATTGATGAGGGAAAAGTAAAATCCCGTGAAAAAACATATAACGAAACGCCATCACAAGCAAATGGCTTTGCGGCAAAAAAGACTTCGAAAGAACAGCAATCTGCCCCAGATGATAAAAGCAATGCAGGTTCTGTACAATCTTCGCAAGGGCAGGTTATAGTAAGGGGGCAAAGTTCCAGCCTGCCGGAAGGCCCTTTATATGTGATCGATGGAGTACCCGTTAGCAGCGATGTCTTTAAAAACCTCAATTCCGAAGATATTGTAAGCATCACAGTCCTGAAAGATGCTTCGGTCACGGCATTATACGGAAGCAGGGGCGCCAGTGGCGTTATCATCATCAAAACCAAAAAAGGGCTTACCAAACGCGAAATCCGTAAGCTTAAGAGGGAACAGAAAAGAGCCGCAAGGAAGGCCCCCTAACCCCCGAAGGGGGAATTCCACTCGTACATTATAATCACGTTGTCCGAATTCCTTTCCATATTATTACAGCCCAACACTTCCCCATTCAGGGGGCAGGGGCATAGGTGTTCGGAAGACAAAAGTTCATTGAAATATTTTCATATATTAGATTTATAAACTTGATTATGCCAAAGAAAATAAGCGTAAGTTCTTTGTTGAAACTAATAGACAAAGATGTTTTAG
>NZ_JBBYHR010000014.1:0-41537 GCF_038289855.1 Flavobacterium arundinis
CTCTTCCCATCCCGAACAGAGTAGTTAAGCCCGCCTGCGCAGATGGTACTGCAATTTGTGGGAGAGTATGTCATCGCCTTTCTTTAAGAACCCTTCATCTAACGATGAAGGGTTTTTTGTTTTGGTGCGATGCGGTTCGCTCCGCCCGGGACATAGCCTTTTTTTAGAAACCCTTCATCGTTAGATGAAGTTTATATTCTTTTGAAAATTTATGTTGTTCTGTACCGTTCTCAGCGCGAGGGATAGCAGCGGCATCCCCCACTTTTTTCGGTGGGGATACAGCGGATAGCCCGGCCACTACGTTGGGTGATGAAAGGGTGTGGCGCGCCAAAGGAAAATATTGAGTGTTATCAAATAACCCGATTCTCTCTTAAAAAGTCTTTGCATGTCTCTTCAAGATCTGCTGCAACACCGGGTTTTATAGAGATGCCCGATGATTGGGTAGTCCAATGCTGGGCGGCAAGGCTTCCCGACTCCAGTATATCCATTGGCAGGATCGGGCTTTTATAAGGATCTATCAATATTTCGAAATTGATGAGCACCCGAATCCGTTGCTTACCCTGCCAGTCCTCATCGGTAAACGGTTCGGATGATACAAAACCCGAACCCATAATCCCTCTCGGCTCTTTTCCCAGTTTTATAATATAGGCTTTGTCGCTTATACGGATCGACCTGTGGCTCGCACAACTCCATGAATCTACAAATACCCCTGTGGCTTTCAGCTCAGCGATATCCTGTTTCAGTTCCGGCCACTTCCATTTATCAGGATTCCAGGCAAAGAGATACGACTTCATATAAAGTAAAATTTCATCTATACAATTTAATGATTTTAAACAAAAAAAGGCTTATGCTGAATAACAGCACAAGCCTTTAATGAAAGAAAATGGTTTTTACAGGAATATCCCGCCAGAAACTTCAATTCTTTGCCCATTGATCCAACGTGCCTCTTCGGTACATAAGAAAGCAACAACACCTCCAATATCATCCGGGAGTCCAACGCGGCCCAAAGCAGTGAGGCCTGATATATGATCGTTCATTTCTTTGTTGTCACGCACACGTCCTCCGCCAAAGTCAGTTTCGATAGCACCTGGTGCCACTACATTCGCTGCAATGCCGCGAGAGCCGAGTTCTCTTGCCAAATAGCGGGTAAGCACTTCTACAGCGCCTTTCATTGAGCCGTATGCTGACGAACCCGGAAAAGAAAAACGTGCCAATCCGGAAGCGATATTGATAATACGTCCGCCATCATTCAGGAAAGGCAACGCCTTTTGGGTCAGGAAAAACACACCTTTATAATGAATGTTAAGCGCAGTGTCAAACTGTTCCTCGGTTGTTTCCGCAAAGGGAGCATATAGCGCAGTGCCGGCATTGTTGATAAGGAAATCGAAGTTGGCGCTGCCTGTATTTTCTTTTAAATGCGTTGTTACTTGGCTGAAAAAGCTATCGAATGATGATACATTCCCAGCATCGAGCTGTAAAGCAATAGCTTTTTGACCAAGGGACAGGATCTCTGTAACAACCTTATCGGCTTCCTCTTTATTACTGTTGTAAGTTAAGATTACATCAATGCCCTTTTTGGCGAGGCTTATTGCCATATTCCTACCCAGTCCGCGACTTCCGCCGGTTACCAGTGCGATTTTGTTTATTGTACTCATTTTATTAAATTTTATAGTACAAAGGTCATCCAATTTGCTATGCCTCTAGTTGCAATGTTCAATCTATTATTTGCAAAAATCAAATCTGACTAAGTACGAAACGCAAGTGGTGATATACCGGATTGCCTTTTGAAGAAATTGGAAAAGTGTGCTACTTCCTCAAAGCCTAGTGAATAGGCGATTTCAGAAACGTTCCAGTCGGTTTGCTTAAGCAGTATTTTTGCTTCCTGGACAATCCTGCTGCTTATGAAATCTGTTGTGGTTTTTCCGGTATTTTCTTTAAGGACCTTATTAAGGTGGTTCACATGGATGGCCAGTTTTTCGGCATAGTCCTTTGCAGTGCGCAATTCCAGTTGCTGCGCTGTTGATGTTATAGGAAACTGCCGCTCGAGCAATTCCACAAACAATCCGGCAACGCGCGTAGTAGCCTTGTGCGAAGTATATAACGCAATATCCGGCTGTAGTTTCTGTCCGTAATGGATCAGCTCCAATACATAATTGCGAAGCAGGTCATATTTATAAGTATAATCTGAATCCAGTTCGGCCACCATCTTCTTAAATAAGGATTCCAATTCTTCTGCCTGGCTTTCATTTATTTGGAATACCGGATAACCTCCCGGCCGGAATATCGGAATTTCATCCAATGCAATACTATTGTGTGAAGCAGCAAGAAACTCATGTGTAAAGATGCAAAAGTAACCTGATTGCTCCTCATCCAGAGGAATATAGTTATAAGGTACTTTTGGCGACGCAAACAACAGCCCGTTCTTTGGAATGTCGATGACTTTATCGGCATATTCAGCACGGTTACTGCCGTTTATGAGGCTTATCTTGTAATACGTGCGCCGGTTATAAGGCATCGTTTTGGTTTGCTTTACCTGTTTCCGCACATTCGCCGTGCTGAACACATTGAAATGCCCGATCTCTTTATCAATTCCTTCGGGCAAAATGGCCGTCAGTTCATTGTCATTAGCAAATCCCATTTCCCTGTAAAAATCTTTTAGCGACATTATTTCCATCTTATTTCGTTTTGCATAATTCAAATATACTTATTATTTGCCCATTCCAATTCATTTGTACTTTTCGGACATTTAGAAATTTCAATTTATCCAATAGCGTAACTATTGTTCCATTAAGGTTTTAAAAATACCCATCAATGGGTATTTTGTGACAGTATTTTATCCATACTTTTAACATACGTTTAACTAATGCAATCAACGTTATGAGCGATGAAATTTTACAGTTAGCTATAATCCTGTTCTTACTCAGTATGATATGCGAAAGGATTGCCGATTTCCTGAAGCATTATTTATGTGGAAATAAATTTTTAGGGATAAATGATACGCTTACAAGAAATCCCGGAAACGACATCGAAGAGAAAGCCAGGGAGTATCGTATAATGAAAATAAATGTCTGGAGCGGCATCTTAGTAGCAGCGATAATAAAAGCTGATATGATAATGATATTCAGTAAAATGAAAAATCCGGGCGAAACTCTGGGATGGAATACTTTTGGACAATTCTATGAGGATCCACTGGATAAAGTGCTCCTTGTGCCGGGTATTCTTTTAACAGGCTGCTTTATAAGTTTCGGCTCTAAGTTCTGGCATGACCTGGTAGATATATTATACCAGATAAAAAATGCAAAGCGGGTTGCTTCGGACTCCGAAACATATAAAATCGATGCCACTACAGATTTGGAAAAGGCTGCAATAACATACCAGTCCTCTTTTATTCAATCCGCCTATATTGATGCTAAAATTATTTACATGGCCCATAAAAACGTGAAGGCCATCAGCTTGAAAAGGAATGAAAATGGTTACTATCTTGAGGTGACTGTTAGTAATGCAGACGCTCCAACAGATCCCTACTTTACCTACCGGTCTCCTGAGGGATTATACCACACAATTCCCGTAAAAACCATATTTCTGGGCGAAGGCGACATGATCATGGCGCATAACATAGACCTGTCTTCAAAAATATTTGATACAAACCAGTCGGGTAACTGGGGAACGCTCGGTATAATAGTGAAGCCTTTGGAAAAAAATTCTGCTAAGCGATACCTGCTTACCTGTTGCCACAATGTAATAAAGCCGCTAAGCAACCTTCCCTATACTGATGACCCGGCAAAAATTGTTACTGCTGCTACCACTGATAACAATACGAAAATCGGGATTGGGAAAGTATATAAAGCAGTACGGGACAGAGAAGCTGATGCCGCCTTGATAGAAATTGATCCTGCAATGGTAAACAAAATTTCCAAATATATCCCCAAAATAGGAACGCCCCTTAAACCGAGGATAGTGACTGATGACGATGAGAATAAGGTAATGGCTTATATGTTTGGCGCGAAGACCGGCCCCCAAAGTGGGCGTACACAAGGTATGGTGACCAGTGCGCACAGCACCATAAAAGTGACCTATAACAGTACGGAAGAATTTGAGATTATCAATACTATTGCTATTTCAAATAACGGCAAAGCTATTTCGGAGCCCGGAGATTCCGGCGCGTGCGTGGTAGATGGAAAATACAATGTACTGGGCATCGTTGTTGCAGGCAGTTCGGAAGTTACTTATATATTACCAATCAGGACTTTATTGTCAAAATTTGAAGTACAATTAGCTTAATAATAGACTTATGAAGAAATATTTACTACACTTGTTTGTATGCTGCTGCGTAGCGAACTCATTTGGTCAGGATGTGACTTTAGATAAAAATTTTAAAGATTATACTGCCGACCAGATTATTAAAACCATTACGGAAGGTAAAATAGCTATCCAGATAGATACTGCAACATCTGATATTGAAAAATTACAGATACGGGGGATTGATGGGGGATTTAAAGATATTCCTGCGGCGTTAAAGGTTAATGCTACAGGATATTACAGATACGAAAACGTAGACCCCCAGGCGGAAGGTGGTTC
The DNA here is from genome assembly GCF_038289855.1 of Flavobacterium arundinis. Taxonomy (NCBI): domain Bacteria; kingdom Pseudomonadati; phylum Bacteroidota; class Flavobacteriia; order Flavobacteriales; family Flavobacteriaceae; genus Flavobacterium; species Flavobacterium arundinis. The sequence continues at coordinate 4,579 of NZ_JBBYHR010000014.1, forward strand.
TTTTGATTTACAAATTACCAAGGGCGACTCAACAAAAACAGTTAAAGTAAAAGTTGATAAAAAGCTGGACGATAAACCCGGGAAAGGCTGTACTCCCATTACATTGCCGACTGGTAGTAAATGCAAGGCACGGGATTATGCCCATGATTTTGGTGAAGAAATTTCCAGTTATACCGACAAAACCATCGTTTACATTTATGACCTTGATCCAAAAGTGAAAAGTGCTTTTTGGAAAGTTCGAAAAAAGGATGGTGCGCTCCAAAAAGAAAGGGTGAAGTTCAACAGGGAAACACTTACCCCGGGAAAAGATGTCCAGTTCCGTATAGTAAATGTAAACAGGCTTATGTATGATGTTTCGGTTACCGACAGCCTTATTAGCTATGACAGCGAGCCGCCGGCACTGCTGAAAAGGATGCTTATTGGAGATGATACATTGCTTGGTGGGCTTATGGATACTTATGAGGAAGGAATTGATTCTCACAGTATGAACGAATCCCAAAAGAGCACATTCGAAACACTAAACAGAGACGTGGCGTGTTTTATTGAAAATTACAATATGCTTCAGGAAAAAATGCTGGATGCCTTCGACCCATGCGCAGAGTTTCCGTGCTGCTACTCGGTTGGTTATCTTGAAATCGCTAACAGGCTTGCCAATATCCGTAACCAGGCAGGCAAGTTACAGCTAATGATGGAGGAAGAAAAAAAGGAATTGGCTAAAAATGAGAAAAATGTTGCTGACTGCAAGAAGCTTGCTGAAGACCTCAAAAAGAAAACGGCCGAAGTTGCGGCTGCAAAAGCAATAGCGGCTCCGGCAGACGCAGAAGAAAAGAAAAAATATGATAAAAAAATTAAAGATTTAGAAGCCAGTGAAGCTGAGCTTACAAAGGGATCAGGGGAATGCGACGTTAAGAAGACAGATTATGAGGGTAAAATTGCCGCATCGAAAAATAACCTGTTGGAATTAGCTGCAGTCACTGCATCGGTGGCAAGCCTGCCTACAGATGCAGAACTGAAGGAAACCATTATTTTCCTGAGGAATATGACAGACCAAAATTCCTATTACTCCTTGGATTATATCCCGTTGGACGGGAATGTGCTTGACCTTTGGGTAAGGATAGCTAAAATGGATATTGCATCAAAAAAAGAGGCTCCTAAAAAAGATAGTCCTGAAGAGGGTGCCAAAAAAGAGGCAGCTTCTGGTGAAACGGCCCCCGAAGCAGGCACTAAAGTAAACGAATCCGGAAAAGGGGTAATGCAGTACCATATCAATATTCCTATACTATGGCGCCCCTTTGTAAATTTCAGCTCGGGCTCATTCGCTGCAATAGGCAGGAACCTACAGGAAAAAACCTATTCTTGGCAGGAGGTTGGCAACAACGGAGGGTACACCCTCACCGAAAGTGGTTATAGCAACCCTGCTGCAGGATTTTCGGCATTCGCCAACCTTGAATGGAAGGTAAGCTGTTCTGTAGGCTTTGGGCCTTCGGTAGGCGTGGGGATTACAGTTGAAGAAAAACCAAAGGTGGCCTATTTGGTTGGTGGTTCCCTGTTCCTGGGCGATAAGCACCAGCTGGCAATAACAGGCGGGGTAGCCTTCCTGCAGGTAGACAGGATTTCTAAGAACTTCAGTGAATCTGCTGCTAACCAGGTTGTTTATACTGAAACACAAAACCTGGATTATTACAAGGAATTTAAGGCGGGGCTGTTTGTTTCGCTAACCTATACCGTTTTCAACCTGACTAAAAAAAAGTAATATGAAATATATATACACCCTTCTTTGCCTTGCCCTAATAGCATGCAGTGACGAACCGGAACCTTTAAAAAGCGCACAGTCTATACAGGGCGATATTGCACTCGAAGCAACGGTGAACAATGCACCTGCCGATAATTATTCTTATGCGGAAGTGACCGCCATGATAACCGGCAGGCTGTCGGCAAGTGATCAGGTCATTTTTACGGCAGAGAATGGCCTTTTCGCCAATGGAGCTGCCACCTATACCGTTACGGCTGTTTCCGGCCAAGCCGTAAAGGCATATCTAAAATATGACAGAGCCGGACAGGTACGGGTTACGGCGGCGGCATTTGGTAAAACAAAAGAAGTATTCCTTAATTTTGTGCCTGCATGGCCCGATGCCCTCATGTTGAGTCCTGATACAGGCAGCCTCGCTTCTGAATACACATCGAATAGCCTTATAACCACACGCCTTTTAAAAAATACAGGTGTCCCAACACAGGGTCTCTTGATCAGCTATCGGGATTCCATTGCGGGAGGAGGATCCGTGGGGACATTTCTAAATAACACGCAGTCGGATGCTAACGGAAATGCAACAGTGCGCTACTGGGTGCAGGACACTACCCATCACGGCTTTGTTTACATAAAAGGCGAGATCAGCACACCAACCGGAGTAAAAAAGGCCGAAAACCGTATTTACATAGATTAGTTATTTCTTAATTTTTAAAATCTATGAATATATATGCTTTAAAAGGGCACAAGGTTCGTTGTTCTGATCTCGATAATGGTTACGAATACCAGCAGGAAATTGCCCGCAGGCATCTCGTACTGGGAGAGGTCTATACTATCGACAAAACTGAAGTAGGCAGTTCGTCTACAAAAGTAATGCTTCAGGAAGTGCCGGGCGTTTTTTTCAATTCGGTTTTTTTCGATGATGTTGTGCCGCAAGGTCAAGCCGATGACAAAGCACACCCGGACTATTGGCGTTACAATTAAATTGCCTGTTTCCCCCTGCTGTTTGTCACATTACCATCCCATTTTATTGCTGCCCCTGCTGTAATTTTACAATATTAAACAGATAGTCATGATACGGACTGCATTTACAGCGCTTTTCTTCACGATAACCACATCAGCATCAGCACAGGGGAAGTATGCCGAAGTTAATGGGCTTAAATTATATTACGAGATACACGGTAGCGGCAGCCCGTTAGTACTGCTCCATGGTGGCGGGTCGACAATTGAGTCAAATTACGGGCGCATCCTGGCACAATTGGCCCTTACGCATAAAGTTATTGCCGTAGAGCTGCAGGCGCATGGCCATACTCCTGATAGAGACAGGCCATTAAGCTTTGAGCAGGATGCCGACGATGTTGCTGCATTACTAAAGAAACTTTCTATAACTAAAGCTGACATCATGGGCTTTAGCAATGGCGGCACTACAGTCATACAGGTAGGCATCCGTCATCCGGAGATAGTAAATAAGCTCATACTGGCCTCTGTCATCTACAGCCGCGAAGGTATGTTTCCCGGTTTTTTCGACTATATGAAAACTGCAAAGTTCGAAGACATGCCCCAGCCGCTAAAGGATGCCTACCTCAAAGCCAATCCCGGAAATACTAAAGGGTTGCTGGTAATGTTCAATAGGGATGTAGAGCGGATGAATAATTTTAAGGACATCAGCGAAGAAGCTGTAAAGTCCATCCAGGCAACGGCGCTGGTCATTAACGGGGACAAAGATGTTGTGCAGAATGCCCATGCAGTGAGATTATCGCAGCTGCTCCCAAATGCCAGGCTGCTGATAGTGCCATCCGGACATGGTGACTACATTGGCGAAGTGTGCGCGCCCGATAAGGACAGCAAAATGCCCGACGCCGTTGTGGTTACGATAAATGAGTTCCTTAAGTAAACTTTATCCTCCATTTAACCTATCACTAACACAGGTACTTTGTTTTTTAGCGGAACTTTATAAAAAAGGAATAGTATTTCCAATAAAAAATAATACGATGAGTAAAGTACAAAATCTTTTAGCGGGGCTTGGCGGAGCTATCGCCCTGAATATCCTTCACGAAAGCTTAAAGAAAACAGGCAGCGACATGCCCCGCGTCGACCTTTTGGGTGAAGAAGCATTACAAAAAACGCTGCAGCATTTTGGTGGAGGCATAGACGATGATAACACGCTATATGCTGCTACACTGGCCGGCGATGTAGTAAGCAATTCCTTGTACTATAGTATGATAGGTAAGGGCAATCCGGATTATATTTGGGCAAGGGCAGTGGCTTACGGCCTTGCCGGGGGTGTAGGCGCGGTAACACTTCCAAAGCCAATGGGTCTGGACGAAGAGCCGGTAGCCCACAGCAACAAGACCAAAGTGCTAACGGTTAGCTACTACCTCGCCGGTGCATTGGTAACTGCAGGTATATTGGCTGCTTTGGCTAAAAAGAATCAGTAAAATTTTTAGGGCGTGCCGGCTCCGTGCCTGCGCCGTCAGGCTTTCGGCTGTATCTGCCTTCGTGCCTCGGCAGGATGCCGCCTCTATCCTTCACGCGAGCTTCACTCAGACGTATTATGCTGCATGGCTAATTTTTCCTTAAGCATTCTTGCCGCCTGCGTATAGCCGCCTTCACTGCCGTCTACAAAATGGATGTGGCCATCTTCAAGATTGCGCACATAGCACGACATGATAGATGCAGTACTAACGTGTAGCCCGTAAAGAACCGCGCCATCGGCTTCCATTTTATCAAGTAGCTTTTGCAGCGCTTCCCGTTGTTTTGAAGATCCGGTTATCACGGTATTTATCTTTCCGTCGATAACCAGCGTGTCCGACATTTCCACCAGGCTTTTCAGGTACTTTTTGCCTCTTTTGGTACTAAACCAAAAATAACCATACAGCCCCACCAGCCAGGTGCTTAACAGCCTGAACCATTGTATGCCGCCCAGCCGTGCCCGCATTTCGGTGCCCAGTCGGCTAAAGGTGGTTTTTAGTTTCAGCTTCGCGACCGATATGGGCTGCCTGTTTTCGGGCGGGCCATACAGCTCGTCCATCTTTTCGAGTACTTTACTGAAAACCGTGGGCTGGTGCTCCACATTGCGCGAGACAACCAGCAATGTTACAATTTCTTCTTTGTCAAAAGGTGGGGGTATTTTGTCCCAACGGCACTGCATACCGGTAAGATCCAGTTCGGCTGCCTCTTTTCCATTACCTGAAAGCAGGTAGTCGTCTCCCTTAATTATTTTTTCTGCATAGTCCAGCCCGCTGCCCAGGACAACAGGGATAAAAAAGGTTTTAGAACTGCTGAATTTAGCAATAGTGACGGAATGCCCATTGGCATAAATTTCCCTTACGGATACCGTACCGGTGCGGAGATCGAGGTTAAAGTTGTTCAGTGTAGTTATCCTGTAAAGCGCGAGTGCCTGCATTACTTTATTGATAAGGCTGCCGGGAATGAGAAAGGTAGCGCCATCGCCCCCAAAAAAGAAAGGTACGGTAATATCCATACCGTATGCGATATTGAGTACCGATACAATACTGCCGGTAGCAATCAGGTTCACATCTTCGTGCCGCCCTGTCAGCACCGCCTGGGTAGAACTTTTGATATCGGTGATCACTACATGCCAGTCGTCGGGAACACGGCTAAACAATTTTTCGTTTGCGATCAGGCTGCTCAGCCGCATCGTGTTTAAATGTAGCGCAGAGTAAAATTGTTCGGTAGAGGCTTGCATTATTTGCTATTAGGGTCATTATAAAAATAACCAAATAAACCCAAATGAAATCTAAAGTTATGTTAGATTTTGAAAAGCTGCCTTCCTCTTTGGAGTGCTGTTGGTTACAATAATTCCAGCACCCGTTCCAGGGCCATACCGCGCGAACCTTTTATCAATATGGTTTTGTTTTTTAAACCGGTTGGCGGAAAATGATTTTTAAGATCGTCATAGCTTTCAAAAAAGTGCAAATGGGATTTTTCGACACTGTTAGCATAAAAATCCTTACCTACAAAAAAGGTTTCAATGTCATCCCGGTCGGCCAATAGTGCCGCAATCTTCCTGTGTTCGTCAGGGCTTTCTGCGCCAAGCTCGAACATGTCGCCCAGGATTGCCACTTTTTCGCCTTCCATCTGCCTGAAATTGGCAATAGCAGCGGCCATGCTGCTTGGGTTGGCATTATAGGCATCGAGTATGATCCTGCAGCCATTTTTTTCAATAAGCTGCGAACGGTTATTCGATGGGACATAACCTTCTATTGCGGATTTTATTTTTGCATCGCTCACTTTAAAATAGACCCCGATGGCTATAGCGGCGCTTATATTGGCAGCATTGTATGTCCCAATAAGATTCGATCGTATTTCCATACCGTTATACAGGATCGTTACCATTTCGTTTCCGGTAATGCCTTCTATCCTCACATCGCAGTTGTAGTTTTCAACAGCAAAAGTAAACCGCGGAAGTTTTGCAGTTTTCTCATTTTGTATGGCATCATCCAGGTTCACGAAGGCCATTTTTGTGTTCTGCTCAAGGTGATGGTAAAGTTCACTTTTTCCTTTTATAACACCTTCATAACCACCAAATCCTTCAAGGTGCGCTTTCCCAAAATTTGTAATATAGCCAAAGTTTGGTTCTGCAATGCTGCATAAAAATCCGATCTCTTTCTGGTGGTTGGCCCCCATTTCAACAATGCCAATCTCGGTTGCTGCCGTAAAGGAGAGTAGGGTAAGAGGTACCCCGATATGGTTGTTCAGGTTGCCAACGGTGGCTTTGGTAGTGTACTTTTTCGAAAGCACGGCATTAATAAGTTCCTTGGTGGTTGTCTTGCCGTTACTTCCGGTAAGGGCTATAACAGGCAGGCCGAGTTGTCTTCTGTGATAATTGGCTAGTTGCTGCAGGGCTTCAAGGCTGTTGTTTACAAGAAGCATCCTGTCATCCGATTTGTATTCCGGGTTATCGATTACTACATATTTCGCCCCTTTGCTAAGTGCTTCTAACGCAAACGAATTGGCATCAAAAGTATCGCCCTTCAATGCTACGAATAAGCTTCCGGGTTCTATTTTCCGGGTATCTGTCGAAAGGGCGCTGCATTGCAGAAAATAGTTGTAGAGTTCCTGGATTTCCATGAGAGTGTATAAAAAATAAAAGCCCTAAGATAGGGCTTTTATTGAATTTTATTTTAAAACTAATTTAGTTTCTTGCTGATTTTTTGCCTGATTTAGGGCCTACTTTAGACATTGCACAACGGAAACCGATATAGTCGGTAGCCATATCCTGAGGGAAATACCTCCTTTGTGCAGGGTCAAGCCAGTAAGCACGGTCTCTCCATGAGCCACCTTTATAAACCCTTACATTATCATTGATAAGTGTAGTCCTTTTTGCAGATTTGTCATAAGCCCTTACCATGTTTCCTAAACTGTCTTTAGTTACAAGGTGCTTAGGGGAGTGGTACATCCTTTCGGCATCTTTGCTGGCAGCTGTAGCTTCTTCATCAGAAGTTCCGAAGTCGAAATAACGTGTAGACTGCCTGTCACCATCCTTGAAGTTCCTGTTATCAGATTTGGTGTAGTTCTGCCTTAGGTACGTATCGTCAGATGTTACCTGAGTCTGTGCAATTTGTCCCGGCAGGTTCCTGTATTGTATCCTTCCGTTAGAAAGCGTGTCATATTCAATAGTCTCAGAAGTTACAAGTTCAGCCCTTCCGTCTTCGCCTATTTTGTTTTTCATATAAACGTTACCCCTGTAGTAGTTGAAGTCGTTTGCTTCATCATCCACTATCGGACGGTAAACGTCAGCTACCCATTCTGCAACGTTTCCTGCCATGTCATAAAGGCCGAAGTCGTTTGGTGGATAAGATTTTGCAGGCGCAGTGATATCTGCGTTGTCATCAGACCATCCTGCAATTCCGCCGTAGTCACCTTTACCTTGCTTAAAGTTGGCCAGCTGGTCACCTTTAGACTGTCTTTTAGAGTTACGTGTGTACTGGCCTTTCCAAGGGTATTTTTTATTACCCCTGTACAGGTTGTACTCACGATTGCCTACAAGTGCAACAGCAGCATATTCCCACTCAGCTTCGGTTGGAAGCCTGTACTCAGGAAGTATAAGTCCTGAAGTCCTTTGTGCATATACGTTAGTAGCGCCTTCTTTGTTTGCCAGTTTGCCTCTTGGCCCTTTTAGTACGATTTCCTCGTTGCCACCCATACTTTTGGTTGGGCTCTCAAGATACGATTCCGTGCTGAATGTAGACTCTGCACTTACATCGGTAACTTTAGCATCCCTTTTCAGGTAACCTTCTTTTTCAAGAACAGCCTCATTCACACGGTCTGTCCTCCATTTGCTGAACTCAACAGCCTGGATCCAGTTAACGCCTACCACAGGATATGCGCTATACGCAGGGTGCCTAAGGTAGTTGTTGGTCATGGTTTCGTTATATCCAAGGGCGCTTCTCCATACCAATGTATCAGGAAGTGCACCTACATAGATGTTTTTATAATTTTCTTCAGTAGGAGGGAAAACCCTCTTCAGCCAGTCAAGGTATTCCATGTACATAACATTGGTAACCTCTGTTTCATCCATATAGAAAGACTGGACGTGCTGTTGTGTTGGAGTGTTGTTCCAATCGTGCATAACATCATCCTGAACCCTACCCATGGTAAACGTTCCGCCTTCCACTTCTACAAGTCCGGGAGCAGCATCCTGCTGTTTGTACTTGGAGTTGTGCTGGAAACCACCTTTCTTGTCGTTGATTTTCCAACCCGTAGCAGTGGAAGTGTTACCGCTGTTGCCTTTCTTGCTGCATCCGGTAAAACCAACAGTTATCGCTAGTGCGATTAACAATTTTAAAGCCGTGATTTTGTTAACTTTCATCTTTCTGTAGGTAAATAAATTTCGTGGCGCAATATAATAATTAACCATTAAACTGCAACACGTTTTGAAAATTTTTAATTAAATTCCAAAATTAAGTTAAATGTCTTTTTCAATAACGGTCTTTTTAAAGTAATATTGCAGGTAGATTGTATAAAAAATTTTGCTTTTACAGTAATATATCACCGCGATCTGCGTTTTGTCAATGATGAAAAAGAGATTACTATTTTTTGTACTGCTTAGTTCTTTATTGTCTTTCGGGCAGCAAAGGGGTGAAGTGGTTTTGGAATGGACGGATAATGTAAAGTCCATCATTGGTACTGCCCAAATTTCCATTCCCCAGTTTCAAAACGAAACTACGAGCTACGATGCTTCCAAAAACCAGCTTTTCTACCAGAATAACCTGCCCGTTAGTGCGCCGGCCAATCCAAATTCCCTTACGATTACCAATATAGTTTATGAAAGCATTACCGCGGCACAACTCGGTACGCTGTCAACAGCGCTTCCCGCATCCATAAATGCAAAGCTTGCTTCTTCAAAAGCCAGGGAACAATGGTATGCCTCGGTTACGCTTTCTCCTATTATTAAGGAAGGAGGCAGCTACAGGCGTGTGAAATCGTTTACCTACGCATTCGATTTTAATGCCGGGCGCCCTGCATTCAGGGATGGGGCCGATTTTGATGTGGTTACGAACTCAGTGCTTGCAACCGGCGACTGGTACCGTTTTTATGTTGAGAAATCAGGGGTATATAAGGTTACACGTTCCTTTCTGCAAAGTTTAGGGATGAATGTAAATGTCGATCCGCGCACCATCAAAATATACGGCAACGGCGGAAGGATGATCCCGCTGCTCAATGCTACAGAATATCCGTCCGACCTTGCCGAGAATGCAATTGAAGTTATTGGGGAAGAAGACGGCTCTTTTGGTAACAGCGATTATATCGTATTCTATGCCGAAGGGGTGGATAACTGGAATGAAGAAAGCGGTACCCACAACAACCTGTTTGCCAATAAATCTTTCTATTATGTAACCGCGGGCGGTGCAAACGGCAAACGCATAACCCAGCAGGGACAGCCATCAACTACTGCTAATGTTACCACATCATCTTTTGATGAGTACCTGTATCATGAAAAAGACCTTGTAAATATTGCAAGGCTCGGGCGCAAATGGCACGGTGAACAGTTTAATGTAGAAAACGAACAGGATTTTGATTTTAATATACCCGATATTGAAAGCGGCCCCGCAACAGTAATTGTAAGTGCTGCGGCATTTTCCAAGACGCCAACCTCAATGGTTGTTACTGCTAATGACCAAGCGGTAGGTACGATCACTTTCGGCGCGACTCCTGATGATAATGGAGCGATCGATGGAAGCCTTACGGGTACGTTCACTCCCTCAGGCAGCGCTATAACCATTGGACTTAACTTTAACAATAATGGTGTGCCCGGCTCTAACGCCTGGCTGGATTATATTATACTGAAAGCGAAGAGAAAACTACAGGGTAACGGCAGGCAGTTTCGTTTCCAGTATAATGATGCGGCCACCAATGTAGGGGTGATACAGTATAATATGAATAATGCTTCAGGAATAAGCGAGGTATGGGATGTTACTAATATATACGATGCTTCCAAAATTATAAACGATGGTGGCCAAAGCCAATTCTCGTTTAAAGCAGCGCTTGGCGAGGTACGGAAGTATGTGGCCGTTGTGCCTTCGGATTATTATAGTCCGCTTAAGGAAGCCAGGGCAAAAGTGGCCAACCAAAACCTCAAAGGTACTATATTCCGCAATGCACAAGGCGCTTTTGAAGATGTGGATTACCTCATTGTGACACCTTCGTTCCTGAATGCTTCTGCCGAAAAGCTGGCAAATTACCACCGTGTAAATTCCGGTCTTAATGTAAAAGTAGTCAACCTCGAAAATATATATCAGGAATTCTCATCAGGCAAACAGGATATCGCCGCAATAAGGAACTTCATTAAGTATATTTATTTTAACGCGTCATCAAATTCCGAAAGGATAAAATACGTCAACCTTTTTGGGGATGCCTCTTTTGATTATAAAGACAGGATACCTAATAACAGCAATATAGTGCCTACGTTCCATGGTTTTGACGGCTTTGGTACCACTGTGCCCAATTATTCGGAAGTGAATACATTTGTCTCAGACGACTTTTTTGTTCTGATGGACCCTAACGAAGGCCGTATGCTTGGGGCAAATACAGATAATGGCGCGCCGGATATTGCTATTGGGCGAATGCTGGTAAATGATAAGACTCAGGCCGATGAAATGGTGAATAAAGTGCTGGAATACCAAGCGGCTGAGTCTTATGGCAGGTGGCGAAATGAATATGTAATGATAAGCGATGACCTTGATAACGGAGGTGGACAGTTTGTACCAAAGCTTGAGGAAGTGGCCCTGGCACTTACCACTAACAGGCCTTTTGTAAACATCAGGAAGATACATTCCGATGCGTATGTGCAGGAAGCTTCTGCCGGCGGTCAGCGCTATCCGCAGGCAAAAGAGCAGATTATGAGGGCGATAAACTACGGAGCAGTCGTGGTTAACTATCTGGGGCATGGCGGCGAGGACGGCATGGCCGGCGAGCGTATTTTCGAAAAGAGTGATGCGCAAACCCTTACCAACCGTTATAAATATCCCTTGTTCATAACGGCTACCTGCCAGCTTACAAAATTTGACAACCCCTTTCGCCCAACAACAGGCGAATATTTATACTGGAACCCTGCAGGCGGTGCTATAGCCATGATAACGACCACAAGATCTATATATGTGAGCGCTGCTTTTTCTTTCAATGTAAAATTGTCCGAAAAGCTGTATGCCTTTAATGAGCCGGAATATCCTACTATGGCCGAAGCGCTCAGGATGACAAAAGTCGCACTGAACAGTTCGTATGTGCGATGTGTCGCCTTCATTGGTGACCCCGCGCTCAAACTGGCGATTCCACAGGCAAAGATAGTTCTGACCGAAATTAACGACCAGCCTGTTAGCCCAACTTCCGACGTACTCCAGTCGCTAGCCTATGTAAAATTAGGAGGAAATGTTACCGATGAAGGCGGTAGCCTGCTCAGTAATTATAATGGAGAGCTCGAAGTGACTGTTTTCGATAAACAGATGAACCGTTCAACGTTGGATAACGATCATGTAGGCCAGGTTACCCCTTTCACTGTGCTTGGTGAAACTATTTTTCGTGGAAATGCAACGGTAACTAACGGACGTTTCGAGTTTGGGTTCATTGTGCCAAGGGATATCCGCATACCCGTGGGCAGCGGACGGGTGAGCTTTTATTCCAAAAAGAATAATGCACTGGAAGATCATTATGGCTACGATACGGCAATAAAAATAGGCGGCGTAAATGTAAATGCTACGGCAGACACTGCGCCTCCAAAAGTGAGGCTCTATATGAACGATGAGTCGTTCATCTCAGGGGGAATAACAAACGAATCGCCCATATTGCTGGCATTTCTTGAAGATGAGCACGGTATAAATACCGCAAGCGGTATAGGTCACGATATTATTGGGATACTGGATGGAGATGAGACCAATCCGTTCATCATGAACGATTATTACGAGACCGAACTTGATAACTATACGAGAGGAAAAGTGAGATTTCCTTTTACCAACCTTGAAAAAGGCCTGCATACCCTTACCTTTAAGGCGTGGGATGTATATAACAACCTCGTAACTGCCGAAATACAGTTTGTGGTGATAGGTGATGACGTGCTCCAGCTGGACAAGGTGCTCAACTACCCGAATCCTTTTGTTAGCTACACCGAGTTCTGGTTTACCCACAACAGGCCTTTTGAGCCGTTAGACGTGCAGGTGCAGGTGTTTACGGTGACGGGTAAGATCGTAAAGACCATCAACCAGTCGGTTACTACGGATGGCTTTTTGTGCCGCGACATCAAGTGGGATGGGCGTGATGATTTTGGCGACCGGATAGGTAAGGGAGTGTACATATATAAACTCACTGTCAGGTCGGCTTCAGCAAATAAAACAGCTGAAAAATATGAAAAACTTGTATTGCTATAAAAAACGTTATATTTGTTACCTTTAAAATTTTTAATATAAAGAATGAAAAAGATAATTTTATTTGCCTTGTGCCTTTTAGGTGTACAGTTGGCCAAAGCCCAAAGCGACAGGGTAATTACTACAGGAGTTCCGTTTTTGTTGATAGCAGCCGATGCAAGGGCTGCTGCAATGGGCGACCAGGGTGTTGCTACATCATCTGATGTTTATTCCCAGCAGTGGAACCCTGCAAAATATGCTTTCGCACTCAAATCGCAGGGGCTTTCCGTGAGCTATACGCCTTATCTTACCGATATTGCCAATGACATTTCCCTCGGGCAGGTAACCTACTATAACAGGTTTGACGAAAGGATGGCTTTCGCAGGAAGCCTCCGTTATTTCGGATTAGGGGATATAGAGCTGAGGCAAACAGGCGACCCTAACGAGGTTCCTGTGACAAGGAATCCTAATGAACTTGCAGCAGATTTTTCATTTGCGCTGAAGCTGGACGAGCAGTTCTCCATGTCGGTGGCTGCCCGCTATATACGGTCGAATTTAAGGATACCTGAAGCATCAGGGGGTGGCGATTCAAAAGCGGCAAGTACTTTCGCTTTCGACGTTGCCGGTTTCTACCAGTCCGAAGAGGAGGCGTACAGCGATTTTAACGGACGCTACAGGTTGGGTATCAACTTCCAGAACCTTGGTCCAAAGATCAGCTATGATAATGACCCTACGCTTAGTTCGAACTTTCTTCCGGCCAACATGAGGCTTGGTGGCGGATTCGACTTCATTTTTGACGAATACAATAAAGTTGGTTTGAATGCCGAGATCACAAAACTATTAGTGCCAACTCCACAAAATCCTGATAAGAACGGCGACGGTGAGATAACTTCTGAAGAATATCAGCAGACCAACCAGGAGTACAACGATATCAACTGGGTTTCAGGAATGTTTAAATCCTTTGGCGATGCGCCTGACGGTTTAAGCGAAGAGCTTAAAGAAGTTACCTATGCGCTGGGTGCTGAATACTTGTATCAGGATTCGTTTGCGCTTCGCCTCGGTTATTTTAACGAAAACCAGCAAAAAGGTGCGCGTAAGTTTTTCTCGCTGGGTGCAGGCTTTAAGTACACTGTCGTTAAAGTAGATGTGTCTTACCTGTTCTCTGCATCACAGGTGCGCAATCCGCTCGAAAACACACTTCGTTTCTCGCTTACCTTTAACTTTGGCGACGATTACGACGAATATTAGTCAATGGAAAAAATCAATATAACTGCCTCCTTTACTGTTTACGATTCGGTATCCGATCTGCCCGAACCGATACAGTTGCTGATGCAAAAGGCGCTTGCCGTGCGTAAAACGGCCTATGCCCCTTATTCAAAATTTCGTGTAGGCGCTGCCATACAGCTCGATAATGGCGAAGTGGTAATAGGTTCCAACCAGGAAAACGCAGCATATCCGTCGGGCCTTTGTGCCGAAAGGGTAGCGGTATTCCATGCGGGTGCAGCGTATCCTGATGCTAAGATACTTAGCCTTGCCATTACCGCAGCAGCCGATAATAAAGTGGTAGATACCCCAATACCGCCCTGTGGTGCCTGCCGCCAGGCCCTGGCCGAATATGAAATGAAGCAGGATGTGCCGATAGAAATCTACTTTATGGGAGAAACAGGAAAAGTATACAAATCCGATTCCTTAAAAAACCTGCTCCCGCTGGTATTTGACAAGGAATATTTATAATATAGTAAGAGAGGCGAAAGCCTCTTTTTTATTGATTTTTGCCACGAATTCCACGAATTTCCACAAATTTAATTCTCAGGTACAGGAAACGCAGTGTCATCGCGAGGCACGAAGCGATCTTTCCAGGGATAATGAATGGCTGTGCAGAAAGATCGCCACGTCGTTCCTCCTCGCGATGACACTGCGTACTACTGCGACTTTACGGCAATTCGTGAAAATTTGTGAAATTCGGGGCTAAAAAAGCGAACAACTATGCAGGCACGGGTGACTCCTTTGGAGAGGGTTGGGGTGAGGCCTAAAAAAACACAAAATACTTCCATTAAATTTTCAGTTATTAAAGGGAAGTCTTATTTTTGCATTTCGCAAATTTGTGTGAGGAAACTTTTTGCGGTCCAAAAAAACATTTTTTACAAAAATCACATTAGCACAATAATTGAGTAATGAAAGAAATAACAAAAGAGGTTTATCTGAAGTGGTACGAGGATATGCAGTTTTGGAGAAAGTTCGAAGACAAGCTTGCAGCCCTTTACATTCAGCAAAAAGTTAGAGGTTTCCTTCACTTATACAACGGGCAGGAGGCAGTATTGGCGGGCGCATTGCATGCTATGGACCTGTCTAAAGATAAAATGATCACGGCTTACCGTAACCACGTTCAGCCGATAGGTATGGGTGTAGACCCTAAGCGTATCATGGCAGAGCTTTTAGGTAAAGCTACGGGTACATCCAAAGGACTTGGCGGCTCGATGCACATCTTCTCCAAAGAGCATGGTTTCTATGGAGGGCACGGTATCGTTGGCGCACAAATCCCGGTGGGTGCAGGTATGGCTTTCGCCGATAAATATTTTAATACGGGCGGTGTTACCCTTACCTATTTTGGTGACGGTGCTGCACGCCAGGGATCGCTTCACGAAGCCTTCAATATGGCAATGCTGTGGAAGCTTCCTGTAGTATTCATTGTAGAGAACAACGGTTACGCCATGGGTACCTCGGTAGAGCGTACGGCAAACCACACCGATATATGGAAACTGGGCCTTGGCTACGAAATGCCATGTGGGCCGGTGGACGGAATGAACCCTGTGAAAGTTGCTGAGGCGATGCACGAGGCAATGGAGAGGGCAAGAAGGGGCGACGGGCCAACTTTCCTTGAAATGAAAACGTACCGCTACCGTGGCCACTCGATGAGTGACGCGCAGCACTACAGGACGAAAGAAGAAGTGGAAGAGTACAGGAAGATCGACCCGATCATTCAGGTGCTTGAAATTATAAAAGAGAACAACTACGCCACCGAAGCAGAGATAGAGGCAATGGACCAAAGGGTGAAAGACCTTGTGGACGAATGCGAGAAATTTGCAGAAGAGTCGCCATACCCGGACCTTAGCGTGATGTATGACGTTGTTTACAATCAGGAGAATTACCCATTTTTACCCCATAAACTACAATAACGATGGCAAAGATCATTACAATGCCGCGCCTTAGCGACACCATGACCGAAGGTACTGTGGCTACATGGCTTAAAAAAGTGGGCGATACGATAAAAGAAGGCGATATCCTTGCAGAGATTGAGACTGATAAAGCCACTATGGAATTTGAGGCTTTTGATGCAGGTACTTTATTATATATCGGAATCAAGGAAGGCGAAACCGCTGCCGTTGATTCGGTACTGGCAATTATCGGTAAAGAAGGCGAAGATTACAAAGCGCTTCTTGATGGTAAGGCTACACCTGCCGGCGATGCTGAAAAGAAGGAAGAGCCGAAACAGGAAGAAAAGCCTGCTGAAAATAAAGCCGAAGAAAAATCTGAGGACAAACCTGCTGAAGAGAAGAAAGCCGCACCTGCTGCCGGACTTCCTAAAGGTGTGGTAGTAGTTACCATGCCGCGCCTAAGCGATACCATGACCGAAGGTACTGTAGCGACATGGCTTAAAAAAGAAGGAGATGTTATAAAAGAGGGCGATATACTTGCGGAGATCGAAACTGATAAAGCGACGATGGAGTTTGAATCATTCAATGCAGGTACACTTTTAAAAATAGGAATACAGGAAGGCCAGACCGCTGCTGTTGACAGCCTTCTTGCTATCATTGGACCTGCCGGTACTGATGTGTCGGGTATCACAGGCAAAGAAAGCGCTGCTCCTGCTACTGAAAGCAAAAGCGAGGACAAGCCTGCTGAAGATAAAAAAGAAGAAGTTGCAGCTGCAGCCGCACCTAAAGCCGAAGAGCTTGCAAAGGCTGCTGATGGCGGAAGGATATTCGCTTCCCCGCTTGCCCGCAAAATGGCCGAGGAAAAAGGCGTTAGCCTCAACCAGGTAAAAGGCAGCGGTGAGAACGGACGCATTGTACGGAAAGATATTGAGAATTACACGCCACAGGCTGCACAGCCGGCACAACAGGCCGCACCTGCACAACAACAGGCTGCTGCTCCGGTATATGTGCCAACAGGCGAAGTAGCTACCGAAGAGGTGAAAAACAACCAGATGCGTAAAACGATAGCGCGCCGCCTGGCCGAATCGAAATTTACCGCACCGGAGTACAGCCTTACGATAGAGCTTGATATGGATAACGCGATAGCAAGCCGTAACACGATCAATGCAGTACCTGATACCAAAATATCATTCAACGATATGGTGATCAAGGCGAGTGCAATGGCATTGCGCAAGCACCCACAGGTGAACACACAGTGGAAAGACGATGTAACCATCTACAACAAGCACATCAGCATTGGCGTTGCCGTAGCCGTAGAAGACGGACTTGTAGTTCCGGTACTTAAATTTGCCGATAACATGAGCCTTTCACAAATTGGTGGCGCAGTAAAAGACCTTGCCGGAAAAGCGAGGAACAAAAAACTACAGCCTGCCGAAATGGACGGAAGCACATTCACTGTTTCCAACTTAGGTATGTTCGGTATCCAGGAGTTTACATCCATCATCAACCAGCCGAACTCGGCTATCCTTTCAGTGGGTGCTATCATACAGAAGCCTGTTGTAAAGAATGGCCAGATCGTTGTTGGCAATACCATGATGGTAACGCTTACGTGCGACCACCGTACAGTAGACGGCGCCACAGGGGCACAATTCCTGCAAACGCTGAGACAGTATATAGAAAATCCGGTAACGATGCTGGCATAAGCCAAAACAACCCGGTTATTAATACAATACCCGTTCTGGATTTCAGGGCGGGTATTTTTAATTCCTATAATTCGTTAGCAAATTAATTCCCTACGGGAAATTCGACATGGGGTGGTTATATTGCTACCGAAATAGATCCCCTACGGAAAATACTAAATTCAGTTAGTGTCAGCGCCTATCGCGTAGCGATTCAATTTCGGTAGCACCAGATTGGGGAATAAGTGAGTTTCCCGTAGGGAATTAATTTAGGTTAGGAACAATTTTTGCACTGCATATTAAAAATGAAAGGGATACAATGAACCTGTTTAACGACACCGATATTTTCACAGGCAGCAAACCAAACAAAAAAATATTCGACCTGCCGGATACCGACCTAATGCTTTTCGAAGGCTTTTTCACAAAAGAGGAATCAGACTTTTATTATGAAAAGCTGCTCCACACTACAAAATGGAAAGAGGCAGACCTCACCATTTATGATAAGACACACATTATCCCAAGGATGGTTTCATGGTACGAAGATAAAACCAACCCCGGCGCCGACCCAACCGGAAATGACTGGACACCCGAACTGCTTGCTATTAAAGCCAAAGTAGAAGATGAGGTGTCTTTTAAATTCAACGCCGTTTTGCTGAACCTGTACCGTAATGGTAAAGACGGCGTGGGCTGGCATAGCGACCGCACGGA
The DNA here is from genome assembly GCF_038289855.1 of Flavobacterium arundinis. Taxonomy (NCBI): domain Bacteria; kingdom Pseudomonadati; phylum Bacteroidota; class Flavobacteriia; order Flavobacteriales; family Flavobacteriaceae; genus Flavobacterium; species Flavobacterium arundinis. Next base: position 22,724 of record NZ_JBBYHR010000014.1, read on the forward strand.
GAATTTCGGCAAGGACAAGGTGATTGCCTCGGTCAGTTTTGGTGAGACACGGCCTTTTCGCCTTCGCCATAAAACCCGTAAAGATATCCCGATGGTCGAGATACCGCTCACCCATGGTGCACTGCTCCTCATGGCCGGTACCACGCAAACGCATTGGGAGCATCATATCCCGAAAACCGCTAAGAACATCCTCCCGAGGGTTAACCTTACTTTCAGGCAGGTGAAGCGAAATATTGTCCTGTAAGCAATAGAAAATTTAATAAATGATGCTATTATGTTTTTTCTTACTTTAGCTAAGTAAAACAATCATTTATGAAAAAAGCATTATTGCTGTCGTTGCTTTCTTTAGGCTGTATAACTATTTCGTTCGCACAGGGCAAATCTTCAAAACCGTATAAAGTTGAAGAGAAAAGTGTAGCCGCTACCCTTAAATACCTTGCATCCGATGAGCTGAAAGGCCGCCAGCCGGGAACCCCCGAGATGGAGATGGCTGCAAAATACCTGGAGCAGTTGTTTGTAAAGAATGGTATCAAACCCTATTTTGCCACATACAGGGACACACTGAAAAATTACCCAAAAACCGCCTACAACATCGTGGGCTTCCTTGAAGGTACAGATCCGGAACTGAAGAAAGAGTTTGTAGTGATTGGGGCACATTATGACCACATCGGCTTAGCCAAACAAGCAGTCAATGGTGATGATATCTATAATGGCGCCGATGATAACGCAACAGGGACTACCACTGTAGCCGAACTGGTAAATTATTACGGCCAGTCAAAATCAAACAAGCGCAGCATTTTATTCTGCTTTTTCTCTGCCGAGGAAGCAGGTCTTCTGGGCAGCTACCATCTTTCGAAAAAATTAAAAGAGCAGGGTTTCAATATTTACACGATGCTGAATTTTGAAATGACAGGCGTTCCGCTTGGAGGCGATATGCTGGCTTTCATTACAGGGTACGGAAGGAGTAATATGGCTGATAAATTCAATGAATATGCCGGTAAAAAGATCATTGGTTCGAATGAGTTCGAAATGAAATACCAGCTATTCAGGCAGTCGGATAATTATCCGTTCTTCGTGGAATTTAATGTGCCTTCGCATACGCTGAGTACGACCGAAATGAGCACGTTTCCATTCTACCACCAGCTTGATGATGAATTTGAAGCGATGGATACTAAGCACATGACTGCGTTCATACAGCAAATGATACCGGTAGTGGATAAAATGGTGAATGCCAAAACAAAAGAGATCGTGTTGAAAAAATAACGTTACCCGGTTAGGCTAAACAGGTGATTATGGTTAACGAACAGTCGGTTAAGGAAACTATAGGATTTCTTTCGGGAGACAAGCTCAAAGGGCGCAAACCCGGTACGCCGGGGATAGAGCTGGCAGCAGGGTACCTCGAAACAAAACTCATGGATGCTGGCATACCGCCTTACTTCAAATCCTACCGTGATGCGATTAGCTACGAAGGAATAGACACCTGTAATATCGTTGGGTGTCTTGAAGGGCGTGATCCGTTGCTTAAAAATGAATATGTAGTCATTGGAGCCCATTACGATCACATAGGAACAGCCCTGGCCGCTGACAGTAAGGGGGACATTATTTTTAACGGGGCCAATGATAACGCATCGGGAGTAGCGGCAGTACTGGAACTGGCAAAATATTTTGCTTCCAATAAAAATAATTATCGCAGCATCCTTTTTTGTTTTTTTACTGCGGAAGAATATGATAAAAGAGGCTCGATACACCTGGCGGAAAAGCTACAACAGCAGGGCCTGACGCTCTATATGATGCTGAATTTTGAAATGATAGGCATGCCACTAGAGGATGGCCTGGTGTACATGACCGGGTTTAGGAAATCAAATATCATTGAAAAATTCAATGAGTATGCAGGTAAAACCTTCTTCAGGCGGATAATGCCGGGAAGTATTGATGTTTTTCTGAATATGGACTCGGATAATCATTCGTTTTTCAAAAAATTTAAAGTTCCTGCCCATACCGCTACTACTTTTAACCGCCAGAATTATATTTTTTACCATAATCTTGATGATGAAATGGAGAACATTGATGTAGCGAATATCACAAGAATAATAAACGAGATGCTGCCCGTTATCGCAACAATGGTAAGCACAAAAGATAAAGAAATCATCCTTAGATAATAATGAAAAATATCATCATTACGGGCACGAGCAGGGGAATAGGCTATGAGCTGGCATTACAATTTGCCAATGCCGGGCATAATGTGCTTGCCATATCGCGAAAGATGCCGCAGGCTCTCCTGGACAATCCTAACATAACCTGCCTGAGCACTGACCTTTCGGAAGAGAATGGGCTTCATAATATAAAAGACTTTTTAGAAAGTGCATGGCATAAAGTGGATATCGTGATCCATAATGCCGGCGCACTTATCCTCAAACCGTTTGCAGAGATATCGGCGCAGGAATTCGAATACATTTACAAGGTCAACGTGTTTGGGGTTGCTGCACTCAACAGGCTTGTGCTTCCTTATATGCAAAAAGGCGGTCATGTGGTTACTATAAGCAGTATGGGCGGTGTACAGGGAACCGTTAAGTTCAGCGGGCTGTCGGCTTACAGTTCCAGCAAGGGGGCGGTGATAACACTGTCAGAACTTCTTGCCGAAGAATACAAAGAGCAGGGGATAGCCTTTAATGTCCTGGCTTTGGGCGCGGTAAATACCGAGATGTTGCAGGAAGCATTTCCCGGGTATCAGGCACCTTTATCTCCGGTTGAAATGGCCGATTATATTTATAACTTTGCCCTTACGGGTAATAATTATTTTAACGGGAAGGTATTGCAGGTTTCCGCAAGTACACCCTAAATTGTAAGTGTGAAGAATGTCTTAGCCCCATATTTGCCGGAGCATGCTGTCGACACGGTTTTCGAAATGATAAAGCTGTATGGCGTCCATTTGAAGATCGTGAACGAGCGGGTTACAAGGCATGGCGATTACCGGCGGGACGAAAGCGGCTACCACAAGATTACTGTCAATTCGAACCTGAACAAGTACCGTTTCCTGATTACGCTGATACATGAAATAGCCCATTTGGCAGCGTTTGAGAAATACGGCCGCAATATAAAACCGCATGGCGATGAATGGAAACTGACCTTCCAGAAGCTGATGGTTCCGTTCATAAGGCCCGAGATATTCCCGAACCAGCTGCTGCCTTTGCTGGCACGCCATTTCAGGAACCCGAAGGCAAGCAGCGATACCGACGCATCTTTATCACTGGCGCTGAAGCAGTTTGACGAGGCAGAATCTGAAAAGACGTACATCTTCCAGATCCCGTACGGAAGTACGTTCAGGATATACAATGGGAAAATATTTAAAAAAGGGGCCCAGCGCGTAAAGCGTTTCGAGTGCCTGGAGGTAAGCACAGGCAGGATGTACCTCTTTAACCCCAATGCCGAGGTGGAATTGCTGCCGTAGTGTTAAATGAAAATTAAACACTTTTGAAATGTGGCGATTTATTAAAATCTTTACTCAACAAAACAACATTAGCCAGTAAAATGAACAAAAACTATTATGCAGTATTAATGGCCGGAGGTGTGGGTTCACGTTTTTGGCCGGTAAGCACTGCGCAGTTCCCAAAACAATTCCATGACATGCTGGGTACGGGAGAAACCCTGATACAAAAAACATTCAGCAGGCTGTCGCAACTGATTCCCGAGGAGAACATACTGATACTTACCAACGAGATATACAACGACATTGTCCTGCAACAGCTCCCGCAGGTAAAGCAGGAGCAGGTGGTACTTGAACCGGCAATGCGCAATACGGCGCCATGCATATTATATGCTGCATTAAAGATAAAAAAAATAAATCCTGATGCTGTGATGGTAGTTGCCCCGAGCGATCACTGGATCGAGGACGAGCAGGCATTTATAAGCAACCTTCAGCAGGCTTTTGATTATGCTCAGAATGAAGATGTGCTCATGACACTGGGCATACAACCTACTTTCCCAAATACAGGCTATGGATATATAGAATATGGCACACAGGATAATAATATTATAAAAAAAGTATTCCATTTCAGGGAAAAGCCTGATTATGAAACGGCCAAAACATTCCTGCAAAGCGGTAACTTCCTTTGGAATGCAGGAATATTTATATGGAGTGTAAAATCGGTTCTGCATGCATTCGAGAAGTTTCAGCCCGGTATGTATTCGCTTTTTGAAAGCGGGTATGACGAGTATAACACCCCTGCCGAAAAAAGCTTTATTGAGGAAAACTATCCAAGATCAGAGAACATTTCAATAGATTATGCGGTCATGGAGAATGCCGAGAATGTATTTGTAGTTCCTGCTGCCTTCGACTGGAATGACCTTGGTACATGGGGCTCGCTGCACGACAAGCTTGATAAGGATGCCAATAATAACACCGTTGTAAATGCGAAGCTTTTTATAGAAAATGCTTCCAACAACATCATAAGGACCGATGCCAATAAAATCGTGATTGTAGACGGCCTGAATGACTATATTATTGTAGATAAAGAGAACATCCTGCTAATCTATCCTAAAGAAAAAGAGCAGGAAATAAAGAAAATTACCGAAATAGTCACTAAGAATTCATAAATCACAATCCGTAAGGTTTTTGTGTTAAAATTTGTAATCGCCTGATTGCCATCTGCAAAGAATAGTTACCTTAGCCATTCAAAAAATTGCGATGGATATAAGATTACCTGCCAAAAAAGTGTTATTAGCCATAATAATGCTTGTTTTTTCTTTGGATTGCATTGCCCAGTTACCCGTATTTACTTTGGATGCAACTCCTGTCGCCCAAACATGCCTGGGTAACGGATCGCTTGCCTTTACGGTTACTGGTAACAATCCGGCAGCGTCCATGGATTATGCGGTATACCTCCTTCCCGATACCACAACCGCTGTAGCAATAGTAACAACTCCTAATGTTGGCGGCCTTGTTGCCGGAAATTACCTTGTGGTGGCTACACAATCTTTAGGAGGCGAATCCAACACTGCTACTGATACAGTAACGATAGGTAATGCTATCGTTCCGCTAACATTTTCCCTTACCCCAACGCCCGTCAGATGTGGTAACGATGGCGCTATAACAGTTAATGTGCTTACCGGTGTTGCAGTTTCTTACGAAATTATGAGCGGCCCTGTTACGGTAGCGCCGCAGCCTTCAAATATATTTAACGGCCTCCCTACAGGAACGTACCATGTGAGGGTACACGATAATTGCGGTGAGGCAGTGGTGATAACATTGCAGCTTGTCCAGGCAAATACCGGGCTAAGCATTGCCCCCGTAGTATTTGCCGCTGGCGAATTGCCGGCATGTGGCGTGATCACGATAGCGCATAACATACAGGTGACGGCCTCGGCTTTTCAGGTTTTTTATCCGCTTACCTGCCAGTTTACGGTATTTCCTCCGGGTGGTGGCGCACCTATAGTCACTACGCAGGTAATAGCAAGCGGCCCTGTGGGAGGCGCCCCGGTTTCTGTAGATATTCCTTTTTACTATGGCCAGCAATATGCCTACAATATTAAGGTTACCGATGCCTGCGGGAACATATATACGCGAAATAATGTAATTGTGAACAAAACACTTTCGTTGGAAGTGCAGCAGGCAGCAGCCAATTGCGGCGACAATGCCTTTACTATAAAGGCGGACTATTATGTAGGCCCCATTACCCTGAATTTCATAACCGCTCCGGCAGGTTTCAACCCGGTCGCTTTTAATCCGGGACACCCAACGTTCGGCGCAGGCCCTGTTCCGTATGGCGATGTAGATACCAACCCGGTGCCCCAGGGAAATTATACCGTTCAGCTTACCGATGCCTGCGGGCACACCGCGACCCAGAGCTTTGTAGTGGAAGACCCCGAAGTAACGCCGCAGGTAGTGCCCCAGGTTTTAGGCTGTGATGCACAGGGCTCGGTTTCTATCGAGATCCCCGGAAGGACTATAACTTCTGTAATAATAACAGCCGCGCCCACTGCTTATCCCGGTACGTTGGATGATGATGTTTCGGAGTTTATAACGCCCACCGGTTTCTTCATGGAAGGACTTCCTTTGGGGCATTATGCAGTTACCGTTACCGATTCGTGCGGAGATGTTTACGAGGAGCAGTTTGACCTGGCCGCTACCGCAGTGCCGCTCTCAGTTTCGCAAAACCCCGGCTGCGAAACCGGATTCGGGTCTATAAGGCTCACAGCACCCGACACGACCATGGTATCCGTGAGGATAACTGCCGCGCCTCCTTCATTTACAAGTACTCTACCGCTTATTGTGACAGGAAATATTGCCACAAACGGGCGTTTTTATATGAATTCCCTGCCCGAAGGCGCCTATACTTTCGAGGTTATTGATAACTGTGGCGCTATAACCAACCAGAATGTTGTAATTGAAGGCTACCATATACAGCTAAATGATGTCGCGATTGTGCCAAGCTGCGGGTCGTTTGCCCTTAGCCTGCACCATACGAGTAACGGCAATAACCTCCAGACCTTCTGGCTACAGCGCTATGATCCTGTTGCCGGGGTATGGGAACACCCTATTAGCGGTGCCGATTATGTTGAAGGTGCGACACCAAACACAAATACGGCCTATTTGCTTAACAACAATGCCAACAATATAAACATAGCTGCTACCGGCCATTTCAGGGTAATCAAGCTGGCCTATATATGGAGCAACGGCAGTGCGGCCAATTTCCGGTGCCTTGAACAAATTTATGAATTTGACTTTGAAGGTGGGCCTGTAATTACCGATGCCTACAGCTTTCCTTGTGCTGGTGGCCTGACGGAAGTGATCATAGTTGCCGAAGGCGTGCCACCGCTTACTTACAGGATAACATTAAAGAACAACCAGCCTTTTGTGATTAACAACGGGACATCCAACCTCTTTTCAGGGCTTCAGCCTGCCACCTATAATTTTCAGGTGACCGATGTGTGCGGCAACATACGCAACATACAATTCGATATCAATTCGCTGGACCCGATAGAACTTATTGCTGAAGGTTTTTGCGAAGGAGAAGCCAGTTCACTGTCGGTAGATGAGTTTTCGTTCCTTAACTACCAATGGTGGAAAGCCGGCGCTCCCGGAACGATACTGAGTACCACAGGCACACTCAATTTTCCGGCATACAATTCAGTTACACAGGCAGGCACTTACTTCGTGAGCATCACCTCGCCAACGGTAGGCTCATGCATCAACCAGGTGCTGCAATACCAGGTGCTTCCTAATACACTTCCTGCTGCGGGCCAGGACGACAGCCTTTCTTTTTGTAATGACGGGCAGGCGCTTAATCTCGCCAGCTACCTTTCTGCACCACACGATGCCGGAGGTACATGGGAAGACACAGATACTACAGGTGCGCTCTCCGGAAGTACGTTCAATACAGCAGGTGTTGCGCCCGGAATGTACCGGTTTACTTATAAAGTAACAGGCTTATGCGATCTGGAAGATGAAGCGGTTATCTCCATAGAGCTTAAAGCAAGGCCGCAGACACCGGTTATTGCTCCGGTTGCTCAGGTTTGCGAAGGCGCTACAGTACAGTTTTCGGTTGCTGCGGTTACGGGCGCCACATATCAATGGACAGGCCCCAACAATTTTACATCAACACAGCAAAACCCTGCAATTGTCAATAGCACCACCGCCAATAGCGGAAATTATTCACTGGTTATTACCGTTAACGGATGTGCCTCCCCACCGTCAACAGTGGCAGTAACGGTCAATTCTGTGGCTCTTGCGGGGCAGGATAACAATCTTTCCTTTTGTAATGACGGCCAGGCGCTCAACCTCGAAGATTTTCTTTCATCCCCCCACAGCAATGGCGGCACATGGGCCGACGTTGATAATAGTGGCGCACTGGCAGGAAGCATGTTCAATACTACAGGCCTTGCCGCTGGAACCTGGCATTTCAGGTATACGGTAACCAGCGCCTGCGGTAGTTCCGACGAATCCGTTATAACCATTACCCTTAAAAACCGGCCACTGGCACCTGTTATCGCACCAATAACTGCGCTATGCGAAGGTGGCACGATACAGTTTTCGGTTACTACAGTTCCCGGTGCAGCATACCAATGGACAGGCCCGGGCAATTTTACCTCGGCACTCCAAAATCCGGTAATTGCTAACAGTACAGCCGCGCACAGCGGTACCTATTCGCTCACAGTTACTACAAATGGCTGCGTTTCGCCGCCCTCGGCAGTGGTTGTTACAGTTAATACAATCCCTCAATTTACATTAGCAGGCAACACACAAATATGCGAAGGGCAGGGTTCGGTGCTTTCTGTTATTCCGGGTAATTTTACGCCTAATGCTGTTGTGTATACATGGTACCACGACGGGGGCCAACTGGACGGTATTGTAGCTAGTGCGATAGAAGTATCTGAAACTGGCCTTTATAAGGTTGAGGTTAGCAGTAACGGGTGTACGTTGTCAAGGGAAATTTCTGTAGTGCAAAACACAAATGCATTTACAGTTGAGCTGGAATCGGGATGCCGTAATACAGAATATGTCATTACTGTTGCCAACCTTTCCGATATGCCGGGCGCTTCGTTCGCATGGACAGGCCCGCAAGGATATTCGCATACAGGGCAGGAGGCTGTTATTACCGACGGTGCATCAGGCGAATATTTTGTCGAAGTTACCAATGCTGAAGGCTGTAGCCAAAATGCCTCAATAGTTGTAGGCAATACCAGCTGCTTTATACCACGGGGCATTTCGCCGAATGGCGACGGGCTTAACGATTCATTCGACCTTTCGAACCTTGACATCAGGCATATAGAAATTTTCAACAGGTATGGGCTTCAGGTATATGAAAAGGACGAATATATCAGTGAATGGCACGGGCAATCCTATAGGGGAGAGCTTCCTACGGGTGTCTACTACTATGTACTCACGCTATCGGCAGGAAAAGAAGTAACCGGATGGGTGTACCTGCAACGCGAAATAAAGTAACCACATTAACGCAACCTTTTACAGTGCCGAAGGACTTATCTATAATGTTACCTGTTATGAAAAGCCTTTAAAATTTAGTATAGGCCTAAAACATAATGATTTGAAAATCAATGTTTTTTATTTTTATTAAATAATTTTTATGTTAAAATTCGCTATTGTGGGGTGTGATTTTAGCATTTCGGCTGTTATACAATTGTTAAAGCCCTCTTCCGCGATTAGCCGAATAGGGCAATGGCACGTTTTTATAGACTGTACCTTTGTTTTTTACCGCAGCAATATTTCTTTTAAAATAGTAACATCACGCGAATATTCAGTGGCATCAATAGCGATACCATTGTTGAAAAATAAAACCAACTTAAATAAACATTATGCAGAAACAACTATTTTTTAAATTATGCTTGCTGCTTAGCCTTTTTTGGGGGCTTCAGTCGTTCGCGCAGCTGGATCCCTTTACAGTCGAGGCGACCCCTACACCGCAGACCTGTTTAGGCAATGGTACCCTGACTTTTGCATTAACCGGAAAAACACCCGGTTCCGCAATTGCTTACGAAGTTTATTTGTTGCCAAACACAACTACGCCGGTTACGGTAGTTACAACAAATACGGTGAACAGCCTTGTGGCTGGGGATTATCTTATTATTGCCACACAATCGCTTGGCGCTAATACGAATACAGCGACCGATACAGCAACTATCACCAACGCGATACAGCCATTAACATATGTCATTACACCAAGGCATGTACGCTGTCCGGGCGATGGAGGGCTTACTATCAATGTAACTTCCGGTACAGCCGCCAGCTACGAAATTATTTCAGGGCCCGTTACTGTACCTCCCCAGACAAATAGTAATGCATTCAACAATCTGCCCGTAGGCACCTACCAGGTTAAGGTTACAGATACTTGTGGTAATGCAGTAGTAGTTACAGTGCAGCTTACGCAGGTGCCAACAAGTGTACTTATAGACCCGCCAAATTTTGTAGGAGGGGAGCTTCCTGCCTGTAACCAGATTTCGGTAGACCATTTTTATGGCACGGTATCCGGTAACCAGATATTTTTCCCGCTTACTTTTGAATATACAGTATTCCCTCCGGGAGGTGGCGCGCCCATTATAGTTACACAGACAGCAGCATCAGGGACGAATGACAACAACCATGTCTTAGCCAATCTTCCTTTCTTCCATGACCAGGAATACACGTACAATCTTAAAGTAACCGATGCCTGTGGCAATGTGTTTGTCCGGAATGGCAATATCATCGATAAGAAATTTGATTTTGAGGCGCTTCCTAAAAACGAAAGCTGCCACAATTTTTATTTTACCCTTGCGCCAAGTGTGTTTAAGGCCCCATACACGGTATCCTTTATCAGCGCTCCGGCGGGATTTAATCCCACGAGCTTTAATGCTGCTTACCCTACGCACAGTGGCCCGACTACAGATTACGGATCCGATTCCAATCCTGTTCCTTTGGGATCGTATACTATAAAAATAACCGATGCCTGCGGACATTCCGAAACCCATATACTGGCACTTACAGATGAAGCTACCCCATCCGTAGTAAGCACCGTAAGCGCCTTAACCTGCCTTGGTCAGATAGGCATTACCGTGGGAAGCAGGAACATCGCTACTGTCATAATTACAGAGGCCCCGCAGGCATATATAGATGCCCACCCTCCCGGTTTGCCGGATGATGTGTCAGAATTTATTATACCGGGAATGGGATTCCTTCAGGGGAACCTCCCTATGGGGACTTATAAAATTACTATAATAGACGAATGTGGCGATCAATATGAAGTAACAGAAACAATACAGCCTTCTGCTGCCGACCTGGTGCTGAATGATAACCAGCGTCCCGGCTGTGCCTTGGGCAACGGGTCTGTAAGGCTTAGCACATCGGAAAACGATCTGGTATCTGTTACGATCATTGGATTTCCGGGATCGGGATTTGAAGGGCCTTTGGATGTTTCTGCCAATATTAACCCCGTGGATGGCGACTTTTATATGAATTCGCTGCCGGCAGGTAGCTACACGTTCCAGACGGTTGATAACTGCGGAACATCACGAAATAAAACGATAACAATACAGGGTTTCCAGGTTGTGGCTAACGATGTAGAATTGATACCCAACTGCGGATCGTTTAATGTTAACCTGCACCATACCAGCAACGGCTCTAACCTGCAGTCATTCTGGCTCCAGAAATATAACGAAGTTACAGGTGCATGGGGACATCCGGGAACCGGGGCGCCTTATGTGGAAGGATCATTGCCTTCAAATGCCAACTCGGTTTTCCTTACCAACAATACGACCAATATCAACCTTGCTTATACCGGCGAATTCAGGATACTCAAGGTATTTTATGTTTATAGCAATGGATCGGCGGCTAATTTCCGTTGCTTCCAGGTAATCGACACTTTCGAATTTGATGGTGCGCCGGTTATCGATGGCGCCTACAGTTTTCCTTGTGCCAACAACACCTCTGAAGTAATAATAGATGCCAGTGGCGTTGGTGCGCTTACCTATGAGATCACTACCAAAAATGGCGATCCGTTTGTCGTTAACAACGGGACATCAAACCTTTTCTCCGGGTTGGAGCCGGGAACGTATAATTTCAGGGTAACTGATGTTTGCGGTAGTTCACAAAATTTCCAACTCGACATCAATGCGCTTGCGCCAATCGAAATACAGGCAGACGGATTCTGCGAAGGCCAGGACAGTACACTCTCCGTACAAAATTTTACCTTCCTTGACTATGAATGGTATAAAGAAGGCGCTCCGGGAACAATACTAAGTACGACTAATGTGCTGGATTTCCCTGGTTTTGATGCTGCCGATGCAGGAGAATACCACGTAACGATATCATCAGATAATCCGGGTTCGTGCATCAACCAGACGCTTGATTATACCATTGTGCCGAATGCTTTGCCAAATGCGGGTAACAACAGCACTATTTCATTATGTAATACAGGCAGTTCGCTCAACCTTGCGACATACCTCAGTTCCCCTCACGATGCCGGAGGGACATGGGCAGATGTAAGCGGTTCGGGTGCATTTGCAGGTACAACATTCAATACTGCGGGTGTAGCCCAGGGTACTTACCAGTTTACCTATACTGTTACCAGCGCTTGTGGCGTTGACGACGTGGCGACCATAAGCATACAGCTTAAAGACATTCCGGGTGCACCTGTGGTACCGCCAATCGGCACGCTTTGCGAAGGCGCTACTATAAACCTTACCACTACTGCGGTAGCGGGCGCGGTTTATGCATGGACAGGTCCTAACAATTTTACATCAGCACTGCAAAACCCAGTAATCGCAAATGCCACAACGGCCCATAGCGGAAATTATTCGCTTACGGTTACTGTAAACGGCTGTGCGTCCTCAACAACTACAATAGCTGTACAGGTTAATGCAGTCCCTGTAGCAGGTAATGATAACAATATCTCACTATGTAATGATGGCGATTCGATAGACCTTGCAGGCTATCTTAGCACACCTCACGATGCGGGAGGCACATGGACAGATATGAACGGTACAGGCGCTTTAACAGGCAGTACGTTCAATACCGCAGGCGTTGCCGCCGGAACCTACCAGTTTAAATATACAGTAACAGGATGTGGCCCGGATGATGAGGCCATTATAACTGTAGAACTTAAAAACAGGCCTGCCGCACCGATAGTGGCAACAGTTCCCCCGGTATGCGAAGGCAGCGATGTACAGCTTTCGGCTACAGCCGTACCTGGCGCAGTGTATGCATGGACAGGCCCGGGCGGATTCACTTCTGCTGCACAAAGTCCGCTTCTTGCCGGTGCATTACCGGCCGCTACAGGTAATTACTCGCTTACCGTAACGGTCAATGGCTGTACTTCGCCTGCATCTGTTGTTGCTGTTGTGGTTAATCCCGCCCCTCAATTTACTATAGACGGAAACGCGGCAATTTGCGAAGGCCAAAGTTCATCGCTTTCTGTAGTTCCGGGTAACTTTAATTCGAACGATGCTACTTTTAAATGGTATCAAGACGGTGTGCTTCAGCCGGCAGCAACTACCGCTAATATTGAGATATTCGAAGCGGGTGTTTATGAAGCGGAAATAGAAGTTAACGGATGCAGCACTTCCGGACAGTTTGAAGTTATTCTAAATACCAATGCCTTTACTGTTACACTTGAGGCAGGATGCATTGACTTTAATTATATCATCTCTATTGTGAACGTTAATGATATTCCGGGTGCGAGCTTCGACTGGACCGGCCCAGATGGGTATACCTCTACAGGCGAGTCGGCAGATATTACAAACCTTGCCAGTGGCGACTATGCTGTGAAGGTTACCAATGCCGATGGCTGTAGTGCAGAAGCGTCGATAACCATTGATAATACAGGTTGTTTCATTCCAAGGGGTATATCTCCTAATGACGACCAGTACAACCAGAGCTTCGACCTTACCAACCTTGACGTTAGGGATCTTATGATCTTTAACCGTTACGGAATAAAAGTATATGAGAAAGAGAATTATAAAGATGAGTGGTTCGGCCAGTCAGAAAAAGGTGACCTGCCAACAGGCACTTACTTCTACGTTGTTACCCTTTCAGAAGGGAAGCAGGTGACAGGCTGGGTGTACCTTCAAAGGGAGGTGAATTAAAAACTCCCTAAAATTAACGAAGCCCGTTCCTGAAAAGGAGCGGGCTTCTTATTTTTAAATATATCAAAATGTATTTACAACGCGTATAAACTGCGCCTTATATCAAATAATTATTTCTTGTGGTCTTCTTCCTCGCTTTCGGCAAGCAGGCTTTCGCGCACTTTCTTGAAAAGGTCTGAGGAGTAAACAAATTCGACAATCGATTTATTCCGTGTTTCGAGGATTTGCGTGTTGTCGCCTTCCCATTCTTTAATACCGTTTTTAAGGAAAACGATTTTTTCCCCAATCTGGAGTACCGAGTTCATATCGTGCGTATTGATTACCGTGGTAATATCATATTCTTTGGTGATTTCCTGTACCAGCTCATCAATAACGATAGATGTCTCCGGGTCGAGGCCCGAGTTGGGCTCATCACAAAAAAGGTATTTAGGGTTGTTTACAATAGCCCTCGCAATCGCTACCCTTTTCTGCATACCTCCCGAAATCTCATTGGGAAATTTTTTATTCGCATCTTTCAGGTTTACCCTGTCCAGTACTTCGTTTACCCTGTCTCTTACTTCCTTGGTCCGTTTTTTGGTAAACATCTTTAACGGAAATCCCACATTGTCCTCCACAGTCATAGAGTCGAATAGTGCGCTTCCCTGGAAAACCATCCCTATCTCGGTACGCAATGCCCTTTTTTCATCAGGGTTAAGTTCAGAGTAGATCCTGCCATCGAATGATATAGTGCCGGAATCCGGTGTATGTATACCAAGAAGCGTTTTTAGCATTACCGTTTTACCGGAACCGCTTCGCCCTATGATGAGGTTGGTCTTTCCGCTTTCAAAAGTGGTAGATATTCCTTTCAATACCTCAGCATCCCCAAATGATTTCTTTATATCTTTTACTTCTATCATCAGCTTAACATTAATTGGGTTAGTATGTAATTGATCAGGATGATGGTAACACTGGTCCATACGAACGATGTTGTACTTGCCTTACCCACCTCAAGCGCCCCGCCTTTCATGTAAAATCCATGGAACGAGGGCACAGTAGCCAGTACCATACCAAACAGCAATGTTTTAAAGAATGCGTAGAATATATGGTACGGTATAAAGTCGGTCTGCATACCCTGGATAAATTCTTCACTGCCAATAAATCCGCCGTAAACCCCTGCAACATAGCCGCCAAACATTCCGAGGAACATGGCTAACGATATTACAAACGGGTAAAGGATAAAGGCCACAATTTTAGGGAATACAAGGTAGTTCAGGGAGTTAACCCCCATAACTTCCAGTGCATCGATCTGTTCGGTAACACGCATGGTACCTATACTCGAAGTGATATACGATCCTGCCCGCCCTGCCATGATGATGGAAATAAAGGTAGGTGCAAACTCTAATATTACCGACTGTCTGGTTGCAAATGCAATAAGCATTTTCGGGATCAGCGGGTTGGTAAGGTTCAATGCCGTCTGTATTGCAACAACCGCCCCGATAAAGAACGAAATGAATGCTACGATGCCAAGTGATCCTATTATAAGGTCGTCGACTTCCTTAAAAATAAGCGGCTTCATAACCTTCCATTTGGTTGGTTTGTTGAAGACCTCTTTCAGCATCAGGAAATAACGGCCTATCTGGTGTAATGCTCTAATCATTTATACTTAAAAATAATGGCTAAAGTACCGAATTGTACCCAGTATCTAATATTAGTTAATAGTTTTTTAATACTTTACTTATTAAAAATTTTGCCCTTCATTTTATCCCAGCGGTACCTCCGGATAAATTTTGCCTGCTCCCGGGTCACAAGCATAGCTTTCCCCTGGCTCTTTGCTTTCAGGAAGCCGTTGATATAATCAATAAAAAGAAAAGGCTTCTTTTTCCGTAGGGCAAGCTTGGCGCCTGCGATAGCCGTTATCATGAAACCGTAACCCAAAGCATAAAAAGCCTCGCCCTGCTTGTAGCGCGCTGCTTTGTTGTAGCTGGCTCCCGTTGGCTTCAGGTGCTTTACTTTCAGGCTTTCGATAGTTATTACTTCCCATCCGTAAAATTTGGCAAGGAGCTCATCTGCAGTATCCCAGCCCATAGCCGGCTTTAGTTTGCCTATCTGCAAAAAGCACTCTTTCCGGTAGGCTTTAAATGCCCCGCGGATATGGTCTTTATCGGTGAGGTTTTCCAGTATCCAATGTCCATCCTTTTCAATGTAGGCAAATCCTCCAGCCATTCCTGCCTTCTCATTGCCAGTAAAAGCGTTCAGTATTATTTCGAAATAATTTTGGGGCAGAATAAGGTCGGCATCCAGTTTTACAATAACGTCATAATTTTCGTCCAGTGTTTCATAACCCGTATTGAATGCCTGTATCACCTTGCTTCCCGGCAGGTGTATGGCATCCGATTGTTTATTTACCAGGTGCAGCCATGGGTGTTGGGCGGCAAATTCAGAAACAATGGCTGCCGTTTTATCAGTCGAATTATCGTTAACTACAACAGCTTTTGCAGGAAGCACAGTTTGCCCTGCCAGTGATTGAAGCATAGCGCCAATGAAAGAAGCCTCGTTGTAAGCGGGTATAATAACGTAATAATTCATTTTGTAGCAGAATAGGTGCAAATATCCTTATTTTTGTGGAAGAAAAGCGAAACATTGGATAAAAAGGTTATTGTAATTATTGTCATATACAACGGTATGCGATGGATCGATAAAAATATCACATCGCTGCTGGCATCATCATATCCGGTGAGCATTATAGCTATTGATAATAATTCAACCGATGATTCTGTTGCGCTTTTGGAAAAGTACCCACAGGTTGAGCTTGTCAAATCCCCCGATAACCTGGGTTTTGGCAAAGCCAATAACATCGGTATGAAAATGGCGCTGGAGCAGGGTGCTGATTACGTTTTCCTCCTCAACCAGGACACATGGGTTTTTGAAGATACAATAGGGAGCCTTGTAGGAAAAATGAAATCAGATGCCGCCTTTGGTATAATCAGCCCTATGCATTATTCAGGGAATGGAGTGGATTTTGATAAAAGTTTTGAAACGTATTACGGCAGAAAGACCGCAGCGCAAAAAGGTATAACGGTTGTCCCGTTCGTCAATGCGGCAGCCTGGCTGGTTAGCAGGGAATGCACAGCGAAAGTGGGTTATTTCGAACCGCTTTTCGGGCATTATGGTGAAGACCGGAATTACTGCGACCGTGTTAAGTATCATAAATTCCTTATCGGAATTGATCCGGATTCTAAGATCGTGCACGACCGTGTAATAACCCGAAGCTTTAATAAAGACCTTACCCAAAGCAAATACAAAATACTGGCAACGCTCATCGACCCAAATCACAACCTAATCAGCGCTTACGCACAGGGACTGAAAGAAGCGCTTGGCCTGCCTAAATATTTCGGCAAGTTTTATAACAGGGCAGAAGTAAAGCAAATGCTGGGAGAATTACTGAAATACTACAGGAGCTTTATATTCAAACCGGGGCAAATCCTTGCTGCCAGAAAACGTGCCTTGTAATGGAAAAGCAAAAAGTAGCACCCATAAAGCAGGTCGTGTGGTTTGCCATTATCAACTATTTGGGTACAGCCATAGGTGTGGTTTCTTCGCTGCTCATTTATCCCAGGAATTTTGAGTTCCAGGGTATCGTGCGTTATATCGACAGTATTTCGCAGTTGTTATTCCCGGTAATGGTTTTGGGTGCCAGCCAGTCGCTTATTAAGTTTTACCCTGCACTCAACGAGCAGCGTCAAAAACAGCTGTTCCTGTACAGCATTTTTTCG
This sequence comes from Flavobacterium arundinis, assembly GCF_038289855.1. Lineage (NCBI taxonomy): Bacteria > Pseudomonadati > Bacteroidota > Flavobacteriia > Flavobacteriales > Flavobacteriaceae > Flavobacterium > Flavobacterium arundinis. The sequence continues at coordinate 40,045 of NZ_JBBYHR010000014.1, forward strand.
GTTGGGGTTGTCGGTACTATGGTATTTATTGGCATAATGCTGTATGAGAACCTCGGCGAACCCGAATATAAAGGCCTTGTCTATTTTGCTTTCCCGATAGCTGTTGCCCTTGCATTCGTAGAGTTGTTTAAAAAACAACTCCAAGACCTGCAAAAGATCGCGTGGCCTGCCATGTTCGAAAAGCTGATACCCAAACTGGTGCTGCCCGCCGCCTTTTTACTACTGGTTTATAATGTTGTAACACGCGATGCCGCACTGTGGATCTATATGTGCGGGTTTGTTCTCATATTATTTTTAACAGCCATCTATTTATTTAATCACTATAAGCCGGGATTCAATTACCGCTTTAAAACACTGTTTGGCGAAATATCGCGCAGGGAGTATTTGCGCTACAGCCTGTATTCCCTGGTCGGAAGCCTGGGCTCATTGCTGGCTTTCCGTATTGATGGGCTTATCATCCCGAAAATGATATCGATGGAAGCCAATGGCGTATTTAGCATCGGGGCTATACTGGCAACAACGCTACAGATACCTGCCGTGGGTATGTTTGCTCTCTATGCGCCCATCATTTCCAATTACCTCAAAAACCACAATATTGCCGAGCTTAATGTAAAATACAAAGAAATTGCCCGGCTGTTATTTTTCATTGGGGCATTGTTGTACGGCTGCATTTTTATTGGAATCGAAGACCTGTTCCGGCTTATGCCCGATTACGACAAGCTGAAAGCCACCATCCCGATTATTGAGATCCTTGGTTTTAGCGTGCTTGTTAATATGGCTACAGGATTTAACGGCGAAATTATCACCTATTCAAAATACTACCGCTTTAACCTTGTGGCGGTGCTGCTTCTCATTGGTGTAAACGTATCGCTAAACATCTATTTCATAGGTGCCGGGTACGGTATCACGGGTGTGGCCTGGGCTTCCTTTATCAGCATGACGCTGTTCAATATCAGCAAACTGCTGTTCATTTACAACAAATTCAAACTGATCCCCTTCGATAAAAAGTTTTTTGGGATGGGTGCTATCTTCGCTGCTACAGGGACGCTTATATATTTTCTTCCCAACAGCGCATCGCACCTTATTAATCTCATATATAAAACCGGCCTTTATATGGCAGTTACAGCAGTAGTTGTTTACAGGCTCAGGCTCGTCTACCAGGTAAATGTTTCTGTAGATAAAGTTTTGGACAAAATAAAAAGATAGATTTTTTGGGCGTGTCCTTCCCCCGCTAAGGCCAACGCATAGGCCGGGCCATCAGCTGTATCCCTCCGCAAGCTACGGGGATGCCGCATCTGTCCCTCACGCAAACGTCCAACTCATATTTTCGATCCACATCATCCATACGAAAAGACCCCAAAGGTTTTTTGAAAACATAGGTGTTCGGAAGACAAAAGTTCATTGAAATATTTTCATATATTAGATTTATAAACTTGATTATGCCAAAGAAAATAAGCGTAAGTTCTTTGTTGAAACTAATAGACAAAGATGTT
>NZ_JBBYHR010000015.1:0-33397 GCF_038289855.1 Flavobacterium arundinis
GTACGAGTTCGTGGAAGAATTAAATATGGAAATAATAAAAGAAATAGTGGTAATCTGCGATGGAGATCCAAGCAAAATACCACTATCTAATATGGTTTAAAGTCTTCCGAACACTTATGTTTTGAAAACCTTGCAGGTTGAGAAACGATATGTACATACTCTTGCAAGGTCTCAAAGACCTTGTAGGTGTAATAAAATTAAGGAAAAAGATAATTAGTCCACCTTCCCGGCAAGATGCTCCAGCATATCGGCGGTCATGGCTTCAAGGTCGAAATTATGTTTCCAGCCCCAGTCCTGCCTTGCGCTGCTGTCGTCAATGCTTTGCGGCCAGCTGTCGGCTATCTTCTGGCGGAAATCGGGTGTGTAATCTATCGTGAAGTCCGGGATATGTTTTTTAATAGCATCGGCGATCTCTTCGGGAGTGAAGTCCATTGCCGAAAGGTTATATGCCGAACGTATCTTAACGTTTTCAGCAGGAGCCTGCATGATCTCTACCGTAGCACGAATGGCATCGTCCATATACATCATCGGCAGGCGGGTTTCTTCGCTCAAAAAGCAGGTATATTTGCCATCACTTAAAGCCTTGTGGTAAATATCAACGGCATAGTCGGTAGTGCCTCCGCCGGGCAATGTTGACCAACTGATAAGGCCCGGGTAACGGATACTGCGCACATCTACCCCATAAATGTTATGGTAATATTCGCACCAACGCTCGCCCGATTGCTTGGATATGCCGTATACTGTAGAAGGCTCCATCACGGTATATTGCGGGGTATTTTGCTTGGGTGTCGTTGGCCCGAATACGGCAATACTCGAAGGCCAGAATATCTTTTTGATCTTACCTGCTTTGGCAATATTCAGTACATGGAAAAGCGAGTTCATGTTGAGATCCCAGGCAAAGGCGGGGTTCTTTTCGGCAGTCGCCGAAAGCAGCGCAGCCATAAGATACACATCTTCAACACCATGCTTTTCGATTATCGCCTGTACCTGGTTAAAATCAAGGGCATTTACTACTTCAAAAGGGCCGGAAGCCACAAATTCGGCATCGCCTTTCCGTACATCCGAAGCAACAACTTCATCTGTCCCATAGATGCTTCTGAGTTTTGCGGTTAGTTCCGTGCCTATTTGCCCGCAGGCTCCAATGATGAGTATTTTGGCCATAGTTGTGTATTGATGCCTGCAAAGATAATAGTTTAACATTACGAAATTCATTCTAATTACACGTGATTCTAACAATTATTTAAAAGATTGTGATTCTAAGCATCACATAAAAGCATTATCCCTAAAAATAAATACATGTGGGTGCAGAATAATAGTCCTGTGCTATTTTTAAAAAATATGGCGTGTATTGACTGAAATATTTTGGATTATAAAATACATACTGCCAGTCATAAAGAAATTAAAAAGATGGCAGGCAGTTTGGCGCAACATTTGTAAATTTGCCATCAATCCAAAGAACATGAAATACTTCAAAGCAGTCATCATAGTACTCTTTTCACTAGCCTTATTTTCGTGCGAAGACGATCAGCAGCAGCGTATTGCCCAGGCAAAAAGGATAGAGAAGCAAAACGACTCGATAGTTAAGGCGCTTAATAAAAGCTGGAAATTCAACCCTCCGGCCGCCTCTGCAAAGGCACAGCAGCAAATGGGCAACTGGAACGAGTGGGACCAACTGCGGAACGAGATGCTGCAAAAACCTGTAGGTGACCTTGGCGCTTACCGCCAAAAAACCAAAAACCTTGTAGCAAAAGCAGAGACGGCACGCAATACCATACCGGCTGCTTTCAGCAAGCCACAGGTGAAAAGCCGTTTTGATGTATTGGTTACCAAAATAAAATCACTTCATACTTTTGTAGGGGTTGACCCTGTGCCTGCTAAGAAGGTTTTCGAGATCATGGCAAGCATCGATAAGGAGGCCGCATCGATATTTAACCAGTTCGATGAGATGATCCGTATTAAAGAAATCCCGAAAGAAGAAGGCGAGGCAGAAATGCTAAAAGCGCTGGACACTGTGCGTATGGCAAACCCCGAAGCGCAGCCTCAGCCTCCTGTAAGCAGGCCACAACCGACACGCAGAATTACACCGGCAGGACACGGTAATTATATCCGACCAAAAAATTGAAACCAGAATTTTTAGATAAATACGGGCAGTCGCCCAAAGTTAAGCAGATAGTCGCAGCCATAGCGCAGCGGGAAAACAAGGTACAGGTAAAGGGCCTTATTGGCTCTTCGCTGTCTTTTGTCATAGACCCATTGTTCCGCCAGAGCGAGCTGCCGTTCCTCCTTATTCTTAAAGACAAGGAAGAGGCCGCCTATTACCTTAACGACCTGGAGCAACTGATTGGCGACCAGGACGTGCTGTTTTATCCCGGCTCCTACCGCCGCCCTTACCAGATTGAAGAAACTGACAACGCCAATATATTATTGCGTGCCGAAGTGCTCAACCGCATCAACTCGCGTAAGAAACCTGCTATCATTGTTTCCTATGCCGAGGCGCTGTTTGAAAAAGTAGTGACCCGAAAAGAGCTTGAAAAGAATACCCTGAAAATAGCAACAGGCGACCAGGTTTCTATCGACTTTATTAACGAGGTATTGTTTGAATATGAGTTCCGCCGGGTGGACTTTGTGACGGAACCGGGTGAATTTTCCGTGCGCGGTGGTATCGTGGATGTATTCTCTTTTTCGAATGATAATCCGTACCGCATCGAGTTCTTTGGCAATGAGGTGGACAGTATCCGCACCTTTGATGTGGCTTCGCAGCTGTCACTGGAAAAGAAGAATAAAATTACGGTTATCCCAAATGTAGAAAATAAGTTTTTGCAGGAAAAGCGTGAAAGTTTTCTGGAATATATTAGCGAGAAAACGGTGCTTTTTATCAAAGATACCGACGCCCTACTGGCACAGCTCGATGTACTTTACGGCAAAGCCAATGAAGCTTTCGACAAGCTATCCAAAGACCTGAAGCATGCCTCACCGGAAGAGCTATTCCTCAATCAGCAATCGTTCGTTAAAAAAGCGCTCGACTTTACTATTGTAGAATTGGGCAACCGCGCCACATTTAAAATAAGCCAGACATTCGAATACCATATACAGCCGCAGCCGTCGTTCAACAAACAGTTCGATCTGCTGCTAAACAACCTCAGTGACAACCACCAAAACGGGTACAAGAATTACCTCTTCTGCTCCAATGAGGCTCAGGCCAAAAGGTTTGACGACATCTTCGAAAGCCTTGATGAAGCGAATCATGAGAGCACACGCAAGCAATATAAAACGATAGTCTTCCCAATTTATGAAGGCTTTGTAGACGAAGAGAACCAGATTGCCTGCTATACCGACCACCAGATATTTGAGCGTTACCACAAGTTCAGCATCAAGAATGGCTATTCGAAAAAGCAGACTATTACGCTAAAAGAACTTAACTCACTTTCTGTTGGCGATTATGTAACGCACATCGACCACGGTATCGGGAAGTTCGGCGGGCTGCAAAAGATACAGGTAGAAAACCGGACGCAGGAAGCCATTAAGCTTGTGTATGCCGATAACGACATTGTGTACGTGAGCATCCACTCGCTGCATAAAATATCAAAATACAACGGGAAAGACGGCGCACCACCCAAAATATACAAGCTCGGATCGGGCGCGTGGAAAGCACTTAAAAACAAAACCAAGGCGCGTGTTAAGCACATCGCCTTTAACCTGATACAGCTGTATGCCAAGCGCAGGCTGGAAAAAGGTTTCCAGTACGCACCCGACAGTTATTTGCAGGCCGAACTGGAATCGTCGTTCATCTACGAAGACACGCCCGACCAGATAACTGCTACCCGCGACGTGAAAGCCGACATGGAAAGCGAGCGCCCTATGGATCGCCTGGTGTGCGGGGACGTTGGCTTCGGAAAGACCGAGGTAGCGATACGCGCGGCCTTCAAGGCTGTAGATAATGGCAAGCAGGTTGCCATATTGGTACCAACCACCATACTCGCCTACCAGCATTACCGCACTTTTACCGAAAGGCTGAAGGATATGCCGGTTTCTATTAGTTACATGAACCGTTTCCGTACCGCAAAGCAAAAGGCCGAAACGCTGAAAGGCCTGGCCGATGGCAAGCTCGACATCGTGATCGGTACGCACCAGCTGGTCAGTAAAAACGTTGTGTTCAAAAACCTTGGGCTGCTGATCGTGGACGAGGAGCAGAAATTCGGTGTAAACGTAAAAGACAAGCTGAAAACCATTGCTGCTAATGTAGATACCCTTACCCTAACGGCAACGCCGATACCGAGGACACTGCAATTTTCATTAATGGCGGCGCGCGACCTTTCGGTAATTACCACGCCACCGCCCAACCGCTATCCTATCGAGAGCCAGGTGGTGGGCTTTAATGAGGAGGTGATACGCGATGCTATTTCGTATGAGGTGCAACGCGGCGGGCAGGTATTCTTTATCCACAACCGGATTGAGAACATTAAGGAAGTGGCCGGGATGATACAGCGCTTGGTACCAGGCGCAAGGGTTGGCGTAGGCCACGGACAGATGGAAGGCAAAAAGCTGGAGGAACTGATGCTTGCGTTTATGGAAGGCGATTTTGACGTGCTTGTGGCAACGACTATTATCGAGAGTGGGCTGGACGTACCCAATGCCAACACGATATTTATCAACAATGCCAATAACTTCGGGCTGTCCGACCTCCACCAGATGCGCGGGCGCGTGGGCAGGAGCAACAAAAAGGCATTCTGCTACTTTATCGCGCCTCCTTATAGCGCCATGACCGAAGATGCCCGCAAGCGGATACAGGCGCTGGAGCAGTTCAGCGAGTTGGGCAGCGGGTTCAACATTGCCATGAAAGACCTTGAGATACGCGGCGCGGGCGATTTGCTTGGCGGTGAACAAAGCGGGTTTATCAATGAGATTGGCTTTGAAACGTACCAAAAGATCATGAACGAGGCCATTGAAGAACTTAAGGAAAATGAGTTCAAAGACCTGTATGATGACGGCGATGATACTACCGAAAAAGAATATGTAAAGGACCTCCAGATCGATACCGATTTCGAGATGCTCTTCCCCGACGAATACATCAACAACATTACCGAAAGGCTCAACCTGTACAACGACCTGGCGGCGATTAAGGACGAGGCCGGGCTCATTGAATACGAGCAGAAGCTTATTGACCGTTTCGGGCCACTGCCAAAACAGGCACAGGCACTGCTCACCAGCATGCGCATCAAGTGGGTGGCGACTAAAATGGGACTTGAAAAACTGGTGCTGAAACAAGGCAAGATGGTCGGCTATTTTGTAAGCGACCAGCAAAGCGATTACTACCAAAGCGGCACCTTCCGCACGGTGCTGAAATTCGTACAGCAATTCCCAACCGTTTCTAAAATGAAGGAAAAGGAAACCAAAAATGGATTAAGGCTGCTGCTGACTTTCGAGAATGTAAAGTCCTTGAAAAAAGCGCTGGAGATGTTGGGTATGGTGTTTGAGGAGTAAAAGCTTCTGTATTTAACAATTATTTTGTAGGTTTATCTTATTGAAAATTAATCAATAAGATATTCGATGGGAAATAGAGGTTCAGAATGGAGAAAATGGGATTTACATCTTCATTCTCCTTACACTTTTATGAATAAGTATTCTTGTTCAGACGATGAATTCATTGAACAAATCAGAAAGGAGGGTTTATCATGTATAGGTCTAACCAATTATTTTAGATTCGATGACAAAGAATATGATTTAAAGGAAAAGCTTGAGAAAGAAGGAATAGTAACCTTTTTAAATTTAGAGCTGCGTCTGGATTACCAAAATAAAGAAGACGATTGCCTTGATTTCCATGTTATTTTTTCTGATGAAGTCAGAAAAGAAAATTTGCAGAAGCTACTAATGAATGTCAAAACTAATATCAATGGCAGTTCTAAGAAATTGATAGATGTTATTTCGCCTGATGATTTCAAAAAGGCAGTTGTGAACTTTGATGAGTTATTAAGTTGCCTTAATGATGAATCTATAGGATTGAAAGGAAAATTCTTAATTGGTTTTTTATCCAGGGGAAAAGGTAATGCCAGAACTAGCTCAAATTATGAGAAACTCACAAGGGAGGCTGATTTATTAATTCATTCAACTGACAATCCTAGTAATATTGATGATGACAGAAGTTTTTGGTTATCTTATAAAAAGCCTCTCTTACAAAACAGCGACGCACATTCACTGAATCATATTGGAAAAAAATTTACTTGGATTAAAGCAGATGTCACATTTGAAGGCTTGAAACAAATAATTTACGAACCGGAAGACCGTGTAAGGATTCAAAAAGAAATGCCTGAAGCAGAGAAGTTGGATACTTTAATGATTGAAAAAATAACTTTCACTTCTTCTGAAAAGAAATTTACACCTGAAACTATATATTTTAATAAAAACCTAAATGTAATTATTGGAGGGAAATCTTCAGGAAAATCTATTTTACTTTATGAAATCGCGAAAACTTTATATTCAGATACAGATGATAAGGTTCTGAAATATACGGATGTGGAGGATAATAAAGAGAAAGATTTATACGACCTGAATAGCAATGATGCCAATTATAATTTTTCTGTAGAATTATATTCAAAAAGTAGTCAATCTAAAAAAGACCGTCAAACCAATTCGAGTATATTACCAAGTATTAAATATATTCCTCAAAATCATTTATCGAATCTAGTTGATAAAAGCAGAAAAAGCGGAGCAACATTAAAGAAGCTGATTCGGGGGTTAATATTAGAAGAACCGCAATATCTATCTAAGTACAATGACTTTGTTGCCCAGGCAAAAAAGAATGATGTTCAGAGGAGCCAAGACATTGATTATTATTTTTCTCTAAAACAGGAATTAGATAAAAAAGAGAAAGAGTTGCAATTTAAAGGAGATACAAAAGCTTTAGCCGAAGGGATAGCTTTCAATAGACAAAAGATTGACACACTTAACAAAGACTTTACATCTCAAGAGTTAACTGAATATAATGAAATCACAGAGAAATTAAATCTATTAAAGATTTACAAACATCAAATCACTAGTGATTTTGAAAAATTGGATACATATCAAACCGATTTAAAAAGGTTTCTTACAGAACTCTCCAATAGAAAGAGAATTACTCTTGAATCTTTACAAACGGAAAGTATAAAAATAGAATTTTCCAATAAATTACAATTTGTTGATAATGCGTTAGCTAATATAGAGGAGATTGCTATTCAATTCGTAAAAACTGAAGACAACAAATTTATTAATGATTCTTTATTTGCAGTAGAGATAAATAAATTAAACACAGAAGAGGAGCTAAATAATTTAAAACTTAAACCTTATAATGACAGATTAGAGAATCAAAAACAAATAGCTGCTCTTCAGAAAAGTATAAGTGAAGATGAAGCTAAAATTGCAGATATTGATCAATTTAACAAAGAAATTGAAACCACTAAAAGTGAAATAGATTCTCACAAAGAAAAAATATTTAATGATTTTGCGGGTAACTTTAAACTTTATGAAAAAATCATTGAAGATTTACGGAATCGTATTTCAGATATAAGTAAAAATGACAAGATGGAGATTTTGCCAAGTATTAAATATAATTTTCCAAAATTTAGAGGATTAGTTGATAGTATCTTTGACGGTAGAGGATTTAATAACCAAGGTTTTAAATATTTGTATCAGAAGTGGGATGAAAATCCCAAATCTGCCCTTGCAGATATAGATTATAATGAAATCGAAAAGTCTCTTAAAACACTTTTTGAAAAAATTGAAAGAAAAAATTTAAATTTAAAAGGTGGAAATACTCAAAAAGAGGCAATTAAAAAGGTGTTTACCGATTTCTTTTTTGACCATTGGGATGTAAAATCCCAAGGGGACGATATTCATAAAATGTCTACTGGTAAAGCAAGCTTTATTTTATTGAAGTTAATAATAAAGTTAAGCAAAGAGGATGGTCCGATTTTAATTGATCAACCAGAAGATAATTTAGATAATCGTTCTGTCTCAAAAGAACTAGTAGATTTTTTAAAGGAAAAAAAGAAAGAACGTCAAATAATTTTAGTTACACACAATCCAAATATTGTTGTAAATGCAGATGCTGAAAATATTATTGTAGCGAACCAAAAAGGGCAAAATGATATAGAAAGTACTAGTGATTATAAATTTGATTATATAAATGGAGCTTTAGAAAATTCTTATTCTAAAAATGGTAGCGGAGACTTGCTCAAATCGATGGGTATTAGGGAACACATTGCTGATGTTGTTGAAGGAGGGGAAGATGCATTTAAAAAACGTGAAGAGAAATATGGGTTTAAATAAAGGACAAATTGAGATTTCTCTCTTCGCAAGCTTCGTTCGAAATGGAAGAGACTGAAAACTGTGACTGCGACTGAAAACTACTCCAACCCCTCCCACCATTTCTTAAACACCTGCTTACCATCCAAGTTAACCTTCTCCCCTATCATCGGTGTTAGTATCGGCATGGCTTGTTTTTCAGCTTCGGCGGTAACGCGTTTTATAGGCTCATCCCAATCGTGGAGAGCGAGCGAGAACTTGGCCCAATGCACCGGCATGAGCTTTTTGGCTTTCAGGTCGTGCGCCGCTGTTACCACCTGCTCCGGGAGCATGTGGATGTATTTCCAGTATTCGTTATACTGGCCGCATTCTAAAAGTGCAAGGTCGAACGGCCCGAACTTTTCGCCAATTTCCTTGAAGAAATAGTCGTAACCCGAGTCGCCCCCAATGAATATCCTGAAGGATGGTGTTTGCAATACAAACGACATCCACATCGCTTTGTTGCGTGTAAGGGTACGCCCGGCAAAATGACGCGCAGGCGTTGTGTTTATGGTAAATCCATTACCGAGGTCTATTTGTTCATTCCAGTCTTTTTCCTGCACGATAGCCATATCATATCCCCACAATTGCAGGTGCTCTGCAGTGCCGAGGCCGGTAACAACTTTCTTTACCTTTGGCTTTAATTTTAGCACAGTTTCGTAGTCGAGGTGATCCCAATGATCGTGGGTAATAACCAGGATATCTATTTCGGGGAAATCTTCTACAGCATACACATCGGCTCCGGGAAATGCTTTGGTAGTGAACTTTACCAGCGAGGCATTACCGCTGAAAACAGGGTCGACCAGTATCTTTTTCCCATCCACCTGCATGAAATAGGACGAATGCCCAAACCATACCAGTACATTTTCTGAAGGATCAAGGCGAAGAAGATTAGTCTTTTGCGAAGGCAGTGGTTTTGCAGGCTTGCTCCGTTTGCTTTTGTTAAAGAAGAATTCATAAAATACCGTGAAATAACTCACACCTTCTTTCAGGCTGGGCGTGTGGCTCAGGTTTTGTAACTGCCCATCTTTATAATTTGGAGATAATTCAATGCGTTTCTGCCTTTCGCCGGAAGGCAGTTTTCCGAATTGCGGCTGGTTCATGAAAACGGCTATGCCTGCTATGATAAGGATAAGGACACTAAGAGTTGTGATCATGTATGCGGAGTTATACCCAAAGGTACATAAAAACAAAATGCAGCGATAGTATCGCTGCATTTGTATTTGTATCGTTGTGCCTTATTATTGCAGGCTCTTCAGGTCTTTTATTACTTTGAACGCCATATCTACCTCATCTTCGCTAACCAGGATGGTAAACTCGTAAGAAGTAGAAATCACCTCATTGATGATGATACCTTCCCACGCCAGCCTTTGGAAAATATAGTAATATACTCCCGGTGTAGAGATATTGTCCTTAGGAAGTTTTACGGTTATCGAAGCCAGGTTATCGGTTCGCTCGATCTGCTTTTCATCGGCAAAAAGCCCATCCACCACATGGCTCATCGAGGAGCTTACAACAACATTGGTTTCATTCACTCCCCTCGAAGAGGTATAAAAAACATCCGGGTTGGCATTGATCTTGGCAATCAGCTCTGCCTGTTTGTTGAGGATGGTATCGCTTACGGCAAAGGTATAATCTGTTAGTGAAGACCGTACTGTAATCTCGCCTATACCTTTTAGCACCTTAACAATCTTGTGGTTAACACGGAAATCCAAATCTTCGGAGAGCCTTTTCAATGACATTACCACAGCACCCTGTTTTACGTCCTTCCCCAGTTCCTGCTCAAGTTCAGGCATCATGTTGCGGGCAAGCGAAGTAAGATTGATAATACCCTGGGAGAGGGCACTCAACAAAAATGGCTTTGTTTTAATGTAGTGTTCGACTACAGAAGAAATAGTTTTCATATTCAGTTAGTTGTGTTTAGTTGTTTAGTTGTTGTTTGCACGCAAATATACAAACTAAAATAATTTTGTTAAATATTTAACAAGCTAAAAATAAAAAAAAGCGTCCTCCAGATGCTCTATTTCAAAGGTACTGTTATCTTTATGTATTGAAATTATATCAAAGCGAACTTCGGCATCCACATCATTTTGTTCAACAAATGCATTAACCGCCCTAACCAGTAGTTTTATTTTCGCAGGGGTAACGAACTCCTGTGGCAGTCCGAATTCCAGTGTAGAACGTGTCTTTACCTCGACAATTGCAAGTGTATTGTCTTTTTGGGCAATGATGTCGATCTCTGCTTTCTGGAACACCCAATTGGTTTGCAGAATCGTATAACCGGCTTTTTTCAGGAAATCCACAGCCAGTTCTTCGCCCAGCTTGCCGAGGTCGTTATGCCCGGCCATTATTCGAAGGTAATTTTAGTCCCTGCTGCCGTTACGTCAAGCGTAATTGTCTTTCCCATAATCAACGCGCGGTTGTCCTGTATGTGACCGGCAGGAAAATTGAAGCAGATGGGGATGTTGTATTCTTTGGTAATGTCCTGTATGATCTCCAGCGCATCATGGCCCCACGGAATATCATTGTCGCGCATTTTGGTCATCCCGCCAATTATGATCCCTTTTACATCTTTAAAATAGCCGTTACGTTTCAGGTTCATCATCATGCGGTCGATGTGGTACAGGTATTCGTCAAGGTCTTCTATAAAAATGATCTTCCCTTTATAATCGGCCTCCGAAGGCGAACCGATAATGCTGTACAGCACCGATAGGTTGCCGCCCACAAGCTCTCCGGTCGCCTTGCCTGTTTTATTAAAAGCATGGGGTGGAATGTTGTAGGACAGCTTTTCGCCAAACAATGCCTTACGGAAACTCTCTATCGCTTCGGGTGTGGCACGTCCAACGCTGATAGCGACCATGCCATGAAGCGTGGCGATGTCGAAATTATTAATATGGCTGTGCAATACTGTTGCATCGCTGAAGCCAATAAACCACTTGGGCTTCTTTTTAAACTTTGTAAAGTCGAGGCGTTCGATCAGGCGTACGGTCCCGTAACCTCCTTTGGCACACCATACAGCTTTTATAGCAGGGTTGTCCAGCATCTGCTGGAGGTCGGTGGCACGCTGCCAGTCGGGGCCGGCCAATTGGTTATCATCCAGCCCGATGGTTTTGCCAATGACTACGTGCAATCCCCAGCTTTCCATCAGCTTTATCCCGGTTTCGAGGGGTGCCATATCTACTTTTCGGGCTGTAGCCAATATGCCGATGGTGTCGCCTTTTTTAAGGTAGGGCGGGATTTTTGCGATTTGGGCGAATGCCGGGAAATGTAGTAATGTGATCAGCAATAATAAAAGGTTACGGTGCATGGTGAAGGGCTTATAGTAACAAAGATAAGCAATATCAACATTGTTCTTTTGTCTTGAAACAAAAGAACCAAAAGTTCAAGGCCCCAAATATTTCACTTAAAATCTACGTCAGGATTTTTGCATCACGACCCAAGCCGCTCGCTGCTTCGCGCTCGACTCGTGGGTCGCTCTCCTTCTCCCAACGCCAAATCCCTCCTTGATTTTTACGCGAAATATTTAAGGCCGAGCTTCACTCCGGCGCGCTTACTCATGAACTAGTCCTTCTTTTTAAACTGCCTCCTCACCCATGCCCAAAAGCCTTTTTCTTCGTCCGGCCTGGCTTTTTTGTCCAGGTAGTAGCAATGGGCAAGGCCATATTGGTCCGAGGTATATTTCATCTTTATTAAGCGGGCCCGTATGCTCCTTGGTTTATTATTTTTAGAATATACTCCGGTAAAAACCATTTTGCGGAGGTCTATCGTGCCATCTCCATCGGTGGTGAAAGCGTACAGGGTATCGTTCACTTTGGCCGAGAAGGACAGGCTGTTCTTGCCGTCGGTTATCGTCAACTTATGAAAATTATACGGTTTGCTTGTGGCAATATGGACAACTTTGCATTCACTGTCATTTTCACATTTTATATCAAGGTTGATCTTTACGCAGGTTTCTGTTCCTATAGGCAAATTGAATATGTAATACTTCCCTTCGGGGTCTGATGTTATCTTAACAGCTGTGTTCTCCCATCGCAGGACACCGTCGGCACCCTTTATTGTGAGCCATATACTCACCGACCTGTTTATTTTCCGCTTTTCATTTAATGGTACCTTGACCGTATAAAATTTCCCGGATGGGTCAATGTCTTTTTTTTCAAAGCAAATCTCCATCATCCCGCAGGTCCAAAGGATGTTGTTGTTCACATCAATAGCGTTCATGTTGCCTGCCAGCATGGTGGTGGAATTGTAATATTCGCTAACGGTAACCGCTGCTGTAGAACCTTTCGCCACACTCGCTATTATAATAGTACCCTCCGGCCCTCTGAATTCCTGCTGTTCGAAATGGCCGCTTGCAACAGACGGTATAACTTTATTGCCGCTTACTTTAATTACAGCCCTTCGCTGCTTTTCGGGAGTTTTGGGTTTATCTTTTATATATAAATTACCTCCTGCTTCGGCTACAGCCAGGCCCTTGCCTTCCAGATAATCCTTAGCGGCATTTGCCCTGTTAGCCGCTAAAGCCTTATTATAGTCGAGGGTTCCTGAATCGTCGGTGTATCCGGAAACCGATATGGCTGCGCTGGTAAGCCCTTTTGAATATGGCACAATGCTATCCAGCGTGGCTTTTGCTGTTTCAGAAAGTACATAACTGTCATGATTGAAGTAAACGATGAATGACTTTGATGTTTCCTGTGCTTGAAGATTTACTACCGGGATAAGTGCCAATAGCAGAAGGAATAATTTTTTCATAGTATAAGTTTAGAAGATATCCTGTTTTCTTATAAGATGCGGCAACTTCGTAAAGGGTTGGAATACTTCGGGAATTAAAAATCTTATTATTATATTTTTTAGATTTGAAGAAAATAGATTAGTTAATGGAACATGTTAGTAATGATACACCTGATAACAAGCTGGGGATTTTAAATCTCATGGTAATTGTTTTATCTATATATGTCCTGGGATCTTTAATTGTAGATACTGTTGTTACCCTGCCTCCGGAAACTTCTTTATTATTAAACTATATTGACAATGCTATTTGCGTATTCTTCTTTTTTGAATTTTGCATCCGCTTTGTGGGAGCAAAAAATAAAATGAAATTTATGCAATGGGGATGGATCGATTTGATATCATGCATCCCTATGGTCGATTTCTTAAGAGCAGGCAGGCTTTTGAGACTAATACGATTGCTGAGAATTATCAGGGCGTTTCGTTCAGCCCAACATTTATTGAATCATCTCTTCGCAAATAAAGCCAAGGGAGCGCTCACATCAGTTTCTATTGTTGCTATGTTGTTGGTTATTTTTTCAGCTATAGCCATATTACAGGTGGAGAATGACCCAACCAGTAATATCAAAACTGCAGAAGATGCCATTTGGTGGGCATACGTAACGATTACCACTGTTGGCTATGGAGATAAATTTCCGGTCACTACTGAAGGCAGGGTAATTGCAGCAATACTAATGACCGCAGGTGTTGGATTATTCGGCACTTTTACAGCTTACGTTGCCTCGTGGTTTGCTGTTGGTAAAACTGTCGATAGTAAGTAGGAGTTTCCAAACGCAATCAATAAGCCTGTAAAAACAATTGTGTGTGAGTAAGCACATCTGAGTGAAGTTGAGCCTTAAATTTTTTGGAGCCTTGTCCGCCGCGGCGGATTGGTTCTTTTGTTTCAAGACAAAAGAACAATTGCTGTAATTGGTAGTAAAAGAAATAACCCATATATTTCGTACTTTTGCATCTTTAAAATCCGATACACAAATGTTACAAGACCCGAAACGATATACTGTTACCGCAGCGCTGCCTTACACCAACGGCCCTATCCACATAGGCCACCTTGCCGGCGTATATGTCCCTTCCGATATTTATTCGCGTTTCCTGAGATTGCAGGGCAAAGATGTTGCCTTCATCTGCGGGAGCGACGAGCACGGTGTGGCCATATCCATGAAGGCTAAAAAAGAAGGCATCACACCGCAGGAGGTTATCGACAAATACCACGCGATCATCAAGCAGAGTTTCGTGGACTTCGGCATATCGTTCGATAATTATTCGCGCACTTCGGCAAAGATTCACCATGATACAGCTTCTGAATTTTTCAAAAAGCTGTATGATGCAGGTGATTTCATTGAGGAAGTGACCGAGCAGTTGTACGATGAAGAGGCACACCAGTTTTTGGCCGACCGTTTCGTGATCGGCACCTGCCCGAAATGCGGCAACGACGAAGCTTATGGTGACCAATGCGAACGCTGCGGGTCGACCCTGAATGCGACCGACCTTATAAATCCGAAATCGACTATATCCGGAAGCAAGCCGGTACTTAAAGAGACCAAGCACTGGTTCCTTCCCCTTGACCGTTATGATGCATTTTTGCGCGAATGGATACTCGTAGGGCACAAGAACGACTGGAAACCGAATGTGTACGGCCAGGTAAAATCATGGCTGGATGATGGCCTGAAACCGCGTGCTGTAACGCGTGACCTTGACTGGGGCATACCGGTTCCGGTAGAAGGCGCAGAAGGCAAAGTGCTGTACGTTTGGTTCGATGCACCGATAGGTTATATCTCTTCAACTAAAGAATGGGCGCTGCGCGAAGGCAAGGACTGGGAGCCGTACTGGAAAAGCGACGATACCAAGCTGGTGCACTTTATCGGGAAGGATAATATCGTGTTCCATTGTGTGATATTCCCTGCGATGCTAAAGGCGGAAGGTTCTTATATACTGCCTGACAACGTTCCAGCAAACGAGTTCCTGAACCTTGAAGGCAACAAGCTATCAACCTCCAAGAACTGGGCGGTATGGCTGCACGAATATTTACAGGATTTCCCGGGCAAACAGGATGTATTGCGTTATGCGCTTACCGCGAATGCGCCGGAAACACAAGACAATGATTTTACCTGGAAAAGTTTCCAGGCGCGGAATAATAATGAGCTGGTAGCCATCTTCGGGAATTTCATCAACCGTGTGGTGGTGCTTACGAACAAATACTACGAAGGCGTGGTGCCTCAGCCATTTGAATTCAGCGATGTGGATGAAGCGACACTGACCGAAATGCGCGCCTACCCTGCCGTGATAGCAAGCTCTGTGGAGCGTTACCGTTTCCGCGAGGCACTGGTGGAGCTGATGAACCTTGCCCGCCTTGGCAACAAATACCTGGCCGATGAAGAGCCGTGGAAAGTTATAAAAGACAACCCGGCACGCGTGCAGACGCAAATGTATGTGGCGTTACAGATAGCCACGGCATTGTCGGTATTGAGTGAGCCGTTCCTGCCATTTACCGCAGCGAAATTAAAAGGTATGCTTGGTGTCACTTCGAGCGCAGTCGAGAAGTTAAGCTGGAACGACATTTCCCTGAAAACCGACCTGCTCCCTG
The DNA here is from genome assembly GCF_038289855.1 of Flavobacterium arundinis. Taxonomy (NCBI): domain Bacteria; kingdom Pseudomonadati; phylum Bacteroidota; class Flavobacteriia; order Flavobacteriales; family Flavobacteriaceae; genus Flavobacterium; species Flavobacterium arundinis. The sequence continues at coordinate 15,683 of NZ_JBBYHR010000015.1, forward strand.
CCGGTAGCCAAATTGGTACAGCCGAATTGCTTTTTGCTAAAATAGAAGACGAAGAAATACAACGACAAGTGGATAAACTCGAAGCGACCAAAACTGCCAACGCAGCCGAAAATAAAATAGCCGAACCGCAGAAAGACCTTATTACCTATGAGGATTTCTCGAAAATGGATATCCGTACGGGAACAATCCTTGAAGCTGAAAAAATGCCGAAAGCCAACAAGCTTTTAGTATTGAAAGTAGATACGGGCATCGATATACGCACGATCGTTTCCGGTATTGCAGAAAGCTTTACACCCGAAGAAGTGGTAGGCAGGCGCGTTACCGTACTGGTAAACCTTGCACCCCGCAACCTTCGTGGCGTGGAAAGCAACGGCATGATATTAATGACCCAGAACAGCGAAGGCAAACTTGTTTTCGTGAACCCTGATACTGACGGCGTAGGGAATGGGGAGACGGTGAATTAAGTTTTCGAAAAAATCGTTAAGTTTTCAGTAATTGAAACAATAATGTTTATTTTTATTATAACTTTATACACTTAAAACGAAAAAAACGAAGCTATGCTGATAAGATTTACCGTTAGCAATTTTATGTCTTTTAAAGATGAAACTGAATTTAATATGCTTCCGGCTAGTGGGAATGGATCTCGCAAATTAAAAAATCACATCCATACAACTGATTCAGGTATTGAAGTACTTAGAACAGCCGCAATTTATGGTGCTAATGCTGCGGGTAAAAGTAATTTAGTAAGTGCCATATCATACCTTAAAAATATTGTATTTGGGGATGAAGCTATTTTGATGCCACAAAGTAAACGATTTAGAATAGATAAAAATTATAAAAACAAGCCAACAACTTTTAGAATCGAATATACATTTAAGAACAATCATTTTGATTATGGAATTGAAATTTCCAAAGGAAAAATCCAACAAGAATGGCTATATCTTATCAAGTCAGTAGCTTATGAAAAGGAAGAGTTACTTTATAAAAGAGAAAATCAAGATGTTACCTTTGGCGACTATTTTAAAAATTCTTCTGATTTTTCGTACATTACTAAGTACTTGAAAAAGGAATTAAGAGATACTCAAACTGTAATAGATGCATGTTTTGGCAACATTGAAGACAGCACTATTTTGGACGACATATATATTGCTTTTGCTAAATTAACTATTGTAATGCCTACCTCTAAAAGCTTTGTTTATTCTGAATCAATTTTAACGGGCAATAAATCATTTGATTTTGCAAAAAATCTTTTAACTAACAGTAAGACAGGAATCGAGGACTTAATTTTAAATGAAATTGATGCGGATGCCTTTTTTAGCTATTCGGAAGAGGATTTAAAAAAAGAATTAATAGATGACCTTGAAAGCTTTATCGAAAGCAATAAAGATAAGTCTTTGGATAATTCCTTACCGTTCCTCCAAAATTCACAAATTAACGTGTTAAGGAAAAGAGACAATAAATATTATGTGTCATTTTTAAAAACAAAACATTTTAACACAGACGATTTATTTGATTTTAGTGAAGAATCAGATGGGACTAAACGATTATTTGAACTTTCACCTGCATTTGAACAATTAATATTCGAAGGTGATGTTGTTTATATAGTTGATGAGCTGGAACGCAGTATGCATCCTTTATTAGCAAAAGAATTATTAAGGATGTACTCAGCGGCCAATACATTTAATAGCCAATTAATTTTTACAACTCATGAAAGTCATTTATTAGATAATGATTTACTAAGACGAGATGAAATTTGGTTTACCGAAAAGAAAACTGATGGGAGCACAGAATTTTATCCATTAAGTAATTTTAATCCTCGTGGTGATAAAGTTTTGGAAAGAGGTTATTTAGAAGGAAGATATGGCGGGATTCCTTTTTTAGGTGATTTTTCTAATCTAATTATTGAAGATTCCGAGAATGTTACGTAGAAAATATTCATTAAAAGATTATAATAAATTGGAAGCGTTCAAAGACGCTACAAAGTTCTTTATAATCTATGAGGGAGCAGATAAGGAACCTAATTATTTTCAAGCATTTAATGACACTTTCTTAGATCAGAAAAAAGCATATATTCATCATGTATTAGAGGTTGATACTGACATTGCGGGAAATATGCCAGAAAATTTAAGAGATCGTGTAATTCACTTTTTAAAAAATCCCCCAAAAGATTTACAAGTTACTCCTTCAAAAGACGACAAGTTTAGATTTGTTTTAGATGTCGATAAACATCCACCTGCACAGATATTAAGCTTAAAAGAATATAGCGAATCTTTAGTGGATGCACATTTATATATAAGCAATTTTTGCTTTGAAGTTTGGCTTTGGTTTCATATAGATCAGCAGGAAAATATAACCGCTACGAAAAGCAAAGAGATGAAAACCTTACTTGGAGAGAAACAAAATGAAATGAGGCTAGGCCCCTATCCTTTCTGTTATATGACAACTGAAATCATCACTGGGGCAATTGACAAAGCAAAAGCTGCTGATATTCAAAAAGAGAATTACTTTCCTGTCGAGAAAAGCACTAAAGTTTACATCCTAATAGAAGAATTATTAAAATATTCGATAGAAAACAATTCTGTTACCGATCCTGAAGTCTTATAATGCGCACAAAACTCAACCTCTCTACCTGGCCCCGAAAAGAGCACTTCGGATTCTTTAGTAAATTCGAAGAGCCGTTCTTTGGGTTGGTGGCCGCTATCGACTGTACTAAAGGGTACGCTTCCGCGAAAGCGAAAGGCGTACCGTTTTTCATTTACTACCTGCACAAGACTATGGCGGCGGTAAACAGTGTGGAAGAATTCCGTTACCGCATCTCGGGCAATGAGGTGTTTGTTTATGACAGGGTCGATGCCTCTGCAACGCTTACGCGCGAGGACAATACCTTTGGGTTTTCGCTGATGGAATTCACCCCTGATATAGCTGTTTTTTCGGCGAATGCCAAAACAGAGATCGAGCGTGTACGCAACACGCCGGGACTGTTTACCCGCGAATTCGACAACGATAACATCATCCACTTTTCAGCCATACCGTGGGTAAACTTTACCTCGCTTTCGCATGCGCGGAGCTTTACATTTCCCGACAGCTGCCCGAAGATATCGGTGGGTAAAATGACGGAGAAAGACGGCAGTAGATTGATGCCCGTTTCGGTACATGTACACCACGGCCTGATGGACGGCTACCATGTTGGCCTGTTTTTTGATGCATTGCAACGTGAAATGGATAATTAACACCTCGTTACATTGCCGTGATCGTAAAAAGCAGTAATTTGGGTGTGCTAAAGCTTCGGCACATGAAAAAGATACTTGCTGTTTTATTGCTACTTGCTTTCCACACAGGACAGGCACAAATTCCTTTGTTTTCAACAACTCTTGAACTGAAACGCGGTACGGACTACCATCAGTCACTGGCCGCCACGGACACTGCCTACTCGCAGTTCGCCGTTTTTATTTCCGACAAAGAATCGCTGAAGGCATTGCGGCTGAACGGGGCACTGTTCTTTAAAGACAGCCTCACCACAACGCGGCCTGTAAAAGACTATGATTTTATGGCCGGTTATAGCTTTACCAATGGAAAGCCTGGTGTATATTGGGCATCAGCAGACCTGAAAAAGTTACAGGGCCTGTATTTCGATTTTGAGAACAGCACTGTTGGGCGCGCGAATTTTGAAATGCCTTATGCCGAAGATGAGGAAATACTGACTACCTTTTCAGAATACAACTCTTTTTATATACTGACGCTGCCTGCTAAAAAGGACGAGCTGAAATGCTACATCTTCAATAAGGGCACTTACACGATCAAAACCATTGATTTCTCGGGTTTTGCTTTCACCAATGAAAAAAGCAAAAAAACGACCCTCAATGCGCTAATCAGTTACTATTCGCTGCAAAAAATAGAGGCACATGGGTTTACCGACCTTGCCACATCCAGCCAGAAGATAAAACTGTATGCGCTGAAGGATTCTTTTCTGCTGACATTGGACCACAACCCGGGCTACACGCAGATTTTCACTATCAACAACGAGGATTATACCATTACACAAAAGATATACACGCATTCCGTACTTACCGAAAGCGCCGATGCCAACTCGTTTTACATTGAAGGCAAGCTTTACCAGCTAAAGCTTAACAATGAAGAAATCGCTTTAACGGCGACCACGCTTTCTAATACAGCTGACAGTAAGAATTACCACGCAACTGCCGAAGAAACTATCGGGTTTAAGAATTCACCGTTGCTGTCTCAGACCGGTAACGACAGCCCTGATGAATTTAGGGATACCAAAAAATTCCTCCGCAGGGCCGGTTCTTCAGGTATCGCGATCTCTGTGTACCGTACTCCCGATGACCTGCTAGTTACCGCGGGGGGTGTGCGCACGATACTTCCTGCGGGCGATGTTATACTCGGGGCCGGGCTTGTGTTGGCAGGCGGTTCCTCTGATATGTTTGGCGACGGGCACGAATTGCAAACTAATTATTTTGAAAGCCTTTTTGACGATGCCTTCAATCACCGTCCGTATGTCCTCCCAACACTGGCTATAGATAATATCGGCCGGTATACCGGAGGGAATAAGAACCTTACGCTGCAAACTGTTACCCCCTTCAAAGGATCGTACATACTGGGTTTTTATGATACCAAAGCAAGACGCTATCTGCTACGTAAATTTGACGATGAGTTTGCGTATTGATTCCCAACTAAATTAAATCTTATGAAACGCTCCTCCTTCCTTTTTACTATAGCCATCATCTGTCTGGTGATCGTACTGGCCGACCTGTTTCTGTGGTTTTCGGTTACGGGAGATACAACCACTTTTGAGGAATCGAAGCAGCAATACCTCAGCCATTATCCTGCTTCACTTCAAAACGCAAGGCTGCTAACGGTAATTTCCATATTGCTGCTCACAGCGGCAGGCTTTATTTTCCTGAACGCTTCCAAAACAAGATCGCTAAAGATGGTAGCGGCGTTGCTGGGCGTGATCTCGGCGGTATTACTGATGTGGAAGATATTCTCGCTGATGTAAATAACTATTCCATTTTTAGTTTCACGCAAAGCCGCAAAGTCGCCAAGACTCATGCTGGAAACGATATGATTTAAGCCGCAAAAATGTGCGATGCTATTTGGTTAAACAAAAATTATTTTACTGTAAGTCCTTTATCTTTGCGCAAAACATGTTGAATGCTGCCCATCGCTTTTCATCCTATTTATAAACACCCTTTACCGGAAGGCCACCGCTTCCCGATGATAAAGTATGAACTGCTTCCCCAGCAATTGCTGCACGAGGGTACGGCTGTCGAAAGCGACTTTCATGCGCCGGGCCTGCCGGATATGGCACACGTTCTTGCTGTTCACAATAAGGATTACGTTGACGACCTGCTGAACCTTACCTTGGACCCGAGGGCTGTCCGCAAGATAGGATTTCCGCTGTCTGCTGAGCTTGTAGAACGCGAACTGCGCATTGCACAAGGCACGATTTGGGGTTGCGAAAAGGCTTTGGAAACCGGGATTGCCTTCAACATTGCGGGGGGAACTCACCATGCCTACAGCACCCACGGCGAAGCTTTTTGCTTATTGAATGACCAGGCCATTGCGGCACAGTACATTTTGGATAATAACCTTTCGAAAAAGATATTGATCGTTGACCTCGACGTACACCAGGGCAATGGTACCGCAGAGATATTCACAGGAAACAATAATGTCTTTACCTTTTCCATGCATGGGAAGAGCAACTATCCTTTTCACAAAGAAACATCCGACCTTGATATTGCATTGCAGGATAACACGGGAGATGATGAATACCTTTCGATACTAAGAGAGACCCTGCCAAAGCTGATCGATGCCGAAAAACCGGATTTCATATTCTACCTCAGCGGTGTGGATATACTGGCTACCGACAAGCTGGGGAAACTGGGGTGTACCGTCAACGGATGTAAGGAACGGGATGTTTTTGTGCTTTCACTTTGCCATAGGCTGGGCATCCCGGTGCAGTGCAGTATGGGCGGCGGGTATAGTCCGGATATTAAAACCATTATTGAGGCGCATGCGAATACCTACAGGGTAGCGAGACAAGTATACGTTTAGTTTATAGTTATCCACTTTTGTCCTGAAACAAAAGTAGCATCCGCCCCGGTGGACAAGGCTCCAGATATCTCACTCATAGATGCTTACTTTTGCGGACACTGAGTAGGTTCATTGTAAAAAATTAAGGCTCCCGCCGCGGCGGGAGCCTTTGCAACAGAGGGACGATCCCCACCTTCCGCCCTGTTACTTACCAAACAGCAGCACGTCACTAACAACGACTTCGGTAATATAGCGTTTCTCGCCATTGGTGTCGTTGTAGCTGCGATGCGTCAGCTTGCCCTCTATGGCCAGCTCTTTACCCTTGGTAACAAATTTCTCTATGATCGCAGCGGTCTTGCCCCAGGCGGTAACCGTATGCCATTGCGTATCGGTTATCTTTTCGCCTTTGTCGTTGGTATAGCTTTCGTTGGTGGCCAGGGTGAGCCGTGCCAGCTTTTTACCTCCTTCAAAGGTTTTGATCTCCGGGTCGGAGCCCGCGTTCCCTATCAGTTGTACTTTGTTCTTTAGTGCGTTCATGGCGTGTAGTAATTAAATTGTTATCGTTATCTTTATCGTTCAACTGAAGAAACCGTATCATAGTTTCAACGAGGCAAAGTTGCGGCAGGCTTCAAACTTTATCCGGTTATTAACTGTTTAAAATCGGTTGTAGTTATTTGTAAACGTTTGTAAATGAATTTTGCACTTCTCTTAATAACCTTAAATATTTAAAATGTTTGACGAAAAAACGAAGCAAGAATTAAAGTACTATGTCTATATGTTACTTGACCCTCAGTACAATAAGCCGTTTTATATTGGAAAAGGCAAGGATGATAGAGTATTCTCTCATTTAGCATGTGCATTAACTGAAGAGGACATTAGTAATGCTAAATATGAAAAAATTAGAGAAATTAATTTAAGTGGTCAAATACCAACGCATGTAATAATCAGACACGGACTTTCTGAAAGTGAAGCTTACCAAATAGAAGCTTCTCTAATTGATACATTATCACATTGCGGAATGTTACTTTTAAATAAGGTTGGAGGTCATAATTCGATGGAGAAAGGCTTGATGAGTTGTGATGAGATAACAAGATTGTACAACGCCGAACCTATTAATAGTATAATGCCAAATTGTATTTTAATCAATATAAATGGACAATATAAACGAGGTATCGATAGGAAATCAATTTATGATGCAACTAAAGAAATTTGGGCAATTAAAAAAGACAAAATTCCTCACCTCAAATATGTTTTAAGCGAATACAAGGGATTAATTGTTGAAGTATATGAAGTAAATAATTGGTACGAAAAAGAAAGAGGTTATATGCCTACGTCAAAAAGGTTTGGTCAGACAAGAATTGGTTATGGTTTTAATGGTAATATAGCTCCAGAAGAAATCAGAAACCAATATATTAATAAATCTGTAGCACATACAAAAAAGAAAGGTTCTGCAAATCCAGTCAGATATAATTTATAATATTTCCTCATCCTCATACAAACGTTTGTAAACGGAAAATTTTCCCTATATTTACATAAATGACTTTTCATGCAAACAGAAATAAATAAGGTTGAGCTCCGTAACCTTAAAGTTGAAGATTATAAGCAGCTGCGCCTTACCATGCAACAGGCCTACAAGGGCGCCGACATGGATATGGAGCAGCCGTACTGGGACGAAAAAGACATCAAGCGCCTGCTAAAGATATTTCCCGAAGGGCAGCTGGTGGTACTTGTGGACGACAAGGTGGTAGGCTCGGCGCTTTCCCTTATTGTGGACCATAAAAAGGCTACGATGAACCATACCTACGAGAAGATTACGGGCAATTACTCCTTCGATACGCATGATTATGAAGGTGAAGTACTATATGGCATCGATGTATTTATTGATCCTGCCTACCGCGGACTGCGACTGGGACGGAGGCTGTATGATGCACGTAAAGAACTGTGTGAGCAGCTCAACCTTCGCTCCATCATCTTTGCGGGGAGGATGCCTAATTTCAACGAATATGCCGAAGAGCTTAACCCAAAAGAGTATATTGACAAGGTACGCCTTAAAGAGATACACGACCCGGTGCTGGCCTTTCAGCTGAGCAACGATTTCCACGTTATAAAAGTGATGCGCAACTACCTGGAGGGCGACAAGAACTCGCAGGACTATGCCGTGCTTATGGAGTGGAACAATATTTATTATGACAAAAGTCCGGTACTCATCAATACCCGCAAGAGCATTATACGCCTGGGTCTCGTGCAGTGGCAGATGCGCCCGCTGGCCAATGTGGAGGCGTTGTTTGAGCAGGCCGAGTTCTTTATTGATGCCGTGTCGGGTTACAGCAGCGACTTTGCCCTGTTCCCGGAATTGTTCGTAGCGCCGCTCATGGCCGACTTTAACCACCTTTCTGAAGCGGATGCCATACGGGAAATTGCCCGCTATTGCGAGCCCATCCGGAAACGTTTCCAGGAAATGGCGATATCATATAACATCAATATCATTACCGGCAGCATGCCCATGGTAGAAGATGGCAACCTGTACAATGTGGGTTTCCTTTGCAAGCGCGACGGTACGTATGACATGTATACCAAGATACACATTACGCCCAATGAGGTAAACTATTGGGGCATGGTGGGCGGCAACGAGATAAAGACCTTTGATACCGACTGCGGTAAAATAGGCATCATGATTTGTTATGATGTGGAGTTCCCGGAACTTTCGCGCCTTATGGCCGACGAGGGCATGGAGATATTGTTCGTCCCTTTCCTTACCGACACGCAAAACGGCTACACCCGTGTAAAGTGCTGCGCGCAGGCCCGTGCTATAGAAAACGAGTGCTACGTAGCCATCGCGGGCTGCGTGGGCAACCTGCCGGGCGTGAATAACATGGACATACAGTATGCGCAAACGGCGGTGTTTACCCCTTCTGACTTTTCATTTCCGTCGAACGGCATCAAGGCCGAGGCAACACCAAATACTGAGATGACCATTATTGTGGATGTAGACCTTGACCTGCTCAAAGAACTGCATGAGTTTGGCAGCGTACGCATATTAAAGGACCGCCGACAGGACCTGTACAGGATAAAGAAACAAGGGCCTGCGCAACAGAAACCTGAAGAAGCAAAACCTAAAACACGCACCAGGAAATGACACGCAACTGCCCCGAATGCGGCGAAAAGATCGTAGGCCGCGAAGACAAGAAGTTTTGCAGCGATGCCTGCCGCAATGCCTGGAACAACAAGATCAATAAGGACAGCAACAACTTTATGCGCAACATCAACAACAAGCTGCGCAAGAATTACCGCATCCTGGCCGAGCTGAACGTGGAAGGCAAGACCAAAACCACCCGCTCTAAAATGATGGCAATGGGGTTTGACTTTACTTACTTTACCAGCCTGCTAAACACCAAGACCGGCAACACCTACTATTTTGTTTACGAGCAGGGCTACATGCCCCTTGAAAACGATTATTTTATTCTGGTACGAAAAGAAATATCATGATGCAGAACGTCTCTATATTAGGCTGCGGATGGCTGGGACTTCCGCTTGCAAAAAAAATGGTTGCCGGCACTATAGTGGTTAAGGGTTCTACTACTTCCGAAAATAAACTGGAAATTCTACGGAAAGAAGGTATTACGCCTTTTCATATCTCACTACAAGAAAATGAAGTTGAAGGGAACATTACGCAATTTTTAGCCGGTAGCGATATCCTTATTATCGATGTACCGCCCAAGGCAAAAAGCGGTGAAGATTTTGCACAAAAAATAAAGACGCTTATTCCGCATATTGATGCTTCAGGGATTGCCAAAGTGCTTTTCGTCAGCTCCACATCGGTATACGCAGATGACAATTCGGTTGTAACCGAAGAGACCATTCCAAACCCTGATACAGAAAGCGGAAGGCAGTTGGTTGAAACAGAAAAACTTTTGCAGGGGAACAGCAATTTTAAAACGACAATACTCCGCTTTGGAGGATTAATTGGTGAAGACCGGCATCCTGTAAAGCACCTTGCGGGAAGGGAAAACCTTGCGAACCCTGATGGGCCGGTAAACCTCATCCATCGCGATGATTGCATTGGCATTGTCATGAAGATCATTGAGAGAGAGGCATGGGGAGAAACATTCAATGCGGCATTTCCTGACCACCCCACGCGGGAAGCGTATTATACCAATAAAGCTGTTGAAGCAGGCCTGCCCCTTCCAAAATTTGCCAAAGAAGGCAGTTCACACGGAAAGGTTATTGATTCCGTTAAAATTCGGGAATTGCTTGGGTTTACCTTTGCCGCCGGGATTTAGATATACCCCAGCCTTCTGGCTTTATCTATCAGTTCTTCATCGTCGCCGGCCACCTCCAAAAGACGTTTGATACGGTATTTCCTTTTTTCGATAGCGCTTTCGGACAAAGGGATATACCTGCCGAGCTCTTTATCTTTGATGCCCCTGGCCAGAAAAAGGATGATCTTTACATCAATTTCCTCAAGGAGGATCTCGCTCTCCTGCCTCGCAATAAAATTTAATATCGTTTTCGAAAAATAGGTATTGCCTTCAAGTACTGCCCTGAAACCGTCTATCAGTTCGGATGTTGTGCAATCACTTTTATTGATGAAGCCTTCGGGTTTTATCCTTTCAAGAATACGCGCGATAATATCCGCCTCCTTATGCATCGTCATCATTATGATCTTACAATCGGGCATGGTTTTACGGATTAAAACAGCTATGTCTTCGCCGGAAAATAATCCCTTCTCGGGAAATTCGGGAATACTGTAATCTAAAACCGCGATATCAAACGGTGTATCCCTGTTGCTTTCTATCGTTTCATAACCTGACGTGCAATCATAGGCTTTCGTGAATTTTAGTTCATCCAAAGCCGTTTCAAAATATTTAAATATAAAATGATACCCCTCCAGTAAAACGACATGGTCGTCAATACCAAGCACATGCAATTTTTTTCCCAACCTCACACTTATTTATTTTGTGCATAACAAAATTATATTTTAAATATTTAGAAATTACAATTTTTCCTCAATTAACATATTATTAATAAATGTCTAAAAAATCAACAATATTATGAAACTAAGCAGCTATATATAAACAATTAGCCCATACTGTAAAAAGTATGGGCTATAAATAATTTTTTCTTTAACAATTACCAAATCTTCACTCTCTTATCCGGCGCGACATTCAACACTTTTTGTTTTAAATAAGATTTCGATTAGAAGATAATTATAACCTTTGTCGTTCCTATTCATTAAAAAAATATAATCCCCTCAATTGTTTTGAAGTATGGATATCATATATTGAATCTTTTTCCAATAAGATACTTTGCCCTTTGAAATCAACGCCATCAAAATTGGCCCGGAATTTCTCCCTGTCTTTAAATAAAGATGTTAATCGAAATTTATAAGATTTGTCAATCTTGATTTTTTTACGGTCAGTTTGAATATTTTCTTTTTCTGAAACGATTTTAAAGTAGCGGTCTTTACTTTTCGCATGAATTATATAAACATTGTCAAATGAATCAATCGATATAATTTTATAATTCCTAAACGTTTCCGTTGTCTGACTAACCTTACACGAAATGTTAATGATCAGACATAAAATTACAAATACTAAGATTACATTTTTCCTGGTCATGTTGAATTTTATGTTTAACAAATGTAACCGTTTTGCACCAACAAAAAACCCACACCTTTTCCGGTATGGGTTTTAATATATTTGAAACGAGTTACCAGATTTTCACCCTCTTATCCGGCGCGATATACATTCCTTCGCCTTCTTTAATACCAAATGCCTCATAAAACGCATCAACATTTTGCAGGGGTACATAGGCTCTGTACATACCCGGTGAGTGTGGGTCGGTCTTTACTTGGTTCTTAATGGCTTCATCGCGCATTTTTGTCCTCCAGATTGTTGCCCACGAAATAAAGAACCTTTGTTCCGGCGTAAAACCGTCTATAAGTCCGGGGTTACCATTTTGCTTAAGGTATAATTGAAGTCCGTCGTAGGCTGCATTTACACCACCAAGGTCGCCAATGTTCTCACCAAGCGTAAACTTTCCGTCAACATAGGTTCCCGGAAGCGGCTGCAGGGCGCTGTACTGGTCGGCCAATGCGCCTCCCAATCCGGTAAATTGCGCGAGGTCTTCGTCGCTCCACCAGTTCACGAGGTTACCATCGGCATTATAGCGCGATCCCGAATCGTCAAAACCATGCGATATTTCGTGGCCAATAACTGCCCCAATGCCGCCATAGTTCACCGCCTCATCGGCCCTGTAATCGTAGAAAGGCGGCTGCAGTATCCCGGCAGGGAATACGATCTCGTTGTTTGACGGGTTGAAATAAGCATTCACGATTTGTGGTGCCATGCCCCATTCGGTCTTATCTACAGGTTTACCGAGTTTCTCGAGGTCGTTTTGCCACCTCCAGCGCGATACATTTTTCATATTGCCGAAAAAAGTCCCACCCTCAGCAGGGCTTTGCAGTGTAAGTGCCGAATAGTCTTTCCATTTATCAGGATAACCAATCTTTACAGTTAGCTTGCGCAATTTTTGTACCGCATTCTCACGTGTAGATTTCGCCATCCAGGGCAGGCGATTGATGCGGTTTTCATAGGCCAGCATTACATTTTTTATCATGCTTTCCGCTTTGGCTTTTGCTTCAGCGGGAAATTTTTTCTCTACGTAGAGCTTGCCCAATGCTTCGCCCACAGTACCATTTATGGTTTGCAGCGCATTCTTATCGCGCGTCTCCTCTTTCAGGGCGCCTTTCAGTGTCTTGCTGTAAAAATCCCAATTGGCGGTTTCAATGCCGGTAGAAAGATATCCTGAAGCTTTGTTGAGCAGCGTCCATTTCATGTAAGCTTTCCAGTCGTCCACCTTATTTTGGGCAAAAAGCTCCTGAAGGGCTGCCATATATTTTGGCTGTGAAACAATTATAGTATCAATCTTTTTTATCCCAACACCATTCAGGTAGGCATTCCAGTTGATCGCCGGGGTAATTTTTTGCAGTTCATTTACGGTCATTGGGTTATAACTCTTCCTGCGGTCACGGCGCTCCACCCTGTCCAGCCTCGGCTGTGCCATAGCGGTCTCCAGCGCAAGGATCTTTTTCGCGGCTGTGTTGGCATCTGCATCCTTATACCCAATATATTTTAGCATCCTTGCTACGTGGGCCGTGTATTTTTCACGCTTTTCTTTCGAGTCGGCATCATCAGAAACATAGTAATCCCTGTCAGGCAATCCCAGGCTTCCGGGGCTTAAAGACACTACATTCTTATTGCTGTCTTTGGCATCTGCGCCAATATACACGCCAAAGAACCCAACGCCGCCCTCAGGTTCCATTTCTGTCAGGAGCGCCTGGAGGCCTTTTATATCCTTAACAGCATCTATCTTTTTGAGGTAAGGCAGCAATGGCTTGATGCCCTGCTTGTTCCTTGCCACGGTATCTATAATGGTTTTGTACAGGTTGGCTGCCTTGCCGGGATCGGTAGAAGAACCCAATTTTTTATTGGTAGCGGCTTCTTTAAGAATGGCCAATGCGTCGTTATTCGTATTCTCCCGAAGCTCATCAAAGCTGCCCCAACGCGTTTTATCTCCCGGTATATCTGTCTGGTCTACCCAGGTACCGTTCACATACCGGAAGAAATCGTTGGCAGGCTTTACCTTGTTATCCATGTAAGAAATGTTGATGCCCGGCTTTTGCTGTTTGGCATCCTTTTTTTGCGCATGGATTGTGCTCATAGTTAATAAAGTAGTAACAGCCAGCGCTGTATTTAAGTAGAATCTCATAGTTTATGTTTTGCTTGCATTACAAAAATATTAAGGATGCGTGCAAATACCCTTCCCAAAAGTGTTAAATGTGGATTTCGCACTGATTTTTAGTTCTGTATAAATGTGATTATTACCACTCAGTTCCTGCGTTGTTTCGTAATTTTGCAAAAATTTCTACCCGATGACTGCGTTTTTTAAAAAATACAAAATCTTCTTTATAGTCCTTGCCATCCTGTCGGCACTGATACTTACGCTTTTTTATACAGCACTCAAACCAAAAAAAATGCTGAAAGTGTACAGCCCGGCCGATGTAAACCCCGAGCTCGTGGACAGCACTGCACAATACATAAAACGAAATCACAGGATTGCCGACTTTTCCTTTACTAACCAGAACGGCAAGACCATTACCCAAAAAGATTACGAAGGGAAAATTTATGTAGCCGACTTCTTTTTTACCACATGCCCGAGCATTTGCGTACCCATGGGCGAAAACATGTCGTGGCTGCAGGGGCAGATAAAAGATATGCCCGATGTTCTGCTGCTTTCCCATTCGGTTATGCCGGATACCGACAGCGTTCCTGTGCTTAAGGCTTATGCCGAAAAGAAAGGCGCCATAGACGGCAAATGGAATTTGGTTACCGGAAAGAAAGAAGACATTTATTACATTGCCCGGAAATCTTACTTGGCGGCCAAGACCAACAGTAGCGCGGAATTGTATGATATGGTTCATACCGAAAATTTTGTCCTTGTAGATAAAAAAGGCCGGATAAGGGGGTTCTATAACGGCACACTGCTGGATGAAACCCCTCCAAAAGGAGAAAAGAACGTGCAGCAATTGATTGAAGATATCAAGTGGCTGCGGGAGAACGAGTAGTTTTCTGTCGCAGTTCGAGGTTGCCGTGACAGCTTATAAAATCGTATGGCTGAAAACCGGGATTGACAGTGGAAACTGATTAATTATTCGTAGATTTGCAATCTTAATTCATTCTAAATAAACCGTTGAAAACGACTCTTGCCGGACTCAAAAAAGGCCAGAAAGCCATCATCACCGATTTTAATATCGATGCAATTCCGCTCAAGCTTCTTGAAATGGGATGCCTTCCCGGTAATATAGTCCAGCTGTTGCAGGTGGCCCCAATGGGCGACCCTATATACATCAACGTGAATGACAGCCATGTGGCCATCCGCATGGAGACCGCTGCCGAGATTGACGTTGAGATTTTAAAAGACATCTGACCCATGGCAGCCCCTACCCTTAAAATAGCATTGATAGGCAACCCGAATACCGGAAAAACATCGGTATTCAACCACCTTACAGGGCTAAACCAGCAGGTGGGGAACTATCCCGGAATTACGGTAGAGCGAAAAACAGGCCTATGCAAGCTCCCCGACCATGTAAAGGGAACCATAATGGACCTGCCCGGCACCTACAGCCTTAATGCCAGCTCTATTGATGAAAATGTTGTAATAGAACTGCTCCTTAATAAAAACGATAAAGATTATCCAGATGTAGCCGTTGTTGTCACCGATGTGGAGAACCTGAAACGCAACCTGCTGCTTTTTACCCAGATAAAAGACCTCGAAATACCCACTATACTGGTTGTAAATATGTCGGACAGGATGGAAAAAAAGGGCATCAGCCTTGACATCCCTTATCTGGAAAGCCAGCTGAATACCAGGATCGCACTGGTAAGTTCGCGCAAAGGTACCGGTATCGAAACCCTGAAACAGCTTATCTTAGACTACAAAAGCCTCTCTACAGAGCCTTGCCTGAATGCCTCCAGTATCGATCCCGATTATTTCAATAAGCTCCGCAAAGCGTTCCCTAACCAGCTTTTGTACAAGCTTTGGCTGGTAATTACGCAGGATGTGAATTTCGGTATCTCTGAAAAGAAAGAACTGTTGGGCACTTCGTTCACCAAAACACGTTCGGAACTCAAAAGGCTTCAGCAGAAAGAAACCATAAAGCGTTACCAGTTCATCAACGATGTGCTGAAATTAGGGCAGGTTATTGATACGACAAAAGCAAACGACCTGCGTGCCAAACTCGACAGGGTGCTTACGCATAAAATATTCGGCTATGTGATCTTCTTTGGCATCCTGATGCTGATATTCCAGTCTATATTCTCATGGTCAAGTGTCCCGATGGACCTCATTGATGAAACGTTTGCCAACCTCTCGGCCCTCGCCCAGGAAAACCTGCCTCCCGGCAAGCTCACCGACCTTATTGCGCAGGGTGTCATTCCCGGCATAGGGGGTGTAGTAATATTTATCCCGCAAATCGCTTTCCTGTTCCTGTTTATATCATTGCTGGAAGAAAGCGGTTATATGAGCCGCGTGGTTTTCCTGATGGATAAGATCATGAAGCGTTTCGGGCTCAGCGGAAAAAGCGTTGTGCCACTAATATCGGGTACGGCCTGCGCCATCCCGGCCATTATGGCGGCCCGTAATATAGAGAACTGGCGTGAACGGCTTATTACCATACTGGTTACGCCCTTTACTACCTGCTCTGCAAGGCTGCCGGTATATGCCATCCTTATTTCACTTATCATTCCGGAAAAACATGTACTCGGTATCTTTAACCTGCAGGGGCTCACGCTTATGCTATTGTACCTGTTGGGCTTTTCTGGAGCGATACTCTCTGCGTGGATACTAAATAAAATACTCGATATAAAGCACAAGAGCTTTTTTGTAGCCGAAATGCCTAATTACAAGCTTCCCCTTTTTAAGAATGTCAGCCTGAATGTCCTTGAAAAAACCAAAGCCTTTGTGTATGGAGCCGGGAAAATAATATTAGCGCTTTCTGTGGTCATCTGGTTTTTGGGTTCACACGGGCCGGGCAAAGATTTTAGCAATGCAGAAAAAATCGTGAAAGAGCGCCAATACCAACAAGTAACACAAAAAGAGTTTGATGATGCTGTCGCTGCCTACCAGTTAGAGAACTCTTATATAGGTATTATGGGAAAAAGCATAGAGCCTGTTATCCGGCCGCTTGGTTATGACTGGAAGATAGGCATCGCTATTGTATCCTCTTTTGCGGCACGGGAGGTTTTTGTAGGCACCCTGGCTACGATATACAACATTGGCAGCAGCGGCGAAAATGAGGCCACCATTAAAGAGCGCATGAATGCCGAAATTGATCCCCTAACCGGCAAAAAAGTGTTCAATTTTGCTACGGGCGTATCGTTGTTGCTGTTCTACGCGTTTGCTATGCAGTGCATCAGCACACTCGCCATTACCAAAAAGGAAACCAATTCCTGGAAATGGCCCATGATACAATTGTTCGGGATGAGCACGTTTGCCTATGTTGTTTCGCTGATAACCTACCAATTGCTGAAATAATGGATATACAAAGCATCATAGCCTATATATTAGTTGCAGGCGCTGTGGTATTCCTTGTAAAGAAATTTTTCTTTAAGAAAAAGAAGAAGGATGGTTGTGGTGATGATTGCGGGTGCCATTGATCTACGCAACCTGCAATGTTTTTTTTAACCTTGTAGGTTTTCAGAACTCATATTTTTGAAAGTTTAAACCGGCACGTTCTTCCATTTCGAGGAACGAGAAATCTCAAATTCCGTGATGTTCCTGAGATTTCTCTCTCCGCAAGCTCCGTTCGAAATGGAAAGACTTACTCTTGAGGATTGTTTTTTCTCCTGATTTGCAGCATGGCAATTTCCAAAGGAATATGGTCTTCTTCAGAAAAATTCTTCATTCTTTCTAAAACAACTTCTTTGCGCCATTCGGGAATTGTTAGGTCTTCTTCCATACATATTTATTTTTTTCGATATACCTACAAGGTTTTTAAAACATAAGTGTTCGGAAGACTTTAAACCATATTAGATAGTGGTATTTTGCTTGGATCTCCATCGCAGATTACCACTATTTCTTTTATTATTTCCATATTTAATT
>NZ_JBBYHR010000016.1:0-25748 GCF_038289855.1 Flavobacterium arundinis
AACATCTTTGTCTATTAGTTTCAACAAAGAACTTACGCTTATTTTCTTTGGCATAATCAAGTTTATAAATCTAATATATGAAAATATTTCAATGAACTTTTGTCTTCCGAACACCTATGTTTTTAAAACCTTGCAGGATTACAAATTTCGATAATAATTAATACACTGTACGATCACATTCTCCACCGTCGGCTTATTAGCGATCACAATAGTAGAGCTTAAATCTTCAAGCGCCGCCGCTGTAGTAGAGCCAATGCAAAAGCAAACCGCATTCCCAATACTGTTCTCCTTCAGAAAACTCTCCACTCCTGACGGGCTGAAAAACAATATCCCGTCAAGCGGTGCATTTATCTTCTGCGGACTCAATACCGTTTCGTATACTTCAATTTCATCAACGCTTATCCCGGCATTCGCCAAAGCATCCGGCAGTGTATCGCGCCTCATGCTTCCTGAGAAGAACGTAAAGCTCTCGCCTGCATGCTCCTTTATAATAATCTCTGACAATCCTTCGGCGTAGTCGGCGAATGCCAAAACTTTAAATCCATCCTTTTCTATAGCCTCTTTTGTCTTACTACCTACGCAGAAAACAGCATGACTTTTGTAACTGCCTGCCTGCCCATTTTGCACAAAACTTTTAAAAGCATTCTGGCTGGTAAAGATGAGGTTTGGGCGTATATCGTTTAATTCGAAAGGCTTGTAACTGATGCTGATAAAGTCTGCCTCCAGTACTGCCAACCCGGCGTTAAGCAAGTACTGCTTATGATTGGGTTGCAGCTTTTTGGTAGAAAGTATCCGCATCGGTTATTTTTTAAGTTCGGCGCGGATTTTTTCCATTAGTTCTGCGCCGCCGTTCTTCAGTATCTCTTCCGCACATTCGCTGCCAAAATTCGAATAGTCTTCTCCTGCATGCAGCACTTTTTCAATATGCAGTCTTTCGGTCCCGTCTATCGAAAGCAGTACGCCTTCAAAGCGTATTTCGTTATCAAAATAAGCAGCTAATGCTCCTATAGGCGCCGTACAGCCGCCTTCCAGCTTTTTCAGGAACTGGCGCTCGATATGTGTTGCGATCTCGCTGGGCTTGTGGTTCAGTTGTGCCAATGCCGTTTGGCTGTACAGGTCATTTTCCATAGCGACCACTACCATTGCGCCCTGTGCGGGTGCGGGTATCATCCAGTCCAAAACCATGTGGTTTTCGGGTAGCAGGTTGATGCGTTCCAGTCCGGCAGCAGCAAAAACTGCACCTTCCCATTCGTTTTCGCTGAGTTTCTTCAAGCGGGTATTCACGTTCCCGCGAAGGTCAACCACAGTATGGTTCGGGTAGCGGTTAAGCCATTGTGCCTGTCGGCGAAGGCTCCCGGTAGCAATAGTGGCGGTATCGGTAAAAAAGTTATCGTTGCCTTTATGTACCAGTATATCATTCACATCTGCCCTTTCAAGGACTGCGGCTTGCACGATGCCTTTCGGCAATGCAGTAGGCACATCTTTCATCGAATGCACGGCAATGTCTACCTCGCCTTTCAGCATGGCAACATCCAGTGTCTTGGTAAAGATTCCGGTAATGCCGAGTTCGTAAAGCGGTACGTCAAGAATAAGGTCGCCGGTAGATTTTACGGCTACAATTTTGGTGGGATAGCCAAGGTGGTTCAGCTTGCGCTCCACGGTATGGGCCTGCCACAGGGCAAGCTCGCTGTCGCGGGTGCCTATCCTTATGGTTTTTTTCATTTTACGGAAGTTTCGATCCTGAAGACTTTCTCGATCCATTCGATGCTTTCATCCACCACGGTGTCGCGGTCTTTCAGGTGATTGGCAAAATGCGTGGTAATTTTGTGGATGATACGCTGACTGATGATCTCGGCCTGCTGTTCATCAAAATTACTTATTTTTTTGCGCTGGAAATCCAGCTCATTATCTTTTATCGTGTTTAGCTTTTCCTTAAGCGCATTGATGGTTGGTGCAAATTTGCGGGCATTAGTCCAGTCGTTAAATTCCTCAACAACTTCCTCAATGATCGCTTCGGCGGCAGGGATGTGCAGCTTGCGGTTTTCCAGGGTGCTGTCGGTAATTTTAGACAAGTCGTCCAGGTGTATTACAGTAACACCGGGCAATTCCTTCACATCATCATGCACATTTTTCGGAATTGAAAGGTCAAGGATAAGCAGTGGCTTGTTAAGCACCAATATATCTTTATCAATGGTCGGCATTTGTGCGCCTGTAGCAACTACCAATACATCGGCATTGGGGATCTCAAGGGGCAGCAGGTCATGGTCTTTCACGATAAGGTTGAACTTACCGGCCACCTTTTCAGCCTTCTCCCTGGTACGGTTGATGAGGACGATGTGCTCGTTCTTTGTATGCTTCACCAGGTTTTCGCAGGTATTGCGTCCTATTTTTCCGGTGCCAAAAAGCAGGATGTTCTTATTCCTGATATCGGCAACATTATTCATAATGTACTGCACCGATGCAAACGACACCGATGTAGCGCCCGAACTCAGTTCGGTCTCGTTCTTAATGCGCTTGCTGGCCTGTATCACGCTGTTTACAAGCCTCTCCATAAAAGCATTGGCGAGGCCTTGTGCTTTCGCTTCTGTAAAACTTGTCTTTATCTGGCTGATGATCTCGAAATCGCCGAGAATCTGGCTGTCGAGCCCTGTACCCACACGGAAAATGTGGTTGATAGCTTCGGTGTTTTTATATACAAAAGCAACACGCTGGAATTCCTCCACCGTGCCCTGGCTGTTATCGCAAAGCAGTTTTATCAGCTGGAACGGATGCTGTGCAAAACCGTAGATTTCAGTCCTGTTGCAGGTCGAGGTAACGATAAGGCTGGTAATGCCTTCCTCTTTGGCCTGCAGCAATACCCGGGCTTTGGCATCATTGCCTAAACTGAATTTTCCTCTTATCTCAGCATCGGCCTTTCTATAACTAAGTCCAATGGCATAAAAGTACTGATGCCTCGACGTATTGTTGTTCTCCATATTAGATACTTCACACTTCTTAAAAGTTTCACAAAAGTAATTTTAAGTATTTTTAAAAAGTAACGCTCAAAGTCCTATTTATATCGCTGTGGGATATTTTGCCTGTAAAATGCTTTTTTAATCTGAAATACCCTAAATTTGCAGTGAAATCAGTGCTTTGCAAAAGATTAGTTTAGAACAATTCTAAATAAAGCCGTGTCGTTTTTTTGCAATGGCATCAAAAAAAATACCGCTATGGGTTCTGTTGATGAGGTTATGATCGAGGATGGTTTTTATGTGTTGCGCTTTGAGAACAACAGCGACGAAACCACCCATTTTGAAAGGGAAGTGGATGTAGACCTTATCCAGTTCCACTTTGGGGTTAAGGGCCGTGCGAAGTTCATCTTCAACCAGGGGCGTTATGCGCTCGACCTTCGGGAAGAGTTATCGCTGTTCCTGTATAATCCGCAGAAAGAGCTGCCAGTACATCTGGAGATCGCGCCGCATTCGTGGGTTATTTCGATACTTATTTCGATTAAGAAATTCCACGGGTTTTTCTCAGAACAGGCAGACCATATACCTTTCCTGAGTACGGAGAACATCGACAAGAAATATTACAAAGACGAGAAGATAAATCCGTCAATGACCATAGTGCTGAGCCAGCTGTTCCATTTTAACCTGCACCCTTCTATCAAGAAATTGTATTTCAAGGGCAAGGTGTATGAATTGCTAAGCCTGTATTTTAACCGTTCGGAAGATACTAATATCGAGTCGTGTCCTTTCCTTGTTGATGAAGAAAATGTAATGAAGATAAGGAAGGCAAAAGACATCGTGATCGCCAATATGTCCGAGCCGCCGGGTCTGCAGGAACTCGCCGACCAGGTGGGTATCAACCTGAAAAAGCTGAAAATGGGCTTCCGCCAGATATACGGCGATAGTGTGTACAGCTTCCTTTTCGATTACAAGATGGATTACGCGAGAAAACTGCTCGATAGCGGGTCGTATAACGTGAATGAAGTAGGATTGAAAATAGGCTACAGCACGGCCAGCCATTTTATCGCGGCATTCCGGAAGAAGTTTGGCACAACGCCGAAGAAATATTTGATGAGTATGAATGAGAAGGTGTAGGAGGATCAGCCGCTTAGTCCTCTCCCCCGACCCCTCTCCCAAGGAGAGGGGAGCAACGACGGAGGAATACGCACTTACTCAGTCCTATAAGCCGTTTTAGTAAGCACGTCCGTCACCCTCTCCTTCGGAGAGGGCCGGGGAGAGGACTAAAAACAAAAGTTAAATAAAACAAACAAACCGCTCCTCGCATTGTTTTTGACAAGTTATGCAGGCGCAAACAAATAGAAGTAAAGTATGAAAGGAGTACTATTAGTTAATCTCGGATCGCCGGACAGCCCGGAACCAAAAGACGTAAAGCCCTACCTGGACCAGTTCCTGATGGACAAATATGTAATCGATGTCCCGTTCTTGCTAAGGGCATTGTTAGTGCGCGGTATCATTTTGCGCAAAAGGCCGGAGGAATCGGCGCATGCCTACAAGAAAATATGGTGGGATGAGGGCTCCCCGCTGATTGTGCTTTCGCAAAGGATGCATAAAAAAGTTCAGCAGAAAACGGATATGCCTGTATCCCTTGCCATGCGTTACGGCAAGCCGTCTATAGAGACAGGGCTTCAGGAACTTGCCGATAAAGGCGTTACCGAAGTGCTGCTGTTCCCACTGTACCCACAGTATGCGATGGCATCAACGCTGACTATTTTAGTACTTGCCGAAGAAATAAGAAAGAAGAAATTCCCGCAGATGACCTTTACCGATGTCCCTGCTTTTTACAACAAGCCCGACTATATAAAAGTGCTTGCGCAGTCTGTTAAACGCTCGCTGGAAGGTTTCGATTACGATCACCTGCTGTTCTCCTACCACGGCATACCGGAGCGCCATATCCGGAAAACGGATGTGACCAAATCGCATTGCAAGATAGATGGCAGCTGCTGTGTAACGCAGTCGGCGGCACATAAATTCTGCTACCGCCACCAGTGTTATGAAACCACAAGGCTGGTGGTAGAACAGCTCGGACTTCCCGAAGATAAATATTCGCTCACGTTCCAGTCGCGCCTTTCGGGTGACAAATGGCTGGAGCCTTATACCGATATCGAGGTAAATAAAATGCCGGCAAACGGAATTAAAAACCTCGCTGTGGTAACACCTGCCTTTGTATCCGACTGCCTGGAAACGCTGGAAGAAATTGCCATGCGTGCCAAAGAAGATTTCCAGGAGCGCGGCGGTGAAAAATTTCTTGCCATACCATGCCTTAACGACAGCGACGAATGGGTAGCTGTTGTGGCCAACTGGATCAACGAATGGGCACATGCTGAAACTCCGGTAGCATAATGGGAGTATCCAACGGCGATCTTGAAAAAAAAAGCATCAGCTCCCTGCTTTTAAAGCAATCGGTGCCTGCGTCCATAGGGATATTGTTCATGACCGTGAACGTGCTTATCGATGCTGTTTTTGTAGGCCGTTGGATAGGTTCATTGGCTATTGCCGCACTGTCGGTAGTAATGCCTATTACGTTCTTCATTTCTGCGATTGGACTGGCAATCGGCACAGGCGGTGGCTCCGTGCTTTCGCGTGCCCTGGGTGCCAATGATAAAGAAAAAGCCCTTAATACCTTTGCGCACCAGATCATGCTCACTTTTGGGCTTTCGTCGCTTTTTGTTGTTTTTGGTATTTTCTTCGGTGATGAAATTTTGTATGCCTTTGGTGCCAATGGTGGGATAAAGGAACCTGCCAAAGCATTCTTCCTGCCCATATTGCTTGCAGTTCCGTTCCAGGCACTGTGCATGATGGGCAATAACGTTATAAGGGCCGAGGACAAATCGCGCCACTCCATGATAGCCATGATCATATCGGCAGTTGCCAATATTGTCCTCGATATCGTTTTTATAAAGGTGTTCGACATGGGTATTTTTGGCGCGGCAGTAGCTACGGCGCTTTCCTTTTTTGCCTGTTTCCTTTATATATTATGGTTCTTTGTTTTTAGAAGTGAACTCCGCCTGTCGTGGAAAAACTTTTCTTTCCATAAGAAATTATCGGGCGAGATACTTTCCCTCAGCTTCGTCACTTTTGCGCGGCAGGGGGTTATCAGCCTTCTGGCGATATTACTCAACCATACGCTCTTTGCCTTTGGCGGTGAGCATGCCGTTACCGTATATGGCATCATCAGCCGGATGCTCATGTTTGCGCTGTTCCCCGTTTTGGGGATTACGCAGGGCTTCCTTCCCATTGCGGGATATAATTATGGCGCAGGTAATTATGGGCGTGTCCGCGAAACAATATCCACCTCTATAAAGTATGCCGGCGGACTCGCTATCATCATCTTTGTTGTCATACTCGTATTTGCACGGCCGATAACCGCTGTATTTACCACTGACCCCGAAGTGATCCGCGACACGCCGGGCGCACTGCGTTGGGTATTCGCTGCATCGCCTATTATTGCGGTACAGCTTATTGGTGCGGCCTATTTCCAGGCTGCCGGCAAGGCCACAAAGGCTTTAATGCTTACACTAAGCAAACAGGGTTTCTTCCTGATCCCTTTGGTATTAATTTTGCCGCAATTTTTTGGTATCTTCGGGGTTTGGGTCGCGTTTCCTATTGCCGATGTGCTATCCACAATAGTGACGGGGGTGTTTTTGAAGAAGGAAATGGCGGGGGAGTTGAAGAAATAGAAGAATATATAACTTTGTAAAATCAATTATATCATGACAGTTGAAGATAATATTAGGAACAACATAATTGACAAGCTGCTTACAATCTCAAATAAGGATTATTTGTCAGCACTTTATCAATTAATAAGCACAAGTAAAGTCAATGACGATGTTATCCAGCTTTCTGAATCGCAAATACTCATGCTAAACATGAGTGAGGAAGATATTAAAAATAATCGTGTAATGTCTCAAGAAGATTTGGATAAAATGGATTTAGAATGGCTAAAAAGTCTGTAACCTGGACCCAAACTGCAATACGACAGCGTCGGGATATTTTAAAATATTGGAATGAAAAAAACCATTCATCAACGTATGCAGAAAAACTAGTTTTGCTCATTAAAGATCGCGTTAATTTCATTGTCGAAAATCCAGATGCCGGAAAATTGACAAGCCATTTAGATACAAGGGAGGCGGCGATGGGAAATTTCAGTATTTATTATAAAATAACTGAAAGCACTATATACATTATTGCTTTTTGGGATAATCGACAAGACCCTGATAAATTGGCAAAAAAACTCCTTGAAGCATAATGGAATACTACAACTACATAAAATCCCTCCACCTCATTTTCGTGATCACCTGGTTTGCCGGGCTGTTTTATATTGTGAGGCTTTTCGTGTACCATATTGAAGCCAACAGCAAGCCATCACCGGAAAAGGAAATTCTCACAAAGCAGTACCAGCTGATGAGCTATCGCCTATGGTACATTATCACGTGGCCATCGGCAATACTGGCGACTATTTTTGCCATAACACTACTGGTACTTATGCCGGGCTGGCTAAAGGAATCATGGATGCATGTAAAGCTGGGATTCGTATTGCTACTTATACTGTACCAACTGAAATGCCACCAGATATTTAAGCAATTGCAGCGCGGCGAGGTAAAATACACAACAGGCTTCATGAGGCTTTGGAACGAAGGCGCAACGATCATCTTATTTGCAGTCGTGTTTTTGGTGATACTGAAAAATGCGGTCAACTGGATATACGGTGTCATCGGCATCATCCTTTTTAGTATCTTGCTGATGCTGGGCTATAAATTTTACAAACGCATCAGGCAGAAAAACAATTCCTGAAACGGATGAACGAACGCTTCAAAATAAAACGCTGGTCGCTTCGCACGAGGATTTTCATGTCGATGATACTCATCACGCTTTTTGCGTCGTTCCTTATTGCTATTGTAGCGGTTTACCAGTTTAAAAAAGAAGCCAGGGATTACAACGAGGACCGCCTGGAACGGAAAGAAGCCGCCATAAAGGCGCACATGAACTACGTGCTTTCTACCACAACCTACCCGATGACCGCCGAAAACCTGCCGCTTATTTTCAGGGAGCGCATACACGAACTGTCCAACATCCACGGCATGGAAATCAATATTTACGACCTTAACGGGCATTTGCTGAAATCATCCAAGGCTGCCTTTTCGGTAGATACGATCAACAGTAACATACCTCCGAAAATACTTAAAGTTTTGCGCTCCATAGCCGAAAAGCGCTTTGTGGACCAGAAAGTTAACGACGGAAAAAAAAGCCGTTCCTCCTACAGCTATATCAAGGATAACAAATTCAAGCCCCTCGGCATCCTGAACCTCCCCTATATTGAAGACGACGGCTATTATGATAAGGAAACCAATAATTTCCTGATGCGTTTTGTCCAGGTATATTCGTTCATGCTCCTATTATCGGTCATCATTGCTTATTTCCTCTCGAGCTACATTACCAGATCTATCAAGGAAATTAGTGAGCGCATTAAGGAAACCCGCCTGAATGAAGTGAACGAAAAGATAGACATGGGCGACTCTCCGCAGGAAATAAGCCTACTCGTAGATGCCTACAACAACCTTATAGAAGACCTTGACGAAAGCGCCATAAAACTCGCACAGAGCGAACGGGAACAGGCCTGGCGCGAAATGGCCAAACAGGTGGCCCACGAGATTAAGAACCCGCTTACCCCTATGCGCCTTACCGTGCAGAGCTTCCAGCGGAAGTTTGACCCGGCCGATCCCAACATTAAACAAAAACTTGATGAATATTCAAAGACGCTGATACAGCAAATCGACACGATGAGCTCAGTGGCTTCGGCATTCTCGAGTTTTGCATCCATGCCGGCACAGCAGAATGAGACACTTAATGTGGTGAAGATCGTACAGCTGGCACTGGAAATATTCAACGAGAATTATATCACGTTCCATAGCGATGAACCGTATATCATTACCAGGATGGACCGCACGCAGCTCATCCGAATAATAACAAACCTTGTAAAAAATGCCACGCAGGCCTTTGATGAAAACCAGCATAGCCCAACTGTTGATGTCCGGGTCTATCGTGAAGGCGACAAGGCGATGATCATGGTAAAAGATAACGGCAAGGGTATTACCATAGAAAACAAAAACCGTATTTTTGAACCGAAATTTACTACCAAGACGAGCGGAATGGGGCTTGGGCTTGGCATTATAAAGAACATTGTAGAAAATTACCACGGCACTATAACCTTTGAAAGTGAGCCGGGACAGGGCACTGCTTTTTTGGTAACACTGCCCATCACCGCACCCGAAGGCAACGAAATGGAAACAAACGAGAAACCGATATAACTATGAACTACGAAAACATACTCGCCGAAAAAGACAACGGCATTGGGCTGATAACCATCAACAGGCCAACGAAGCTTAACGCGCTTAACAGGGCGACGATACTCGAACTGAATGAAGCATTCACCGCTTTTGATGCTGATAAAAGCGTAAAAGTTATTATTATAACGGGCAGTGGCGAAAAGGCTTTTGTGGCCGGCGCCGATATTGCCGAGTTTGCAGACTTCAATGTGGAAGAAGGCGAACAGCTTGCCGCACTTGGTCAGGAATTGCTTTTTGACCTGGTACAGAATCTGGGTACCCCGGTTATCGCAGCTATAAATGGCTTTGCGCTTGGCGGCGGACTGGAACTGGCTATGGCGGCACACTTCAGGGTGGCAAGCGACAATGCAAAAATGGGCCTTCCTGAAGTATCGCTTGGAGTGATACCGGGTTATGGCGGTACGCAGCGCCTTCCGCAACTGGTAGGCAAAGGGCGCGCCATGGAAATGATCATGACAGCAGGTATGGCAAATGCCGATGAAGCAAAAGCCTACGGATTGGTAAACCACGTGGTAACGCAGGCAGAGCTTATCGACTTCTGTAAAGGCATTGCCGCCAAAATAATGAAAAATTCATCAGTGGCTATTGCCAATGCCATAAAGGCGATCAATGCTAATTATGAAGATGGTATAAACGGCTACAATACAGAAATCAGGGCTTTTGGAGAATCATTCGGTACTGCCGATTTTAAAGAAGGCACTACTGCATTCCTTGAGAAAAGGAGAGCGGAGTTTCCGGGGGAATAATTAAAAATAGCGTAATTATACAAGAGGTTCATAATGAACCTCTTTTCATTGTCGGAAACTATAAATGATCATGTCGTATAATCAAATGCTTGTACCATAAGGAATTATAACGATATATTCCTTAGAAGTCATTGCGGTAGTTGGAATAAAATTGAGTCTTGTGTTTCGATTTCCCTTTTCTTTGCCAGATACCGGGATTGTTACGCGATATTTTAGAAACAGTTACGGATAGAAAATGGAGGAGATTTTTGAAACATTCAAGCCCAAAAACGACATAATTAAAAATTATGTTGACTATTATTATTTGGATATTAAACCAAATAACCGTTTTAATGAATTCAGATGCTTTCCTCATTTCAACAATACAATTTCGCTCTATAAATCTCATGTTCTTTTAAAAAGAGGAGAAATGACATTTGACGAAAAGGCAAAGCCATTTCAAATATTTACGCCAATTCGTGAAAAAATCTTAGATATAAAACAATATGGAAAAGTTTACAGAATTGTAATTGTATTTAATCCACTAGGAATTCAACAATTTTATAAAAATGTAAATTTCACAGATTATATCACAGATTTTGAGTTTTTTACGAAAGATGACCTGGAAGAAATTTTCTCAACTACTAATACGGATATTTTAACCGATATGCTAGACAAGTTTTTAGAAAATAGGTTCGCACCATTTGAAAACCCGGTTTTAAAACAATCCATTCAATATATTTTCGAGGATTATGAAAACTTTTCGGTAACTGAACTTTCCAATTCTATCGGAATCAGCCGGCAGCATCTTAACAGGGTTTTTCAATCTCATTTAGGAATTTCGGTTAAAAAATTTCATGAAATAGTTGTTTTCAGGCAAACAATAAAGAAAAAACTCATTGAGGATCCTAAAAAAAATTTTACGGAACTTGCCTATGAGTTTAATTACAGTGACCAGTCTCATTTCAATAAAGCTTACAAAAACCTAACTAATAATTCGCCAAAATCATTTTTTAATAAAGGCACAATGCTGGGAAAAGAAGATACCTTTTGGCATTTGCAATGAATCTGGCGGAGTTCCATTTTTACAAGTTTTTGAAATCCTCTGTATGTATCTTGTGGGCTCAAAATCCCACTATTATGAGATATTACATAACATTAATTTTCATTTCATTATGTTTTCATGCAGAAGCCCAGGAAGACTACGCTACATTAACCCAACAGGCACTGGAAACGATGTGGAAAGCCAAAAACGAAGCGGACTATCAAGAAGCTTTGGATATGTATGAGAAAGCCTTTAAAATTTATCCTGACAGTATTGACGGGACAGGATTATATAAAGCATCTGTACTTGCTTCTGAACTAAAGAAATACGATAAAGCATTTGAATACCTGGTCCCTCTGGCAAAAATGAAAACCGATGAAGACGGTTATCCGGGATGGAGTTATATTGTGGGAGAATATTCAGAAAGCGAATATAAAAATTTGCTTTCAGACCCAAGATGGGATATGTTGAAGTTAAAAGCCATAATAGATAAAAAAGAGTTCTATAAAGAATTACAAGAAAATGAAGATGAATTTTATAATGTGGCCGAAAGTCATCAAACAAAAGTCGATAAATCAAGAATTTTGTTTGATGAAATCAAAAATTATAATCCTTATATCGAAAAAAAGCATCGGGACTATTCTATCTCTTTCAAAATCAATGACTCCACAAAAACGTCATTTTTCATTCATTTGCCAAAAAAATATAATCCCGAAAAGAAGTATGCACTACTCGTTTTTTTACACGGGGCAGTACGAAATAATGCGCTTGCAGATTTTCAAAATGCAGATAGTAATTTAGGCGATTGGAATAGATATTATACAAAATATGCAGAACAAAATGATGTGATTTTAGTTTTTCCAAAAGGGAGCAAGCAATACAATTGGATGGCACCCGATGACGGATTTTTTATGATTCCCGAAATGATAAAGCAAATCAAAAAGGCAATTAATATAAATGACAATAAAGTTTTTATTTCCGGACATTCCAACGGTGCGACAGGCTCATTTTCTTATTTAATGAAGCAACCAATACAGTTTGCAGGTTTTTATGGTTTCAACACGTATCCTAAAGTTTTTACCGGGGGAACTTTTGTTGAAAACATAAAAAATCGTTCTTTCATCAATTTTTCAACGAATGAAGATTATTATTACCCTCCAAATGCAAACGATGATTTAGCGAAACTAATGCATGGGATAAATGCTGATTACAAAGAATATCGTTACAACGGGTTTCCACATTGGTTTCCAAAATTTGACGAATCAGAACCGGCTTATCAAATTCTTTTTAATGACCTGATAAATCGAAATAGGAATCCATTTCCAAAAGAAATTTCCTGGGAATTTGATGATGAAAAATATGGAAGTATTGATTGGCTAACAGATATAAAACTCGATACGCTAAAGCCAAAAGCAAATTGGCATCAAAACAGGAACTTTAAAATCAATAAATGGCTCGAATACGATGAAAACGATAGTTTGATAATCAAAACTGTAGATAAAAATGCTTTTGATTTTCCAAGAAAATCTGGAAAAATAAAGGCGCAATATGAAAATAATATTTTTCGAATCGAAACATCCCGTATCAGCTCTTTCAAAATTTACATTTCGCCTGAAATGATAAATCTGGATAGAAAAGTGAAAATTTACATAAATGGGAAATTATATTTCAACAAAAAAGTAAAATATAACGCAGGATTTATGCTACAAAGCTTTGAACAAAATAATGACAGAGAGCAAATATGGATAAACTGTATCGGGTTAAAAATATAGAAACATTGCATAATAACAGTTTACATTAAAAGAGTTTTATACATGAAGCAAAACAATTATGGGCTTCTTTCAGATAATCACTAACCTATAAAATTGCCCGGACTTTGTCGAGTCCGGGCTTTTTATTGCTATTTTCCTTTTTCCCTTTCCTTCAGTACATACTCCCGAATGGGCA
The DNA here is from genome assembly GCF_038289855.1 of Flavobacterium arundinis. Taxonomy (NCBI): domain Bacteria; kingdom Pseudomonadati; phylum Bacteroidota; class Flavobacteriia; order Flavobacteriales; family Flavobacteriaceae; genus Flavobacterium; species Flavobacterium arundinis. The sequence continues at coordinate 13,070 of NZ_JBBYHR010000016.1, forward strand.
TGCCATCAATAATGACATCTTTAAGTACACAATTACCGCCTTTCACAGCTACAACTGCATAGGCAGGCCTTGCAACAGTATCATTGTTATATTCGGTATAAGCCAGTTCGGCTTCGTAAGCTTTTCCCTCTTCCATATAAAAGCGGTCAAAAGGAAAATCGATATTCATTTTACCATCATACACCGGCCTGGCCTTACCCATGAAATAGTCGTTCGGAGTGTCGAGCGGCTGGTGTGACATGTTGGTCACATAAGCAAAACCTTCAGCATCGGTCTTAATATACACATAAGCTTCCTCTCCATATTTCCAGTCTGTATTATCGATATTGACCGATGAACTTTCGAAATCGAGCGTTATATATTTCCCTCGAAAAGGATCGGAAGGATCTATAGGGCGTGTCCTGAATTTGTATTCTGTCCCGTGGCTCGCGGTCATTTCACTGTCGTAAACCATTTTTAACGGAATGGCGAGCTGTGCCAATACGGTAAGTGCGAAGCCTGCTATCAGGAATTTTTTATTTGGTAATTTCATGGTCTTTCTTTTTTCGGATGAGTAAATAATTGGCAAAGAAAAATCCGGCACCTACAACTACAAACAACAGCCCGCGAATGGCAAAGGACATATCGGTATCGAAAAAGCGGCAAATAATGAGTGCCGACACGATAACCAGTCCGAAGTTGAGTACAGGAAGGTTGAACTGCAATGCGCCTTTACGGATAATGACCGTACCAAGCCCAAGCACCAACAGGTTGGCGAGCACCGTTGTGAACAAAGGTTCAATCAGGCCAACAACATAAATAGCCGGGAAAATGATGGTCGCAATAAGGAAGGGGTCGAAACGCCTCAGGGCATTCGTTCTTACAATAGCGATATACAGGCTGATGGCAAAAAAGGCAACTCCTGCAGGAAGTGTATTAATACTAAAAGAAGCCCTCATACCGCTATCCACTTCCCAGAATATTTTGGAGGAAGTTATCAGCAGCAGAATCAGGATCCCTAATTGTGACACGAACGTAAATCCGTTCGACCGCAACGAATGCTGTTTAATGGCAGCCAGCTGGCCAATGCTGTACAGCATCCCGAAGAACGCAACGTAGATCGCCGCATTGAATTTGTAGGCATCATCCAGGAACATCGCGAGCGCAATAGCACCGCTCACGGGCAGGGCAAGGTTCAGGAAAGCAGTAATACCACTAACAGGCTGCGATCGGTGCCTTTCGATATAGAAAGGGATAAAGGCAGCGATAAAGAAAAGGTACATCCACGGCCTGCCGTTGGTTTCAGAACTCCATTCACAGGCATACCAGGTAGAAAATACGATATGTAGCAATGCAAGTGCATTAGACCTCAAGATATAGATCAACGGGAGGCAAAGCAGTGTCCAGGTACACAGGTAACTGCCCAGGTTTCCGGGGATATTGTATATCTGTGCCACCAAAGCAATTGATGCGCCTACGGCAAAAAAGAGGAGCACACCTGCTGGTTCCTTCCACCGGGCCTCTTTTTTTGCGATGATAGTGTAGGCTGTCAGCCCCTGGAATGCGATAAGCGGCAACAGGGCGAGCATTGTTTTTATGCTTTTCGGGAAAGTATCCCAGTTGTGTGCAAAGATCAGGATGATACCAAGGCCGGTAAGTACTGCACCAATTACACCGAATATGGTTAGCAGGTTGTTTTCCCGGGGCACCTTTTTGGAAGCGTAATAGGCCTCTATCCTTTGTGCGGTATCGGAAGTGATGATGTCGTTCACCACCAGTTCCGGTAGTTCTTTTAATATAGTTTTCATAGTAAAGCTGGTTTTAGTTAATAAAAACCCCACAGCCCTCACCGGAGTGAGAACCATGGGGTTACCGCTAAGCGTTAGATATTTTGTGCTTCGGCCTGTTTCAGGTCGCGGGTATTTTTCTGTACGGCAATGGAGGAAAAGAGGCTTAGCGTAAATGCCATTGCAAAAAATCCTTTCTCACTCAGGAGCAGGTCGGCGTTCCAGAGGCCGATGATGAGCAGCACAACTGCGGCTATGGTGGTAAACCAGCTGATGCCATAATACAGGTCGGTTACCGGTATGCCCTCCATGCGGTCGCGAACACTTTTTTGCACGGAGATTACCGAGAACAATCCGAACAATAGTATAGTAAAATAGTACCCTTTTTCGTTAAGCTCCATTTCAGCATTAAAAAGCCCGATACAAAAGGAAGTCATCCCTATGAGCAACGCCATCCATGAGGCGCCCACAAAGGCAGGGCTCGGTTTTAGCGTCATCACGCCATTAGCAATCGTTTCTTTTTTCATAGTTTCGGAAGTGGTAGCTTCCTGTGGTTTTAGCGGTTCCATAATTTATTGTTTAAAATTATAAGACAAATCTCCGCCAAAAAAGAAAGCTATGAAATCCAATTTTAATTTAAAACTGACGATATAAAATATAAATATTGTTATTTTTGAAGTATAAAAATATTGCAATGAACAGCCTTTCCGATATTATAAACTTAATGAATGAGGAAGAAAAACAATCATTTAAAGCGCATCTTCGCGCACGTAACAAACGCGATGATGTGCACAATATAAAGCTGTTTCGTTCAATAGAAACTGATGATATAAATTTAGAAGAAAAATTTCTGAAAGGCAAAAAGAACAGTGATGCCTATCATGCGCTTCGCAAAAGGCTGTATGATACGCTGGTCGATTTTATGGCGAACCGCGCTTTTGAAAAAGGCACGTCCGAACCGCACGAAGTCCTTCGCCTTATTGTGGTAAGCCGCCTGTTCTTTGAGCACAAGCTGTATAAAGCCGCTTTTAAATGCCTGGCTAAAGCTGAACTAAAAGCCAGTAAGCTCGACCACTTCAGCCTGCTCAACGAGATCTACCAGTTGCAGGTGCAGTATGCCCATTTTAACCCGGCGCTTCCACTTGAAGAGGTTATTGAAAAATATAAATCCAACCGCCAAATGATGGAGCGCGAGGAAAAGCTCAATATGGGGTATGCACTGCTACGAAAGGAACTGGCCGAAATATACCACAAGGGTAAGGTGGTCGATTTTCGGTCGGTAGTACGGACGACTATGGAAGCGCAGGGCATTTCGCTGGACGATATCCTTTCTTTTAAATCATTGTATCAGATATTATTCATTGCCAATGAATATGCCTCAATGAACAGTGATTTCAGCCTTGTTGAGCCTTTTACCAAAAAAAGTTATGCTTTTATTGCAGCAAAGGAAGATAAAGCAGAGGGGCAGCTGTATTACCACATTTATATTTTGTACCTGCTGGCCAATATGCATTTGCGGAATCGCCGGTTTGCCGAATCAAAAGAATATCTTGATAAAATGCTCATACAAATGCAGAGGCAGTCGGGCAAATACTACAGCCGTTTTATATTGAGACATTCGCTGCTCTTTGCGCTCAGTGAGAATTATTCAGGGGCATGGCAGCCTGCAATGGAACTTGCAGATAAAGCGCTCAAAACCGCAACCGCCAAATCTGATCCGACAGATGTAAACGACCTCCGGATGTGTGCCGTTATCTTTTGCCTCCAACAAAATGATAAAGATGTCTTTAAGCACCTAAAATTATTTGCCCATTCCGATGCGTGGTACGAAAAGAAAATGGGAATGGACTGGGCCATCAAAAAAGGCCTGGTCGAGATATTGGCCCATGCACAATTCGAGAATACGGAATTCGCGCTTTCCCGCCTGAAAAGCTTTAAGCGGCGTTATAAAAAGTACCTTACCGATGTAAAGGAAGAAAGGGTAATGAACTATGCCCTGCTTGTGGAACGCTACCTCCTGAAGCCTGAAATAGCAAAGCACCCCGATTTTTCTAGGGGTATCCTTGCACTGAAGGCCGGTGTCGCGCAGGAAGATATCTTTGTGCTCAGTTTTATGGCGTGGCTTTTGGCGAAAGCAAATAAGAGGCCGGTGTACGAGGTGATATTAGAGATGATGAGATAGCCTGTGTCATTATAAACGCAGCTTGCTGAGTGAAGAATCTCTTTTGGTAACGTAAATTTTGAGATTCTTCCTTCGTCAGAATGACACAGCGCACCCTGTCATTCTGAACGGAGCTTGCGGAGTGAAGAATCTCTTTTGAGAACTTAAATTTATTAGATTCTTCCTTCGTCAGAATGACACGTCGCACCCAGTCATTCTGAACGCAGCTTGCGGAGTGAAGAATCGTTTTTGATAACGTAAATTCATGAGATTCTTCCTTCGTCAGAACGATACAGCGCACCCTGTCATTCTAAACAGAGCTTGCGGAGTGAAGAATCTCTTTTGAGAACTTAAATTTATTAGATTCTTCCTTCGTCAGAATGACACAGCGCACCCTGTCATTCTGAACGTATCTTGCGGAGTGAAGAATCTCTTTTGATAAAGTAAATTTCCAGATTCTTCTTTCGTCAGAATGACACAGCGCAACCTGTCATTCTGAACGGAGCTTGCGAAGTGAAGAATCTCAAATCTCATCATTTAAAAATTTCCAACCCGGATTGAAGTCGTCAATAAGTTTATTTTTCTTTTCCCTTGTCCAGCCTTTTATTTGCTTTTCACGATCAATGGCAATTTCGACATCCTGATATTGCTCAAAATAAACTAAATAAAAGCATTTATATTTTGCTGTAAAGGCTTTGGAATGAGGCTCAGGATTTCTGTGATAATAAATCCTTTCTTTCAGTTCATTGGTGACTCCGGTGTACAAAACAGTTTTTACTTTATTAGTAAGCATATAAACATAATAATTATGTGTCCCTAAAGTTTTATACATAAAGATAATAAGTTTTGAGATTGTTCCTTCGTCAGAATGACACAGCGCACCTGTCATTCTGAACGGAGCTTGCGGAGTGAAGAATCTCTTTTGATAAAGTAAATTTCGAGATTCTTCCTTCGTCAGAACGACACAGCGCACCCTGTCATTCTGAACGGAGCTTGCGGAGTGAAGTATCTCTACAGTAATATTGTTTTCAAAAGATTCTTCCTTCGTCAGAATGACAAAGTACACTGAAAACTGTGACTGAAAACTCAAAACTATCTTTCCCCCTTCCACTCCGCATAAAACTGTTCCAAAAAGCCTTCCATATACTGATGGCGGTCTTCAGCAATCTTTTTGCCGGTAGCGGTATTCATCCGGTCTTTTAGCAACAGTAGCTTTTCATAAAAATGGTTGATGGTAGGCGCTGTGGTGCTTTTATATTCCTCTTTATCCATATGGAGGTTGGGTTCAATAGCAGGGTCGTACAGCGCACGGTTTTTAAACCCGCCAAAGTTGAAAGCGCGGGCGATACCTATAGCTCCCAGTGCATCCAGCCTGTCAGCATCCTGTACAATGCTGAGTTCTATGGAGTCGAATTTCTTTTCGAAGTTGCCGCCTTTAAATGAAATATTCTCAATGATATTTACCACGTGGATGATGGTGTCCTCTGCAACACCCTGCGCCGAAAGGAATCGCCATGCCAGTGTTGGCCCCACGGTCTCGTCCCCATCGTGGAACTTGCTGTCGGCAATGTCATGCAGCAGCGCACCAAGTTGTACTGTCAGGATGTCGCAGTCTTCGCCTTTTGCGATAAGCAGGGAATTGTTGTACACGCGCTCGATGTGGAACCAGTCGTGGCCGCCCTCGGCGTTGGCAAGCTGTGCTTTTACAAAGGCTATGGTGATGTCGACGAGGTTGTTCATAAGTAGATTATTTCACGTACAAATTACATTAATTTTTATGAATTTATAATGGTCGTTAACTGAGATTTAATTACTGAACTCAGATTTTATATGTTTAAGGAGCTTATTTACCATTCAAACCTATCGGTGTAGGGTTGATTTTTCATGTGATTAAACTCTGAAATCTTCGACGTTTTAAGTGTGTACACATCCAGTTTCCAAATGGCAGGATTGTCTGACCATGGGTCGGTGAGCAGCTGTATAGTTTTGTTATCGGCCTGCCTCATCTTAGTTACCCACCTTAAGTTGGGATTCGTAAGATGCGTTGTTTTACCTTGCATCCAAATCAATACAGAATCCCCGGCGACAATACACCAATTATCGTTTACGTCGATCAGTCCACATTGTGTGTCGCCGTAAAGTGAGCCAATTTCTTCAATCAAATTACTGTCTTTTCGAATAATATACGCCCGTTCATATATATGTCCTACGACAAGGTTTTGTGTTTCAGCCAATATATGAATGTCATCCAGGTTCATGTACGTAATTTAATTTGTGAATTTCGGAAAAAAAATAAAGCTGCCCTAAAGCAGCTTCAATATTATTTTACCAATGCGGGTGTTACCCATTTGAAGATATACGATTCTTCGGGTATCACAAGCCTTTCGGAGATTCGTGCCATACGGTCCGGCAGCTTCATCAGGAAGTCGCGGGCTTTTTCGGCCTCTGCAGTTAACCCGCTGATTTTATCTATCTGCCATTTTTCGATAAGCTTTCGCAAAATATCCACATAATCATTGGCAGTATATACACCTATGCGCTGTGCCGAATCGGAGAACTGCTCAAACGCCTGGCCTATGTGCTGCCCGGATTCCCTAAGGAAGTGCGCCGGCATGACGATCTTTTGCTTCATCATGTACTGGAACGCAAGCATCATTTCGCTCGGGTCTACCTGGAAAATGCGGTTGATGAACTCGCTATAGGCCTGGTGGTGGCGCATCTCGTCGCCTGCAATAAGGCGGCATGTTTTGGATAATTTATTATCACCATATTTTTTTGCCAGCTGCGACACACGGCTATGCGACACGTAGGTAGCAAGCTCCTGGAAGCTGGTATATACAAAGTTCTTGTACGGATCGCGCCCGGTGCCAATGTCAAAGCCATCGTTTATAAGGTGCTGGGTGGTCATTTCCACTTCGCGCATGTTTACACGGCCCGACAAGTAAAGGTACTTGTTGAGCACATCGCCATGGCGGTTCTCTTCGCCGGTCCAGCTGCGTATCCATTTGGACCATCCGTTCCCGCCTTCTTCCACCTGGTTGATGCCTTCCACATCCATCAGCCATGACTCATAAGTTGGCAGTGCTTCTTCAGTTATAGTATCACCTACCATTACAACCCAAAAGTCATAAGGAAGGTCTTTGGCAATCTCGCGGAGTTCTTTCACATCGTCGAAAAAGCCTTCGCTTTGCGTGTCGGGCAGCAGGTCCGTAGGCTGCCAAATTTTTTCTACAGGGATGAGGTAGTCATCAACAAAGGTATTTACATCCTTTTCGAGTAGCTGCATCACCTCAAGCCTAACGTTCTGTATAGACATAATTTTCTAATTTTTTATTCCTTGTATCACTGCGTTCTCTGTGCGCTCCATCACTTCTGCAAAAGGAATGTTTTTTATAGCAAAAGGTTCTTGTATTGTAAATGTCAATTGGTTGCCCAGGCCTAATGGAAATTGCCCAAAGCGAACCATCTTCCATGAATTATTTATACTTATAGGTACAATATAAGCAGAAGGGGCGTATTTACAAAGTATTTTAAGGCCATTTTCGGAAAAACGTTTCGGTACTCCGTCCTTGCTGCGTGTTCCTTCCGGAAAAATAACCGCAGCCCTGTTGTGTTTTTCAATATATGCTCCCAAATCTTTTATAACCGGGATCGACTGTTTAGGATCTTTCCTGTCTATCAGAACGTTACCGCCATGCCTTAAATTGTAGGACACGCTGGGTATTCCTTTCCCCAGTTCTTTTTTACTGATAAATTTGGGATGGAATTTCCGCATGAACCATATTATCGGAGGTATGTCATTCATGCTTTGGTGGTTAGCCACAATAATGAGCGGCACCCCTTTAGGAACTGACGATAAATTGCTGAACTTACAGGTTGTGCCCAAAAATAGCGAGGTATGTACAAGGAAAAAATTTAGGTAGTCAACGCTTTTTTTATGGGCCTGGTAGCCGAATACATTATGGCACACCCACTGTACAGGATGGAAAATGACCAGGAAGAGCCCGAAAAAAAGGTAATAAATTATGGATAGGGGATAGGATAGTATCTTTTCCATGTATCGTCTTAAAAATTCGCGTAAAAGTAAACCCTTTTTATGGAATACGAAAAAGTTTTACTATGCAGGCATAGCTGATGTGACGAATATCACTTTTCTATAGAGTTATCTGTGCAGTCATTGCGAGGAGGAACGACGAAGCAATCTTTCCACATTACAAACTAACTGCCACCCGGGAAGGATTGCTTCGTCGTTCCTCCTCGGATGACGATGCGCAAGTGTGTGCCATAAAAAACAAAACCACGCTGATTGGCGTGGTTCAATATAATATTCAGGATTCGCTGTTAGCAAAATTCCTCGTAAGCGTCTTTCAGATTTTCTGCGATCAGTTCAGCAGGACGGCCTTCAATATGGTGGCGCTCCAGCATGTGTACCAGCTCACCATTTTTGAATAATGCCATACTTGGTGATGATGGAGGGAAAGGGAACATTTGTGTCCTTGCCTCATCTACGGCCTCTTTATCTACACCGGCGAAAACCGTAATAAGGTGGTCCGGTTTTTTAGCGCCGTCAAGGCTCATCTTAGCGCCGGGACGTGCATTACGCGCCGCACAGCCGCAAACTGAATTTACAACCACAAGGGTAGTACCTTCTTTAGACATCGCATTTTTTACCGCATCGGCTGTATATAATTCTTCAAAGCCTGCGTCAGACAGTTCTGCGCGCATCGGCCTTACTAATTCTTCTGGATACATAGTTTCAATTAATTAATAATTCAGTACAAAGATATATAATTTCCTTCTAACTTATAACGGCAATATTTTTTATTACAGATTAGTTATTCTTTTAAAAAGCGCCTTGATAAACAGTGCTTTCGGACATTGCCAAATCACTTTCAGCTCTTCGGCAAAAGATGTTTCCTCATCAAGGAATTTAAATACCGGCGCTGCCTTTCCCGACCTGAACATTGCCGAAAATATTGTGCCTCCCATAAGGTTCTTTACTGATAATATATCAAGAAGCAGCAGGTCGTAAAACCAAAAACGGTTTCTTTTGTAAAGGCCGGTAAAATCTTTCTCCTTTAAAAGATAGGTTATGAGTTCATCGGATTTCTTGTCGGCATTTCGAAAAGTATAACCTGTACTGGCTTTTGTCCACCCACCTGCTGACCCAATATTCAGGATATTCTTAGTATTGTTTTCCCAAAACGGGTAGGAGGTCATGGGGATGCTTCCTTTTTCTTCAGCAATAACACTGTATCCGGAAGTGCTGAGATTTTTAAGGTATTCTTCAATGGCCTGCTCATATTCCTCAACGGGCAACAGGTCTTTAGAAAATAATGTATATTCTACAATGGCCTCATCTTCAGCAAAAGGAAGTACATACATAAACCGTGTGTTACCTTTTTGGGGAATGCTGAAATCCATGAATGTAGGTTTTGCGGGGTCGAAAACCGGGGCATTCGTCTTTACATGCCAGCCTATGAAGTGCTGTTGCAAAATCGGGTATTTATTTTGCGATGCCGGAAGTTCACGATTGTAAATACTGTTGAACAGCCTGTTGCAGGTATAACTTTCAGTTGCGGTCTCTACCAATACATTTGTCCCTGCATCTTTATAATCAATGACTTTTTGGTTGATGAATTCAATGTTGGAATGCTTTCGCAATTCAGCAAAAACAAAATTATAAAAGTCGATCCCGCGAATCATTTTGTACTGATATCCGCCAAAATCAAGGTCAGTACTTCGTGTTTCATTGGCAAAGCGCGCGGTATCCCATCTTCTGTATATAATGGTATCCCATATACTGTTGTCTTTCTGCCAAAAACACCAGGTGCGGTCGTTTTCCTGCTTCGCATTATAATCCAGCAGCAAAATGTCCTTATTGGCAAATTTTCCGCTAATAGCCATTTTGTATGCCGTCATTAATGACGATAGTCCCGAACCCGCAAAAATATAGTCATAGTGCTTCATCAATTCCAAATTTAGTTCATTTGGCAGAACTTTAGCATCTTTATTTTTAGTCTAACCTAAAAACTATTTTATATTTGTGTATAATTTATATGTAATGACCTATTCTGAAGAAAACTATCTCAAGGTAATTTACCATTTGTCCCATAATGCAAACAAAGGTGTTACTACAAATGCCATTGCCAATGTTATGGAAAGCAAGCCATCTTCGGTTACGGATATGGTGCAGAAGCTGGCCGACAAGGAACTGGTAATTTATAAAAAATACCAGGGGGTAGAACTGACGGATAAAGGTAAATTCACGGCCCTCATGATCGTGCGCAAGCACCGCCTGTGGGAAGTTTTTCTTCTGGAGAAGCTTAATTTTTCATGGGATGAGGTACACGATGTAGCCGAACAGCTGGAACACATCAAAAGTGAGAAGCTGACCGACAAACTCGATGAGTTCCTCGATTTCCCTACCGAAGATCCGCACGGCGACCCGATACCCGACCGCAACGGGAAGATAGCGAAAGTTGATAAGAAACTGCTTTCGGAAATGGGAGTCGGCAAAAAAATGATATGTGTAGGGGTAAAGGACAGCTCCCCGCCGTTCCTGCAATACCTGGACAAGCAGCAGATAGCCCTTGGCTCTGCCATAGAGATAGTAGGAAAGGAAGATTTCGATATGTCGCTAACCCTTCGCCTTGACAATAAAGAAGTTACCGTTTCCAATAAAATTGCCGCTAACCTGTTCGTAAAAACCGTATAAATGCAGCACACCAATAGTAACAGCCATTCGCTGGAAGAAGTACACGAGTCGGTAGCCGTAGGGCAGAATACTTCGGTGTGGAAAAAGATACTCGCATTCTTTGGCCCGGCCTACATGATAAGCGTGGGTTATATGGATCCCGGCAACTGGGCCACCGATATTGCTGGAGGAAGCCAGTTCGGTTACACGTTGCTGTGGGTATTGCTTATGAGCAACATCATGGCGCTGCTGCTGCAAAGCCTTAGCGCCCGACTTGGCATCGTAAGCCGCCGCGACCTTGCTCAGGCGTCACGCGAAACCTATTCCAAAGGTGTAAACTATGTTTTATACGGCCTTGCCGAAATTGCCATTGCTGCCTGCGACCTTGCCGAAGTACTGGGTATGGCTATCGGACTAAAATTATTATTCGACCTGCCGCTGCTATGGGGTGTGAGCATAACTATGTTCGATACCTTCCTGCTGCTGTTCCTAATGAATAAGGGCATAAAGAAGATGGAAGCCTTCATTATCGGCCTTATCGCGATTATCGGCCTCTCCTTTTTAGCTGAAATGTTCTTCGCCAAACCCGACCTTGCCGAAGCCGCCAAAGGGCTTATTCCATCAATTCCGAGCAGTGCCGCGCTGTATATCGCTATTGGTATTATCGGGGCAACGGTGATGCCACACAACCTCTACCTGCATTCTTCGCTGGTGCAGACACGAAAGTTTGACCGTACTTTTAAGGGGATAAAGCAGGCCATACGCTACAACTTTATCGATTCATTCATTGCGCTAAATATGGCGTTTTTCGTGAATGCCGCCATACTTATACTTGCCGCTGCGACCTTTTATACCAATGGCTTTCATGAAGTAGCCGACATACAGGATGCGCACAAACTGCTGGAACCCATGCTTGGCTCCGGATGGGCGGCGCCGCTTTTTGCACTGGCACTTATAGCCGCCGGGCAAAGCTCAACCATTACGGGAACACTCGCCGGGCAGATCGTTATGGAAGGCTACCTGAACCTGCGTATACAGCCGTGGGTACGCCGCATTGTAACACGCCTTATCGCTATTGCGCCTGCCTTCCTTACCATACTATATTTTGGCGAAGAATCTACAGGGGAGCTGTTGGTGTTTAGCCAGGTGATCCTCAGCCTCCAATTGGGATTTGCTATCATACCGCTTATCCATTTCGTCAGCGACAAAAAGAAAATGAAGGAGTTTGCCATTGGTAACGTTACTAAAATTGCTTCCTGGGCGATAGCGCTGGTTATTGTATCGCTCAATGCCAAGCTGGTGTATGACGAAATATATTCATGGCTTACCACTTCCGAAAACCCTGTGTACATTTGGGTATTCGTAGTGCCATTGGCATTGGCTGCCGCCGGATTGCTGGTTTATATCATCGTTGAGCCAATTATTGCGAAACAACGGGACAGTGCCAAACTGGTTCCGCACCAAAACCAAATGACCCTGAAAGACCTTCCGCAAAGGCAGGTGTACCGCAATATCGCCCTCGCCCTAGATTTCTCAAAAACCGACACCCGCAGTATTTCCAGTGCCTTGCAGCTGGGCGGGCAGGAAGCGCAGTATACACTAATCCATATTGTGGAGACCGTCGGGGCTATGATACACGGCGACCAGGCTGAGGATTATGAGACCAACAGCGACATGGAATACCTTGTAAAATATAAGGAAAGCCTGGAGGAAAGGGGTTACTCCGTAAATATCAGGCTCAACTTCGGGAGCCCTAAAAAGCAGATTCCGCTTATCATCAACGAAGGTAATTTCGATATCCTTATCCTAGGCGCACACGGCCACAACTGGATGAAGGATATCATTTTCGGGACTACGGTTGATGCGGTACGGCATAAGGTTAAAATCCCGTTGCTGATAATTAAGGATTAACGTGACTCCTGCAAGGTCTTCAAGACATAGGTGTTCGGAAGACAAAAGTTCATTGAAATATTTTCATATATTAGATTTATAAACTTGATTATGCCAAAGAAAATAAGCGTAAGTTCTTTGTTGAAACTAATAGACAAAGATGTT
>NZ_JBBYHR010000017.1:0-9959 GCF_038289855.1 Flavobacterium arundinis
GCTCAATCTCCTGAACGATTTGTAATTTAAGAGACAGGCTGTAATCTCGCTGGGTTCGCTTTACATAATTTCTTTCTTCTGACATAATGAAGTTTTTTTGTATCGCTATTTCAGGACGAGACACCACCATTTTTTAAAATATGATAGCCTTCCTTAGGGGAGGCTTTTTTGTTTTTAATCAGCATCAAATCGTATGGCCTTCTGGTTGATATGTGCAGGAAAATAAGGTTTAATGATTATTATTCCGAGGCTGGCTTTATATGGCAGAACGCTACTGATACTTATTATTCCACAGTTAGATGGAGTTAAGAAGATTGAGTTATTTAAAAGGTACTTCTGATCCTAAGCTTAAGCGGAAAGACTTTCGTACAATTTAATATCATGCAATTGGCAAGCTTGAAGTTTTTTGGTAACCCGGATAACTTCTTTGTATGCTGATATGGCCTTTTGAAAGTTCACAATACCAGTAAACGGTTAATTTTTAAAAAGGCATTTCTATAGTTCATAGTCCTAAAATGCTTCACAGTTGCAATCATTGGCTCTCTATTGCTATTGTGGTTTTACACAAAGCCTGGACATTTTTAAAAATCTATGCCGTCATGTAGTTAAATTAAATTCAGTTCAGGTTAAGGATAGAAAATAAACGAAAAAAGCCTCCCTAAAGGAGGCTTTTGCTGTATAATGAGGATTAGAATTTATATCCTACACCCAACTGGAATACCGAGTTTTTAGCATCTACATCATCATAGATCTCTGTAAGTCCCATGTTGTACCTGCCTGTAGCAAACAATCCCATTTCTGTCTGGAAGGTAAGTCCTGCCGCAACACCAAATTCAAATGTGTTTGCATTGTCAAGCGGGAAATCGCCATTGTTTGAGTTAGGGTTCAAATCGAACTCTTCGTTTACAAGGAAGCTGAACTGCGGACCTACTTCAAGGCTTAACCCTTTTATTACATATACTTTTGCAAGTACAGGAACATTGATGTAGTCAAGCTGGAACTCTGCTTTATCGCCATCAGATCCTGCAAAATTAGTTTGGAATCCCTGTCCGGAATACAATGCCTCTACCTGGATAGAGAAAATGTCTGCCAACGGGAATTCACCAAATACACCTACGTGAAAGCTTGTCCTTGAATCCGGAGAATCAACATCGCTGCCTGACAGAGAGGCAAAGTTTACACCACCCTTAACACCAAAGCTTGGCGACATAGAGTCCTTGTTGCTCGCGTCTTCCTGTGCATTAGATACTGTTACGGCACCAAAAAGAAGTGCGCTCATCGAAAATACTTTAAATAGTTTCATCATTTGTACGTTTTAGTTTTGTTTGTCAAAATTATATGATTAAAATTGGGGTTATTCTCAAAGTATTCTTAATTCACATAACTTTAACCCCTATGGCCAACTGGGCAAAATTCTTAAGCGACTACAAATCCTACCTCAAAATAGAGCGGGGCCTGTCGGCGAATTCCATTGCCAGTTATGCTTTTGATATCCAAAGGCTGGTAACCTATCTAGATGAAAATGACATTGATATTTCCCCGGTAACTATTGGAGATGAGAGCCTCCAGCAGTTTATTTACCATGTTTCCGGAGAGCTTAATCCACGCACGAGGGCGCGCATTATTTCAGGGTTAAAGAGTTTTTTTAACTACCTTATTTTTGAGGATTACAGGAAAACCAACCCGATGGAATTAATTGAAGTTCCGAAAACGGGGCGCAAACTTCCGGACACGCTGTCTTTAAACGAAATCGATACGATGATAGGGGCTATCGACCTATCGTTGCCGGATGGCCGCGGGGAAAGAGACAGGGCTATGCTCGAAACATTGTACAGTTGTGGGCTTCGCGTCTCGGAACTCGTTACCCTAAAGATATCCGACCTGTTTTTTGAGGAAGGCTTTATAAAAATAACGGGAAAAGGCAGTAAGCAGCGTTTTGTGCCTGTTGGTAAGTCGACGAAGAAATATATCGGGCTGTATGTAGGCGCTATGCGCAACAAGCTGGATATAAAAAAAGGGCATGAGGATACATTGTTCCTTAATGTTCATGGCAGGGGGCTTACCCGTGCCATGATATTTACTATTATAAAAAGGCTGGCGGTTGCCATTGGGCTTAATAAGACGATAAGCCCCCACACATTCCGGCATTCTTTTGCTACGCATCTGCTGGAAAACGGGGCCGATCTGCGTTCGATACAGCTTATGCTCGGGCATGAGTCGATAACTACTACCGAAATTTATATGCATCTTGACCGAAAGTTTCTAAATAAAGTTCTAAACACCTATCACCCAAGGAAATAATTTATTGTTAAATGGTTAAAAGTTCGGGAAAAAATTTTTAAATTTAAAACTAAACGTATTTTTGTGGCAAAGAGGTTAAGTATGAAGTTTTTTGATATGCCTGACATTCATGACGGTGAGCGTCTTGATGCTTTTTATAAAAAGCTTCTGGACCAGGTACCCGACTTAATTTTCAAAATGATATGGACAGGGAAAGACCATTACTCAATAGTGTTTACCAGCGAAACCGTGAATGAGTTGTATGAACTTACTGTAGATGAATTTACATACAACACCGAGAAGTTTTTTACTGACCGTATACTTGAGGAGGATATAAGAGGCTTTGTGAGGTCTCTTGAGGCTTCAAAAAAGACCCTTACCAACTGGGATTATGAGTTCAGGGTACAGCTGCCAAAAAAGGGGCTGCGTTGGATGCGGGTTACTGCGAAGCCGGAACTGGATGATGAAAAAACCGTAAGCTTTTACGGCAGGGTAAACGATATAACCGACCAAAAGGAGCAGGAGACCAACTTAATGCTTTCTGAGCAGCGTTTTAAATACGCCCTTAAAGCGGCATCAGAAGGTATATGGGACTGGGACATGACAACTAACATGGTCTACTTTTCGCCGCAATCGATGAAGATACTTGGCAAAGAAGAAAAGGAGGCTATTTACCCCAGTACATTCTGGCTTTCGAGGATACACCCGGATGATATGGAGTCGTATCAAAAAGTAAAGATTGACCATTTAAAAAATAAGTCAATAACGTATGAAAGCATTTACAGGATTATGACCGACCAGGGGAAATATCGTTGGGTGATCAGTCGGGGCAGGGCGATGCATTTTGACGACAGGACTAAGCCGGTAAGGGCGATAGGTACATTAAAAGATATTACGCAGCTCAAGGAAAAGGAAATGGAGCTTGGCAATACAATAGATATTATTGGCAGCCAAAACAACAGGCTCAGTAATTTTGCCCATATCGTATCGCACAACCTCAGGTCGCATGCGGGTAACCTAAAGATGCTGCTGGATATTTTTAAAGGGTCAAGCAATGAAGAAAGAGAAGAATTGCTGCAGCACCTTGAAGGCATTTCAGACGGGCTTTCAATCACGATCAGCCACCTGAAGGAACTGGTTGAGATACAGAGCGAAATTAAGATCGTTCGTGAAAACCTTAATCTGAGGCATTACCTCAAAAATATTTTGACGATTTTACACAATGAAATCACCAAGCACGGAGTTACTATAGAAATTAATATACCGCTGGATGTAACAGTAAATTACAATCCTGCCTATCTTGAGAGTATATTGCTTAACTTTACAACTAATGCAATAAAATATTCGAGTCCCGAGAGAAAGCCAATGGTATCCTATGATTTTGAGATTATAGAGGGCCGGAAAGTGCTTACCGTATCGGATAACGGATTAGGTATCGATTTAAAGAAACATAAAAATTCGCTCTTTGGGATGTATAAAACATTTCATAAGAACCGCAACTCAAGAGGTATAGGGTTGTTTATTACAAAAAACCAGGTTGAGGCAATGGGAGGGAAAATTGAAGTAGTTAGCGAGGTGAATAAAGGTACTGCATTTAAAATTTATTTTGATGAAGAAGATTAACAGCCTGTATGTTATCGATGATGATAAGATATACCATTTTTTATTAAAAAACCTGCTTAAGCAAAATGGCATTAATGCAAAAAGCACCTTTTTTTCCAATGGGCAGGATGCTATTGATTTTATAAAACAAAACAACCATATCGAGCAGCTTCCCGACCTGATCCTGCTGGATGTAAACATGCCGATCATGAACGGCTGGCAATTCCTTGAGGAATTTATAAAGCTGGGCCCGGACCTTTCAAAGATGCCGGTTATATATATGATAAGCTCATCCAATAATGAAGTTGATATTGAGCGGGCAAAAGATTTCAACGGTACGGTACGGGACTATTTCCTAAAACCTATCTGCAAAGAAGATATCGATAAGATATTCGTAATATAACTACACTTTTAAACAGCTAAAAATACAAAAACCTCTTATAAAAAGAGGTGTGTAATTTGTATATTCTGTAGCTATTTAAGCTCTGTTTTCCTGACGCTTTTTGTTGAAATAATAAAAAGCAAAAGAGATGCCTACTATGGCAAGCCATATCAGCTTTGTATTAATTGGAGCCGGTGGATCACCTCCGCCTTCAAGATCGTCATCCTCTCCTGTTCCGCCTGGTTGTGCAAATACTACAAAGTCACTTGCCAATAAAAATACAAGGAAATACCATTTTAATAGACTGCTTTTCATAATTTGGGGGTTTAAACTGTGTGGCAAATTTATAAGTTATTTTTAAATAAAAAAAATAATGCCTTATTTTTTTTAACGTATTATTAACGAGACGATTTCGTTACATTTTGTTAACCTGATTTTTTTGATTTATTTAATATCTAACTACTTTGAATGGCTGGTAAATCTTGAGAATTCACGCTATTTCCGATGTTTATTTTATAAGTTATGCCGCTGGGATTGACTATAATTTTAGCGCGGACAGGTAGGGTTTTTCAATACTAGGCTGTTTACTTTCAAAGCAAGATTATAACAAGATTATAAAAGATGACGAAAGTGAAGTATATCGGAGTGCTGATAGCCCTGTTTTCCATCATGGTAGTTTCATGCCAGGATGACTCCGTGAGCGAAGATAACTCGCAAACGCTTGACAGTGCTTCATCACTTACCGATTTATTAATTTCAATAGTCAACGATACGGCGACGGATGACTGCATTTCGATAAGCTATCCGGTTACGGTCTTTGGTTACAACAGCAGTTTCCAGATGGAAGATACCTATGTGATTAATAATGATGCGGAATTAAGCGCATTGCTCCAGGCACTTGGTACGAACGAATATTATTCTATCAGTTACCCGGTAACCATAATTGTAAACGGGCAAACGGTTGCACTTAGTAATAACCAGCAGCTTGGGCTTGCTATAAATGCGGCGCTGACGGCCTGCGATGAAAATAACTGTAACAATCCCGGAGTCCTGACTGACGACCTGATGCTCTATATAACGTTTGCGAATGGCGTTGTTCACGATCTTAAAGGCAACTTCGTTTCTGCGCCAATGGATATCCAGCCGGGAACCGACAGGGACGGAAATGCAAACTGTGCGATGGCTTTCAATGGCGAGGAGTATCTTCAGGTACAATCCGGCGCGGGCAATGCTCTGGTTACAGGAGACCAGTTTAGTATAAGCTTATGGTTTAAAATGCAGAATACCGTGGCAGGCGACTTCGAACTCCTGTTTAAAAAGGGCGATGTTTCAGGGCAGGGCTTTTATCTTACGGTATATGATATGAATACCCCAATGTTTGGTATGCCTTCGGCAGAAGTATGGGACAGTAGCTGGAACCAAAATCCTTCTTTATGGGAAGATACTGAGAACTGGCACCATCTTGTTGCAACACTTGATGCCAATAATACATTGAAGCTATACCGCGATGGCGTTTTGCGTGATACCGAAACAGCCGCTAACGGCAACATAGGCGCTGATGCCCTTGATTATTATATTGGCAATGCATTTAAAGGCCTGATGGATGACCTCAGGGTGTATAAAAAGGTACTTACCCAACAGGAAGTACAAACGCTGTACGAACTGGAAGGTGATTGCAGCACATGTTTAGAATAGTTGTGTTTTTTTAAATATTCAAGTTTTTTTCCGAAACCGGCTATTCCCAGGCCGGTTTTATTATTTTTTATTTTTAAAAAATATTTTATAAAAATTTAATTTTCAGCCAGTTTCAATTTATTTGTAACATTAATGGAGTTGCATGTGTTAAAATTAGCTTTTTAAGTAGGGTAAAACTTCTTAAAATTGTTTTATAATAAATCGGATTTAGTAGTTCCGGTTTCTCAGATTACATTTACAGTTTATGTTTTAAAAGCTCCTGCGTAAGGAGCTTTTTTTATTTCGCTTTGCTACACTTCGGAATTAATAATGTAATGCTGTTTCCCGATTCTTTACTTTTAACGTATAACTGTATTAGGTTTAGATATCAAAAGCCGGATTCGTCGGGCTTTTTTATCGGCATAACCCTGCAAGTTCAAAATCAAATTCTTAAATTTGCACCTCTATAAAGAAATCCTGAATTTTTATGTTCGATAATTTAAGCGAAAAATTAGATAAAGCCTTCCATATCCTTAAAGGCCACGGAAAGATAACCGAAGTAAACGTTGCCGATACACTTAAGGAAGTACGCCGCGCACTTCTTGATGCCGACGTTAACTTTAAGATAGCCAAAGATTTTACTACAAAGGTGAAAGAAAAGGCTATTGGCGAGAACGTACTTACCACACTCCAGCCGGGCCAGCTTATGGTGAAGCTCGTTAAAGATGAGCTTACCGAACTTATGGGCGGCGATGCTACAGGCATTAACCTTTCCGGCAACCCGACGGTTATATTGATGTCGGGACTTCAGGGTTCGGGTAAAACGACGTTCTCAGGAAAGCTTGCCAACTACCTTAAGACAAAAAAGAACAAGAAGCCGCTATTGGTAGCGTGTGATATATACCGCCCGGCAGCGATCAACCAGCTGCACGTGGTGGGTGGCCAGATAGGCGTAGAAGTATACAGCGAGGAAGGCAACCGCAATCCTGTTGAGATTGCGCAGAATGCAATCAAACATGCTAAAGCAAATGGCTTTAATGTGGTTATCGTCGATACTGCCGGTCGTTTGGCGGTAGATGAGGAGATGATGAACGAGATCGCCAACGTCCATAAAGCGATACAGCCGCAGGAAACTCTGTTCGTGGTAGATGCTATGACAGGACAGGATGCCGTGAATACCGCTAAGGCTTTCAACGACAGGCTGAACTTCGATGGTGTTATCCTTACTAAATTAGATGGTGATACCCGTGGTGGTGCGGCTATCTCCATTAAATCGGTAGTAGATAAGCCTATTAAATTTATAGGTACCGGCGAGAAGATGGAAGCGATCGATGTTTTCTACCCGAACCGTATGTCGGAGCGTATCCTTGGTATGGGGGACGTTGTGTCGTTGGTAGAAAGGGCGCAGGAGCAGTATGACGAAGAAGAAGCACGCAAATTACAGAAGAAGATTGCCAAGAACGAATTCGGTTTTGACGATTTCCTTACGCAGATACAGCAGGTGAAGAAAATGGGTAACATGAAAGACCTTGTAGGTATGATACCCGGTGCAGGCAAAGCCCTTAAGGATGTGGAGATCGAAGACGATGCCTTTAAGCACATCGAGGCTATCATCCATTCGATGACGCCGCAGGAGCGCAGCAAACCGGCCCTCCTTGATGCCAAGCGTAAAAACAGGATATCAAAAGGTTCCGGCACCTCGATACAGCAGGTAAACCAGTTGCTGAAGCAGTTCGACCAAATGAGCAAAATGATGAAAATGATGCAGGGCGGAGGCGGAAAGAACCTCATGAGGATGATGGGCGGCATGAAAGGCATGAAACCATAAACTACAAAGGCGCGTTATCGCGTCTTTTTTTATTTCCAAAACACAACTCTATTCTAAACATAAACAACACACAATGCAACTATTAGACGGTAAAAAAACCTCGGACGATATCAAGAATGAGATCGCCGAAGTGGTAAGTAAAATGAAGGCCAAAGGCGAAAAGGTGCCGCACCTGGCGGCCGTGATCGTGGGTAACGATGGCGCGAGCCTTACCTATGTGGGCAGCAAGGTAAAAGCCTGCGAGCGAGTAGGATTCGAATCGACACTGATAAAGCTGCCAAGCACAATATCCGAAATTGAGCTTCTTAAAAAGATCGAAGAGCTGAACCAGGATGATAACATTGATGGCTTTATCGTACAGCTCCCGTTACCGAAACAGATCGACGACCAAAAGGTGATCATGGCTATCGACCCTAGTAAGGACGTGGACGGTTTCCATCCGGAGAATTTTGGTAAGATGGCGCTGGATATGAGTACCTTCATACCGGCAACACCGTTTGGGATACTCGAACTATTGGAGCGCTACAACGTACAGACAGAGGGCAAGCATACGGTAGTTATTGGCCGCAGCCACATCGTGGGCAGGCCTATGAGTATCCTGATGGGCCGTAAAGGTTTCCCCGGTAATAGTACCGTGACCCTGACGCACAGCCATACCAAGAACATCTCTCAGATAACCACACAGGCAGATATCATCATCACGGCGCTTGGCGTACCCAACTACCTCAAGGCAGAAATGATAAAAGATGATGCAGTAGTGATCGACGTAGGTATTACACGCGTACCTGATGAGACCACCGAAAAAGGTTATCGTATAACCGGTGATGTAGATTTTGAGAATGTAAGCAAGAAAGCATCTTTCATAACCCCTGTACCGGGTGGCGTTGGCCCCATGACGATTGCAATGCTATTGAAAAATACGTTGTTAGCAAGGGAGCAGCGGAGGTTGAGGAAGTAGATCCATCATTATTATAAATAGCATTAAACCCCAAAGTTTTCAAAACCTTTGGGGTTTCTGTTGAACTTTATTTTAAACAAAACATTCAATGAAAAAATTTCTATTCATTATTCTGATCGGCATTTCATCCTACGCCCAACAAACCTACCCAACCCTCGGCAAAATAATCTCCTATGACCCTTCATTCTCCAAACTCGTTTCGGCGGATGCCAAAATAGAAGTGATTGCTACAGGGCTAAAATGGGCAGAAGGGCCGGTATGGGTAAAAGACGGTGGTTACTTGTTATTCTCCGATGCACCTCAGAATACCATTTTCCGATGGGACGAAAAGAACGGGCTGCAGCTTTTCCTGAAGCCTTCCGGTTATACGGGTCTCGGTCAATACAGCGATGAGCCGGGTTCCAATGGCCTGTTGGTAAATACTGATGGTGAACTTGTATCCTGCGAGCATGGCGACCGCCGCATTTCAAGGATGAAGCTTTCGGGTGGGGGCAAGGTCACCATTGCTGATAACTGGAAGGGTAAACGATTCAATTCACCAAATGACATCTGCCGCCACAGCAGCGGTACCTATTATTTCACCGACCCGATATACGGACTTCCCGGAAGGGAAAACGATACGGCCAACAGGCAGATCAATACAGAAGGTGTTTACAGCGTGGATGCCAAAGGAAATGTAGTGCAGTTCCAAAGTAACCTGAAGCGCCCTAACGGTGTCGCCTTATCACCCGATGAAACGATCCTATATGTCAGCCATACCGATGGCGCTAACCCCTATATCATGGCTTATGATATAAATAAGAATGGGGTAGTGGGTGCCGGGAAGATATTCTTCGATTTCAGGGAGCATAAAGAGGTAAGCAACGGTGCCGCTGATGGTATTAAGACAGATGCTGCCGGAAATATCTATGCCGCTGCCGCAAATGGTATCGTGGTTATTTCGCCGAAAGGCAAACTGCTTGGCAAAATTGAAACCGGCGTACCTACTGCCAACTGCAATTTCGGTGCCGATGGTTACCTTTATATTACGGCCCATCACTACCTGTGCAGGGTGAAGCTGAAATAAGTGTTTGATCTACCGTTGAAATTAATATACCTACAAGGTCTCAAAGACATAAGTGTTCGGAAGACTTTAAACCATATTAGATAGTGGTATTTTGCTTGGATCTCCATCGCAGATTACCACTATTTCTTTTATTATTTCCATATTTAATTCTTCCACGAACTCGTACTTG
>NZ_JBBYHR010000018.1:0-9595 GCF_038289855.1 Flavobacterium arundinis
AACATCTTTGTCTATTAGTTTCAACAAAGAACTTACGCTTATTTTCTTTGGCATAATCAAGTTTATAAATCTAATATATGAAAATATTTCAATGAACTTTTGTCTTCCGAACACCTATGTCTCTAAGACCTTGTAGGTGTGTTATTCAAACTTCAAATAGTGATTTTGAAAAAAATCCGCGCCAATCCGCCAAGATCAGCGTCATCCGCGTTTCTTTTTGTGTTCTATCAAATTTTAAAAATAAACCCTCACAAAAGGCATGAACGCATTACTGTATACTAAATCTCTTTCTTTATACAGCACATTATACCGCATGCCTATAGTCACATTATCCATACGGAGCCCTGCCCCAAAGAATAATGCGGTATTCCAGAAATCCCGATGCCGCGGACTACTAGGGGCATCATTAAGCGTTTCGAAATATTTACCATCATAGTCAAGGTTAACGCGCAATTGCTCTAATTCTGCGGACAACTGGATTTGGGGTAACGGGTTCAATATCCCGATCACAGAACCTCCATACATTTTTGAAGAATAATAATCCCTTTGGTACACATAAGCTCCCTGAAGGCCCGCGCCCAGGGCTAGATAATCGTTAAACTGGTATATCGCGCCTGGGGCAATCAGTATGTCGGTATAGCCACTGCCAAATCCAACGCCTACGTTACCGCCAAAGCGCACCCTGCTCCAGAAATCTTCATCGTCTTGTGCATTCGAAGCCACAGCAAAAATGCAAAATGCAATAAGTAGGGTTGGTTTTCCCAATAAAATGTTAATGTAATTTTTCATAGCGGCTTAAGGTATAAATAGTATTGATAAATATAGAAAAAACGTGATAAGATTATTACAATTATCGTACTTTTGCATTGATTTTTTTAAAAACTAAGGTATAAAGACATTAGTATGGATAGGTTTTCATTCTTAAACGCAGCACACACTGCATTTTTCGCAGATTTATACGATCAATATATAGAGAATCCCGACAGTGTAGAACCAAGCTGGAGAAGCTTCTTTCAGGGATTCGATTTCGGAATGTCAGGCAATGGTTATGAAGTGCTGGATGTACAGCAGGCACAGCCTGTAGCACAGCCGGTTTCGGACTATTCGGGCATACCGGAAAAACTACAGAAAGAGTTTAAGGTACTCAACCTTATCGAAGGCTACCGCACGCGTGGGCACCTTTTCACCAAAACCAACCCGGTAAGGGACAGGAGGATATTTTCCCCCAACCTTTCTCTGGAAACTTTTGGCTTATCCGATGCCGACCTTGATACGGTATTTGACGCAGGCAAAGAGGCCGGATTGCAACAGGCCACGCTAAGGCAGATAGTAGACCATTTGCGCAAGGTGTATTGCAACCACATTGGTATCGAGTACATGTACATCCGTGATCCTGAAACCAGGAAATGGATTCAGAACAGGCTTACTGTAAATGACAACCAGCCTAATTTTTCGGCTGACCAAAAGAAGAACATCCTTTCAAAACTGAATGAAGCGGTTTCTTTCGAGAACTTCCTTCATACAAAATATGTAGGCCAGAAACGCTTTTCCCTTGAGGGCGGCGAATCGCTTATCCCGGCGCTTGATGCGCTTATCGAGGCTGCTGCAGAGAAAGGCGTGGAGCAGTTCGTTATGGGTATGTCCCATAGGGGCCGCCTTAATGTTCTGGCGAACGTGTTCGGCAAATCGACTTCTGATATATTCAGCGAGTTTGACGGTAAAGACTACGATGACGATGCCCTTTTTGATGGCGACGTTAAATACCACCTTGGGCTTACATCCAATAAAGTTACAAAAACAGGCAAGCAGATCAATATCAACCTGGCACCGAATCCTTCGCATCTTGAAACGGTAGGAGCGGTGATTGAAGGTATTGCACGTGCCAAACAGGACAGGTATTACCAGGACGATTTCTCGAAAGTGCTTCCTATTGCACTTCATGGCGATGCTGCAGTAGCAGGGCAGGGGATCGTATATGAAATTATCCAGATGGCGAAGCTTGACGGTTATAAAACAGGCGGTACCATCCATATGGTGGTGAACAACCAGGTAGGGTTTACAACCAACTACCTTGATGCACGTTCGTCAACGTATTGTACCGATGTGGCTAAAGTAACGCTTTCGCCGGTGCTTCATGTGAATGCCGATGATGCAGAAGCCGTGGTTCATGCTATGCTGTTCGCCCTGGATTACAGGATGAAATTTGGCAGCGACGTGTTCATCGACCTTTTAGGTTACAGGAAATACGGCCACAACGAAGGCGATGAGCCGCGTTTTACCCAGCCGAAACTATACAAGATCATTGCCAAGCACCAAAATCCGCGCGATATCTATGCCGAAAAGCTTATTAGTGAAGGCGTGATAGCAAATGATTTTGTAGGCACACTTGAAAAAGAATATAAAGCAGTTCTCGAGCAGAACCTTGAGGCTTCACGCAAAAAAGACCTGACGATAATTACCCCGTTCATGCAGAATGAGTGGGAAGGCTATGCACAGGCTGACGAAGCGCAGATGCTGCAAAAAGTGAATACCGCTTTCTCTAAAGAGATACTGACGGATATTGCGAAGGTAATAACTGAATTGCCTGCGGATAAAAAATTCATAAGCAAGATACAAAAGCTGATCAATGACAGGAAAGCGATGTATTTTGAAACCAATAAGCTGGATTGGGCTATGGCCGAATTGCTTGCTTACGGCTCGTTAATGACGGAAGGCTACGATGTGCGCATGTCCGGCCAGGATGTGGAAAGGGGAACCTTCTCGCACCGCCACGCCGTTGTTAAGGTAGAAGACTCTGAAGAAGAGGTAGTGCTGCTTAACACGCTGAAAGGCCAAAATGGCAAATTCCATATTTATAACTCATTGTTGTCTGAATACGGTGTATTAGGCTTTGATTATGGCTATGCCCTTGCAAGCCCTAAAACGCTAACTATCTGGGAAGCACAGTTTGGGGATTTCTCCAATGGCGCCCAGATCATGATCGACCAGTATATTTCGGCAGCCGAAGATAAATGGAACAATCAGAACGGTATCGTGATGCTATTGCCGCACGGTTATGAAGGCCAGGGAGCAGAGCACTCGTCTGCCCGTATGGAGCGTTTCCTTCAGCTTTGTGCCAACCACAATATGTATGTAGCCGACTGTACAACACCGGCCAACTTCTTCCACCTTTTGAGGAGGCAGATGAAAACGACTTTCCGCAAACCGCTTATCGTGTTCACCCCGAAAAGCCTTTTACGCCACCCATTGGTAGTTTCTACTGTGGATGAGTTTGCAGAAGGCTCATTCCAGGAAGTGCTTGACGACCCGGCAGCAGATGCAGCTAAAGTGAAAACGCTTGTGCTGTGTACCGGTAAATTCTACTACGACCTTATTGCCGAAAGGGAAAACCTGAAACGCGATGATGTTGCCGTGGTAAGGATAGAGCAATTGTTCCCGCTGCCTGTAGAGCAGATCAGGGCGATCATTGCCAAATATCCTAATGCCGACGACTATGTATGGGCACAGGAAGAGCCGAGGAACATGGGGGCTTACAGCTATATGTTGATGAACTTTAACGAGGTGAAGTTAAGGGTAGCATCCCTTAAAGCGTACAGCGCACCTGCCGCAGGAAGCTATACCCGTTCTAAAAAACGCCATGCCGCTGCCATTGCGATGGTTTTTAATAAGGATTTATTTAATTAATCGTATTTTTGATTTTCAATAATATAGGAACACAATAAAGCATACTGATATGATTTTAGAAATGAAAGTCCCTTCACCGGGAGAATCGATCACAGAAGTTGAAATCGCAACATGGCTGGTAAAGGATGGTGATTATGTAGAAAAAGACCAGGCTATTGCCGAAGTGGATTCAGATAAAGCAACCCTTGAGCTTCCTGCCGAAGCTGCGGGTATCATTACATTAAAAGCAGAAGAAGGCGATGCTGTAAAAGTAGGTCAGGTAGTATGCCTTATTGATACCGATGCAAGCCCCCCGACCCCCAAAGGGGGAGATGCTCCGAAACAGGATGCGCCTAAAGAAGAAGAAAAGAAAGCAGAAGTAAAAAAAGAAGAACCAAAAGCTGAAGCACCTGTTGCCACGCCAGTTGCTCAAACTCCCCCTTCGGGGGATGGGGGGCCGAAAAGCTACGCATCGGGCACGCCATCTCCGGCAGCACGCAAAATATTAGACGAAAAAAATGTAGATGCTTCAAGCGTTTCCGGAACCGGAAAAGGCGGAAGGATCACAAAAGACGATGCAGTAAACCATGTACCGTCTATGGGTACACCGACAGGCGGCAACCGCGGCTCTGAGAAAACCAAACTTTCCATGCTTCGCAGGAAAGTTGCAGAGCGTTTGGTTTCGGCTAAGAACGAAACGGCAATGCTTACCACGTTCAACGAGGTGAACATGACGCCTATAAACAACCTGAGGAACGAGTATAAAGATGCCTTTAAAGCAAAACACGGCGGTGTGAGCCTTGGTTATATGTCATTTTTCACCAAAGCGGTGGTAAGGGCATTACAGCTGTTCCCGGATGTGAATTCGATGATGGACGGTGACTATAAAATAGCATATGACTTCGTAGACGTATCGATAGCGGTATCAGGTCCGAAAGGCCTAATGGTACCGGTGGTAAGAAACGCGGAGACGCTTTCTTTCCGTGGTATTGAGGCAGAGATCAAACGCCTTGCGCTTCGTGCACGTGACGGACAGATCACTGTTGACGATATGACTGGTGGTACCTTCACCATTACCAATGGCGGTGTATTCGGGAGCATGCTTTCTACGCCGATCATCAACCCTCCGCAATCCGGTATACTTGGTATGCACAACATCATCGAGCGCCCGATTGCCGTAAATGGTAAAGTGGAGATCCACCCAATGATGTATGTAGCACTATCTTATGACCACAGGATCATCGACGGGCGTGAGTCGGTTGGTTTCCTTGTAGCGGTAAAAGAAGGCCTTGAAAACCCTGCTGAGCTATTGATGGACAACAATCCTAAAAAAGCATTGGAACTTTAATAAGTATTAGCAATAAAGCAAAAAAGCCCGCTCATCACTGAGTGGGCTTTTTCTATATAGGGATGCCGCTATGCGACAGACTATATATCAGATGCTTAAATAATTAAAAGGTTGCGTTGGCAAAATGAAATAAAATGTTTTTTCTTCCTATAGATCAATATCAAAGGTACCGTCAGTAATGGTCTTTACCTGTCCGGCATCATTTACTACAGATCCTGAAAAACTGCCTTTCATTTTTTTATTGCTGTTGACCGTGACATTCGAAGAAACGCCATTATTCGTGAAGAGAGTATTATCTGTTACATAATCAAAGCTATAAGCCATGTTGGCGCCTGTAGTGCCTGCCGGAACGTAAAAACTAATGATCTCGGCAGAATTGGCATCGGTAGCGGCTTTAATATGGTACAGGATAGTTGCTCCTCCATTATCAGATTCTCCAATTGCAGCAACACCCCTGAAGGTTTTTTGTACCCCGTTTATTTTAAACGAAACCCTGTTGCCTGATGGCGAATCGTCATTATTCGAACAGGCAGTAAAAAATAAAACAGAAACCGAAAGGCAGATAAACAAGAATAATTTTTTCACTGTAATAATTGGTTTTTTAATTGGGTAAATACTGGTGACTATAACTTGCAAACAGGCTGTTATTTTTTCAAATAAAAACAATGATTATGGTAGTCAATGATAGCCTTACCTTTCATCAGGACATCTGCCCCGATAATGCCATGTACGGGCTTTGCCTTATACTGGCGCAGCGCTTCATTGACGTGTGACATATCGAAGATCACCAGCCCAAACTTTTTGGTAGACCAGCGGCCCAGTTTCAGGGTGTTTTTAACGGAGGTTTGTGTAAGCATACCGATGCCGCCTGCTCCGGCTGCCCTGGTATCGGAGTCGGATGCTGAAAGTTGGAAATGGCCAATGCCTTCAAAATCAACGCAGCTGTTCGAGGCACCGGTGTCGAGTATAAAGTTGCCTTCCACGCCGTTTATTTTTCCTTTAATAAGCAAATGCTGTGTTTTGGAAATTTTAAATTTTATCTTTTTGTATCCTTTTCCCTTGAGCGTGCTGTATAAATTATCCATAAGCCAAAAATAATAAAAGTTTAAGCCACGTATTACACGAATTTTCATAAATGCTGGCAGATGGCTATTATCAGGCTATAATTTCAGTATAAAATGAAAATTGGTGAAATTCGTGTAATTTGTGGCAGAAAATTGTTCGTAATTTTGCGACTGAACAAACATTACAATGATACTTACCGATACCCATACCCATTTATACAGCGAGGAATTTGCCGAAGACCGCGATGCCATGATACAGCGCGCGATCGAGGCGGGTGTACAGCGATTGTTTGTACCGTCTATAGATTCCGGCTACACCCAACAAATGTATGATCTGGAAAAACAATATCCTGAGAATGTATTCCTGATGATGGGCCTGCATCCCACATACGTTAAAGAAAATTACATGGAAGAACTGGCTCATGTAGAGGAGCAATTGGCAAACCATAAATTCTATGCGGTGGGCGAGATAGGCATCGACCTTTTTTGGGATAAGACCCGCCTTGCAGAGCAGCAGTATGCTTTTAAGCACCAAATCCAACTGGCAAAAAAATATAAGCTCCCCATAAACATCCATTGCCGGGATGCTTTTGATGAAGTGTTCGAAGTATTGGAATCGGAAAAAGGAGACGATCTGTTCGGGATATTCCATTGTTTTACAGGCGATTTTGACCAGGCGCAAAAAGCAATTGGCTACAATATGAAACTCGGGATAGGGGGAGTAGCCACTTTCAAAAATGGAAAGATTGACCAGTTTTTGAAAGATATTGACCTGAAACATATTGTGCTGGAAACCGATTCGCCGTATCTTGCGCCGGTGCCTTTTCGCGGCAAGCGCAATGAGAGTGCCTACACAAAATTAGTAGCCGAAAAACTAGCGGGTATTTATGGCGTTTCGTTAGATGAAATTGCGGTAGCCACTACCGAAAATTCGAAAGCCATATATGGTATTTAACAAAGAATTTCGGTTTAAATTCAATAATTTTTTGTTCATTTGTGAATTGTTTTAACCCTTAAGAAGTACATGTCGAAATTTGATCATATACGGCCTTATTATGACAGTGAGGTTAATGAGGCTATACGGAGTGTAGTACACCACCCTATGATGAAGGCGCTTATGAGCTTCACTTTTCCCGATGTGGAAGAGGCGGTTTGGACAGAGCAGCTGAAAAAAACGCATTCCAAGAGGGATTTCCAGATTAACTTCATCTACCAGGCCATCCAGATGGTGCTGAAAAAGAGTTCCGAAGGCCTTACAACTTCCGGCTTTGAAAAACTTGGCAAGCACACGCCTTACCTTTATATATCCAATCATAGGGACATTATCCTCGATACATCGCTCATCAACGTAAGCCTTTACGACCATAAACTTATCATGACAGCATCGGCTATTGGCGACAACCTTGTGCAGAAAGCATTCCTTCATACGCTGTCAAAGCTTAACCGGAATTTTTTAGTGCAAAGGAGCCTTTCGCCGCGCGAGTTGCTGCAGAGTTCCAAGCTGATGTCGGAATACATTTATCAGCTGCTTACCCGTGAAAACCGCTCGGTATGGATCGCACAGCGTGAAGGACGGACCAAGGATGGTAATGATACCACCCAGCAGGGTGTATTGAAAATGCTCGCTATGGCATCGGACGAAGACAACCTGATGGATTATTTCAAAAAGATGAAGATCGTACCGGTTTCTATTTCTTACGAATATGACCCAACCGATATGCTGAAAATGCCAAGGCTTATGGCCGAAGCTAATGATGAGATTTACATTAAAGAAAAAAATGAAGATTTCATGACGCTAATCAGTGGGATTATGGGGCAGAAGAAGCGGATACATATTCAGGTTGGCGAAATACTGGACAGTGAGCTGGACAGGATAAAGGAAGAGCATGACAACCAAAACAAGCAGATACAGGCCCTGGCGCAGGTAATAGACGACTCTATACTTGCTTCCTACAAGCTGTGGCCTACTAACTATATTGCTTACGACCTGTTACATAACACGAATCAGTTCGCGGCGCATTATACCGATAAGGAGAAGCAGCTGTTTGAAAGGCGGCTGGAAATGCGCATTGATATTGAGAACAAGATCGTTCGCGAAGGCTTTCTGGCGATGTACGCTAACCCGGTGGTAAACAAAATGAAGTACCAGAATGTCTAAGCCCTCTATTTTACTGATATATACCGGAGGGACAATTGGTATGGTAAAGGATTTTGAAACCGGGGCCCTAAAAGTATTCGATTTCAAAAAAATATTAGACCGTATCCCCGAACTGAAGCAGCTGGATTGTAATATAGAAACTGTTTCATTCGAAAAGCCTATCGACTCTTCCAACATGAATACGGATAAATGGGCAAATCTGGCTACACTGATAGAAGACAACTACGATAATTTTGATGGTTTTGTGATATTGCACGGATCGGATACCATGAGCTATTCGGCATCCGCTTTGAGTTTTATGCTCGAAAATGTAGCTAAGCCCGTAGTATTCACCGGCTCCCAACTGCCTATCGGGGACCTGCGCACTGATGCCAAAGAGAACCTTATTACGGCCATACAGATAGCTTCGCTGCAAACAAAGAATCATCCCGTGATACGCGAAGTGTGCCTGTATTTTGAATCCAAATTATACAGGGGCAACCGTACCACCAAAATAAGCGCGGAGCATTTTAAGGCCTTCACGTCCCCCAATTATCCGGCACTTGCCGAATCCGGCGTACATTTGAAAGTGACCAAAGAACTGTTATGGCCCCACGAACCGGGCAAGGGATTGCAGGTGCGCAAAAACTTTGAAGACAATGTAGTCATCATCAAGATGTTCCCCGGTATCAATGAGCGTGTACTGTCTTCGATACTGAACACCCCAGGACTGAAAGGAGTAGTGCTCGAAACCTACGGATCTGGCAATGCACCAACCGATATCTACTTCATATCCATATTGCAAAATGCGATACAAAATGGCGTACAGATCGTTAATGTGACCCAGTGTTCGGGCGGAAGCGTGAATATGGGTCATTATGAAACCAGTACCATGCTCAAGGAAATAGGCGTGATCTCAGGTGCCGATATTACCACAGAGGCAGCGATAACCAAGATGATGTACCTTTTAGGCCAGGATATCCCTGCCGGCCAATTCAAAACGCTGTTCGAATCATCCCTGCGCGGAGAATTGTCGTAATAATTTTTTAATACGGTTTTAATATTCTATTTTTGCCCCGCAATAAACTTAGAGAGGTGGCCGAGTGGTCGAAGGCGCACGCCTGGAAAGTGTGTATACTCCACAAGGGTATCGAGGGTTCGAATCCCTTCCTCTCTGCGATAAAAAATATAGAGCCTGCAAGCGTTTACTTGCAGGCTCTTTTATTTGTTGACTATGTCTCGTCCTGAAATAGCGATACAAAAAAAACTTCATTATGTCAGAAGAAAGAAATTATGTAAAGCGAACCCAGCGAGATTACAGCCTGTCTCTTAAATTACAAATCGTTCAGGAGATTGAGCGCGGAGAATTATCCACTCATGGTG
>NZ_JBBYHR010000019.1:0-2003 GCF_038289855.1 Flavobacterium arundinis
AAATAAGCCGGAGAAAATAAATTAAAAAAAGTTTTCAAAAAGCTTGCGGGAATAAAAAGAAGTTGTACTTTTGCAGCCGCTTACCGAGAGAGTCGCAAGGCAAAGAAGGGAAGCGAAAATAAAAAGAATGATACGTTCATAGACATATTGGATTGACAGCATAAGAGAGAGTAAGAAGCTCTGCTTATTAGGGAATTAAAAGACCTGAATACAGATCGTAAAATATTAAAAACATACGATGAAGAGTTTGATCCTGGCTCAGGATGAACGCTAGCGGCAGGCCTAACACATGCAAGTCGAGGGGTAGAAGTCTTCGGACTTTGAGACCGGCGCACGGGTGCGTAACGCGTATGCAATCTGCCTTACACTAAGGGATAGCCCAGAGAAATTTGGATTAATACCTTATAGTATATTGATGTGGCATCACATTATTATTAAAGATTTATTGGTGTAAGATGAGCATGCGTCCCATTAGCTAGTTGGTATGGTAACGGCATACCAAGGCTATGATGGGTAGGGGTCCTGAGAGGGAGATCCCCCACACTGGTACTGAGACACGGACCAGACTCCTACGGGAGGCAGCAGTGAGGAATATTGGACAATGGGCGCAAGCCTGATCCAGCCATGCCGCGTGCAGGATGAAGCATCTATGGTGTGTAAACTGCTTTTGTACGGGAAGAAACCACTCTACGTGTAGAGTATTGACGGTACCGTAAGAATAAGGATCGGCTAACTCCGTGCCAGCAGCCGCGGTAATACGGAGGATCCAAGCGTTATCCGGAATCATTGGGTTTAAAGGGTCCGTAGGCGGTTTTATAAGTCAGTGGTGAAATCCGGCAGCTCAACTGTCGAACTGCCATTGATACTGTAGAACTTGAATTACTGTGAAGTAACTAGAATATGTAGTGTAGCGGTGAAATGCTTAGATATTACATGGAATACCAATTGCGAAGGCAGGTTACTAACATTATATTGACGCTGATGGACGAAAGCGTGGGGAGCGAACAGGATTAGATACCCTGGTAGTCCACGCCGTAAACGATGGATACTAGCTGTTTGGTTTTCGGACTGAGTGGCTAAGCGAAAGTGATAAGTATCCCACCTGGGGAGTACGGGCGCAAGCCTGAAACTCAAAGGAATTGACGGGGGCCCGCACAAGCGGTGGAGCATGTGGTTTAATTCGATGATACGCGAGGAACCTTACCAGGGCTTAAATGTAGGTTGACAGGCTTGGAAACAGGTTTTTCTTCGGACAACTTACAAGGTGCTGCATGGTTGTCGTCAGCTCGTGCCGTGAGGTGTCAGGTTAAGTCCTATAACGAGCGCAACCCCTGTCGTTAGTTGCCAGCGAGTCATGTCGGGAACTCTAACGAGACTGCCGGTGCAAACCGTGAGGAAGGTGGGGATGACGTCAAATCATCACGGCCCTTACGTCCTGGGCTACACACGTGCTACAATGGCCGGTACAGAGAGCAGCCACTGGGCGACCAGGAGCGAATCTATAAAGCCGGTCACAGTTCGGATCGGAGTCTGCAACCCGACTCCGTGAAGCTGGAATCGCTAGTAATCGGATATCAGCCATGATCCGGTGAATACGTTCCCGGGCCTTGTACACACCGCCCGTCAAGCCATGGAAGCTGGGGGTACCTGAAGTCGGTGACCGCAAGGAGCTGCCTAGGGTAAAACTGGTAACTGGGGCTAAGTCGTAACAAGGTAGCCGTACCGGAAGGTGCGGCTGGAACACCTCCTTTCTAGAGACACGGTCTCAGGTCTTATCTATAGTAAGAAGAAATGCTTACTCTCGCTGTTAGTTCAAATAATACAAAGAAGAAGAGAGCTTTAAAAGGATCTTTAGATCGTTAGATGGCTGGATTATTGGATATTATCTAATAATCTAAAAGTCCAATAATCTAATATCTAAAAATAGTCTCGTAGCTCAGCTGGTTAGAGTACTACACTGATAATGTAGGGGTCGGCAGTTCGAGTCTGCCCGGGACTACTAA
>NZ_JBBYHR010000019.1:2103-5145 GCF_038289855.1 Flavobacterium arundinis
TTGATCCGTAGATATCCGAATGGGGCAACCCACTATGTTGAAGACATAGTACTCCGATAGGAGGGCAAACCCGCTGAACTGAAACATCTAAGTAGGCGGAGGAGAAGAAAACAAAAGTGATTCCGTAAGTAGTGGCGAGCGAACGCGGATTAGCCCAAACCAATTGTGTTACGGCATAATTGGGGTTGTAGGACCACGACATTTTATGTAAACCGAACTGGAAGCATCTGGAAAGTTGCGCGATACAGGGTGATAGCCCCGTACAGGTAAGGAATATAATAAATAGTGGTATCCTGAGTAGGGCGGGGCACGTGAAACCCTGTCTGAATCTGGCGGGACCATCCGCTAAGGCTAAATACTCCTGAGAGACCGATAGTGAACCAGTACCGTGAGGGAAAGGTGAAAAGAACCGTGAATAACGGAGTGAAATAGATCCTGAAACCATACGCCTACAAGCGGTCGGAGCACCTTTGTGGTGTGACGGCGTGCCTTTTGCATAATGAGCCTACGAGTTACCGTTGCTGGCAAGGATAAGTACTTAAGGTATGGATCCGTAGCGAAAGCGAGTCTGAATAGGGCGCTTTAGTCAGTAATGGTAGACGCGAAACCGTGTGATCTACCCATGGGCAGGATGAAGCTGTGGTAACACACAGTGGAGGTCCGAACCGGTTGACGTTGAAAAGTCTTCGGATGACCTGTGGGTAGGGGTGAAAGGCCAATCAAACTCGGAAATAGCTCGTACTCCCCGAAATGCATTTAGGTGCAGCGCTGGACACTAGTTATATAGAGGTAGAGCTACTGATTGGATGCGGGGGCTTCACCGCCTACCAATTCCTGACAAACTCCGAATGCTATATAATGATAACCAGTAGTGAGGGCATGGGTGCTAAGGTCCATGTCCGAGAGGGAAAGAACCCAGACCATCAGCTAAGGTCCCCAAATCTATACTAAGTTGAAAAAACGAGGTTTGTCTGCCCAGACAGCTAGGATGTTGGCTTGGAAGCAGCCATTCATTTAAAGAGTGCGTAACAGCTCACTAGTCGAGCGGACGAGCATGGATAATAATCGGGCATAAGTATAGTACCGAAGCTATGGATTTGTAATTTATTACAAGTGGTAGGGGAGCATTCTATCGGCGTCGAAGGTGTACTGCGAGGTATGCTGGAGCGGATAGAAAAGAAAATGTAGGCATAAGTAACGATAATGCGGGCGAGAAACCCGCACACCGAAAGACTAAGGTTTCCTCAGCTATGCTAATCAGCTGAGGGTTAGTCGGGACCTAAGGCGAACCCGAAAGGGACAGTCGATGGCCAACGGGTTAATATTCCCGTACTTCTTATAATTGTGATGGGGCGACGGAGTGATGAAAGCACCGCGAACTGACGGAATAGTTCGTTGAAGTACCTAGCTATAGGTCCTGTAGTCAAATGCGCAGGAACTGGTGAAATACGATAGTACTCAGAGCCTTCGGGCAAAGAGATAGTGTGCCTAAGGGCTTCCAAGAAAAACCTCTAAACTTAGATTATAAGAACCCGTACCGTAAACCGACACAGGTAGTCGAGGAGAGAATCCTAAGGTGCTCGAGAGATTCATGGCTAAGGAATTAGGCAAAATAGACCTGTAACTTCGGGAGAAAGGTCGCCAGCAGCAATGCTGGCCGCAGTGAAAAGGTCCAGGCGACTGTTTATCAAAAACACAGGGCTCTGCAAAATCGTAAGATGAAGTATAGGGCCTGACACCTGCCCGGTGCCGGAAGGTTAAGAGGAGATGTTATGGGTAACCAGAAGCATTGAATTGAAGCCCCGGTAAACGGCGGCCGTAACTATAACGGTCCTAAGGTAGCGAAATTCCTTGTCGGGTAAGTTCCGACCTGCACGAATGGTGTAACGATCTGGACACTGTCTCAGCCATGAGCTCGGTGAAATTGTAGTATCGGTGAAGATGCCGATTACCCGCAGTGGGACGAAAAGACCCTGTGCACCTTTACTATAGCTTAGTATTGACCTTGGATAAGTGATGTGTAGGATAGGTGGGAGACTGTGAAATGGCGTCGCCAGGCGTTGTGGAGTCATTGTTGAAATACCACCCTTTGCTTATCTGAGGCCTAACCCCGGTATCCGGGGGACATTGCTTGGTGGGTAGTTTGACTGGGGTGGTCGCCTCCAAAAGAGTAACGGAGGCTTCTAAAGGTTCCCTCAGCACGCTTGGTAACCGTGCGTAGAGTGCAATGGCATAAGGGAGCTTGACTGAGAGACATACAGGTCGATCAGGTACGAAAGTAGAGCATAGTGATCCGGTGGTTCCGCATGGAAGGGCCATCGCTCAAAGGATAAAAGGTACGCCGGGGATAACAGGCTGATCTCCCCCAAGAGCTCATATCGACGGGGGGGTTTGGCACCTCGATGTCGGCTCGTCACATCCTGGGGCTGGAGAAGGTCCCAAGGGTTGGGCTGTTCGCCCATTAAAGTGGCACGCGAGCTGGGTTCAGAACGTCGTGAGACAGTTCGGTCTCTATCTACTGTGGGCGTTAGAAATTTGAGTGGATCTGATTCTAGTACGAGAGGACCGAGTCGGACTGACCTCTAGTGTATCTGTTGTCCCGCCAGGGGCACCGCAGAGTAGCTACGTCGGGAAGGGATAAGCGCTGAAAGCATATAAGCGCGAAACCCACCACAAGATGAGATTTCTTTTAAAGGTCGTGGAAGATGACCACGTTGATAGGCTATAGATGTAAAGGCAGTAATGTCATAGTCGAGTAGTACTAATAACCTGTAAGCTTATGTACATCTCTTTCCTGCCCCGCAAGGGGCAGGGAGAACTTTCTAATTCTATTCTTCTTTTCTTTATCTCAGTATGTTAATATTATTAGTTTACGGTTTACAGTTTTAAGTTAACTCTATACGCGTAAATCATTGTCCAAAGCAATGAACCTTTTAAGGTGGTTATTGCGGCGGGGCTCACCTCTTCCCATCCCGAACAGAGTAGTTAAGCCCGCCTGCGCAGATGGTACTGCAATTTGTGGGAGAGTATGTCATCGCCTTT
>NZ_JBBYHR010000020.1:0-1272 GCF_038289855.1 Flavobacterium arundinis
CATAAGTGTTCGGAAGACTTTAAACCATATTAGATAGTGGTATTTTGCTTGGATCTCCATCGCAGATTACCACTATTTCTTTTATTATTTCCATATTTAATTCTTCCACGAACTCGTACTTGGCAATCTTATAACTCTTTATCTCATTGAGTTTTTTGTATATAAGTATCAGTATTGCAGCTATCATTGTCATGTACATCATTACTTTGATCCCGTTCTCATTATAACTGAGAAAATGTTTGAAATGCAAGTGTTGTTTGATAAACTTGAAAAACACTTCGATATCCCATCTTTTCCTGTATATATCAGTTATCTCACCAGCTTCCATCTCTACGATATTGGTAAGAAATAACATTGTCTCTCCTGTAGCTATGGATTCCGCTTTTATAAGTCTAAACGGTACTTTGAGCAATATTTTTCCCTCGTGATAGAGGTTGACAATCTCATCACTTAAAATCTTTAAAGTTTCTGTTTTAACTTCTTTATCTAATATATTTTTCTCTATGACCTTAATGCTTTTCGTTGGGTTAATCCTTGTCACAAAGAAAATATTGTTATCACTAAATTCCTTAAAAGTTTTTCGTTTTTTCAGGCCCCTGTCAAACACAACAATCTCATTATCTTCAATATCCGCTTTTAATATTGCCTCCCGCAATGTTATATCTTCTCCTAAATGTTTTTGCTCATTGTAAAAATTCAGTTCAGATGGAAGATTGTGTAATAACCCAATGGTGAATTTAACCTGGGTTTTTGCATGCTTCCCTTCCTTATTTTTAAGGCCATTAACCATCCCTTTTTTTAAGAGTTTTCCAGATAAAGACAAGCTTGTAGAATCGAATTGCCTAATATTGTATTCTTTCAAACCATCTTTAAAATAAGGCTTTGATAAGTTGATAACATTCTGAAATATCTTTTCAAAATATTCATACCTTATAGAAGACAGGCGCTCGGAAATACTACTAAACCTAATGGTTTCTTCTTTTTCAATTCCAGAAAAAAGCTTAAACATGGTACTGGAAAAAACTTTTTCCATAATCCGAAGGCTAACTTTTGTATCGTCTAAAACACTCATTAAAACGAGTTTCAATACTACTTCTCCAGATAGTTTTTTGGCTTTATAATCAACATTAGTTTCTATCCTGATTGAATCTAAAACATCTTTGTCTATTAGTTTCAACAAAGAACTTACGCTTATTTTCTTTGGCATAATCAAGTTTATAAATCTAATATATGAAAATATTTCAATGAACTTTTGTCTTCCGAACACCTATG